>NZ_JAILWT010000006.1:0-252905 GCF_025698805.1 Filomicrobium sp.
CGTTGGCGCGACCTTCGCCAGCATCAGAGTTGCGCCACTTTCTGGTTGATGGCGTCGATGCAGCTGCGGATTTCCTGCATGGGTACGGCGACATAGCCAATGTTGGCCTGATGGGCGAGCTGGTTCAGGTTGTTGCCGATACGGGCCAGCTGGTGGACCAGTTCATCGGTGATGCCGTGCGGATGCGGCAGCCGCACGGGAATCCCCTTCAGGTGCGCCTGCAAAATCGTTCTGGTCAACCGGGATATCTTGATGCCGCGTTCCGCGGCGATGCGGTGCATCTGGCGATGGTCGTCTTCACTCAGTCTCGCCTTCAGGAATCGTGGTTGGACCACCTTTTCTCCCTGGGCGGCGCGTTTTGAACATCTGCGCGGCATCTTAATGGCTTTCCTTGAAAGGAACGGAGCGGGGAGCCGGGGCTTGCCCCGGCGCCACAGCGCCGAAGGCGCCGCCTTTGACCAAAATTGTGGTCAAAGGCATACCTCGCTCCGTTCCTTTCAACCTTCTCTTAGCTTCACTTTGCATACCAGCGGTATGCCCTGTGTATGGGCAGCATCGATGCATCGACGCCACGTTCCCTGCCTAGGTGAAAATCATCCCCCGCCATCACAAGGACTTGCGCCGCGTCTGGATGGCATGAGGGTGCTTTTGGGAGAGGCAAGTGCATGCAGGAACCGGAATACAGACCCTGCGCACGGGTGGCTTCACGCCCCCCGAACCCCCCGTGAAGTAGTTACAGCCGGTGATGGAGTGTATACAACAGATGGGTGCTTATGGTGCAGGCGCGAGGGGTTTCGGACGCATTCGGTATTGCTAGGATGGCAGTGCGGTACAGCTTGAAGAGGCGATGACCGTGCCGGTGATGGGCCACCGAAAGGACTGCGGCCTTCGCCATTCGGCCCCGCCCTAAACGTGGGGCCTTATTTGTTGAGACGGGTTGCGATCATCGTTTGCCGCGCGAGCGTCCTTTGTCGTGGTAGGCCTTGAAATCGCTCGCGGTAAAGTCGGCCTTGGTGCGTTTGAGCCCTGGCAGAGTTGGCATGTAGCCGGTTTCGATGACCTCGCGCTGGGGTGAAGGGATGCGCTTGTCATGCAGCGCGGATGTTGTGTGCAGTTTCGCGATGACATCGAAGGGCACAGTCATGAGGTCGCGCAGCTGCACATGAAGGGCTTTGGCCAACTCGGATAGCAGCCCGTAGGCCCATTGGCGCATGGCGTCGGGATCGGACATGTGGGCTGGCGCTTCTGAGGCGTCGAAGGCAAATGTCCAAGCGGGCGTGTCGTCCTTTTGCTCAAGCCAAGCCTTGAGGGAGAAGTTTCCGCCGAGATAAACGCGGTGCTTTCCCTGATGGTTGACGGTGTGGGTGATGATCATGAGGGGAGCCTACCCCGCTAACCACGTGAGTCGGCAATGTGAATTGCCCACGACGTAGGCAGTTAGCAGTTTAAGCAATACAAGTTCAAACGGGAGTGTTGCAGGCAAGCCTACATGCGGGGAGAGCGTTTTCGGCTCTTGGTTGGTTTCGGAGGGTCCATTTTCGGTTCGAAGCCCGGCAACGCGAAGGGAAGTTTGTCGGATTTGACGAAAGAGAGCTTGATGGGCCGGTCGGGGGCATCGAGGTAGGTCCAGGTTCCCGTTTTCAGGTCCAAAGTAAATTCGCGGCCATCATCGACGTAAACGCGGTGATGGTTGAGGTTCTTCTCGATTTGGGCTTCCTCGCGGGCGTTGATGGCGAGCCCGAGGTGATGGGAGGCTTCGCTCAACCGTTCAATCGCTTCGACGATCTTCGGGTCGTCGGTTTTGAGGCGGTGAAGCGTTGCATTGAGGCCGATATCGATGGTGGAGGCGATCATGTCGCGCATGTCTTCGCTGCGCTCATCCTTGCCGATGGCGTTGGCCAACGTTTTTCGTGCCGTGCGATACTCGTCATGCGCGGCGGTGCAGGCGGCTTGAAGTTCTGTCAGGTCTGGTGGGGCCACGTTGTGGACTCCCGTGTTGCGAAGCGGCGATCACGTTGTAATCTGCAAGCAGAGGGATGCAAACGCAAGAGCAATGGCCCGTGGCGGATATTCCTGAGAGAAAGACGCTGCTGCAAACGGCACAGGCAGCGGCATATCTGCATATCAGCCCACGGACCCTTGAGGATTACCGGATCAAGGGCGGTGGCCCGGTGTTCATTCGACTTGGTCTGGGGAAGCGGAGTCCTGTTCTGTATGATCTTGCGGATCTGAATGCGTGGCTTGATTCCCGGAAGGTGGCGGCGACGTTTGAAGAATCATAGCGCCGGGCGGGATATTTTCGATGGCTTGTCCGGTTTGGTCGCCACCATAATTCGCGAGGCGATGAAACAGAATCGAGCGGCAGCCCAAGTTGCCCTTTGCCAACAAAGAACTGCCGGAAGAAGACCAGCACGCTTCATCGAGGTCGCCGAAGCAGAACTCCTAGTCTTCATGAAGGCAACTTCGCCTGCTGCGGCATCAGACCAAGCGAGTACGCCGCATGGCGAGAGGTATGGGAGCGCCGAAAATAGCCGGTAACTTGTGGACCGTCGGCAGCTACTTTTTGCCCGCTGAGCATTAAAGGCATATCGTATCCCAATGAAAAAACGCGGGGGAAAATTCGAACTTAGCGCTACTGATCTTGTCGGACATTTGAACTGTCGGCATCTGACGTCGCTTGACCGTTCAGTTGCCGAAGGCACGCTTGCCAAACCGAAGGTTTGGGACCCGCTCCTCATGGTGCTCGCCGAGCGCGGCACGAAGCACGAGCAGAGTTATATCGACCATCTCGAGGCATCGGGGATCGAGGTTGTCCGAATCGACGGTGTCGATGTGTATGACAAGGCCGTCACCGAAACGCTTGATGCCATGCGTGCTGGCGCGCAAGTCATAGCGCAAGGCGCGCTTTCGGATGATGGCTGGATCGGACGCGCCGATATCCTGAGGCGCGTCGATGATAGACCCAGCAACTTAGGTGACTGGTCATACGAAGTGATCGACACCAAGCTCGCACGTGAAACGAAAGCAGGTGCGGTCCTGCAGCTCGCGCTCTATTCGGATCTGCTGACTCAAGCTCAAGGCGTCGCGCCCGAATATATGTACGTCGTTGCGCCTTGGTCGGACTTCGAACCCCGGCGCTACAGGTTCGCGGACTCTGCTGCATACTTTCGCAAAGTGAAGCGGGGCCTAATCGATGACCTGGCAGCCAAAGAAACTGCAAAGACCTACCCTGATCCGAAAGAGTATTGCGACATCTGCCGATGGCGGGAGAGCTGTGATAAGCGCCGCCGTGATGATGACCACCTTTGCCTTGTCGCCGGAATCTCCAAAGTCCAGATCAATGAACTGAAGCGGCGCGAAGTCTCTACGGTCGAGCAACTGGCAACGATGCCCTTACCGCTGAGCTGGAAGCCCGACCGCGGTTCGGCTGACTCGTACGAGCGCATTCGGGAACAAGCGCGCATCCAGGTCGAAGCGCGGCAAAGCGGCGAGCGCAAGTTCGAACTTCTGCCGGTCTTGGAGGGCTTGGGGCTCACGCGACTTCCCGAACCATCACCCGGTGATATCTTCTTCGATCTTGAAGGCGATCCGTTCGTTGGCGAACACGGGCTCGAATATCTCTTTGGCTATGTGTTCGAGGAGGACGGTTCTTTCCTTTATGTCGGCGATTGGGCCTTCACCCGCGAAGATGAAAAGAAAGTGTTCGAGCGGTTTGTCGACTTCGTCATGGCTCGGTGGGAAACTTACCCCGACCTTCACATCTACCACTACGCACCTTACGAGCCCGCTGCGATGAAGCGCCTTATGGGGCGCTATGCGACACGTGAGGAAGAAATTGACAGGATGTTGAGGGCAGGCCTGTTCGTTGATCTCTACCAGGTCGTGCGGCACACGGTCCGAGCGAGCGTGGAAAGTTATTCGATCAAGCAGATGGAACCGTTCTTCTCGTTTGTTCGCGAGAAAGACCTTGCCGATGCCGGGACCGCGCTTGCTGCAATGCAGACTGGCCTTGAACTCGATGACACGGCGTCCATCTCGGAGGAAACGAAGGAAGCCGTTCTCGCTTACAACAAGGACGACTGCCTTGCCGCCGAAGGATTGCGAAACTGGCTCGAGGAACTGCGAAATCAAGTCGTCGCAAGAGGGACCGATGTTCCGCGTCCCGAGGCCGGTGACGGCTCGCCGAATGAGCGCATCACCACCTGGATTCTGAAGATTAATGCGATCATCGATCGGCTGACCGGCGACATACCCGTCGATCCGGACGAACGGAACGACGAGCAGCAGGCGAGATGGATACTCGCTAACATTCTCGATTGGCATCGAAGGGAAGAAAAAGCGCTCTGGTGGGAATTATTCCGCTTGTCCGACCTCTCGGCAGAAGATCTGCTGGATGAGCGTGCCGGGCTGTCTGGCCTGTCCTATGTCGGGAATGCGGGCGGTACCAACACAGCGCCGATACACCGCTATAGCTTTCCGCCGCAAGAGACGGATCTGCGCGGTGACGAAGAGCTTCGCTCGCAAGGCGGAGAGAAGTTCGGAACGGTCGCCGCGATCTCCTTCGATGACCGAACGATCGACATCAAGAAGCGGAAAGATTCTGCCGGCATCAATCCCGTGGCGATATTTGCCCATAAGGTTATCGATACGCAGCCAATGAAAGATGCGCTGGTCCGGCTTGGCGAATACGTTGCCGATAACGGTATCGAGGGCGATGGCCCGTATCAGGCGGCGCGCGATCTCCTGCTGAGGATCGCCCCGCGCACCGGCGGCGAACCTCTCCATTATGAAGGTGAAGCGGCCAGCGCAACTGCCGTCAGACTTTGCAGCCATCTGGAGGGTGGCGTCCTGCCAATCCAAGGTCCACCAGGAGCAGGCAAGACATACAGCGGCGCGAGAATGATTTGCGAGTTGGTCCGTCAGGGAAAGACGGTCGGCATTACGGCGAATAGTCACAAGGTCATTCGCAACCTCATCGACGGCACGATTGAAGCTGCCGACGATCTGGGCATTGGAGTCCAATGCTGCCACAAGGCGGACAAGGTTGGCCAACCTCAGCATCGGCTCACCTTCGCAAAGCGGAGCGAAGACTTGATAAATGCGCTTGGCGGCAACGTGAATGTTGGCGGCGGGACTGCGTGGCTGTGGGCAAGGCAGGACGCCTTCGAAATACTCGATGTGCTGTTCGTAGACGAGGCCGCCCAGATGTCTCTCGCTAATGTTCTGGCGGTTTCGCAAGCAGCCAAGACCGTCGTTCTGCTCGGGGACCCGCAACAGCTCGACCAGCCGATGCAGGGCACTCATCCGGAAGGTACAGACGTTTCAGCTCTGACGCACATACTTGGCGATGCCCACACGGTGCCGGCTGACCGCGGACTCTTCCTCGAACAGACCTGGCGTTTGCATCCCGACATCTGCGCCTTCACTTCTGAACTGTTTTATGACGACAAGCTTACTTCGAAGCCCGGGCTCAGGGCGCAAGTCATCGAGTCAGACGGCGCAATCAGCGGCTCCGGGTTGCGCTATGTTCCGGTGCACCACACGGGCAATCAGAACTGCTCACCGGAAGAGGCCGAAGAGGTAAGCAAGCTCGTCAACCAAATCCTGGCCGGCAATGCGACGTGGATCGACCGCGACGGAAACGAGCACGGACTGACGCTAGACGATATCGTCATCATCACGCCGTACAACGCACAAGTCTTCGAAATTCAGCAACGACTTCCCGGCGCTCGCGTCGGGACCGTCGATAAGTTTCAGGGGCAGGAAGCGCCGATCGCCATCTACTCAATGGCAACGTCAAGCCATGCGGATGCCCCACGAGGGATGGAATTTCTCTACAGCCTGAATCGTCTGAACGTGGCGACGTCACGAGCCAAGTGCATCTCGATCATCGTTAGCTCAGCGCAGCTCTTCGAAGCTGAGTGCCGAACACCTAGACAGATACAGCTGGTCAATGCGTTCTGCAGGTACGTAGAACTGGTAAAAAACCTCTAAAAATCCACAAGGAACTCAATGGCGTGTTTCTATATTACTGGAGCTGGCCGAAGGGCGGTCTAGCGTTCTGTATGATCTTGCGGATCTGAATGCGTGGCTTGATTCCCGGAAGGTGGCGGCGACGTTTGAAGAATCAAAGCGCCGGAGAGGATGTTGTCGATGGCTTGTCCGGTTTGGCGTGAGGTCTCTTTGGCTCTCTGGTTGAAGATGTGCAGGTAGAGTTTGGTGGTTTCGATGCTGGCATGTCCGAGGAGTGCGCCGACGGCGCGAGCTGAAGCACCTTGGTCGCCGGCGAAACTGGCAAACGAATGCCTGAAGTCGTGCAGGCGGAAACCCTCAAGACCTGCGCGCTTGCGGATCTTGTCCCAGGGCTTTTTGATTTCGCTGATGCATGACCCGGCTTTACGTCCGACCATGTAATAGGGGTTTCCGTCGACCTCCGGAATGGCATCCAGGATGCTCATGGCGAAGGGACCCAGGTGGAGGACCTTTTTGCCGGTTTTGCTGTCGGGCAGGTGGGCGATCATGCGGTGGCGGTCGACGTAGTTGCGCTTGAGCGTGAAGATTTCGCTGCGCCGTGCTCCGGTGAAGAGAAGCAACAGGATGGTTGCCACCTGGATGCGGGAAGCCTCGTTCCGGAGTAGTGCTTCGTGCATGGCTTTGGCCAGGCGTTTGAGATCGTCTTGCGATAGGAATTGGGCGCGGCTGATTTCTTTGTATTTGCGAACGCCTCTGGTGGGGTTCAATGCTTCGGGGATAAGCTCCTCGATGATGGCCCAGTTGAAGACGAGACTGATAAGGGCGCGCGCATGGTTTGCTGCGCTAGGGACCATGATCAGGGATTGATGGAACGCCGAACAATCCGCTCGTTTGAAGTCCTTGAGGGGCTTATCCTTGAAATAGGGAACGATGACCCTATTCGCGATGCGTGTGTATTCCTTGAGCGTGCGCGGTTTAATGAAGGGACCGTGGGCGACGGCGAACCTGTCGAAAGCTTCCTTGAACGTAAGGTAGGGATCTGCGGTTGCGGGCGAGGCGACTGTGCGTTGGAAATGTTTATCGACGTTGCGCAGGATATCAGAGGCACGCTGTCTCGCTTTGTCGGCCGACCATGCGGGATGTGAACCGATGGTGATCCAGCGCTGGCTTCCCCTGTAACGGGTTTTAACAAAGAAAGTGATGGTGTTTTTGCGACGTCGTGCGCCGAAGCCCCTGAGGTTGGTATCGCGGATGGTGTCGCCGGGGCCTAGGGCCTTTATGGTGGTTTGGGTAATGGACTTTATGATGTTCATCTGCCGCCCTGTTGGGTTGAGGGTTGCCTGATGCTGTATTGGTCCGGGCTACCACGTGGTTTCGTGGTGAAGGTGCTGCGGGCTACCAATGGGCTACCAGGGCAAAGCGGTAACAGGGCGTATTGTACGTGGTCGGATAATATTGGCCAGCCTGAAAAACCATGGAGAGTCAGTATGATACCGTATTGTTCCGTAACTCTCCGGAATGGCGATGGACGACTTCTAAGCAGTAGGTCGCAGGTTCGAATCCTGCCGGGATCGCCAATGACTTCATTGGCTAATTTAGTGACCGATTTTAGGGGCGCTGGGCCCAGGCTACCAACGGGCCACCAGGGCGAAGCGCCTTCCTTCCGTAACAATCCGTACTCTTACCGTGGTTTGCAGGTCGAAATGTAGGTTTGCGGCCTGCGGCGTTGCACGCGTGCTGTGCCTGGGGTTGTGTTCCCCCTCTTTGGAGGTCTAGCAGGCCAAGACAGTTTAGAGAACGCTTCGCGTCCTTGAGGGCCAGCGTTGAACAGCGAGCCCCTCCGGTTGTCACGGAGCGGGTAGGTCAAAGCGTCTGGTGCCGCTGGCAGTGATCAAGTTGGCGGAGGGCGGTTCAACCAACAGATTCTGCGAGGGACAAGTTCAGAGGGGTGCGGCCAACAGGATCGCGGCGCTCAAGTTGCGCTTCACCGTCGACATCTGGGAAGCGATCGTGGCGTCTGCCCGAGGCGTGAAGGCGTTGGTGATTGATGGTCCGATTTTGCCGGGTTTCGGCGGTGCTCAACTACCGCTTCGGCATTCGTCTTGGCGGGCAAGAAGAAGTTGAACGGCACCACTATAGCTTCGGATTGCGGCTCGCGGACATCGGGAAGGCCCTGATGCCGCTCCGGAGCAGTGTCATCGCTCAACCGAATGGTTGACTTTCCGATAGGGCAGGGATATTCAACCAATGGGTTGAGGGAAAATGTTGCAAGCCCGCGGCCCTAAGGACACCAATTTAATATTGGATGAGGAAACAAAGATGGCAAAGGGCCAACTAGGGCTAGCGCTGACCTTGGTCAGTATGTTTGCGACAACTGCTATCGCCAATGATGACGTCGCAAAAAATACGAGCGATCCAAAACAATGGGCGATGCAATCCGGTGATTATTACAATCAACGGTATTCCAAGCTGGATCAAATCAACACGACTAATGTCAAAGATCTCAAGGTCGCCTGGACTTTCTCGACGGGCGTGTTGCGGGGCCACGAAGGTTCGCCGCTCGTGATTGACAATGTCATGTACGTGCATACCCCGTTCCCAAACAACGTCTATGCGTTGGATTTGAACAGCGAGGGGAAGATTCTCTGGTCTTATGCCCCTAAGCAAGACCCCGCAGTGGTCGCAATAATGTGCTGCGACACAGTGAATAGAGGTGTCGCTTACGCGGATGGAACGATCTTTCTTCATCAGGCCGACACTGCTGTCGTAGCTCTCGATGCGAAAACGGGGAAAGAAATCTGGAAGGCAGTGAATGGCGATCCCAAAAAGGGTGAGTCGGGGACTGCTGCACCGCTTGTCGTCAAGAACGCAGTGATCGTTGGTAATTCTGGCGCTGAATTTGGTGTGCGCGGTCACCTGACGGCTTATGACATCAAGAATGGGAAACGCCTTTGGCGTGCCTACGCCACAGGTCCGGACGATGAAATTCTGTTTGACCCCGAGAGGACAACATCCCTGGGTAAGCCGGTTGGGCGGGATTCGTCCCTCAAAACCTGGAACGGCGATCAGTGGAAGATCGGCGGAGGAACAGCGTGGGGTTGGTTCTCATACGATCCCGAACTCAATCTGATCTATTATGGGACGGCAAATCCGTCGACTTGGAATCCTGCACAGCGTGCTGGTCCGGATGGGAAGCCCATCGACCAAAAATGGACGATGGCGATAATCGCTAGAAATCCGGAAACTGGCGTTGCGGCGTGGGCCTATCAAATGACACCGTTTGACGAATGGGATTACGACGGTGTCAACGAAATGATACTTGCGGACATTCCGGTAAATGGAGAGGTTGTTCCGGCGCTAGTCCACTTTGATCGAAATGGCTTAGCTTATACGATCAATCGAAAGACGGGAATTCCGCTCGTTGCTGAGAAATTCGATCCGGTTGTCAACTGGACGTCTGGTGTGGACTTGGATCCCAAGAGCTCAACATATGGGCGTCCGAAGGTCGTCGCCAAGTATTCAACATTCCAAAACGGTGAAGATGTAAACGTGAAGGGAATTTGTCCGGCTGCGCTTGGAACAAAGGACCAACAGCCGGCGGCATTCTCTCCAAAGAGTGGTCTCTTCTACGTGCCGACCAATCACGTCTGCATGGACTACGAGCCGTTCCGGGTGAGCTACACTGCGGGTCAGCCGTACGTTGGCGCGACGGTGTCGATGTACACTGCTCCCAACAGTCATGGCGGCATGGGTAACTTTATTGCTTGGGATGCTGGGAAGGGAGAGATCAAGTGGTCGGTCCCTGAACAGTTCTCGGTTTGGTCTGGCGCGCTTGCTACTGCTGGTGACGTTGTTTTCTACGGCACTCTTGAAGGATACCTGAAGGCTGTCAGTGCTGTAGACGGCAAGGAACTATTTAAGTTCAAGACCGCATCCGGCATCGTTGGCAACGTGTTCACCTACGAGCACAAAGGCAATCAGTTTGTTGGTGTCTACTCGGGCGTCGGCGGTTGGGCCGGCATCGGTTTGGCTGCCGGTTTGACTAATCCCAATGATGGTCTGGGTGCAGTCGGCGGTTACGCTGGCCTTAAGCAATACACAAACCTGGGCGGCAGCCTGACGGTATTCTCGCTCCCTTAGCGCTTCCTCCTAAAATCGCGGTTGCGAGATTTGACTAGTCCGGCGCAATGCGTCGGACTATTTTTATGTCTTAAGCATTTGGAATTGCAATTACGAGCAACAAAGATTTGTACGAATCTGTTTGCGAAAACTTGTCTTAAAGACCGGCGCTTCTGAGGTTTAAACCGTGATCAATCTCGGCTCAAAGCTTTGTCGAGATCCGTTTCAACGCCCGCTTCATCTTCGGACACTACATCTGAGAACGCAGCGAGATACTTCCAATCCGTTCGGGGAACTGGATGCTTGCCATCTGGTACGAAAGGCGACTCCTCAACGAGAGCCATTTTATGAATATACCGAGGGCAATTGGGAAATACCGCATCGATTGCAATGCGTACGATTGACCGCGCGCCCGGGTACCGACTAAAAAGCTTATCGTTTTCCGTGAATATCTGAGCGCGTCCGTTCACCCGTAATCGCGCTTGCTTTTCAAAATCGACGAATAGCAAGCCGACTCGGCCATTCTCGCTAATGTTGCCAACAGAAATTAGCATTCCATTCCCGTCAAAGTCTGGAAATGCTAATGTCTTATTGTCGATGATGTTAACAAAGCCTCGGGCTCCGCCCTTATAGGAGCAGCTAGGCTGTCCATCCGCATCGGTCGTGGCTAGGAAAAACATATTCTGTCGAGCGATAAACACGGCGTCCACGACATTTAATTCGTGTTTTACCGTGAGCGCCTGAAGGCGATCGGCTAGCTTTCGAGTGCCATTACGATCCTGGAGACGACGGTGCTCATCAGTAAAAAACTCTCTGCTAGGGTTGTCGGCTTCTTGCTGATCAATAGGAAGGTGGAGCCTGGAAGTTGGTTCCAATTTTTCCAAGCACCTGCTCCAGTTGATACGGTAGAGCTCGGCGGCCTCGCGGTCAGCGAGCTTTTCGTGGCTGAGCGTCAGTTCAGTGACATCGGAACTTCTACGCCGAAGATCTGCAATCACTAAGGACGTGGCGCCTCGCAGTGCTGAAACGGGCCCATCATATGTCCAGGTAATAGATACTCGTTTGTTCTCAATGATCTCGATATACGTGCCGGTTATAGAATATGCGCTGCCGTCGCCATGGAGGCCGTCGATACGGTATTGCCCCCCTGGTCGGAGGTCTGCAGTGACGGCTGTGACGCTATCAGCTCCTGGAGCCAACCATTGCGCAATTAGCCTCGGCTCGGTCCATGCAGCAAAAACGGCTTCTGAAGAGGATTGAATTTTTCGAACCAGAGTTACCGCGACATTCTTCTGACGGTTTCGCGCGCTAGTTCTCATCTTTTTTACCCTCTCGACGCAGTACTTCTTCGAGTGCATCCAGTCGTTGATTCCAGAAGCGTTCGTATCCAGAGAGCCAAGTGTAGGCCTCATTCAACGCATCTGCGTTTAAAGTGCAAATGTGATTGCGGCCCCTTACCTCCCGGTAGACTATACCTGCCCGTTCAAGGGACTTCACATGCTTGGAGATTGCTGACAGCGACATTGAGAATGGAGGAACCAATTCTGTGATGCTGTAGGGCCTGACCGCAAGCAGGCTGACTATCTCCCGACGGGTCGGATCGGATAGAGCATGGAAGACGCAGTTGAGGCGATCGGTTTCATCATACATTGCTTAAATGATCATGTCGGCGGGGCCAGCTGCAGTGTCTTGATTACGGCGTTATGGGGGCGTCGAAGAGCGACGCGCCAATTACATATCGTAGGGCAATTTGACTAGAAGAGCCAGAGGTCGGGAGCTTTGTTCGTTGCGCGGTTGATCCTCAGCGCATTTAAGATTCATGATGCTGGCAGTTCGCCAAAACGTTGCTTTAGTCGATCAGCAAGAAAATTTACGAACGCTCGGACTTTAGCGGAGAGATTGTGACGCGCCGGATAAACGGCGTAGATGTCAGCGTCTGGTTGGGAGTAGCGAGGCAGCACAAGCCGAAGCCGATCCGCCTCCACGTGGCGCAAGATGTCCCACTCCGACCGCAGCATCACTCCATGCCCGTCGAGCACCCACTTCAACGCGATCTCGCCGTCATTGCTGCTGAGCGCTCCTCTTACCTTGATCGTCGCTAAACGGTCGTTTCGCTGTAATTTCCAAAGGTCGTAGGTTTCGTTGTCCTGTCGCAGAACAATGCAGTTGTGGTGCTCAAGGTCCTCGAGGCGCTGAGGTGCACCGTGCTGTTCGAGATAACTCGGCGCAGCGCACATCAGCCGCCGATTGCACTGGAGCTTGCGCGCAATCAAACGCGAATTTGGCTGACTTCCGAAGCGTATTCCGAGATCGAACCGTTCCTCCACGAGATTGAATGGCGCATCGCTGAGGACGAGCTGTATTTCCACGAGCGGGTGGCACTTCGAGAATTCCGAGACGATCGTGGCAACGTGCTCACGTCCGAATCCGAACGTCGCGTTGATGCGCAGCAGGCCTTTCGGGGTCGCGCTCGCGTCGGTCAACGACTCGTTCAGATCATCAATGTCTCGAAGAATCTGGATCGCACGCTCGTAATAGGCTTCGCCTTCGCCCGTCATACTGACGCGCCGCGTGGTGCGATTGAGAAGACGGACGCCAAGCCGGTCTTCCAGTTTAGCGAGCCGCTTGCTGACCGCAGGCGGCGAGACGCCGAGTTCCAGCGCCGCCGCAGCGAAGCTGCCCTTGCGCGCGAGGAGAATGAAAAAGGCTAGGTCGGTCTCGGCCGTCATTCGTAACTCCAGGTTCATAATCAAGTGAACCGAATGAAATTATCATCTTTTTAGGCTGCATTATTGTTAATCGCATCGCGCGCATCAGGGCGCGGACAACGGGCGAGGGATCGGCGATGTACGCCGGCAGAGACCCGTAAAAGTCGGAGGAAACGTCGGACTTGGCGAAGGTCACTTCAGGACGTTCTGGAGGCCAACAAGATCCGATTCAGATGATCATGTCCGGCCGTACCGCGGCTGAACTGTGCCAGCACTTGGAGTCGGTCTCACGGAACCGGACAGCTGCTCGGCCGAACGGTCAATCATGTCTTCAAGGAGGAACCCCATGAAAACTCCAACAAGAGCGATTGCTACGGCGATTGCCTTCGCAACCCTAGGCGTCGGTTCGGTGCTGGCTGCGGACTTTCCGAGCAAGCCGATCGACTACATCATTCCGTTCAATGCTGGCGGCGAGTCCGATATTTCGGCGCGTTTTCAGCAATCTGTTTGGGAAAAGCATGCCGGCAAGCCGGTGGTGATCCAATATATGGCGGGTGCGGGAGGTGCGCAGGCCTGGTCGAAGCTGAACGGCATGGAATCCGACGGCCATACGATCATGGGCATCAACCTGCCACATACGGTGTTGCAGCCCATGATCAAGGATGTCGGTTACAAGACCGACGACCTGACGCCGGTTCATTATTTCCACTACACGCCAAACGCGATTTTCGTTCCGAAGGACAGCAAGTTCAAAACGCTCAAGGACCTCGTCGAATTCGCGAAGGCTAACCCCGGCGTCGTAACATTCGCAGGTTCCGGGTCTAACTCCGCAAACCACCTCGCGGCCGCGCAATTCAACGAACTGGCCGGAGTAAAGACGACCTATATTCCCTTCAGTGGCACTGGGCCGGCCATCACCGCGCTCGTTGGAAGCCAGACGTTGGCAGGTTTCAACTATGCACCGTCGGGTATCAAGCAAGGTGATGCCATCCGGATGCTTGCGGTCGCTTCCGAAGAACGCATGCCGGCTTTCCCCGACGTGCCGACGTTCAAGGAACTGGGCTATGACCTCGTTGGTGGAGCCTACCGTGGCGTCTCGGTGCCTAAAGGGGCATCCGACGAGATCCGAAAAAAGGTGTCCGATCTCGTCGCGGCAATCAATGCTGATCCGGAATTTCGCGAGAAAATGGAAGCCGGCGGATTTGTTCTGACCGATGTCACTTACGACAAGGTCGGGGCGTTCGTCGAAGGCAAGAAGGCAGAATATGCCAAAGCGGCCGAACTGCTCGGTTTGAAGAAGAAGTAATCCGCACTTCAAGCACCGAGAGGGAAGGACGCCACCGCCATGGAACTCCTGGGGTACCTCATCGATTCGCTTACGCCGTTCAATCTCCTTCTGGCGCTGGGCGGGGTAATTCTGGGAACAGTCGTCGGCGCTTTGCCGGGGCTGTCGGCAACCATGGCGGTGGCCGTCCTTGTGCCTTTCACCTTCACGATGAATCCGGCGAGCGCACTGATTGCTCTTGGCGCCATCTACACAGGGGCGATCTATGGGGGCGCGTTCGCCGCGATCCTCGTCAACACGCCGGGTACGCCGTCGGCGATCGCCACGACCTTTGATGGTTATCCAATGGCCAAGCGCGGCGACGGTGGGCTTGCCATAAGCATCGCGACTATCGCCTCCGTTGCCGGCGGCATCGTCGGGGCGCTGAGTTTACTGCTCCTGGCTCCGCCACTCGCCCAAGTAGCTCTCAAGTTCGGCCCGCCGGAATACTTCTGGCTTGCCGTATTCGGGCTCACGCTGATCTCGGTGCTTTCGGTCGGAAATACGATCAAGGGATTGATCGGCGCGAGTATCGGCCTTCTGATGTCCATGATCGGTGTCGCGGTCGTTGGCGGCGATGTGCGCTACACGCTGGATACCCAGATCCTCCTCGGTGGGATCGACATTACTTCCGGTTTGATCGGGCTGTTCTGTATTCCGGTGATCATCGACTTGGTGGCAACGCGTGATCCGCATTTGAAGGTTTCGGATGGTGATGGCGGAATTCGCTTGGGAGAAGCGTTCCGAACTACGCTCCGGGAGAAGTTCAACCTGATCCGTAGTTCTGTCATCGGAACCGTCATTGGAATTCTGCCAGGCGCCGGAGGGTCAATTGCTGGACTCGTCGCATATACCGAAGCGCGCCGCAGTTCGAAACAATCTTCGGAATACGGGACAGGGCATCCGGGAGGGATCATTGCGACGGAATCCGCCAACAACGCCACCGTCGGCGGCGGCTTCATCCCCACGCTGGTGCTGGGTATTCCCGGTACACCTCCTGATGCGATCATTCTCGGAGCGCTTCTCGTTCAAGGCATCAAGATCGGCCCGACGCTTTTCAATGATCAGGCTGGGACCGTTTACACGTTCATCTTCGGACTATTGATTGCGACGCTTTTGATGCTGCCGGTCGGTCTTTTGATCGGGCGCTATGCCTATCGTTCCATCATCTCTATTCCCAAGGCTCTGCTCACTCCGACGATCGCGTTTCTTGTCATCATCGGCAGCTTCGCGATCCATAGCGATATCAGCGACACCTACATGATGATTGTGCTTGGCGTGATCGCCTGGGTGCTGGAACGCTTCGGCTTCGCCGCGTCACCGATCGTGTTGGGCTTGATTCTCGGAAAGATTGCAGAGCAGGGATTCGTACAAAGTTATCTCATTGGCAGTGCGTCTGAGAATGTCTTCGGCATGTTCTTCGGCAGGCCCATCAGTATTGCGTTGATCGTAGCGGCAGCCCTTACCTTGTTCTATCCGCTGATCGCGGACCATATCATGCCGAAGAAAGCCATGGAGATTGACCTCCCGAGATCAGCGGAAGAAGACGCACGTCCAGTCAAGCCTCTAAAATACCGCGATTATCCGGGCATGACGATTGCTGGATTGCTCATCGTCATCGGTGTCCTGGCAATCATGGGCACGGCTGACATGAGCCCCCTGGGCTCGGTGTTTCCGACCACCATTTCCGCAGCAATGATCGCCTTCTGTTTGGTTCTCATCGCAGTGAACTTGCTGCGACCCGCTGCGCCAGCTGACGGTCTGCCGGATGATCGATCGGTCGCCTCGAAACCATCGACGTGGCGGCGCGTTGCGGTGACCCTCGCACTGGCCGCGTGGGCTGTCGCCATCGACCAGATCGGCTTCATCGTGGCAAGCCTCGTCGGATTCGTAGTCGTTACCTTCATCTCAAATCACGACAGGATCGGCGTCTTGCGCTGGTTTGCATACCTGATCGTGGCCTGTGGCATTGTCGCGGGATTTTACCTGCTGATGTCGGAGGTGCTTCTGATCCGGCTTCCCAAGGACGTGCTGTTCTGAGGTGAGGCTCTATCGACAAATCTGCAAGATCAGTATCGGAGAAGAAAATGCGCACGTACAAAATTGCTGCGATTCCAGGCGATGGCATCGGGACAGAAGTCGTCTCGGCGGGAATAGAAGTCCTTAATGCGCTGGCAATGCGCGACGGCAATTTTGAGTTCTCTTTCGACCATTTCGACTGGGGTGGAGAGCTCTATAAGAAGACCGGTCGTATGATGCCGGAGGATGGCCGAGACCAGATCCGTGACCATGACGCGATCCTTTTCGGGTCGGCCGGTCACCCAGAGATTCCCGACCACATCACGCTGTGGGGCTTGAGACTCAACATCTGCCAACCCTTCGACCAGTACGCCAACGTGCGCCCTACCCGCATTCTGCCGGGGATCAAATCTCCGCTCCGCGGCGTCACTGAGAAGGAGCTCGACTGGGTCATCATCCGCGAGAACTCAGAGGGCGAATATGCTGGTGTCGGCGGCCGGGTGCATCAAGGTTCGCCGCTGGAAGCGGCGACGGATGTCGCGATGTTTACGCGCCCTGGGGTGGAGCGGATCATCCGTTTCGGTTTCAAGCTGGCACAATCACGTCCAGCGAAACATCTCACCGTCGTTACAAAGTCCAACGCGCAGCGCCACGCTATGGTCATGTGGGACGAGATTGCCGCTGAGGTCGCCAAGGAGTTTCCGGGCGTTACTTGGGACAAGATGCTGGTCGACGCGATGACCGTGCGCATGGTGATGCAGCCAGAATCACTCGACACGATCGTGGCGACCAACCTACACGCCGACATCCTGTCGGATCTTGCCGCCGCACTTGCCGGCTCGCTCGGCATTGCGCCGACGGCGAACCTTAATCCCGAACGGAACTTCCCTTCCATGTTCGAGCCCATCCATGGATCGGCGTTCGACATCACGGGTAAAGGTGTTGCCAACCCTATTGGGACTTTCTGGACGGCGGTCATGATGTGCGAACATCTCGGCGAGAACGATGCCGCGAACCGCCTGATGAAAGCCGTTGAACGCGTAACGGCGGACGAGCGTTTCCACACCCCAGACCTCGGCGGTAAGGCCCGGACCGCAGACGTTACGGCGGCGGTGATCGACGCGATCCAGGGGGAAAACGCCTGACATCCGGATCTACAATCGAGGCGGCCATGAAGACACCACGAACGCTCTACGACAAGATCATCGATGCGCATACAGTGAGAACGCTCGATGATAAGGGGCTCATTCTGCTCTACGTCGACCGAACGATTCTCAACGAATACACCAGTCCTCAGGCTTTCACCGGTCTGCGGAAAGCCGGCCGCAAAGTATGGAATCCCAAGGCCGCTTTGATGGTCGTCGACCACGTTAATTCAACGGCTGCCCATCGCACAGATCGTATGCCGGATGCCGGGGGCCAGCGACAGGTGGAATACTTTGCTGAGAATGCCCGAGACTTCGGCATCGAGCTATTCGACATTCTGGATAAACGGCAAGGGATCGAGCATGTCGTCGCCCCCGAACAGGGGCTTGTCATGCCCGGCATGGTGGTCGCCGCCGGAGACAGTCATACTACTACCTACGGCGCGCTCGGCGCGGTTGCATTCGGCATCGGCACCTCCGACATTGAGCATTATCTGGCGACCCAGACCCTCGTCTATCGTCGTCTAAAGACCATGCGCGTGTCGGTGACTGGTCCCCCGGCGGTCGGCATTACCAGCAAAGATATCGTTATGGAGGTCATCCGGCGCATCGGTGCAGATGGAGCGACGGGCTACGCCGTGGAATTTGCTGGCGATACCCTTTACGCGATGAGCGTTGAGGCCCGGATGACGGTCTGTACCATGATCGTTGAAGCAGGAGCGCGTGGCGCTGTGATGGCCCCTGATGAAAAGGTCATCGCGTACATCCGCGGGCGTCCCAGAGCGCCGCGAGGAGCGATGTGGGAATCCGCAGTCGAGAGTTGGCATCTGCTGAAGTCCGATGCAGATGCGCGGTTCGATCGGGAGCTGAAAATCGACGCTGCTGACGTTGCCCCCATGGTGACGTGGGGCACGAGCCCTGATCAGGCCGCAACCATAACGGATGTCGTACCGCACCCGGAAACGCAGGTCGATGTGACGAGACGTAAGGCGGATTTGCGCGCGCTCGAATACATGGGCCTGATGCCAGGAACTCCGATCGCTTCCATTCCCATAAGTCACGCCTTCATTGGCTCTTGTACCAACTCGAGGATCGAGGATTTGCGTGATGCGGCCCAAGTTCTAGATGGGCGGAAGGTGGCTCAGAACGTGCGTGCGATTGTCGTGCCGGGTTCGACCCAGGTCCGTACTCAGGCGGAAACTGAGGGAATTTCGCAGAAGTTTATCGATGCCGGGTTTGAATGGCGACAATCGGGATGTTCGATGTGTCTTGCCATGAACGACGACGTGCTGAAACCCGGCGACCGCTGTGCCTCTTCCACAAACCGTAATTTCGAAGGACGTCAGGGGGCCGGCGCGAGGACGCACCTGATGAGCCCCGCGATGGTCGCTGCCGCTGCCGTCGAGGGGCACATCACCGACGTTCGAAAATTCAGAAGCGGAGCATAAACTATGGAGCCCTTTCACACTGTAACGGGGCCAGCAGCTCCGCTTTTGGCGCCAAACATCGACACCGATATTATCATGCCGAAGACGTTCTTGAAGGGGGTGGATCGCGAAGGGCTCGATGTCGGTGCGTTCAATTTGCTTCGCTTCGCAGACGGCAAACCAAACCCGGATTTTGTTCTGAACAAGCCCGGCTACGAAGGATGCCGGTTCCTTGTTGTGGGGCCTAACTTCGGGTGCGGCTCGAGCCGCGAGCATGCTGTGTGGGGATTGTCGCAGCTTGGTATCCGAGCGCTTATCGGAACAACGTTCGCTGGCATTTTTAATGACAATTGCAAAAACAATGGCCTCCTGACGATTGTCCTACCTCCGGAAACCGTTGCAATGCTCGCTCACTATGCAAGCAATCCCGAGCGGAACACGTTCACCATCGATCTCGCACAGCAAACGATCTTTCTCGATGCCACCAGCGAGGAGATTATGTTCGACATCGATGCTACGCGGAAGGACATGCTGATCAAAGGCCTGGATCCGGTGGGCGTAACGCTCGAACATGCGGACGAGATTCGAGCATTCGAAGCGCTCCACAAGGAGAATCAGCCCTGGTTCTTTTAAAAAAATCGAACGATTTGCTCTTGATCACCGCCTGATGAAGGGGGCCACGTTGGCCGATGAGAAAAATGCATCGGAATCGCCGAGCTCGAACCGTGGCGTTCGCTGAGTGCCTGGGAATGCAATCTCGACGTGAGAGCGAATTGTCTTGAGCACGATAAGGATCTCAGAGGTCGATTTATTGCGCGCGGGCAATGGACGCATCGTAGATGCGGACATAGCTGACGAGCCCCATTTCGTCCGTCTTTTGTCCCACGTCGAGGCGGCCTACGATGCGAATTGGACCGTCAATGTATTCGGTCGAGTTTGAGAGAAAGACGGGCATGAAAGCAGCCCAGTCAAAGCTCGACGTGTGAAAGGGACAGAGAGCGGTCGGCTCACGGATCAGCATGAAATGCATGCCATCACGCGGAAGGATGCCGTCCATGAATCCGAGAATTTCAATTGTATTGCCGTGAAGAGCCTGGATGGATTCGGAGAGGTTAAACTCAGGCTTCATCCCCGGGCCGACCTGATACGTCTCGCCGACGAAAAAGTCGGTAAATTTAACACGTGTCATCGCAGCCGATGATTTGCTCGTCATGGTCGCTCCCATCATTAGGGCAGATACGAAAAATACGATGATTTGGTTTTTCATAGTGCCTCATGTCATGGCTGCGAGGCCTTTGGCGACGTCCTCGCGCAAGGCCAAAAGCGCTGGGATGAATCCGGCGAGCAATCCGAGTGCCATAGCGACAGCGATAGCCGTGATCTCTGCCAAGCCGGCTTGGCCAATGGTCAACAGGTAGCCGTTGGATTGTTCCAGTTGCCACGCTATGGCGACGGCCATTAACCGACCGAATGCGACACCGATGACGGCGCCAAGGCCGGCGATGAATAGCCCCTCAATGGCCATGACGCCCAACACAGTTGCGCGCGAAGCTCCAATGGCCCGCAACGTGGCGATCTGTCGGCGTCGTTCGACCGCTGCAGCAAAGAGAGAGATCATAATACCGAGGCAAGCTATGAGCGCTGCGAGCCATGCGATGGATGTGACGAGCGATTGTCCTCGTTGCAGGTAGCCGAGCACTTGGGTCGCTGTGCGCCCCGGAAAGATCGGCTGTACATCCATGCGCTGTGCCATGAGAGCATTGAGGCGCGCCACGTCGGCATACCCGCGGCCTTCGATGAGCACGGCTGTAATCTGACGGCCTTCATGATCGTGTGCGTCTGACGACGCGTCGTGAAACTGGCCGTGAATTCGCCAACTGGTATCTAGCGTTGTGAAAATCGCACGATCTGTCGGTGCGCGTGTTTCTTCGAGAAGGCCCACCACGGTATAAGGTTGCGCTTTGTGATGGTCGGAGAGATCTTCCGGCAATTCGACGAAACCGTGCGCGGCTGTGAACGTGTCGCCTATTGTGAGCCCGGTCGCTCGCGCGACGGCCGCTCCAAGGGAGGCTTCAAACGCGTGTTCCGGCCATCTGCCTTTTAGGAGGGTTTGTTGAGAACTGCGCCGGTTTCGTCTGATAAGATGGAGATAATCGGGTGTCGTTCCGACGATCAAATGGCTTTTGAAGCTGTCTCCGAAGTTGAACGGAACAGCGAGCGTTACGCCTTGATCGGCGTGCACCTGTTCATAGATCTCAATGGGGATGTTGCCTGTTGGGGCTTCGGCAAAGAACAGCGTCGATAGGACAGCCTGTATCTGGCTCCCTTTCGCGGCAAGCAATAACTGATATCCTCCCGCTGTTTCGCTCGCGCTTTGCCGTGCGGCTTTGGACAGCGTGGTGGTGGCGACGACAATCGAGATGCCGAGAGCAACGGCCAGCGCCGTAAGCCCGTTGAGCAAAGGGCGGGCACGCAGGTAGCTCAACGCCAACCAGACAGAGGTCATGAACTCACCTCCATGGCTCTGTTGATGGCTGACATTGTGAGCGTGTGATCGAGTTCCGTCAGCACCGCGGGATCATGGGTGGCGACCACCAAGGTTGCGCTGTTTTCTTTGGCAACCGCGATCAACAACCGCACGATGCTTAATCCTAGTCCCGGCTCAAGGCTGGCTGTTGGTTCGTCTGCAAGCAGCAGACGAGGATGCCCGGCAATGGCACGCGCAATCCCAACCCGCTGCATTTGTCCGAACGAAAGCTGATTCGGCTTTTGTCGGGCCTTAGTGCCAAGTTCCACGCGATCCAGAAGCTCTTGTGCTCGTGCGCGGCGGAGCGAGGCGGGCATCGAGCCCGAAAGCCGCATCGGAAGTTCAACGTTTCCAAGAGCACTCAACGCAGGAATGAGATTGAAGCCTTGGAAAACGTAACCAATTTTCTTGGCCCGGAATCTATCCAGCGCGCCTTGCCCTAGCCCCGTCAGTTCCTCTCCATCCACGCGGATGCTGCCGACAGTGGGTCTAAGAAGGCCGGCACACAGATTTAGCAGCGTGCTCTTTCCGCAGCCGGAGGGACCGGACAACCCGATCGAGAGGCCTGCAGGCAGAGCCAGCTCATCGATATCAAGAACCGTGAACGACATCTCACCTGTCCGGTAACTTATCTTGAGCCCAGACATCTCAACGATCGGTGCTGGACCTCCGTTTTGAGAGAGGTCCAGCACGCGGGTTTGCGCTGTATCTGGCACAGGATTGCCTACTGCAACGCTTCTGACAGCACGCGTCCTTCGCAGCCATTTGGCGGGCGAACGTTGAGGATGAAGGCCAGCGTACGCGCCAGATCAACGGTTTCCGAGTCGCCGTACTTTCCAGCCTTTATCCATTTCGGGCCGTACATGACGAGCGGCACGTTGGTGTCGTAGGACCAGGGCGATCCGTGGGTTGAAGCGTAGGCCGTAGGCTTGGCGAACAAATACCAGTTGGGCTTGTTCATGATGACGATGTCGCCGCTGATCTGCTGGTGCCAAGCGAGCGTTACTTGCTTGGCAAGCTTCGTGTTCGGCATACGGCCTTCTTCGAGTTGCGTGCGGGTGAATACAGCCTCCACGCCTGGATAGCTGCGCAGAAATCTCTGTGCCGTATTCTCGACAGCCTCGCGGTCAAGGTTCTTGCTGTCGACCAGGTCGTAGTCGAGGTAGAGGTTCGGATTCCACCAGGTCATGATGTACTTGCCCTCTCCATACTTCTCGGAGAGCGCAGTGTTGGTGGCTTCGATCAACTTCTCTGGATCGATGCGACCAGCATCGAGATTCCTACTTGCGCTGAATTCCGGAATGTTCATGAAGCCGTGGTCTGCGGACAGCGTGATAATCACGTTGTCTAGACCCACTTCCTGGTCAAGGAATTCGAATAGCTCGGCGAAGACGCGATCTAGACGAACGGTCTGATCGTGTGACTGCCGGCTCTCCGGACCGAACAGGTGGTTGGCATAGTCGTGGCTGGTCCAGCTCAATGCGAGCAAATCAGGAACGCCGGCGGGGTTGTTGCCGAGGTTCTCTCCCTTGATCGCGGCCTTGGCGAAATCCAGCATGAGGTTGTCACCGTATGGCGACCAGATCATCGCGTCGTAGTAGCTCTTGCTGGGTTCGTTCGCTCCGCCGCTGATCGGATGGGGAAACTTCGTGCCGAGCCCTTTGTAATTCGTCGACCATGGCCGGTCATCGGGAGCTGACCTTGCGTAGGCTTCTTCCGGCAACAGGAGTGTCCACTGCTGGCCGAAGTATTTGTCCTGCGGCTTATCCTTGTAATAGGCTTTCCACCACTCTGGATAATCCGGCATATAGTAATTTGAGGTGATGAAGCGGCCGGTTTTTGTGCTGTGCATGTATGCCGTGCCGTTTTGACCGGCGAGGCCAATCGCGCTGCGGTCCTTGCCTGCGATTGCGATCACTTTCGATTGGCTATTTGCGTATTTCAGTTCGTCACCGACTGCCGTCACTTTGATGTTGAACGGAGATGTTCCTGCGTGCTTGGACGTTTCTTCGTCCAGGTATTTGTAGCGGTTATCTTGTGTCGAATAGACCCGCTCCCGTGTCTTTCGGTCAATCCAATCATTCCCAATTACGCCGTGCTTGTAGGGGTGCGCACACGACAACAGCGTCGCGTGCCCCACGCCGGTATAGGTGGTGGCGTGGCTATAGTGATTGTTGCCGTACCACGCGCCCTTGTCGAGAAGCAGCCGAAAACCGTCCTTGCCGTATTGATCGTAATATTTGACGAGCTGCTCCTGCGGAAATCCGTCGACCGCCATGAAAACGATTAGCTTTGGCGGAGCCTCGCCAGCAGTTTCAGTAGCATAGGATTTGGTGGTTCCGGTCGTGCAAAGTAACAAAGCACTTGCGCCTAAACCCAGAAGAATATCGGTAAATTTCATTGAGCACTTTCCTCCCAACATGCGTTGCTTGCGACGGTTTTTGCGAGCGCGCTATTTTGATTGTTGGCGTCAGCGCATAGCGGACTGAGTGTTATTCCCCGCCCTTTTGCTGGCGCTTGGAACTCGGCCGAATTGTCCTTGCTTGCTTGAGGACTGCGCAGCGTCATTGAGCAACACGTGCGCAGTGACGTGGTTGCCGTCTGCATGTTTTCAGTTCAGTGCGGGGGGTGTCTAACCGGCATGCGAGATAGTGCGGCCTATCTCGAATGGCAGGGGGCTAAGACGTTCGCCTAACCAGAAGGCATATGTCTTTTGGCTAGCATCCCAGAGGTCATCGTCTTCTTTCGCCGCCGCGGGGGCGTCTTGCAATGCAACATGCTTTTTGTGTGCAATGGTGCGTGCGCAGGCTTAAGCTTGGCGCGCACTAAGGCCCGCATTGCGGGGGCGCACGTGTCCGATATGATCTCTTATCTTCTGGAGTACATCGCTGCCTGTGCAGATTCCAGGGGCTCTACGCCATGAACATCCTCGTTGCCGACGATCATCCTCTCTATCGTGAGGCCCTTGCCTCTATATTGGATGGCCTTGGACCGAATATCCGTATTTTTCAGGCCGAAACGTTCGACGAAGTGATCGACTGTGTCTCGACCATCAACGTTGATCTCGATCTGATTTTGCTCGACCTGTACATGGGGAGCGGTGATTGGCATTCGGTCGTCGAGAAGCTCCACGTTTGCCGTCCAACTACCCCTGTCATCGTTATTTCCGGGTCCGACTCGCGAGTGGATGCCGAGCGCGCGATGAAGGCAGGGTGTTACGGTTACATCCCAAAATCGATGAAGAAGGATGAGATGCTTAGCGCCATCAGGCTCATCCTGACAGGACGGGTCTGCATTCAGCCGCGCAATGACGGACGCCCAACCAACCAATCCGATCCTCCAGCGATTAAGCCCGATTCAGAAGACGCTCGTATTGCGCTGCTCACCAGCAGGCAGCGAGATGTGTTGGCCGAGATCGGAACCGGAAAATCCAATAAGCTCATTGCTCGTTCGCTCGGGATGACCGAGGGAACCGTAAAGCTGCACGTCGCGGCTATATTGAAATGTCTTGGGACGGAAAACAGAACGCAGGCCGCCCTCGTCGCTCATCAACTCAACGCGGCTCCGCATGGATCGGAAAGCAAATGAGTTATGCACGCTCCTATTTTGAAAACTGGTGATGGGGCGTAGGCCCATGCAAAGAGGCGATGTCGCTGAAGGTGTTCCGTTTGGTCGTATTCCACGTGGCTGGATACGCAAACTGAAGCATTTTTTCGGGATACTGCTTCTGTTTGCGCAGATCGATGTGGTTAGCGCCGGCGATATCTCTGGTCTGCCTCATTATCGATTCGGCGTTACACCATGGCAGCATGGTCAGTCCAACGACGATATTCGTGTGCTTTACAAGCCATTGCTTGAATGGCTTGGGCAAAGGGTAGGTGCTGAATTCGTGATCGTCGGTGCTGCTGGCTATGGCGAGACCATTGAGCTTCTGGCCAATGAATCCATTGATCTCGCGGCAATATCACCAGTGCCCTTTGTCCTAGCTAAGCAGCGAAACCCGCGTGTCGCGATGCTTGTGACTGAACTCAGTTGGGACTTCGGAAACCAGAAAAAGAGCCCGTCATATGAAGGGTTTATTATCACGCGCTCTGATCGAGATGACATAACGGGTCTGGAGTCTTTACGGGGCAGCCGCTTCGGGTTTGTCCGGAAGCAATCGACGAGCGGATATGTCTATCCGGTGGCCTACTTCATCCGCCACGGCATCGACTATAAGGCCTTCTTTAGCCGGGTGTACTTTCTGGGCAGCCAGCCGAGAGTTACCGATGCCGTTGCCAGCGGCAGCATCGATGCCGGCGCCACGTGGGACTACAATCTTAAGCAGGCCATCAGCAAGCACGGTCCGATCTTCAAGATCGTGGCCAAGACAGGAATGATCCCCAATCTTGGAATTGCCGCCAACACGACTGTGCCAGAGGCAATGCAGAACAAGATTCGCAACGCGTTGCTCATGGCAAATGAAGTACTTTTCCGAGGGCTCCCGGCTGCGGGATACGTTGTCAAGGACGACTCCTATTACGATCCCGTCCGCGATGTCGTTCAGCTTGTAGCAAGAGCGCCTGGCTTGATTGGTGAGGAGAAGTAGAGCGTGAGATGCTGAATTCACCGATGGAAGCTTCATATTTGCGAAGCCCGACCGGCCAAGCTTCGGTGAGACGGCGCAAGCCAGCAATCGGTCTTGCCGCTAAGGTGCTCGCGCCCATAACGGGGCTCACTCTTCTCGCTGCCACCCTGGGGGGACTGATCCTCAACGAGGAGTACAAGGTTTATCAATCAAGCGTCGCTCAGAAGAAAGCAGAGCTGACTTGGCGCGTACGCACACTCTATGAAGGGAACCGCTCCAAGCTGCTGGATGTCGCGAAGTTACTGGCGAACAACCCAAGTGTGCAAAATGGCCTGTTGATCGGAGATCAGTACAACCCGCTGAACACGATCATGAATTTTCTCGGTCATTCCAGCATCGACATCATCAACCTCTACGATCTCGACGGTCGTGCGTTCGCCCGCGCACAGTCACCGAGTTACTTTGGCGACTATGATGAATTTGCGCCTATCGTCCGTGAGATCGTAGCGGGTACGGCCAGTGAAGAGCCCAAGACGGTTTCAGGTATAGCGCCATATAAGGACGGATTGGCGCTTGTCGCGATCCGTGTCACGCAGGGCGTGAGTGGGGCAACAGGTGTCGTTGTCGTAGGTCAACGACTGTCACCGCAATTCCTGCAGTCCTTCGCTCCTGCCAACCACACGTCTGTCGCGCTATATCAAAGCGGCAAATCCTTCATGTGGACGGATGACGTCAGCGCTTTCCCCGCGGATGAGGGCGCTCATACCGCTTACACAGAACGTGCTGTTGCCGGGGGGGCGCCATATCGTATTGAACTCGTGACGAACGATCTTGCGCTTTTCGGCCCGTTCTGGGGGGCGCGTGCCAGTATTCTTTCAATTGCAGCCATTGCTGCGGCCGCTTCCGTCATTGTCACATTTATTTTCATGTTCATGACGGTCGTGCGCCCCGTCCGACATTTGATCGCTGTTGCCGAGAAACAAGTCTCGGGAGATCTGACTGCGCGCGTGCATTTGCGTAGTCAGGATGAGCTTGGACGGTTGGGGGATATCCTAAATCTTTTAACCGGAAACCTGAGGGCCTCTCTGGCGGAACGCGACCGGACCAACGAACAACTTGAGGCGCGTGTGGAGAGGCGCACCGAGCAGCTGCAGCGCGAGCTTGTCGAACGCGAGCGCGCTCAGGCTGAACTCGTTCGAGCTAAAGAGGAAGCGGAAGCGGCGAATGCGTCGAAGTCGCGTTTTCTTGCCGCCGCGAGTCATGACCTTCGCCAGCCGGTGCATGCGATGACCCTATTTGTCTCGAACTTGGTGCAACAGGTTGAATCGCCCAAAGCCAAGCAGACGGTCATCAACGTCAATGCTTGCGTCGAGACGCTTTGCGAAATGTTTGAAAATATTCTCGATGTTTCAAAGTTGGCATCTGGCGTCATCAAACCGGAGACCGAAGAATTTCCCGTCTCGCGATTGCTCGACCGTCTACAACGCGAATTCGAGGGGCTCGCCGCGGAAAAGGGCGTAGATCTTAAATCGATCCGTTCGACGCTCCTGGTGAGGAGCGATCCAGCTCTCCTTTATCGCATACTCAGCAATTTGCTTTCCAACGCGATCAAGAACACGAAAGAGGGGCGCGTCCTGATCGGGTGTCGTTCGCGAGGTGATTCCGTCGAGATACAGATCTGGGATACCGGAATAGGCATTCCTCAATCCGAGATCGTGCACATTTTCGAAGAGTTCTACCGAGGCGCCAACAAGCCGGACCATAGGGGTGGAGTTGGTTTCGGCTCCGGACTGGGCCTTGGACTTTCTATCGTGGAACACACCGCCAGGCTCCTCAATCATGCCGTGCACGTTGCTTCAGTACCCAACAAGCACACGCGATTTTCCATCACGCTTCCGCGCGCGGCCGGCACGCCTCCGGCCCGTCAAAACCCGACGGCAAATAAACATCTTGATGTGGCTGGAGCTTTGGTGCTCGTCGTCGATGACGACGTTCTTGCTCTCAAGGCAGTCCAATCGACGTTGGAAGATTGGGGATGCACGGTCATCACCGCTCAAACATCGGACGACGCATTGGCCATCCTTGCAGCAGGTGATCCACTACAGGCGATCATCGTCGATTACCTGCTACAGAATGATGACACCGGAGTGAATTTGTTACGCAAAATGGAGGATGAACTGGGTCTCCGTATTCCGGCGATAATTCTGTCTGGAGTCTCAAGCCGACTCCTGGAGCAAGAGGCCGAACGAAACGGCTACAAACTTCTCTACAAACCCACTCAGCCCTTGCGCCTTCGACAAGCCCTGGCGTCATCGGTTCTTGCCGGACATACGGTCGCCGATATGCCCGTGCGCAGAGCCGTTGACTGAGACGCTACCCTTTTTGGCAACCTAACTACGCCTTAGTGACCGTGGGTGACCGAGGTCAGATGAGCGCTAATGCGCTTTAGGTCTCTGAGGAGGTCTAGATGCAAGGAGCTCGTCCGAACGCTTTCGGTGCGGCCTTCGCGTAGACGTTCGAGATGGGAGCTTTCGGAGAAGCGACTGTATTGCTTCACCTCCACGTCAACGTCTCGAAGTTTCTGCGCTATCGAACGGTCTGAGGAGACGAGAAGACCGCGCGCTAACTTCAGTTCCTCGATGACCAATCCATAGAGGTTTGAAATTTCGTCGAGCCCTTCGTCCGACAATGTGAGACGCCTTTTGTTTTTGCGGCGGATCGCGTGCGCGATATTGGTGCTTGCGATATCGCCGATGTGCTCCATGTTTATTACGAACAGCGAAATCTCGTAGCGCTTCCGTTCTTCTTCGTCCGTCAATTCCTCACGACCGAGCCGAGCCAAGTAAAGCTTTATCTCATTTTGCAGTTGGTCGATTTGATCATCCATTTTGACCATTTCAGCTCTGCGGTTCTCATCGCCTGAGTTGAAGGCCTTCAGGCCAGTTTGAAGCATAGCTTCGATCATCTCCGCGACAGTCAGAGCCTCTTGTGCCGCGCACGCCAGGGCCAAAGGAGGCACCGATAGTGACGCGTTATCAAGGTGGCGAGCGGTGCTTGTCTCTGTCGGATCGACTGGGAGGAGCCAAGCGAGTCCGCGGCCAATCAACTGCACGAGAGGTAGTGTCACGACAGCGAGGAGCAAATTGAAGATGACATGGAAATTTATGATGGCTTGGCCAGCAGAGCCGGAAATCGGGTTAAGCCACGACAAGAGCGGATGAATAAACGGCAGCATTGCGAGGCCTCCCATGCCGCGCACCAAAAGATTGCCGAGTGTCACCCGTTGTGCCGCTGGCCCGAGAGGGAGCGATGTCAGGAAGGGAGGCAACGCGCCGCCAACGTTTGCACCGAGTACCATCCAGGCTGCCAGGTCCGTAGACAGCACCCCAGTCGCATTCAAGGACATCAGCACAAGCACTGTCGCGAGACTTGAAGCGAAGATGGCAGCAATTGCTGCGCCCAGAACGAGCGCGAGGAAGGGCGCGCGCTCAAGTAGTGACATAACCAAAGCCAGAGCCGGGGAATGACCCATCGGCTCAGTCGCGCTGGCAAGTAGTCGGAGGGACAGCAACATTAGGCCCAAACCGATCGCAGTACGTCCGAGCGCCCGGCGGCGCGAATTATCCGTTGAAAGGAAGGCGGTAACCCCGATTATGAGCAGTACGGACGCAAGCCAGTGAAGATTTAAAGCTAAAATTTTTGCGGCGATGCTCGTGCTTACATTAGCGCCGAGCATTACTGCTTGAGCCATCGCCGTGGTGATGAGTTCCTTGCCTGCAAAGGCAGCGACAATCATTGCAGTCGCTGTACTGCTCTGCATCGCAAAGGTCGTGGCAAGTCCTGTTGCAAACGCAAACACGGTGTTACCCGTGCTACGGGCAAGCCAATGGTGAAGCCTCGCTCCAAACGCTCGCGAAATTCCGGTCCGCACCATTCGGACGCCCCATATCAGCAGGGCGCACGCTCCCAATATGTCTAACAGAACCAGTTCAGGCATGGCTTAGCCTCCACCGGCAGCCAATATATAACTAACTTGAACTGAGGAGTAATGAATATGTTCCCTTTTAAAGCGGAACGGCGCGCGTTCACACACGGGTCTCAGTGGATTTTGTGTCTGCAGAGTGTCAATCGGCCTGTGGCAGGTGCGCGGGCTATGCCGTCGCGCTACACCTCATAAATGTCGTAGAGAATTGGTGTCCGTGAACTCAGAACAGGTCAGCCTTATTTATGCTAACGAAGGTGGATGATAGAATTCAGCGCGGAGTTCTCGCGTTGCGAGTTACCGCACGGGTGTCTCTCTGTACGCAGCATATTCGAACGCGCCTCTGACCTGACGTTGGGTGCGCAAATCCACCATGCTCCTCCTCCTATTCTTTGGTTGATTGCTATGTCGTATCCTGAGCCTGCGGGCCCGCCTGCTCGCAAGTTTTATGATGTCGTCAAGTTCGCGATCTCTCGCGTTTGGCACTCGCCGTATATTCTGTTGGCCCTTGCCGTGCTCTTTTGGTCCGGAAATTTCATCGTCGGTCGGGCGACTACCGGCATCGTGCCGCCTATTGCTCTTGCATTCTGGCGTTGGACGCTTGGGCTTATACTTGTCGTCGCTGTTGGCGCGCCACAAATTCGACGCGACTGGCCTATGCTCAAGAAGCACTGGCCTATCCTGCTGCTGCTCGGTGGTTTCGGTATCGCCGCCTTTAATACGCTGGTTTACGTCGGTTTGCAGACGACGACGGCCGTCAACGCGTTGCTTCTGCAGTCGGCGATGCCCGTCATCATTCTGGCCGCCGTATTTCTCCTCTACGGAGAGCGGGCCAGCGTCCGGCAGGCGTTGGGCGTATTGATTTCGATCTGCGGCGTCGCAGTTATCGCGGCAAGGGGAGATTGGGGCGCGCTAGCGGCTCTGTCGCTCAATTCGGGCGATGTGTGGGTGCTTGCGGCGGTCGCCGCCTACGCGATGTATTCGGCGCTGCTGCGTAAGCGCCCCGCCGTCCATCCGCTGAGCTTTCTCGCGGCGACATTTGCGATTGGGGCAGCCATGCTGCTGCCACTTTACGTTTACGAGCACCTGACGGTTGCACGGGTAGAGCCTGTTTGGGCAGCTTCCCTCGCCGTTGCGTACGTAGCGGTTTTTCCCGGCTTCCTGTCTTACTTATTTTTCAACCGCGGCGTGGAGTTGGCAGGCGCCAATATGGCCGGGCACTTCGTGCATCTCATGCCGATCTTCGGCAGCGGCCTCGCCATCCTTCTGCTTGGAGAGCGTTTTGCTTCCTTCCATCTCGTTGGCGCTACGCTTATTGGTATCGGATTGGGGCTGGCCACCATACGACGCTCATAGTTTCCTGCGGATTGCAGCTAGGCTCAAGCGCGCCGCCATCTTGACGTCCGACAAAACCTGCTCAGTTTCCGTGTTCGTGCAGTGACGTAAACGGGGGAACCCTGCGCTTCTGAGCGCAGGGCGCAATGAGTTGTGAGGGAAGGCAGTGAACAGGCGTTCGTTGCCCGTATCCTGCAACCGCTCATCAACGGGTATCTTCTGAGATTTTTTCCCAGAAGTCGCTTTCGCAGGCTTTCGCGTATTGGTTTGCGGAGATGCTGCCGTCCTTTGTATCACCGACAGTGATACCTCTAATATTCATATCGTCTCTGAATTTCCTGGCTTCGTCGCCTTTCAGATAACCGTCCGAGTTCAAATCATATGCGTTCCAGGTTTTGTCGCAGTCTTCTTCAGCGTAGACAGGATGGAATGTCAGAGCTGCTAGGGTGGCCGCAAGGATAAATGTCCTCATTTTATGAACTCCGAAAAATACAAAAAAGGTCAGGGCAATGAGTTCGTGAAACGGGGGAGGGTTCACGAACGTGCTAATGATGTAGTTCATACAACGCGTTGTCACCATAGCTTCAACCAAGTTATTCCGGTAATTGCTTGAAGCGGTTAACGCGCCGTTTTCTTCGCGGTGGGCGTTTGACCTTACGTCTCGCACGAAGATCGGGGACGCCAACTGGTGTGATTGGCGAGGGCGTGCAACAGTTGCCCAAGTTTAGCGGTTTATGTTGGGTCGGATACTTGATGTACTCAGTTTGCGGTGCTCAACGGGCGCGCGTGAGCGCTTAGATGCGGAAGGTGCGACGTCACTGTAGCGACACCAAATTCGGTCGAGGCACGATATCTGCCGGAATTGACTGTCCGAGCCGTGATGACTGGCATGGTGATCGGCGCGCTTCTCACGCCGTGCAATGTCTATAGTGGTTTGAAAATCGGCTGGACATTCAACATGTCCGTCGCTGCGGGGTTGATTGGTTTCGCATTTTGGACCGCTGCTGAACGGTCCGGTTTTGGACGCCCGTGGGGGCTTCGCGAAAATAACATCAACCAGACGGCGGCTTCGGCTGCAGCTTCGATTATTGCTGCGGGTCTCGCAGCTCCTATTCCTGCCCTCGCGCTTCTCACGGGACAGACGCTCTCGTTTTACGTGCTTAGCTTCTGGTTGATTGTCGTGAGCCTTCTTGGGATCGTCGTTGCTGCCGGGCTTCGCAATCAGCTTCTTTTGCGCGAACGTTTGCCGTTTCCTTCCGGTGTCGTTACGGCCGAGACGATGGGGGAGATTCACAAGGGCGGAGAGGAAGCTCATGCCCGATTGCGATTGCTGTCATTCACTGCTGCTCTGAGCGCGAGCCTAAAGCTGCTTGTTACGCGGCTGAATGTTGGTCCGTTGGCGCCGGGCTTACAAGCAACGATGACCACGGAGAGTGGCAGGAACATTTCTGTCTCGGCGTCTAACCTCGGCCTAGCGCTTGACCCATCGCTGTTGATGGTGGGGTTTGGCGCCATTGCCGGGCTTCGCATCGGTGTTTCGATGCTTCTCGGTGCGGTGATTGCGTGGGGAGGTCTCGCCCCGTTGGCTCTGAGCTACGGCTGGGTCCAACCTGCCGATGGTGATGCGGTGTGGTTTGCTCCGCTCGTTGAGTGGCTTTTGTGGCCTGGTGCGACGTTGATGGTGACAGCGTCCCTGACCGCATTCGGCCTCTCGATGATACGGATGGCCTTGCAGCAGCGGGCGCAACGTAGGGACGATTTCGCGGTCCAGGAACGGCCGATCAATATGCGTGTATTGTTGGCCGCGTTTGTTGTGGTGCTGGGATTGTCGGTGACGGCCCAGAGCACAATATTTTCCATCGGCTTGTTCGAGGCCGTCATTGCTGTCCTTCTGAGTTATGTTTTGGCGGTTGTGGCGGCACGCGTTTCGGGGGAAACCGCCATCACGCCGATCGGGGCGCTGGGAAAGATCACTCAGCTCACGTTCGGCGCGATTTCTCCAGGGAATGTTACAGCGAACCTCATGACAGCCAACGTCACGGGTGGGGCAGCGGGGCAATGCGCCGATCTCATGCATGATCTGCGTACGGGCCAACTCATTGGGGCGACACCTTCGTTTCAGATTGTCGCTCAAGTTTTTGGAGTGTTGGCCGGAGCGTTTGTGGCCGCGCTCACATACCTTGTGTTGATCCCAGATCCACAGGCTCAACTTATTACGGCAGAGTGGCCAGCGCCTGCGGTCGCGACTTGGAAGGCTGTTGCGGAGGTTCTCGGCGAAGGCCTTGAGGCGATGCCGCCTGGCGCGATTTCAGCGATTGTCATTGCGGCGATTGTCGGTATTGGCCTCGCTGTGGCCGAGGCTTTCGCTTCAGAAACTTGGCAACGCGTTATCCCGAGCGCTTCCGCGATTGGACTCGCATTTGTTATCCCGGCATGGAATGCGTTTTCGTTGTTTTTGGGTGCTGCAGCCGCTGCCGTTATTGCGCGGCTTTATCCCGAGTGGTCTAAGCGGCGCATCGTTGTTGTCGCGGCTGGATTTATCGTCGGCGAGAGCCTTGCCGGCGTTATAGGGGCTTTGGTGAGACTCGCGGGATGATATGCAAGTTCCGGTGGCACTTGCTTCCATTCCTCTGAGAATTCTGTCCCGAGACAAGTTTTTCGTCGACGTATATTCATCGTGCATTTGCTGCGTTAGGGTGCAATGCAAAGCCTTCATAATTTAAAAACGGGAAACGATGGAGAGAACGCCAATGAGCCGTCTTTTCGGGCCACAGCATCGCGCGCTTCAAGACGAATTCCAAAGCCGGCAATTGGCCGACCGTATTGAGCTGGTTGCAGCCAGGACAGAGGTGGACGATCTTACGAAGGCTTTCATTGAAAGCCGTGACATGTTTTTCCTGTCAACGCTTGACCACGGCGGACGACCTACCGTTTCTTACAAAGGGGGCGATCCTGGTTTGGTCAGGGTGATTGATCCCACGACCGTTGTCTTTCCTAACTACGACGGCAACGGCATGTATTATTCGATGGGCAATCTGAACATGAACCCAGAGATCGGTATGCTGTTTATTGCGTTCGACAAACCGAACCGTTTGCGTCTGCAGGGGCGGGCGGAGCTCGTCCGTAGCGGACCGCTTCTGGAGATGTTCAATGAAGCCGATCTGGCTGTCCGCGTTTCCATTTCCGAGATCTGGACCAATTGTCCACGCTACGTGCATCGCTACGAGAAGGTGAAGTCTTCGCGTTATGTGCCGCGTGATGGCGTTGAGACCCCGCTGTGTGGATGGAAGCGGATCGACGAGATCCAGGACGTGTTGCGTCCTGCTGAGACTGCGGCGGTTGAAAAAGAGGGACAAATCACGGCCGAGGATTGGATGGAACGCGTGATCAAAGGTGATGAGAGCGCGTAAAGGGCTTGCGATGTCCGGCTGACACGTTTCAGCGGGATTAAGCTGTGACGTGGAGGAACGCGGTGGTTCAGTTGCGCGGACCTAACTCCGCGATATCGTCGGGTTCCAAGATTTCCGGTTGCAGCCCGATTGTGCGGTTGATCCATACGGTTACGAACCACAGTGCGATGCCAATGCCAATAAGAACGGCGGCAATGAGGTATTGATCTGGGTTGCGACCGGTCCACGGCCCGATGAGGAAGCCGCAGGACAACATGCCAAGTATGGGCACTATCGTTGGAGCCCGGAAATGTCGGTGGTCTACGTTCTCCTTGCGGAGGATTAGTACGGCTACGTTGACGACGGTGAATACACACAGAAGCAGGAGTGCTGTGGTTCCGCCGAGTGCTGGTATTTCACCGACAAACGTAATAAGGGCGAAGGCCAGTAGCGTTGTGAAGGCGATGGCGACATAGGGTGTTCGGCGCTCTGCGTGGACTTTTCCCAGAACGGGAGGCAACACGTGTTCCCGGCTCATGCCGTAGATGAGGCGGCTCGCCATCATCATGTTGATCAACGCGGTATTGGCGACCGCGAACATGGTGATCAGACCGAAGATCTCGATAGGAAAGCTGGGCGCTCCCGCTTGCACGACCTGCAAGAGCGGTGTCTCGCCCTGACTTAGTTGCTCGGGTGGAACGAGCGTAATCGCAGATATGGATACGAGGACGTAGATAATTGCTGTGAGGAGTAATCCCATCAGCAGAATTCTGGGAAATATGTGGCTCGGGTCCTTGGTTTCCTCGGCCATGTTGACGGAATCTTCGAAACCGACCATGGCGAAGAATGCCAGCGTGGTGGCGGCGATTACCGGCCAAATAAAGCTGCCGTCTTCGGAGGTTTTGAACTCCATGGCACGGGAGACATCTCCCTGGCCCGCTCCGATCGCCCACAAGCCGATTGTGATGATGATGAGCAGTCCTGTGAGTTCTATGACTGTCAGTGCAACATTGACCTTTAAACTCTCACCCACACCACGGAAGTTGATGAGGGCGATAGCCAGCATAAATGCCAGCCCAACTAGCGTGATACTGGCTCCCTGATCGAGGCCTAATCCAAATGCGTTCGAGAGGTTGGCGGCGAAAGCACGTGATGCTGTCGATGCAGAGGTTATGCCGGAGCACGTGACGGCAAAGGCTACGATAAACGTGACGAAGTGGATGCCGAATGCGCGGTGAGCGTATAGTGCAGCCCCGGCCGCCCGCGGATACTTCGTGACGAGTTCGAGATAGCTAAACGCGGTGAGCAGCGCGACGGCGAAGGCAACGAGAAACGGGAGCCAAACAACGCCGCCGACGTGTTCGGCAATTTGTCCTGTAAGGGCATAGATGCCTGTGCCGAGAATGTCGCCAATGATGAACAATAAGAGCAACCACGGCCCCATCACCCGCTTTAATGTGGGGCCCGCTGCTTCAGCGGAGTGGTCGGCTGGCTTGGCGAGGTCCGTCATGAGCTATCCCTCAAAACCATCTCTCGTGCCCGGATCGCCCGGCTGCCGCGAACCGGTTGTCTGGGGTAATAGTCTAAATTGCTAGAGTAATTCTCCGCCGGTCAAGCGGTTGCATGCTTCGTTGAGCAAACGATGTTGGATGATCTGTGAGAAGGGCCTGTTCGGGCAGCTAGGACTGTCGGGCCGCATTAAATCTTGCGAAGCCTGCTTCGAGATCGGCTTTGAGATCGTCGACGTCTTCCAGACCAATGTGGAAGCGCAGGGCCTGCCCATCATATTCCCACTTCGTAGCAGTGCGATACGATCTCGGGTCGAAAGGAAGGATGAGGCTTTCATAGCCGCCCCAGGAATACCCCATTCCGAAAAATTCGAGGCTATCAACGAAGGCTGCCACGGCTTCCCTAGGTGCGGGGGTTAGCACTGCGGAAAAGAGGCCGGAGGCACCGGTAAAATCGCGTTTCCAAATCGCGTGACCGGGATCGTTCGGGAGACCTGGATGCAGAACGCGTTCGATCTCGGGGCGTGCCTCCAGCCATGAGGCGATCTCAAGAGCCGAACGAAAGTGCCGTTCGAGGCGCAAGGGGAGTGTGCGCAAGCCGCGCAGACCAAGGTAGGTTTCTTCCGAACCGGGGCAAACGCCAAGCGCGCCGTGCATGCGCAGTACTTGAGGCTTGGCGCGTGTATTGGTGGTTATCGCACCGAGCATCGCGTCGGCATGCCCGACGATGTATTTGGTTGCGGCTTGTATCGATACGTCCGCACCGTGGGCCAACGCGTCGAAATAGAGTGGGCTCGCCCAGGTGTTGTCGGTTACGTGCCAAAGGTTGTGCGTGCGCGCTATTTCGGAGATTGCCGGGATGTCCTGAACCTCGAAGGTTTGCGATCCTGGGCTTTCCGTGAAAACGACGCGGGTCTGCGGGGTGATGAGCGCAGCAAGGTCGGATCCAATGCACGGATCGTAGTAGGTTGTTGTCACTCCCAGGCGGGCCAGAACCGTGTCACAGAAATGGCGCGTGGGTTGGTAGACACTATCCGTTATAAGGACGTGGTCACCGGCTTCGACAAAAGCCAACAGACTGGTGGTGACAGCCTGAAGCCCCGACGCGGTAAGAAAGGTCGCATCCCCGCCTTCAAGCTTGCAGATAGCCTCTTGAAGTGCGGACACTGTCGGCGTGCCACGGCGACCGTAGGTGTAAGGCTGATCGCGCACCGTCAAAGCATCCAGCGTTGGAAAGACCACGGTGGAGCCCCGATACACGGGCGGATTCACAAAGCCGTAGCTGGCAGATGGATCGCGTCCGGAATGTACTGCCTCGGTTGACGATTTGTGACGCGTGGATGCAGGTTTGGTTGGTTTTGACATGGGCTCTTCGATCATGAGGTATGTCCAGCCAGTGAACCAGCACGCGTCAAAGGTCAAGGCTTGACCTTAGCTGGGCAACGGTAGAAGACGTTGACGGGGGAGAGCCCGTGAGGTGCGGGCTTGGGACGTTTGGTTTGAGGTGCGAAGCAATTCTGCATTTTCACCCGAGGGTCCGAATTGAAGTTTGAACCGGCTCACCTTAGTGCGCGGGGGGCGCATTGAGGGGATGCGGAGACGTTTGAGTGCACGTGCCACGGGTAGGTGCTGTTCGCGTCTGTCGTAGCGCCGGTGATGTTCTGGGGAACTTGCATTTGACAAGTTGGGTATTGGCTCAGTTGTCCCGCGCCTTTTACGCGGCCTTGACGTTGGGAGTGCTTGCGGCTTCGCCAGGCGCTGTGGTGAACGCGGCGACGACGCTCGATGCCGTCAAGGCGCGTGGTCACGTTGTCTGCGGCGTGCGCGCTGATGTGGTTGGATTTTCGCAAGTCGACGCCCGCGGCAGATGGTCTGGGTTAGAGGTTGATTTCTGTCGCGCGCTTGCTGCCGCGGCGCTGGGCTCGAAGGATGCCATCGAATTTTGGGCTGTTTCCAATTCTGAGCGCTATCGTCTGTTGTCCCGAGGGGAGATAGATGTGCTGGCGGGCGGTGCTGATTTTACGCTGAGCCGGGACACGGAACTGGGTGTACGCTTTGTCGATACGCTCTTTCATGACGGCACCATGTTTATGGTGCGCCGCTCGCAAAATATCTTCAGCGCTCTTGAGTTATCAGGTGCATCCGTCTGTGTGCTTGAAGGAGCTCGCGGGAAAGCAGAGGTCGCTGAATTTTTCGAGATGCGCGGCATGCGCTATCAACCCGTTGCTTCAAACAGTTGGACGGATGTCGTCAACGCTTACCTTTCTGGTTCGTGCAACGCGATTGCTGGCGAAATGTCCATCTTGGCTGCGGCTCGGATGAAGTTTCCAGTCCCACAAGAGCACGCGATCCTGCCAGACTCCATTTCCAAGGAGCCGATTGGGCCAGCGGTGCGACAGGGAGATGAAAGATGGTTCAGTATCGTGCGCTGGACCTTAATGGCATTGATCCGCGCGGAAGAATTGGGCGTTACAAGCAAGAACGCAGAAGCTAAGCTTTCCAGTACGCGTCCAAGCGTGCGACGTTTGCTGGGGGTGAACTTCAATTTCGGCCAGGCGATGGGGCTTAACGCGGACTGGGCCTATCAAGCTATCCTGCAGGTCGGGAACTACGGGGAATTGTTTGAGCGTAATCTCGGGAGCCGGTCGCCTCTGCGTTTGGAGCGTGGACTTAACAAGCTCTGGGCAGAGGGCGGTCTTATGTATGCTATGCCGTTGAGGTAGGCGTTTGGGAGACGAGGGATGAACCCTCTTGTGTCGATCGACGGGCCCGTCGGATGGGCAATTGTCGCATCGCCGCTCGCCGTATTGGCGATCATTGCGCTCACCTCCCTATGGGCAGGTTGGAGCGGACGAAAGGACGCTTCTATCGATTTTGATTCACACGAACGACACGCTGTCGCGCCGTTGACCTCGCCCGTTGCGGAGACAGTTAAGCGGGTTGCGGACTTTGCTCCTAAGCCGGGCGCAGCTTCCGCAGGGACAGACGCTGTCGTGTCTGAGCCCGAGGCGTCCGATGTGGCGGGTGTGGGCGGCGCAGCTGTTGATCATGCCGCGCCTCAGCGTAACCAAGTTCAAGCTGATATTGCCGCGGCTGAGCGCGTCGGTGATCCGGGGCCGTTGGCAGCGCTTTATCTCTCCCTCGCTCTGTTGGATCGGGAGGCAGGAGATGAAGCGGGTGCAGCGGCTTCTTTGCGGCAATCAGTCGTTTTTGCAAGCCAAGCCAACAATCCAGGGGTCCACGCCCGGGCACGTTTGGAGCTTGGCGATATTGCGCACCGTGCCGGGGATCTGACCATGGCGTGTGAGCATTGGCAAATGGCGCGCAGCCTTTTTGAGCTTGCCGAGTTGGCCGATGAGAAGGTGGACGTGGATGCGCGCATGCAGCGGAATGGCTGCCCTACAGATTGGGTCCTGACTGACTTCTGAGAGGGTGCTGTGGGCCCTAGGGTAAGCTGGTAGAGCGGCTTTCCGGTTACTGCATCAGGACTTCGATGCGCGCCATCTGTCCATCTTCGACCTGAAATTGTTGCTCGAAGATACGGCCGGCGTGATTTGCCGTAACTTTATAGGTTCCAGGCGCAAGGATATGGGTTGGAAGAGCGCCGACGCTGCGCTTGATGACTTCGCCTTCCGGGGTTGCGATCGTCCATTGTGTGGCAGGCTGAGCTTCGCCGCCTGGACGCGTTACCAGACCTAGCGTCACCTTTGCTGCGGCGTGGGATAGGGTGGCTTCCGTCAGTTTTCCCGCCTCCACGGTCACATCTGTTGCGATAACGGCGTTGCTGTCTCCGTACGTCGAAATAATGTGATAAATGCCGGCATTGAGACGGATGATGACGTTGGGTGTTGCTCCGCTCATGACGAGGTTTCGTTCGCCAAGCTGGTTTCGTTCGCCCTCATATATATCGAAGGACACAGTATTTTCCGTGGCGTTTTTGTCGGCGACGCGCGCTTGAACTCGCAGTCCACCTGCGTTGATGATGAACCTCTCAGTGGCGGTATCGCCTCCTTTGAAGGTCAGATTCCGAGTTAAATTCGCTCGACCGAAGGCTGCGTTTACGATGTACTTTCCAGGTTTGAGCTGAAGCGACGGTCTGGCGGTGCGGTGCGTTTCAATCAGTTTCGGAGACACTTGCCAGTCGCCCGGGTCTTCGAATATGCGCCACGTTACGCCTTTGTCGATGTACTGCCCGTCGGCCGTTAACATCGCGACGAAGCGGACCTGTGCGACGTTATCTAAAGCATCGTTTTCGTCGTTCGAGGCTTCCGCCGGCGCCGGTGCGCTGCGCTTGATGATCGTTGTGTTTGTCGAAGATTGATCGGCCGGATCTGGTTGGTCGACGCTGATACCTGCGCCCCATTCATTGGGCTGCTCCATGGAAGGAGGGTTTTGCGCCAACGCCTGTGAACTGGCGGCGATGGCGCTGATAACGGCAGCGCCGCCCCACTTGCGGGCGGTGAGGAGGATGTGGCGGAGAGAGTTAGTCATAACGGTGGTCCGGGTTCGTCCGCGGATAAGCTGTTGCGGCTATAATAGTGCATACAGGCGGAAATCGGGACGCGGCAACTTTCGACAGTGGGGTCTTTGTTATTGCTCACTTAGTTTCGCGATAAGCGATTGGCCGTTGGCCAGTTCCACTGTGCCCTTCAATGTGCGGTCCCGGAGTTCGCAGCGTACCTCGTAGCGGCCCGGTGCCAAAAGCGCGCGTGGCGTATGTTGACTAGTGCGCCAGATGATCTGGCCGGAGGCTGAGCGGATTTCCCAGAAACGGTTTGTTGCTACGACTCCGGCGCCTTCGGCTATACGGAGCCGCAACTCGGCAGCTTGTGCCGCCAATGTGACGGATTTGTTCGTTCCGGGGGCGAGTTCGATGTCCTGCGTTACACTGACGTTGCGTGCGCCAATTTCAGCGACAATCCGGTAGCGTCCGGGCGGAAGGGTGAACTGTGGTGTCCGTTCCCAGCTCATTGCGACCTCTTGTGCGTAAGGTCCCTGCGAGAGAACTCGGTATACGATTGGGAATTCGCCGTTGCTAGGTTCCAGCGAGACATTTGCGACAACCTGCAAGCGTGCAGCATCTAAGATAATTGCGCGCTCCACAGTGCTCCCCGCACCAACGGCGATCTGGTCATACTTCTCGTAGAGACCGGAGCGGACCTTGACGTAATACGTCCCTGCCGGAACGGCCAGGATCGGTGAACTGGCCGCCGTGCGCAGCACCTCGCGACGGCCACCGGGTGTATTGGGGTCATCGACGGATAAGTAGTACGTCAAGTTGTCCGTTACCGGGGCCCCGCTGGCAGAAACCGCGCTTAGATGAAGCTGGCCTGCGCTTAGGTCCAGATTCACCGCTTCTATCTCGGCAGTTTTAATGGCGATGTCCCGTGTCACCCGACTTAATCCGCTCTCTGCCGTGATGCGATAATAGCCTGCGGGCAGCACAAATTCGCTCGATGGAGAATGAATGACCATCAGCGGAGATGTTTTTGCTGCGCCGTTTGCTGCCGGCTCTGAGAGCTCCGCGACGCTTACGAGCACTGGAATCTTGGATGTTTGATTGTTGCCAATTCGGGTTGCGACACGGGCGATACCTGCGGAAAAGCTGATCGTTACAGCTGTTGGTCCTTTTCCAGCGACTTCAGTGGTTTGGGTTGCCTTTGCCCGACCGAGGGCGGCTTCTACGATATATTTGCCTGCTGGTAACGGCACCGCGAATTGCGTTTCCAAAATGTCGAGAACGGGCTTCGATTTGTCATCTTCGCGAAAAATGCGCCAGTGGACGGGCTTGTCGACAGCTTGCGTGTCACCCAAAGTGGCTGAGACGACCAAATGCGGCGGGGCATCGGCGGGTATTTCCGGCAGCTTTTGCTTGGGTGTTTCTGGCTCTGCCCCCTTGCGTCGTGCGGGCGAGGGCGCGGGAACTCCGCTCGTCATAGCTAACGCTATGGCCTGATCAATCGCGCCACGCACTTCGGACAACGAGCGTACCGGGAAAACTTTGCCGCCCGTTGCTTCTGGAATACATGAAACTGCCGCCGTTTCGGTCGCATCGAGACCGAGAGAGACGAGATGAATGGGCATGCCGGGGTGGGCAGCCGCAATTCTTTGTGCAATCGTACAAGTATCCTGGCGGCAGTTGTCCGGACCGTCGTGTATCACGACCAGACTGGCCCGGCGTCCAGGTTCAACTTCCTCTGCAGCACGCGACAGGGCATCGGCCAGAGGGCCCTTGCCACGCGGATTGAGACTGTTGATAGGTGCGATTGTCCGGTCTCTCGGACGAACGTCGGGCGGCAAAACCACATCGACCCCGTTACAGCCCCGGCCGAAGGTAACGAGCCCGGTTCGGGCGTTGAGATCCAGGGCCGGCAGCGCTTGGAGGAGAGCGTCACGTGCAGCGGCGTATTTGGCCTGCGATCCGCCAGGCAGCTGTCCCCACATTGATCCGGAACTGTCGAAAAGGATGATCAGCGTCGGGCCCGCGTCCGTTGTCTCGGCTGCGGTGACGGTTTGCCGAGCTGCAAATACTGCCAGAAGCAGCATGAGCAGGATGGAACGCCCTAGGGCTATGGAGAATCGCGCAGGTCTCATGGCGGAGATTGTAGCGGTTCGCGTTTGCGGAAGCGAGACAGCCCATTTAGGAGAGCATGCTCAAGGTAGAGCTTTGTCGCATCGATACGTTCAAGGACAAATACACAATGACGATAACACCGGATGCCGAGTTGCTGAATTTTTTGCGGACGCGTCGTTCAGCGAAGCCGGCAATGTTGATGGAACCCGGCCCCAGTGATGCGCAGCTTACGCAGATTCTGGAAATTGCCGCGCGGGTGCCGGATCACAAGAAATTGGCACCATGGCGTTTTATCGTTTTTGCCGGTGGGGCGCGCGGACAGGCGGGAGATGTGTTCGCGCAAGCATGTGTCGCGGAAGAAAGCGAGCCGCCGAGCGAAACTCGTATTATCTTTGAGCGGCAGCGCTTTGAACGGGCGCCCGTCGTGATTGCCGTCGTGTCCCGAGCCCAGAATATACCTGCTGTGCCGGAATGGGAGCAGGTTCTGTCGGCTGGAGCTTCTGCCTACAACTTATGCCTTGCCGCAAATGCCATGGGATTTGCGACAGCATGGATTACGGAGTGGGTTGCTTACAGCCCCATGGTCCGTGAGGCTTTTGGCATCGGGGCGGATGAGCGGATCGCCGGCTTCGTCTATATCGGCACCGCACAAGAGCCTCAGGCAGATCGTGATCGCCCGCTGCTGAGCGAACACGTTACGTACTGGCGCGCCTGATGGTGAGATGGGACGGGCCTCGTCGGGAATGAGCGAGGCCTCCTGTCGTCAATATCGGAATTGTTCAGCCAGAATTCGTTCGTCGAGGTCGTGGCCGGGATCGAACATCATCAGCAACTCGACATGATGCGCTTGTTCGATCTCGACGCGTTGGACGTCGCGAGTTTCGAAATGGTCGGCGACCGCACTGACCGGGCGTTTGTTTGGCTCAACAACTTCGATGACGATACGGGCGCTATTGGGCAGAAGGGCCCCGCGCCAGCGACGCGGTCGGAACGGACTGATCGGCGTTAACGCCAGCAAAGGCGCATTGATCGGCAAGATCGGGCCATAGGCTGACAGGTTGTAGGCTGTCGATCCGGCTGGCGTTGCAATCAGTACGCCATCACAGATCAATTCCTGCATGCGTACTTTACCGTCGACCGAAATGCGCAACTTGGCGGCCTGGTGTGTTTGACGGAAGAGGGAGACCTCATTGATTGCTAAGCTTTTGTGAGCTTTGCCGTTGCAATCGTAGGCGTGCATTGCGAGTGGGTGAATGCGTGAAATGCGCGCCGTGCGCAGCCGATCGGGAAGGTCGTCTTCCTGATATTCGTTCATCAGGAAACCAACCGAACCGCGATTCATACCGTAGATTGGAATGCGGCTGTTCATGTAGCGGTGCAGCGTTTGTAGCATCAAGCCGTCGCCTCCGAGGGCGACGATGGCGTCTGCGTCAGTCGGCGGCGAGTTGCCGTAGCGGTGAGCGAGCCGACGTAACGCATCGCGGGCCTCCGGCACACCAGAGGCGACGAAGGCAATACGTTCGAAGGTTTTGGCAGATTTGGACATCAGTCTGCTCGCGTAGGCCCCGATCAGATGGTTAAAAGAGGCAAGGAGGCTCGGTTGAGATGAGCGAGGTTGAAAAGATGGTCATGATCTACTCGACCTTTCCCGATACGGCTACCGCGAAGGACGTTGGCGGAAAGCTCGTCGATCATGGACTAGCGGCCTGCGTCAACATAATACCGCAGATGACGTCTATTTATCGTTGGGAGGGGGCGCTTACGACCGATTCCGAAGCGATTATGCTGATAAAAACACGGGCAGCATTGGCGGCGAAGGTGATTGCGGCTGTTGAGGTCGAGCATCCTTATGAGACCCCCGCACTCCTGGTGTTCGAAGTCACGCATGGTGCACAGGGATATTTGGATTGGCTTGCGTCGCAGACGCAAGCCTAGTTGATGCTTGTTGCTGGGAAACCACACGCGAGTTTTAGAAAACGTCGCCGAAGGCTTGACGCATCAGCCGCTTTTGGCGGGTCTCCTTACTATAGCGCCGTCGGCTCGAGTGTTTTTTCGTGACGGTCACCGGCCGCTCGATCTCCACCGGCTGGTCGACGGGGTCTGCTACTGCGACTGCTGTCGCGGTACGTAGCTCAGGCCCACTGTCTTTTGGTGCCGGCATGATCTGGGGGAGTGCTGCACCACCGTCTGCCACTCCCTGCGTGACTGTTCCGCTGATTGGTCCTCCGACTGACATACGACCAGGAGGAGCTTCACGTGCTTCTGAGACGGATACCAGAGGTGGCAAATTGTTATAGCCGCTTGTCTCCACGTCGGCCTGCCATCCTGTTGTTGTCGAACGCTGCGCTAAACGTGGCGGGGCGAAAAGATTCGGACTGCTGTGCGACGTGTCCTGAGCGAATACCGTGTTGGGGACGCACTGGCCGTTCGCATTTTCAACCAGACCAGGGTCGCAACCTTCAGCGCATGTGTTTGCTGGATGGGCCTTTAACAGCGCGAGAAGTATTTCGTTGGGTTCTTCGATCGGGAGGGACGCGTTCACCTTGCGGACGAAGGCTTGCATGGCTCGTTTCGATGCTGGGCCCCAATCGCCGTCGAGATAGCCATAATAACATCCGACACGCTTTAGTTCTTCTTGTACTTCGACAATACGCGTGAAACGCGTGTGCGGCGATGAATGGATTGCGTATGTCGTGCCGGTTTCTATCAATGTCGCCGGCGTAGTGGCCGCGATTCCTGTTGCGGGGCGGACAAGATTGCGGCGTGCGACCACAGTCGGTGGACCGTTATTTTCTGCAGAGATTACGCCGTGCTCTGCTGCGTCGTTCGAGCTTTGCGCAAACAAGGGCGAAGACGGCGAAAAGGAGCGCAGTTGGCGTTGAGCAGGCGCGCCCGTGCTGGAGGAGACGGGCGTTATAATTCTCGAGAGCTGACCGAGACGGACGTGGTCTTCCATCGCGTCAGGGAAAAATGAGTAGGCGCCAATGCCTAGCCCCGCTGCCAGCAAGAATAACCCAAACAGACTACGCATAACTAAGAACCCTGTACTGTGCGCCCGGTCGCTCCAGGTGAACGTGCGCGCGCCGTCGCGGTTCCGAATCCAACCGCTGCCTAAACCTCCTCAAATTCCCCGGACGTGATCCGCTTCAGAATAGTGCGTTCCCTGCCTGTTCGCTAGTCCTGATTGACTGGGCGGGGCGCAGATTGGGTCACGAATTGCTGAGCGATTGAGGCAGATGAAATTGCAGGCGGGGGGATTGCGTACCGAGATCAGCCCTCTTGTTGCATGCTTGCTACATTGGGGCCTTGTGGGCAGTGTGCTTCACCAAGTGTGGATGAATGGTGAGTCTTTTGGTGCTCTGTTGTTGATAGTTTGCTGGTGGGCCAGAGAATTGCGAAATTGGTGAATTTTGCGTGGTCGTTTGGCTCGCCATCTACGAAGCTGATTCTCTTAACAATAAGCTACGAATCGCGTAGTCCTCGGCGGAGAGGGGCATTCGTATTGCGTTAATTTCAAGTATCTCCCGCTCAGTTGAAAAACGTTCCACAGGTTGAATCAAGCGGCGATCGCTCCTGTGGATTGATGATCAAGAGTGGGAGTGTCCAGGTTCTAGTGCGTCTGCAAAGTCACGCTTCGATCTGCCTGCCGGTCACTATTTGGGGATGGTGCCGGACGCTCACGGAAAGATCTGATGCGCGGTGATGTTTTGACGCCGGTTCCGCGTGTTTCTGGATTGCCTGCAAGCCTCTTCTGCAGGACGCGTGCACGAGGCTGGATAGTTATTGTTTCGCGTCACACGCCAGCCCTACTGAGGGAAAGAGGGCTATGAGGCATGCTCTAGGGGTATTAGGAATTCTTGCCGCCGGTGTATTGTTGGCGGTATCAGCCGCCATGAATTGGCGGTTTGGCTTGAGTCTCGGTAGGACCGAGCTTGATGGCCAGATATATGGAGCGGCCAGCGCCGCCGCAGACTGTCTAAAGGCGCTGGTGCCATTTTTTCTGTTCGCCGCAATAAAAAACAAGGCATGGAGCCAGGCGGCCGCGTCGCTCGTCGTGTGGACTGTCGTCACGGCGTATTCGCTCACTTCGGCGTTTGGTCATGCTGCTCTTAACCGCTTCGATGTTGCGGGTGAGCGCGCTCACGAGAAAACGCTGTATGAAAATTTGAGCGCTGATCTCGCGCGTGCCAAGGAGCAGCTCGGCTGGGTGCCGCAGCATCGCCCCGCTGGAACGATTCAGGCCGAGATTGATGCTGCGAAGAATGAGCGACGTTGGGCTTCGACCAGTGGCTGTACGGATGTTACGGCTTCTAAGAGTCGAACCTTCTGTGAGGGCTATCACGCTCTTGTCTCGGAGTTGGCTTCAGCCGAGCAGGCATCTGTGCTTGAGACTCGCATTGCTGAAGTGCAAACCCAGCTTGGGAAGGTAGATAGCTCAAAGGCAATGACAGAGGCGGATCCGCAGGCTGCGGTGATTGCTAAGATTACGGGTTTCGATGTCGATAAGATCCAGCTTGCGATGACCTTGTTCATTGCTCTGCTGCTCGAGATCGGTTCCGGTTTCGGTATGTACATTGCCTTTAGTCAGTGGCGTCTCTACGAACGCCAAAGCCCGGCCGCGCCAATCTTGGCATCGGCCAGCACCGCCGCGGCAGCGGTGGCGGTCCCGAACCCAGCTGTGGTTCCGGTGCCCGTTGCGATTGAAAAGCCGCGTTCTGGCGCAAACGACAACATCAACAAGTCGATTGTGCCTCAGAGACTCGTTGCTCCAGAAAACGATGTGGAGCGCTTTTATAAGGAACGGATAGAAACACAGGATGGATCGAGCCTTACTGCAACTGCACTTTATGAAGACTACTGTGCTTGGTGTGAAGAACAGCAAAAGGAGCCTCTAGCACTTCCAACTTTCGGCCGAGATTTTGGAGAGTTGGGTATTCAGAAAGCGAAGATTGCAGGACGAGTCCGGTATATTGGTATCGCGTTACGCTCCGGAGCAGCGCTCGAGGAGGTTAAGAATACGCCGGCCTTCAAGGTGCAGGCAGCCTGAGATCCAGGCATTCGGAGGGGCCCCGCAAGGGGCCTTTTCTTTTTTTACGAACGATCTTCAAGTTGCGAAAAAAAGGGCAGTCCTGGGACTGCCCTTTTTTGTGGTTTGGATGGCTGCCGCTTTCGCGCATGAGCGCCTGAAATTTAGCTGACGGCGGTTTCGGTTTTGCCGGCGATCAACAATGCGAACGCATAATCGTGGGCTGTTTCTTTGAGTGCCGTGAAACGACCTGATGCTCCACTATGGCCAGCCTCCATGTTGATACGTAATAGGACCAGCTTGTCGGATGTATTGTGTTCCCGCAGCCTTGCGATCCATTTGGCAGGCTCCCAGTACGTGACGCGAGGATCTGTCAGTCCGGTATAGGCGAGGATGTGTGGATAGGGCTGGTCCTTCACGTTGTCGTAGGGGCTGTAGGAGCGGATGATTTCGAACTGCTCAGGGCTTTTCAGCGGATTGCCCCATTCCAGCCATTCAGGCGGGGTGAGCGGAAGTGTTGCGTCGAGCATCGTGTTTAGAACGTCGACAAAGGGCACGTCGGCGATAATGCCGAGAAACAGGTCTGGTGCCATGTTTGCGACGGCTCCCATGAGCATGCCTCCGGCGGACCCGCCGTTGGCAACTATGCGTCCGCGTTTGGTGAAGCCCTCACTGACCAAATGCTCTCCGGCCGCGATGAAATCCTTGAAGGTATTTGTCTTCTTTTCGAGCTTTCCGTCCGTGTACCAGCGATAGCCTTTTTCCTTGCCCCCACGAATATGGGCGATGGCATAGACAAAGCCTCGATCAACAAGTGACAAGCGCGTCGTGGAGAACGACGCCGGGATCGAAATCCCGTAAGAGCCATAGCCGTACAGAAGTGCGGGCGCGGAGCCGTCAAGCGGGGTGTCCTTGTGATACAGGAGGGAGACTGGAACTGTTTCCCCATTGGCAGTTGGCGCTTGCAGGCGTCGTGTCACGTAGTTGGCAGGGTTGTGGCCGCTGGGCACTTCCTGGCGTTTGCGCAATGTGCGTGCGCGGCTTTCCATATCGTAGTCATAGACCTCGGCGGGGGTGGTCATGGAGGAATACGTAAAGCGGATTGCCGTTGTGTCGTATTCGTAGCCGTGTGACAGGCCGAGCGCGTAGGCTTCTTCATCGAACGATATTTCATGCTCTGAGCTATCGTCGAATTTGGAGATGACGATACGCGGCAGGCCGTCTTCCCGTTCAAGCCGGACCAGATGATTTTTGTAGGCAACGGCCTCGATGATAAGGCGCCCAGGGCGATGCGGGATGATTTCGCGCCAGTTCTCTTGCCCAGGATTGTTGACGGGAGCCTCAACGATCCGGAAGTCTACCGCGTCGCCCGAATTGGTCAGGATTACAAGCGCATCATTGTGGTGCTCGATGCTATATTCATGGCCGGCTTGACGGGGAGCAACCAAGCGCGGTTCTGTGCTGGGATTGTCGGCGTCGATTAGGTAGACTTCGCTCGTTTGGTGATCGTGTGCGTCGATCAGAATGAAACGGGAAGACTGGGTCTTGCCGATTCCGACATAAAAGGCGCTGTCTGGCTCATGGTAGACTCGTACGTCGTCCGCGTGGGGTGTCCCTATAACGTGGCGGTAGACGGACAACGGACGGTGATTTTCATCAAGGCGCACATAGACGATCGTGTTGGAGTCGTTTGTCCAAACGAAATCGCCTCGCGTGTCGTGAATCACGTCTTCAAGATCTTGGCCCGTATCGAGGTCGCGAATACGGATCGTGTAAAGTTCCGAGCCCTTCTCGTCGACAGCATAGGCAAGGCGTTTGTGATCGGGGCTATGCTGGCTTCCGCCTAAACTCCAGTACGGCTTATCTTTCGCGAGCTCGTTTCCATCCAGCAGGATAGTGACGTCGCCGCCCTCACGGGGCTGGCGGCAAAGTTGCGGATATTGTCCCCCTGTGACGAAACGGTATGAGTAAGCCCATAATCCGTCGGGTGTGGGAACAGTGCTGTCATCCTCCTTGATCCGAGCCTTCATTTCGTCAAACAGCTCGGATTGTAACGTAGCGGTACTCGCAAGCGCGGCGTTGGTGTATTCGTTTTCGGCTTCGAGATGAGCTCGAATGGCGGAATCGAGCCTATCTGGTGCCCGCATCACTTCCTGCCAGTTTTCTGCCCGCAACCACGAATACTCGTCCTCGATCGTGATCCCGTGATGGGTAGCGGCAGTTGATTTGCGTGTGGCGCGCGGCGGCTTAATGCCGGTGGGCCGGAGGGAGTGAGCGGTCATGTTGGATGGCTCCGGTACGTGCTTTGTCGGATGCGGGTTAGCCGGTTGTTGTAACGGGGCGTAGCGGTTTGGGCCAGGGTGGGCGACGGAATTGAGCGAGTTGATATCCGACCACGAGGGTTTCGAAAGAGGGAAATTAAGTTTTCGACGATTGTGGCTAAGTATTTGATGTTAACTTGGTGGCGCAATGTCGCGCCTGGCTGAGGGCAACGTCAGTCATGAAAAACGGGGCAGTGTTGATGAATTCGTGAGGGGAGATTCACTGGTTTTGTAGTTCTCAGGTCATCGACGACTTGGTTTTTAGTTGACAATGGGGTTCCGCTATGACCAAGAAGGTGGCTCTTGGGATCTGTCGCGGAGACGCTCCAATTCTAGAACTCTTATAGAGTCTGTTTAGGCATTGCTAGCGTCTTAACGACAAAGACTGGCGAGATTTGTGGTATTGACTTGAAGTAAATTGCCGGGACGGCGCGCGAACTGTTCGCCTAACCCGCAATAGAGAGGACTGTTATGGAGAACTCTTCGCAGCCGGAACTCGTCGAACTGACCGCAAGAATCGTTTCGGCGTTCGTGAGCAACAATACCGTGGTCGCCACCGATGTCCCGCATTTGATCAGCGAGACGCACTTGGCTTTGAGCCGTGCTTCGGGTGGCGTGACCCCTCCGGAGCGGGAAGAGCTGCGACCCAAGGTGCCGGTCAAGAAGTCTGTTATGCCGGATCACATCATTTGTTTGGAAGACGGCAAGAAATTCAAATCCCTCAAGCGGCATTTGCGAACCCACTACAATCTGTCGCCGGAGGAATATCGCGAGAAGTGGGGTTTGCCGCACGATTATCCGATGGTCGCGCCGAACTACGCAAAGGCGCGCTCGGATCTGGCCAAGAAGATGGGTCTGGGCACGCGTCGCGAGAAGTAAACTGCAATATTGCGCGGGCCTTTAGAGTCCGCGATGCAAGTTAACGATCAGGAAGCGGTCTCGTGTTGAAGCGGGGCCGTTTTTCTTTGGTCTGAGGTTGTTGCCTGAGGTTGGCCGCATTATGCGCGGCGGCGAGGGTGCGATAGGCCGCGAGTAGTTCGGCATGCCGCGCTAAGTCATAAGCCCAGTGACCGGCTATCCCGCGCTGCCGTTCAGCCCGAAGTGCTTTGCGAAGCTGGCGAAGCAATCGATCCATTGCCGCTGGGGCGTCGCCACTTGCGACGTCACAAGGCCAGACGGCGATGAGGCGCCGTAAACTCTCAAGAGTGCCCTGGACGATAGACGGGTTAACTCGAGGGTGGACGGCGTGGATCGGGGGCGCTGTGTTGGGTGGCATTTTCAACTTTTCGGCTTTTGGAGCAGAGCTGAAATTGTCACCGATCCGTTGATGAGTGTGGACTAATATAACGGAATTACATGCGCTCCTGTGCATAGATTATGTTTTCTTATGTGAATACATGTGATTTTTCGACTTATCCCCATCACCTAGATATCCTCTAGGCTGTATATATCACATCAATTGACCCGATTACTTCAAGGTTTCCGAGTCATTACCATGGTGATGAACAGTATGATGGATGTTGGGTTTCATTACTTGCCGTCACTTGTTGAGAGCGGAGCTCCCCCGCCGGGGCCAGCGCCTTACTGCGAGGCTGTCATGAAGACCCGGCGATGCGTCATCGAAGTCGCGGTGAGCCAAGTGTTCGGCGTTGCGCTTTCCGATCTGCGAGGTGTTACGCGTGGCCGCGCGAAAGTGGCGCTGGCGCGTCAGGTGGCGATGTATCTGGCTCACGTGGTTTGCGGCATGAGCCTCACGCAGGTGGGGCGAACTTTTGAGCGCGACCGCACGACCGTTGCCCATGCGTGCGGGCTGGTTGAGGATCGCCGTGACGATCCGAGCTTCGATCGCATCCTGGAGCTTCTGGAGCGTGTCACCGTTGCCGTGACGTCGCCGCGATTTGATCCTGCCGTGAATCTTTGACCTCCTTTCGTCAGTAAAAAGAGGTGCTGATGGCTGAGAATGCCAGAGAGCTTCCGCGTGATGCCTCGACGCGCCGAGCGCTGAAAAAGCTTTCATTGCGGACTGCGCTCGCAGAGGAAACGGATGATGGGGGCGTCACCATCCTCGCGGAGCGGGACGGTCAGGATGGTCTGACGGCTTGCGGCGAGATCCAACCGGATCTGTGGGCGGACTTCGTTCGTCGCGGCTGGGTTGTCCGCGAGACGGAGGGACGATGGCGGCTTGCCAATGCCGGCCGGATTCATCTCAAGAGACTTATGAGCAGGGGAGAGGGGCTCTCTGATCTGACAGCTGCTTCGCATCCACCTAAGACTTCGGGGGGAGGGCGTGCCCGGCCGGAGATGAACTTGGCGGAAAGTCCGCTGGCGTGGCTGCGCCGGCGCACCGACCGGCACGGGCAACCGTTGATTTCTCAGGCGCAGTTTGAAGCGGGTGAGCGTCTGCGGGCAGATTTTGAACGTGGGAGTATGGGCGCTCGGGTTACGGCCAACTGGAGCAGTACCGGTGGTGTGACGCCGGGTTCGGTTGGGCCTGACCGAGAGATCGCGTTGCGCGGGCATGCGCTTGCCGCGCGCGAGCGTGTTCGGGCGGCGTTAGCGGCAGCAGGGCCGGAGCTTTCTGGAATTCTGGTTGACGTTTGTTGTCACCTGAAGGGGCTGGCCGATGTCGAGCGTGGTGCGGGGTGGCCGCAACGCACGGCCAAGGTTGTGCTGCTGCTCGCACTGACGACGCTTGCCCGGCATTACGGAATGATTGGCCACGCGGACGCGCAAACGGGCGGAAACCGCATCCGGCACTGGGGTGCCGCTGACTTCCGACCCGAGGGTGATGTTGCGGGTTAGCTCGACAAGATGCGTGCCGCTATTACGTGCTGGCGGCGGCGAGTTGAGCGTCGGCGCGGATGCGCTCCACCATGGATGAGAACCCGTTGGAGCGCTGCGGGGTGAGGTGTTCTTTCAGCCCTAAGTCGGCGAAGACCGCGCGAGCATCGGTTTTCAGAATGTGGTCCGGCGTCTGGTTCTGATAGATGGCGAACAGGATTGCGATGAGGCCGCGCACGATATGGGCGTCGCTATCGCCGATGATCTGCAGGCGGCCATCTTCCGTCGTGGTTGCGAGCCAGACCTGGCTGGCGCAGCCGCGGACCTTGTTTGTGTCCGTCTTCAGCTCCGGGCTCATTTCCGGCAGCGCCTTGCCCAGCTCGATGACGTAGCGGTAGCGGTCTTCCCAATCGTCGAGAAGGGCAAAGTCGTCACTGATTTCGGCAAGGGTCATGGGCTGCAATCAAATTTTTCGGGATTTCAGGACTACGGCGCGGCGGTGTTCGATACGCGGCGCGCCGTACGGTGTTCACGCTTTAGATAATGTGTTTGGGCGTGCGGAGCAATGAATCGCCCATTTTGCCTTCTCTCCGGCGTGCCAGGCCGCCGCTTCAGCCCCGATTTTACGGGGCGAAGTCCCACTCTCGACCTCTTTTTCAAAAAAAAATCCACCGGGATGTCGATCTGGCCGTTTCCCGTTCGTCGTATGAGCAGGACGGCCAGTGGGGCTGCCTTGGATCATAAGGAGACGAGACAATGCGTGTGATGGTTTTTGTGAAGGCGACGACGGACAGCGAAGAAGGCGTCATGCCGCCGGCGGAATTGCTCGTCGAGATGGGCAAGTACAACGAAGAACTGGTCAATGCCGGCATCATGCTGGCGGGCGATGGTCTCAAGCCCTCCTCGCAGGGCAAGCGCGTCGCGTTTGACGGGCCGGGGCGCACCGTGATCGACGGGCCGTTCGCGGAGACCCGCGAGTTGGTTGCCGGGTACTGGATGTGGGAAGTCAAAGACATGGCCGAGGCCGTGGAGTGGGTGAAGCGCTGCCCCAATCCGATGATGGGCCCGAGCGAGATCGAGATCCGCCCGGTTTACGAGATGGCCGACTTCAACGAGATCATGACGCCCGAAGCCGAGGCGGTGCACGACCGGGTTCGCGACAAGCTGGAGGGCAAGTGAGACGGATGTGATCTGCGCGCGCGGCCTCTCCGGCCGCGCTCGCTACGAGATGAACCCATAACGAAGGGATGCCCGAAATGCCCAAGATGATCTTCCTCAATCTGCCGGTGAAAGACCTCGCCGCCGCGACCCGCTTTTATGAAGCGATCGGATGCACGAAGAACGACCAGTTCAGCGATGAGAACGCGTCGTCCATGATGTGGTCGGACTCCATTATGTTTCATCTGCTGACGCACGACTATTTTTCGACGTTCGCGCATAAGCCGATTGCCGACGCGCACAGGAGTGTCGGCATGCTGATCGCCTTGTCGTGTGACCGGCGCTCGGATGTGGACGAGATGGTGGAGGCTGCTGCGGCGGCGGGTGGCACGGCCGATCCGCGCGAGCGTCAGGACATGGGCTTCATGTACGTGCGCAGCTTTGTCGATCCCGACGGGCACGTGTTCGAGCCGGCATGGATGGATATGTCGGCGATGCCGAGTGCCTGATGCATTGATTTGCCGGCTGAATATCTGACCAAGTGGAAAACCACTTCAAGCCATTGTAGCTTCACCGCCATGGATGAAACGGTGACGTTGTGGCGGCCTGTGGGGCCGATTGAACTCGAGTTGATCCGGCAGAGCGATATGCGCGCGTTTCCGCCGCGCCTGCCGGAGCAACCTATTTTTTATCCGGTGACGACGGAGGCGTACGCCGTCAAGATCGCCCGCGACTGGAACGTGCCTGACAGTGGATCAGGCTTCGTATATTTGAGTAGATGTTTTCGAACTGCTCCGCGCTGACAACAAGAAGAGGAATGTTGAGGTGTCGCGCTGAGCTAAAGGCGCTTAAGAGTGCTTGCCTTTGATGTATTTCGAGTTCTACAGGAGTTCTCTTTGGACGGTTTTTCGTAGTGTCGTTGAGTCTTCTAGCGCTGATAGCTTGAGAGTCGTCTGCTAAAAATATGAATTGCGTGATCCCCAGTTGCGCAAAAATTATGGGTTCAATTCCTATCAGCCCTTTCGGGGTGTCGACTACAGTATGCCCATCTATGATGATCAACGGAGCGTTGGCATCCTTAGCGGCATGGAAGCCTTCGATAAGAAGAAGCTGATTGTCTTCAATATCCTGATTCCGGAGGTTTTCAGAGGGCACGTTCTCGCGTGCGGCTTTAATCAATACGCCCGCCTGTAAATGCTGAAACTTTATTCGTTGGGACAGCGTTCTAAGTAACGTGGACTTTCCAACGCCCGAGATGCCGACAAACGCAATAACGGGTTGATTCATGTGTTAAAGTCGAGGTTTAGTCGCTGTAGAAGCTTTAGAAGATTAGGCTGTCTGATTTCGAAGATCGATTGTGGGGGATGTGTCCGAAAAATTCCCAGGCTTTGGAGATCCGTGAAAAAGACCGGAGGTTCAATGTAGTTGGTCAGCAGGTAGTTGATCACTTTAACAGGTTTTTCTGGCGTGGCTTTCCATGCCGCGAGCTCTGTTTCAGAGTAGACAGATCGACCACCGGTCATCAGCATTAATTCTTTTGTAGATTCCGCGCTTTGCCATTCCTCAAAAACACCGACTGCCGTCATGGCCTGAGAGGGGGGGCTATCTGACTTGCTCTTATAGAAAAATAGCAGCGAGCCAGCTGGTCCCAAATTCGATTGGGCACGGCAAAGATAGACTTTGCGAATTGTGTTGCCAGGTTGGCGCGGTCCTCCAAAACCTAAGGAGTCAAAGAGATCAAGTGTGCCCTGGTAAAGCTCTGAATACAGAGTATCGTGATATGCCTCAAGGATTGGTACGCCAAAGGCCCGGGTGTTTGGCTCAGTAATGAATCGGGGATAGTGGAGACGGTTGGTTTCGAAGTCAGACTGGTCGGGCTGGCGCTTTAGTTTATCGGTAGAGAACAGCTTTTCGTATATCAATTCGCCATCGGCTTTGATCGCGGTTCGTGTGAATCCGTAATACTCGAGAAGGTCGATCAGCGATTCCTGGTCTTCATAGGTTGTGACATAGACGAGGTCGTAACTATTTGCCTGCGCGAACCAAAAAATCTTCTTAAAAAGGAGTTCGCCGAGCTTAACCCCACGTTTTTCTGGGCTAACTTTAAAAGTGCAAATTTTTAGGATCTTGCGGGCTTTTGTGGTGGCGTCGGTGTCGGTCTCTGTCTCGTCTTTTCTTACGACAATTCCCGCGAGTCCGTTGTCATCGATGATCCAACATGTGCGGCGTTCGTGGACGCACTTTGTCTTCCACCAAGTGTCGAACTCGGGGTAGCCTTGACGAAGGCTATTGAAAATCGGGTCTTTAAGAGGAATTTCGTTTGCTGACACCTCTTCGATGTAACGAACAGGGGGCGCGATGGGTTCATACGTAGTTTTGAGAAGTTGGACCGCGTCGGCAACGAAGAGAACGCGACGGCCGAGTTCTGCCGAATGGCGCCGGGCCCGCAAGTGAAGCCCGCGATCTTGGGTAACAAGGAAATCTGCGGCACCGCGATGGAGAGCATCCAATAGTGTCGCATCGACAATGTCGTTCGCACGAGGGAGTGGACCAAACTCGCTTTCGAGATCGGTCGTTGCGAGGCCCCGTACCTTCCCAAGTATCTGAAATTTTGCGACTTTGCTCAGCGAAATATTGCGACGGATCTGGTCGCGATCTCTGAGAAGGTCGTCTTTAGCGACCTCGTGAACAACTACGTCGACTTTGTGTTTGGCGGCAACTGAGAGGAGGGATGAAAATGCGGGCTCAACGGCTTGGTTGTCTTCGAGGCCTATGATGACGTTCGTATCAATAAGATACGTTTGGGAACTCATCGTGTAGGGCCTTTCTTAAGATCGGCGTCGCATAGAGAAAGGATTGAGGTGGTTCGAAATCAAACCGGTCGCGAAGCTCTGACAAAGAGAGGGACCGAGGGAAGAGTTGCGGGTTAGTAAATTGCAGCACGAAGCCTTCTTTTAGACCATCAAAGTACGCATAAAAATCGGAACGTTTAATAGAAGCGGATTTCCCGAATTTTTTCCAGATCTGTTCAATCGGGAGTTTTACAACATCAGCAATCTCGGCGCGGCCTACCATGGCACGCTCGGGAGATGTTGAATAAATATATGCTACCGTTCCGCGGGGTGCAGAAATTGGAAAGCGTCGTCTAAGTTCTACAGTCTTTTTTCCCTCCATAATCTTGGAGGTGTACTGTGGGCGGATACTAAGAACAACATCCCGTTGGCGACGGAAAATATCATCACCAAAGATAGGGAAGACAAGTTGGTTTTCGTCGGGCGTGTCAGGATCGAACGCTAAATTGAACTGATTCGCCAGTTGTTCGGTAGCAGGAAAAGTTGCCTCGATTCGCAATGTTGCACCGAGCGCTGCGACGTAACGCTGTAAAGAATGGATGTGTACGTCACCTATGTTTTCAATGTTTGATATTGAGCTGCGGCTGATATCAAGGCGTGCGGCTAACTCTTTCTGCGTAAGACCTGCTAGTTCACGCAACTTTTTCAACGATTGACCAACGATGCGGCCAGTGTCGCTGTCGCCAAGCCTCACTGCTCGGATCACTTCGTTCTTAAGATTGCTCATGGTGCCTCGCTTACCCCACGAAAAAATAGTTCATTAAGATATTCCTCGCAACCAATGCTCGACCGAGATTGTTGGAGAACCTGACCTTTTTCCGTAAGAGTGCTCTCAACGCACTGACAAAATTAGCACAGTTGGCAGCCGCCTTCGGGATCGTTCCACAATCGCCCAAATCGTCAGTGTATCAATCCGTATACACCTCTACCTCTAACCACATCACCAGGAGACCACGATGAGTACGCGCGCGATGCTTTGGGCTGGCTGGGGGCTGTCCGGTCTTTTCGCTCTGTTCATGCTGGGGGCGTCCGTGACGCCGAAGCTGGCGCAGATGCCGATTGCGGAAGAGACGATGGCGCAGCTCGGCTGGCCTCCGGGCTATGCGTTCATGATCGGGATCATCGAGCTGGTTTGCGTCGTGCTCTACCTCATCCCGCGGACCGGTTTTTTTCCGTGCTTCTTATCGGAAAACCGGTTCCCACTTTTCCGGAAGCACTCTCGTGTGCTCGGCACGGTGCTGATGATGGGGCTGCTCGGCGGCGCGATGGCGACGCAGATCCGCGCGGAGAGCCCGCTCTTCAGCCACTTTTTTAGTGTTTAACTGGCTGTTCAGCCTGTCTATCTGGGGCTTGTCATGTGGGGCGGGCTGTGGCTGCGCGATGCGCGGGTGCGGGCGGTGTTTCCGTTTATGCGGTAGGGTGCCTGCTCGCGTCGGTCCCGGCACTTGCTGGCGGGACCCAAGGTGCTACTGGGGCTTCTGTTCGCCGGTTGTGCCCCACCGCTTCCGCCGCGTTCGCTGAGCCTTGGATCCCGTGGACAAGCCACGGGATGACATGTTGTCGGGGTTCCGAGTGCAACATCCGCCAGACCCTCTACCGTCGTCCCGGCACAGGTCACGGGATGACACATTCCCTACCGTCATCCCGGCATTTATTGCCGGGATCCAACTCTCGGCTGGGGAGGCCGCTGTACGCTTGTGCTTCACCCTTTGCGTCGGCGACTGCTGGGCCTTGGATCCCGCGAATACTTGTTTGCCGCGCCTCCGGCACGAGTCGCGGGATGACATGTTGTCGGGGTTCGGAGCGCAACTGCCGTACATCCCCTACCGTCGTCCCGGCACTCATGCCGGTGGCGTGGCTGGAACGAAGTTACCGGGACCCAACTCTCGGCTGGGGTGTCCGTTCGCTGGTTGTGCTCCACCGCTACCACGGAGCCTGCTGGACCTTGGATACCGGGGACGAGCCCCGGTATGACATATGGTTCGGTTAGGGCGTATCGGAATGGCCGAGGCTGAGGTCGGGGGCGATCAGGTCGCGGACGCGCTGTTTGAGTTCCTTCGTCTCCGGAAAGCGGCCTTCCGTCTTGCGCGACCAGATAACGTCGCCGTCAAGACGCACCTCGAAGACACCGCCGGTCGTGTCCGGCGTGAGGGTCACGGAGCCCAGGTCTTCGGCGAACGTTGTCAGAAGCTCCTGCGCCATCCAGGAGGCGCGCAGGCCCCAGCCGCATAACCGGCAGTAGGTGATTTCAACGTGTGGGCTTGCGGGCATGGTGACACCTCATTCGGACCCGGCTGTTCCCGGGCTTGGCTTTTTCTCCACCGCGATGTCGAAGTGCAGGACGTCCTCGCGGAGCCCGAGTTTTGTGTAAAGCGCGATGGCCGGGGCGTCGATATGGTCGGCCTGGACGTAGATGACCCAGGCGGCGCGTTCGGCGGCATGGGTGCGCAGGTGTTCGATGAGGGCGGTGGCGATGCCCCGGCGGCGATGGGCTTCGTGGACGGCGAGGTCGTAGATGTAGACTTCGCGGCGCGCCTGCTCGAACTTTTCGAGTTCGTAGGCGACGAGGGCGCCGACGATGTCTTCGCCGGAGAGTGCGACCAGGGCCACGACATGCTCCTTGGCGAGCAGGGTTGTGACGTAGGCGTCATCCGGAGGCGCGGTGCCATAGGTGTCGGGCTCCGCGAAGACCTCGCCGAACAAGGCGTTCATCTTGCGGAAAAGGGGGAGATCGGCAGGGCCGAGGCGGCGGATGGCGGCGGGCTCTGATGACATGCGCCTAGCTGTAACACGGCGGCGCGGGAGGGCAACGCGGATCAGAAGACCGGCTTGATCTTGTCCAGGGCGGCGATGCCGGTGTCGGCATCCGCTTTCGTCACCCAGTGATGGGTGATGACGTAGTAGCCGTCCTGTTGGATCGAGAGATACTGGGTCGCGCCCGGACGGAAGATCTCTGTCATTGAAGGCCCGTCCGGATTAAAGACCGCGTTGGGGTTGCTGATTACCAGTTGACGCTGGCCGGAGTCGACGGTGAAGCGTGTGTGCCCGCAGTATTCGATTTTGCCGACTTCCTTGCCGTCGACCCGGATGGTCGACGTGTAGGTCATGATCTTGCCGCCGGTGAGGTAGTTGATCGGCGCGCATTGGAAGTAGGCGACGACCGTCGTCCGCCCGCCTTGCAGTTTTGCGAGTTCATCTGCTGTGAGCTTCGGCTGCTGCGCGCAACCGGCAACGGTGAGCGCGATGAGAACGCCCGCGCCGAAACCCTTTCGGAAAAGCATAACCTGGAAATCCTCCGGACGCTGACGAACGCATATTCATTAGGCGGAGGATTTGTTGCCGGCAATAGGGTTCGATCGGGGCTTCCATCTCTTAGCGTGGGCCAGTGGCTGCGGCGCAACGCGCGCCGTTACCGCTTGCCGTAGGCGGCCATGAAGGTGCGCACGGCGATGCCGATCACGTGGGCGATGCGTTCGTCGCTTGGTGCGGGGGCGGCGGCGAACAGGACCGGCTTGAACATCGTCGACTGGCAGGAATCCAGGAACTGCGCGGCGGCAACCTCGCAGTCGTCAATGGCGACGACACCGGCTTTCACCTGAGCCTCAAGGTATTGCGAGAGGCGCTGGATCCCATATTGGGGGCCGAACTCGTAGAACTTGCGGCCGATTTCCGGCATGCGCTCGGCGATGCCGATGACAGTGCGCAGTGCTGACATGGCGGAGGGCTGGCAGAGGAAGCGGACGTAGGCGTCGCCGAGGCGCGTGAGAACGGCTTCGACGTTGTGATCGCTGGCATCCAGGGCGAAGACCTGCTGCGCCTGGCCAGCGCGCTCGTCCTCGACGATGGCTTCGAACAAGCTCTCCTTATTTTCGAAGTAGACATAGAGCGTGCCCTTCGACACGCCCGCGACGCGCGCGATTTCGCCCATGCTGGCCGCATCGAAGCCGTGGGTCAGGAAGAGCTGTCGCGCGCCTTCCATGATCTGCCGTCGCTTGGCGCTTTCTTCGACGGCCGGTGCGTCGGTGACCTTGCTCGACATTTTGTGATCGCTCCGGAGGTGAGTGTGATGACCGAACCGTTCAGTCAGTATTGACGTAGGCGTATAAGATGGCTAAGTCAAGCCATGACTGAACGGTTCGGTCAATCATGATTTAAGCAGGCGAATACATGCTAAAGGTTCGTGATAACAATGAGCTAAAGTCTTTCGAGGATGGCGATGTGCCGGTCTCGGAGCCGGATTTCACGCCTTCGTCCCTGACTGTCGAAGCGAAGGGGCCGCGTGTTGTGCCCCCGCCTGCAGACCCTGAGAGCCGCGAGGCGGAGAAGGCGCCTCAAGATGCGCCGGGGGCGAAGCCCGACGCGGAGGCTTCTCCGCCTGCGCCAGCCAAGCGGCATCGGCTGCGGCGGCTTGTGATTGTTGCGGTTGCGTTGATCGCGCTGGGCGCTGGCGGCTGGTATGGACATTACTGGTGGACGACGGGCCGTTTCCTCGTTTCGACCGATGACGCTTATGTGGGCGCGCACACGGCGACGCTGGCGGCCAAGGTTTCAGGCTATATTTCTTCCATTGATGTTCGCGATAACCAGGAGGTGCATCCGGGTGAGGTGATCGCGCGTATCGATGACGGTGACTACAAGCTGGCGGTTCAGTCCGCCCGCGATAACGTGGCGATCCAGCAAGCTGCGATCGCGCGGATCGGCAAGCAAGTGGACGCCCAGGACGCAGCAGTTTCACAGGCCAAGGCTCAGCTTATTTCCGCCAACGCCGCAGCCAAACAAGCCGAACTTGAATTGGTGCGTCAGCAGCAACTCGCAAATCGTGATTATGCCAGCCGGCAGGCGCTGGAGCAGGCGCAGGCGAACCGTGATCAGACGGCGGCGGCTGTGGAAGGGGCGAAGGCCGGTGTGACGGCGGCGGAGACCAATGTGGCTGTGCTCAAGGCGCAGCAGCAGGAAGCCGAGCGGACACTCAAGCAACAGCAGACCGCACTGGCCAAGGCTGAGCGGGATCTGTCCTTCACTGTAATTCGCGCGCCGATTGATGGCGTGATCGGAAACCGCGCCATGCAGGTGGGCGACTACGTGCAGCCGGGGCAGCGTCTCGCGGCGCTGGTGCCACTGGATGACGTCTATATCGATGCGAATTTCAAGGAGACGCAGCTTGCCGATCTGCGTCCGGGGCAGCCGGTCACCGTGTCAGTGGACGCGCTTCCTGATCATGACCTCAAGGGCAGCGTTGTGAGTGTGGCGCCGGCTTCAGGCTCGGTCTTCTCCCTACTGCCGCCGGATAATGCGACAGGCAACTTCACCAAAATCGTACAGCGCATCCCGGTGCGGATCCGTGTGCCGGTCTCGGACAAGAAGCATGAGCTTTTGCGGCCCGGTATGTCGGTCGTCGTAACGGTGGATGCGAAGCCAGGCGCGACCGAGGGGGCCTCTGTCGCTGCAGTTCAAAGCGTCAAGTAAGTGTGAGAGATAAGCGAGCCATGCCATGGCCGATACGAACGGAATATCTTCAGAGATTGCTGACGATCGCATAGATCCGCGCCGGCTCATCGCGTTCCTGACAATGGTATTCGGGATGTTCATGGCGATCCTGGACATCCAGATCGTTTCGGCGTCGCTGACGGAGATCCAGGCTGGTCTCGCAGCGAGCAGTAATGAGATCACCTGGGTTCAGACAGCGTACCTCATCGCCGAAGTGGTGATGATCCCGTTGTCGGGGTTCCTGTCTCGCGCGCTGGGGACGCGCATCCTGTTCGCCGTTTCTGCGGGAGGCTTTGCGGCTGCTAGCCTCATGTGCGGGCTTTCGACCTCTATCAACGAGATGATCATATGGCGCGCCATTCAGGGGTTCATCGGCGGCGGTATGATCCCGACGGTTTTCGCCTCAGCCTACCTGATTTTTCCGCGGTCGCGCATGAATGTGATTGTACCGTTGATCGGGTTGGTTGCGACATTGGCACCGACGATCGGTCCGACGGTGGGAGGTTACCTCACCAATATCCTGTCATGGCACTGGTTGTTCTTCATCAACGTTATTCCGGGTATCTGTGTGGCGATCGCCGCATTGGCTCTCATTGATTTCGATGAGCCCGATTTCAGTCTCTTCAATACTTTCGACTGGTTTGGCTTGTTGTTTATGGCTGGGTTCCTAGGCGGCCTCCAATATGTTCTGGAAGAGGGGCCGCGCAATGACTGGTTCGGTGACGATGCCGTTCTCGTTATGGCGTGGGTTTCCGGGCTTTCGGCGATTGCGTTCTTTGTGCGGGTTTTGACAGCGCGCACGCCCATTGTCGATCTGTCGTCCTTCCAAAACCGCAACTTCGCAGTGGGCTCGCTCTTCTCGTTTGTGCTTGGCATCGGTCTTTATGGGTTGACGTATCTCTATCCCATCTACCTCGGCCAGATCCGTGGGTATGACGCACTCATGATTGGCGAGACGATGTTTGTGTCCGGTTTGGCCATGTTCCTCACTGCTCCGGTGGCCGGGCGGTTGATGCCGGTAGTCGACAAGCGCTTGATGCTGATGGTGGGCTTTCTGTTTTTCGCGGTTGGCACGTGGTGGATGACGTATCTGACCAGCGATTGGGATTTCTATGAGCTTTTATGGCCGCAGATCTTCCGTGGCGTTGGGCTGATGCTGTCAATCATTCCGATCAACGACATCGCGCTTGGCACTCTGCCGCCTGAGCGGGTGAAGAATGCTTCGGGCCTGTTCAACTTGATGCGCAACCTTGGTGGTGCCGTAGGTCTTGCGGGACTGACGACGGTCTTGAATGATCGCACGGATCTCCACTTGGCGCGTTTGCACGAGTCGATCACCTGGTCGCGGCCAGTCGTAGAAGAGACGCTCAACATGCTGACGGAGCGTTTTCACTCTTTCGGTAGCGATGCGCATGCCATGGCGCTCAAGCAGCTGATGCAGATCACGCATCAGCAAGGTGTCGTCATGGCCTTTTCCGATGTGTTTTTGCTGCTGACGCTGCTCTTTGCCGGCCTCGCGTTGCTTTCGCTTCTGGTCAGCAAGCCGAAGGCGGCTGCCGGTGGCGCGGCACATTAAGCACGGTGGGTGGGCACTCCACCGTCGGAAAAAAAATCGCTCGAGGAAAAAAAACATCCATCGTGCCGATCCGGGTGTTGCTCGTTCGACGTTAGGGCAGCGCCGGCCTAATTCTCCCGCGTTAAAACCGCAAATGTCGGTTCATAACCGGATGCAGAAGGATGAGTGACGATGAAATTCCTATCGATGGTCAAGTCTGCGGAGCACCAAGGGCCGCCGCCCATGGCGCTGATGGAAGCGGTCGGTGGTCTCGTAGAGGAGGCGACGAAGGCGGGTATCGTCATCAATGTGGGTGGGCTGATGCCGAGCCAGATGGGCGCTCGTGTCCGTCTCTCCAATGGCAAATTGAGTGTGACCGATGGCCCATTTGCAGAGGCCAGAGAGGTTATTGGGGGATGTGCCATGTTTGAGTTGAAGAGCAAGGAAGAGGCGATTGATTGGGCTAAACGTCTTCTGGCTCTGCATCTGGAGCATTGGCCGGAACGGGAAGGTGAGTGTGAAATTCGCCAAATTGCCTCGGAATAGGGAAACCTCTTCAGTCCATTAGGCGAAAAGTTGCCTGGATGCGGTGAGTTGCGATAGTCGGTAGCCATGACTGCTACCGACGTTCAAGCGAGCATTGACGCCATCTGGCGTATCGAGCAGGCCCGGCTTATTGCCGGGCTCGTGCGGATTGTGCGCGATGTGGATCGTGCAGAAGAGCTGGCTCAGGAAGCGCTTGTGGCCGCGCTGGTGGAATGGCCGAAAACCGGTGTGCCCGTAAAGCCCGGAGCGTGGTTGATGGCTGCAGCGAAACGCCGAGCCATCGACGGGTTTCGCCGCGACAAGATGCTGGAGCGCAAACATGCGGAGATTGGACGAGATCAGGAGAACGTTCGCGACACGAGCATAGAAAAGATCGAGACCGCCATGGACGATGATCTTGGCGATGAACTCTTAGGGCTGATCTTCACCGCATGCCACCCGATTTTATCGGCTCAGGCGCGCGCGGCTCTCACGCTGCGGCTGATCGGCGGGCTTTCGACGGATGAGATTGCCCGTGCCTTCCTTTCGAGTGAAGCGACTGTGGCGCAGCGGATCGTCCGGGCGAAGAAGACGATCGGGAAGGCGGGTCTAACTTTTGAGGTGCCGCGCGGGGCGGCCCTCCAGGAACGGTTGGCTTCGGTTTTGGAGGTTATCTACCTCATTTTCAATGAGGGTTATGCGGCGACTGCCGGAGAGGATCTGATCCGACCGGCGTTGTGTGCGGAGGCTCAGCGTCTTGGTCGTATCCTTGCCGCCGCTCTTCCAGATGAGGCGGAAGTCTTCGGTCTGCTTGCTCTTATGGAAATTCAGGCATCGCGTCTGGGAGCCCGCACAGCGACGGATGGTTCGCTTCTGACATTGAATGAACAGAACCGCGCGCGCTGGGATCAACTTTTGATCCGGCGAGGGCTCGCTGCATTGGAGCGCGCTCAGGCGCTTGGAGGTGCACATTCGCCCTATACGCTGCAGGCAGCGCTTGCCGCTTGTCATGCGCGGGCTCGTAGGGTTGAGGAGACCGACTGGGAGCGGATTTGCTCACTTTACGACACGCTGCGTGAGGTCATGCCATCACCCGTGGTCGATCTGAATAGGGCGGTTGCGCATAGCATGGCGTTTGGCCCTGAGGCCGGATTGGTGCTGCTGGATGCGATTGAACAGGCGGAGGCGTTGGGTGGCTATGCCCCTTTGCCGGCGGCCCGGGGTGACTTTCTCTTCCGTGCGGGGCGGTTAGGAGAGGCCAAGACCGAATTTGAGCGCGCTGCGGTTCTGACCCGCAATTCCCGCGAGAAGGCGTTCCTTCTCGCGCGTGCGCGCTCTTGCGAGCGATGACCTCTCTCGGCGTCTAGTTTGTGAGCTCGTGGCCCCGCCAGGCCGGAAGGCGGTCGCTGGGGGTCAGCGTGCCTCGCTCAAGAGAAGATATAGCGTAGTGATCAAGCTGGCCATCTTCCGGCATACGGCCCAGGTTGCTGGCGGCAAGATTGCGGCGAACCGCGCCTTCCATCATGGCGAAGGCCTGCCCGCCTTTAACGTACACGTTATCCCACGTGGACATGGCCTGATCGCACAGATGCGGGTCGCGCACGCAAGTCTGTGACGTCCAATCGTAAGCCTCACCGACGCGCTCCAATAGCCGTTCGCGATCAATGCCGTCGCGCGGCACGAAGATCACGATCAGAGCCAGGATCAGCAGTAGTCTCATGGGGAACTCCCCCTCCAGTCTACAAATTTACTCGTCTCGAACGCCGCGAAATCCGGTCAGGGTCTCAAGGCTCCCCTGGTGAGGGCGGCAGTGAGATGCGGGCGTCGTTCGTCAGCTTGTACAATAGCGGAGGAAAGCTGCAGAACCGCTCGCGAGGGCGATGCAATTTGTGTTGAATTGCAAAGCTTTGATTATGCTTCTGTTAACGGATATGCGTTCGCGATCTAGCTCAGCAGCTCGCTGGTTAACGTCGCCTTCACAGGCTCCCCAATAGTCTGCCGTGAAAGAGATTTGAGCGTAGAATTGATCGCTGGAGGGGGTAGTGCCGGCAAATATGGTCAAGATTGGGTTACTCGTGTTTGTCGTGTTGGCCGCGACGGTGACCGCCAACGTGATGGCGTTGCAACCTATTGGCCGGCGAGCAATCGGTCCGGCTACCAAAGCAGCTGCCCCTGTTGAGACGGCTACGGTGCCGGAGAAGGCTGATGTGTCCAAGGCGGAACCGTCGGTATTGAACGGCGAGAAAACACCGGATCTTGAAGGTGCGGTACGTCGCGAATTGGGACTGCGTGGGTATGCGCCTGGTGAGGGGGATTTTTCGGGCCTTGAAGCACGTGCAGCTATCTTGGCCTTTGAGAGCGATGCAGGTTTGCCTTTGACCGGACGTGTACGTTCGGAGCTTCTGCAGCAGCTCTTGTTCGGCGTCGCGAGAAACGCTCCTATGGTAGATGCGATGCCTGCCTCTGCCGAGGTCTCGCGAGACGCGCGCGAGGTTATCGCCGCGGCGCAGCGGTCGCTTGCGTTACTCGGTTATAAACTCGAAGCAAACGGTCTTCCCAGCCTTGAGACCCAAAAAGCTATCCGTGAATTTGAGGCCTACTATAAGCTCCCTGTAACGGGCCGAGTTTCGGGACGGCTTATGGCGCAACTTGCTCAGGTTAGTAAGCTCGATCACGGATCGGTGGCTGTAGACAAGCTGCGGGCTCGTGTCGCCTCGCAGCACTAGCGCGGGGGGCCTAGTTTGGCGGCGCGATGCGATTAAAATCTGAAATCTGGGTGAAGGCCTATATCCGGCGCTGCGGAGCTTCCGGGGGGGCGGCATTTGTCGTCCGGCGGGGTGATGACGCTGCAGGGAGTATTTTTATTCGCATCAATCGTCTCGACGGGACATCGACGTTATTTGGTCCGGCTGCTGCAGGGTTAGAGACAGCAGAGATCGAACGCCGATGGTCCCTCCGGCTGGGTCAGGATCCCAAACCAGACGAGGATATCGACGCGTACGTAGCACGTGAAATCAGCTTCGATCCGGACATTTGGGTTATTGAGGTTGAGGATCGTGAGGGGCGACATTTTCTCGAAGATTGGCTTGCTGAAGATTGATTGTCGTCGGTGTGTGTTCCGCTTAAGCTTCGGTTAAGGGAATCATTGCCCTAATCTTCGAAAGTGGGAGCATCCTGGTGGTGCGACAAGCCCGGAAGCACCCTGTGCGACGTAGCGATGGCGTGTTCTATCGCTCGTGTGGCGACTAATTCCGGGGGGTGCTATGGGCACCGTGATCGAGTTTCCAAAGGCGAGGACTGTACGAACCGACAGCATAGATCTGGATGATTTATGCACGACCGGTGAAGTAGTGCTCTTCACAGGCGTTAGATACGCAGAGTTGGAAGCACAGAATAAAGCTGTCCATGAGGACGGTTCCAACGCTTGTAGTAATGAGAAAGACGCGACGGCCTAAACCGGGGCCGTTTGCTTGGCTGATTTTAGAACGGCTCCCAGCTGCAGCGGGCGCGACGTAGGTCGGCTTCGATAAGGTGGTTGTAAGCCTCACCTTTATCCGGCGCTCTGATGATGGCTATTCCGCGCGAGCTTTCCACGGTTTGCGTGCGCGCTGTAGGGCGAGGTCTGCCAAGGGCCTCGGGAGACATTCCAAAAAAGCGGTCTTCAGTGGGCACGATACGAAGGCGCAGCGTGGTGCTGCGGTCATCTCGGCCCGTGGCAGAATAGACGTTGTCACCGTCGGGTGTGTGCAAGGCGAGGGACCACCCGCGCCCAGGTAGCACGGCTGTAACCGTGACCGGACCCGCCGTGGCATCGTAGCGGCACATGGCGTAACGAACGTCGGGCGTCAGGAACGGCAGCGGCTGCGCTTCAGGTGTTACAGGTGGAAGTATCTTTATCTTGTTGACTGGTAGAACGGGCTCCAGCCGGGCGTAGGCTGTCGAGACGTTGAAGAGAGGTGCCGTCAAGGTTGCGATGATGTGCAGAATGCCTATGGCGCACAGAGCGGCCAAAATCACGCGCAGATTGGGGCGCCCGAGCTTTGCCAATCTTTTCAGAATGCGCATGATCATCGGCAGGCCATGCGCTTAATTGAGGGAAGGGTAAGGTCGGCGGCTTCTCCGTCTACAATGGACGTGGCGCCTTCCACGACAGCCAGAATAAGTGTCAGGCGGCCACCGCCACCGGTTGGAAGCCAGTTTCCTGGCCGTGCATCACGGGCCAATGTTACGGTGAAGGTATTGTCAGGCCCCACGGCTACGGTATCGCTTGTGAAGGAATAACGCGCTGCGGGGTTCGGGATCAGGCGGCCGTTATCGTCGAAGACAGTGATACTCCACCAGCGGGCGTCTATCTCTTGTCCCTTGATGCTGTATTCGCATGAAGAGTGCAGGCGCATCCCGTCACTGTCATGGCTGGCGACGTAGGTGCCTGCGAGTTCGGTCGACAAGTTTAGCGTGCCGGATCGTGCGAAGTGGGCTCGTGTGTACGGATCTGCATCAGCGCGGCCTTCAGCCGTCCACGTGACCCAGGGCCCTACGCTTCGCGTGGTCAGGTTCGAGCCGGCGCTCACCATGTACCAGCTCGACGTCAGCCCACCGATCAGGACTATGCCGATGAACATCGCCCAGTCCGACAGTTTGTTGATGACTGTCAGCGTGGTCTTCTTGATCTTGTGAAGGGCGAACGGCATGTGGGCTCGGAGGTGGGGCTAAGCGTTGTGTGCGTGGCTCGAAGTGTGACGCGGGTTGCTCGTGAAGTGTTTTATCAGGCCTCTCTGGCTCGTTCGATTTTATATTTCATGGCCGGGACCTCAACGGAGCCCCCGCCTCGGCGCGTCGCCCGAGGTCAGATTTTGGCTGGGCTTCTTTTTCGCCGGGAGGACCCTCCGCAGGCTCCTGGCCACTGGCTTTGCGCATTGCTGTGCTTACCTGCTTCAGTACGTCCCGTGTTTTGCCCGGCATGAGGCTCGCCGTGTTGGACGGCTTCTGGGCATCACTGTTTGCAAAGCTGCCCTCAGCGCTGGCGAGTTCAGCCAAACGTTGGCGTTCAGCCACTTGAACTGGGTGGGGCCGCAGACCAGGAATTGTCGGGATATTCATGTCTGTATGGGCCACCGACATGTAGGCGTGCCACGTTTCTGCAGGAAGGCTGCCGCCGGTGACGCGGTTTGTCGGGCGGAAATCGTCGTTACCCAGCCATACACCGGTGACGTATTTTCCGGTGAAGCCCATGAACCAAGCATCGCGATAGCTTGAGCTCGTGCCCGTCTTACCGACCGCGTTTGTGAAATCGAGGCGTGCGCGTCCACCGGTTCCGGCTTCGACGACCTCTTGCAACATTCGATTCAAGTCTTCCGCAACTGACTGTTCAATGACGCGCGGCGGTTCGGGTTCGTCGCGTTCGCGCGAGTAAACGAGTTCGCCGCGTGAGTTGACGATTTCTAAAATACCGTAGGGCCGGACTAAGCGTCCGCCATTGGCAAAAGTGGCGTAGCCGCCCGTGTGTTCTAGTACCGTTACGCCGCCATCGCCGAGCGCCATCGAGCAACTTTTGGTAACGCCCGTAACACCGAGGCGGTTTACAACTTCAAGAAGATTGTCGCGGCCGAACTTCAGCGACAGATCGACGGCGGTGGTGTTGTAAGATTTTGCCAGGGCGTAGGACAGGGGAACGCGCCGACCGCTACCATATCCGCCGCTGTAGTTTTTCGGTGTCCAGTTTCCGCAGCTGCGGGAGCTGTCGCGAACCATTGTGTTGGGTTTGTAGCCGTTTTCCAGTGCTAGCAAATAGACATAAGGCTTGAAGGATGAGCCGGGTTGGCGACGTGCGGCTGTTGCACGATTGAACTGGCTTGCGCCGTAATCTACGCCACCAACAATGGCGCGGACTGCTCCATCCGTTTCCATCGAGACTAGGGCGCCGGACTTGACCCGATTGTGCCTGCCTTCGCGGCGGATCGTGGAGGTCAGAGCCTCTTCCGCAGCGCGTTGCAAATTGAGATCCACTGTCGTGCGGGCCGTCAGGACAAATTCACCTTTGCCCTTGGCTATGCGCTGAACTTCTTCGAAGGCCCAGTCGAGGAACCAGTCCGGGCTCGAAGGATCGTTGTGTTCAACGATCTTCGCAGGATGAAGCCGAGCATCGTAAACTTGGCCCGCCGTGTAGAAGCCGGCTTCCACCAAGTTTGAAAGGACCTCGTTGGTGCGCGCGCGCGATGCAGCCAGGTTGATGTGTGGCGCGTAGCTGGTCGGAGCTTTGAACAGACCACCGAGGAGAGCAGCCTCGGCCAAGTTTACGTCACGGACGGATTTGCCGAAGTAAAATTGCGAGGCGGCTTCCACGCCGAAAGCACCACCGCCCATGTAAGCTCGATCGAGATAGAGCTTGAGAATTTCGCGTTTGGTGAAGCGGGATTCCAATAGGAACGCGAGGAACACTTCCTTCAGTTTGCGCTGGATTGAGCGTTCCGGCGAAAGAAAGAGGTTTTTGGCGAGCTGCTGCGTAAGCGTCGAACCGCCCTGTACGACGGCGTCCGCACGCAGGTTTTCGATCAGCGCGCGGAGAGTGCCCTGGAAGTCGACACCGAAATGCTCGAAGAAGCGCCGGTCTTCCGTCGCCAAGGTTGCCTTGATGACCGGGTCTGGGATTTCTTCGAGTGGAACTGCGTCATTGTGCAGGATGCCGCGCTTGCCGATTTCGTTGCCATCTCGGTCGAGGAACTTTACGGAGTATTGGCCGGTGAGGAAGCTTTCCTCACTAAATTCCATGAAGGCCGGGAGAGCCAGAGCGTAAAGTAGAATAAAACCGCCGGTTGCCAGGGTCAGGCACTCGCAGGCCAATTCGTTGAAGAGGCGTTTCCATCCCGTGAGCCGGAAGCGCGCAAAGAAGCTCGACGCCGAATTCCAGGAATCGCAAATGCGGACCCAGGTTTCGGACATCATCGAATCGATCTTCGAATCGATGCTGAGCCAATCTATGATGCGGTCGCGTCCGCCCTGCTTGAAAAACCAGTCGCTCACGGCATGTTGCCCTGTCGATTTGACGGTGCGTAGTTTGGTACTGATCGCACTGAATTAACTCAGCTCGACGCAAGGTGCCAGAGCCAGCTATCAAGTTTGCGCAATAAGAGGTCGCAAATATGGTTCGGCACCCGGTATGCCAGGCGAGCATAGCGGATGCTGAGGCAATAAGGAGACAAGATGTCAGAGCCGTTCTGGCGCACGAAATCGCTTGAAGAATTGTCTCAGGACGAATGGGAGGCTTTGTGCGATGGCTGTGGACGCTGCTGCCTTCTTAAGCTTGAGGACGAGGATACCGGCGAGGTACACCTCACGCGATTGTCATGCCGCCTGCTTGATGTCGGCAACTGCAGGTGTGCGGATTATGAGCGTCGACATGACGCCGTGCACGATTGCATTTCGATTTCACCGGAAATGATCCGCAAGCTGGATTGGCTTCCGGGAAGTTGCGCCTATCGGCGGGTTGCGGAGGGACGCGACTTGGCTTGGTGGCATCCCTTGGTTTCGGGGACGATTGAGACGGTGCATCAGGCTGGAATTTCGGTGCGCGGTTGGGCGCGCCCAGAAGGTACGGTCAACGCCTACAGCATGCACAGGTATATTATCGCGGATTTTGAAGAAGAATGAATTTCGATACTTATCCCCACCGTCGCGCTGCTCGAATAGTATTTGGGTATGGCTGGTAAAGGGTCTCGAGATCCTTACGGCGATCATAGAAAGATCGTTCCGGCCGAAATATAATATCACTGACCATTGAAGAGGCTCGATGCCCATCGCAGACGCGAATTGGGCCGAGATCAGGCGTGCCTACGAGGCTGGACTGGAAACAGTGGCGGCGCTCGCGACACGGTGTGCGGTTTCGGCAGATAGGATCTACAGACGCGCCCGGAAGGAAGGCTGGACGCGCCGGTCATCGCGGCGTGTGAAACAGGCCAAGGGCAAACGCGCTGCGGGCAAAGTTTGTGGAGCTAAGCCGCGCGGCCGTGACGATCGCAAAATCAGTCACGTGGCAATGATCCAGCGGCTTTATCGGGCCATTGACGAAAACCTTAAACGATTGGAGGCCCGGATGGGCTCTGGACGAGAAGTCTCCGCGGCGGAAAGCGCGCGAGAGACGCGGGAACTTGGGGTGATGATTCGAAGCTTCGAAAAGGTGACGGCGTTTGCAACCGACATCGAACGTAGCCGTAAACCCGCCGCACCGGAGCGTATCAGTTCCGCCGATGCGGAGCGCATGCGCGAAGAGATTGCGAAGCGCCTTGAACGCCTCAATGGAGAGGGGAACCCTGGAGCGGGATCTCGTCCTCCTAAGCGATGATCAGGTCGCGGTACTCCACCGCGATTGGCAAGTCTGGGCGCGTGATGATCAACTTCCACCTGTAGTTGGGGAAGATGGAGTGCCTTGGCGCGTCTGGCTTATTCTTGGTGGGCGCGGGGCGGGCAAGACGCGAGCAGGTGCTGAGTGGGTGAGGGCAAAAGCCCTGGGGCTTGGTCCGGTGGGATCGAAGCCTGCGCAACGCATTGCTTTGGTCGGTGAGACAATCGGCGAAGTTCGCAATGTCATGGTCGAAGGCGTTTCGGGAATACTTTCGGTTCATGGGGCCGGGGAGCGGCCAAGTTTTGAAATGTCGAAGCTACAACTTACTTGGTCGAATGGTGCTGTGGCGCAGATGTTTTCGGCCGAAAATCCTGAGGGGCTACGTGGGCCGCAGTTCGATGCGGCGTGGTGTGACGAAATCGCGAAGTGGCGGACTGCGGACGAAACCTGGGACATGCTGCAATTCGGCCTACGTCTTGGTGAGCGACCACAGGTGGTGGCGACCACGACGCCGCGGCGTGTGCCAATTTTGGAACGGCTGATGGAGGATGAGTCGACAGTTGTCAGCCGCTCGACCACTGCGGACAACGCGGGCAATCTCGCGCCCTCGTTTGTTGCAGAGATGATGCGTCGCTACGGCGGAAGCGTTCTCGGGCGGCAGGAGCTGTTTGGAGAGATCATCGCGGACGACGGCGGAGGACTATGGCGCCGCGATTGGATTGAGGAACAGAGAGTTGCCAGTCCGCCACCGTTGAAAAGGATCGTCGTCGCGGTTGATCCGCCGGTTACGGCGACCGTTCAGTCGGATGCCTGCGGAATCGTGGTTGCGGGAGAAGGATTGGATCGGCGCTATTATGTGCTTGCCGATCGCAGTATTCAAGGACGCGCGCCTGCGGTCTGGGCACGGGCAGCAATTGCCGCGAAGAAGGACTTCGACGCAGATCGCGTGGTGGCGGAGGTCAATCAGGGCGGGGATTTGGTGGCGAGCGTACTCCGTCACGTTGATCCGCAATGCCCTGTCCGCAAGGTGCGTGCGACGCGCGGCAAATGGCTTCGCGCTGAGCCCGTGGCTGCTCTTTATGCCGAAGGCCGCGTTGCCCACGTTGGGGCGTTGACTGCGTTGGAAGACGAAATGTGTCTGTTTGGGACGAATGCCTGGGGGCGTGGTCGCAGTCCTGATCGGCTTGATGCCCTGGTGTGGGCGTTGAGCGACCTGATGGAACCTGAGACAGCAGGGCCAGCGGTTCGACTGCTTTGACGTTCTAATTTTCGAAACACAAACCGAGGGATGGTTCGCATGGCGCGCATGATGCAGGCGCTGGCGCGATGGCTGTTGCCCAGTCTGCGGTCAGATCCTGGCGCGGCGAAGGCTAGTGCGACTGGTGCGCTGATCGCGGTTGGCGGCCCGGGGCGTGCCGTGTGGAGTCCGCGAGATTATGCAACCTTTGCTTGCGAGGGCTATGGACAGAACGCGATCGTCTATCGATCGGTCCGCATGATCGCCGAAGCTGCCGCCTCCGTTCCGTTGCTGCTTTACGAAGGCGACATCGAGCTTAGCGAACATCCGCTGCTGGATTTGATTGCGAGACCGGGGCTTGAGCAGACCGGTGTCGATTTGTTCGAGTCCTGGTACGGACACTTGTTGGTGGCCGGCAACGTGTATGCCGAAGCGGTCGCGGTCGGGCGTGAGATCCGCGAGCTGTTTGTGTTGCGGCCTGATCGCATGAAGGTCGTGCCCGGTAGTGATGGGTGGCCGGAAGCCTATGAATACACTGCGGACGGGCGAACGGTTCGATTTCAGCAGGATTTGGAGGGCGGCATACGTCCCATTCTGCATGTCAGGTTGTTTCATCCGACGAACGATCATTATGGGATGAGCCCAATTGAGGCGGCTGCCTCCGCGATCGATATTCATAACGAGGCGGCAAAGTGGAACAAGGCGCTCTTGGACAATGCCGCACGACCTTCCGGTGCGCTCATCTACGCGGCGCGCGACGGTCATCTGACGGGCGAACAATATGATCGTCTCAAGGCTGAGTTCGAGGGTGGGTTTCAAGGCGCCAGCCATGCCGGGCGGCCTCTGCTACTCGAGGGCGGACTTGACTGGAAACAGCTCAGCCTTAGCCCGAAGGAGATGGATTTCATCGAGGCGAAGAACGCGGCTGCGCGTGAAATCGCCCTTGCGCTGGGTGTGCCGCCGATGCTGCTCGGTATTCCTGGCGACAATACCTACTCAAACTATCAGGAAGCCAACCGGTCGTTCTGGCGGCAGACGGTGTTGCCCATGGTGCACCGGACCGCGAAGGCCATGTCGGCGTGGTTAGGTCCTTCCTTCGGAGGCGGGCTCGAGTTGCGCCCTGATCTCGATCAGATCGAAGCATTGTCGATTGAGCGTGAAGCTCTGTGGTCACGCGTGGAGGGAGCAAGTTTCCTCACGCGTGACGAAAAGCGCGCAGCGGTTGGCTACGGGACGGCCCCTGATGGTGACGGCGCGTATGAGTGAAGCTGGACAAGTTCGGGAGGCTGGCTTGGAAGCGAAATTCTTGTCGCTCGATTTCAAGGGCGTCGATGCCCAAGGGTGTTTTTCCGGATATGCGAGCCTGTTCGAGCGGGAGGATCTCGGTCGCGATGTGATTGCCGTCGGCGCCTTTGCGGAGAGCTTGCGTCAGAAGGGGGCGGGGGGCGTCAAGCTGCTGTTTCAGCACGATGCTAATCAACCCATCGGGATCTGGACAGAGCTGCGCGAGGATGCCCGTGGGCTTTTTGCCAAAGGGCAGCTCACGGACGAGGTCGCGCGGGCGCGCGAGGTCGCGTCGTTGATGCGTGCGGGTGCACTGGACGGCTTGTCTATTGGGTTTCGTGCACTCAAGGCACGTCGTGATCCACGCAATGGGATACGCCGTATCGAGAAGGTCGACCTTTGGGAGATATCGGTGGTCACGTTTCCGATGCTTCCGGAGGCGCGGGTTTCACGCGTTAAAGCCGGATCGCTACCGGTGGGTGATCCTACGGAACGAGAATTCGAACGTTGGCTCACGCGGGATGCTGGGCTCACGCGTTCAGAAGCGCGCGCGCTCATGCGTAGCGGCTTCACAGGTTTCCGATCCTTGCGGGATGCGGGCGGAGGCTGTCGCGAAGGCCAGCGGCTCACTGAACGGATCAGTGCTGCCGCGCGTCTTTTGAGGACCAACTGACCGGATCGAGCAGGAAGAATGTAACCATGTTTACGACACATGATATTGAACGAAAGGGAACGGATGACATCTCCATTGCTTTTGATGACTTTATGCAGGCGTTTGAAGCTTTCAAGGCTGCCAACGATGAGCGTCTGGAGAGCATCGAGAAACGCGTTTCGGCGGATGTAGTCACCACTGACAAGCTTGAACGCATCAACCGTGCGCTCGATGATTTGACGCTGAAGTCGCGACGTCCTCTGCTCGGTGCATCGGGTGGCGTTGCCCGTTCGGCGCTCTCCATCGAGCATCGGAACGCTTTCGATACCTACGTACGGAAGGGGGAAAGCGGCACACTTCGAGAGCTTGAAGGCAAGGCGCTTTCCGTGGGGTCTGATCCGGATGGAGGGTATCTTGTGCCGGAGGAAACGGAAGCGGCGGTCAACCGCGCGCTGAAAGATATCTCTCCTATCCGGGCGATCTCCGGTGTGAGGCAGGTTTCCGGCTCCATTTACAAGCGACCGTTTGCTGTATCGGGTCCGGATACGGGCTGGATCGGGGAGACCGCAGCGCGCGTTGAGACGGCGACGCCAACGCTTGCAGAGCTGTCGTTTCCCACGATGGAACTTTACGCAATGCCTGCGGCGACTTCGAGCTTGCTCGATGACAGTGCCGTCGACATCGATGCCTGGCTGGCGGAAGAAGTGCGTATCGCCTTTGCGGAACAGGAAGGCCAAGCCTTTGTCGCCGGCGATGGTGTGAATAAGCCGAAAGGATTTCTCAGCTATACGACCGTCGACAACGCTGCGTGGGAATGGGGCAAGGTCGGTGTTTTGACGACGGGTGTTGCCGGAGACTTTGCTGCGTCTAATCCTGGCGACATTCTGATTGATCTCATTTACGCGGTGCGTTCGGGTTATCGGGCGAATGCTCACTTCGTCATGAACCGGTCAACGCAGGCGGAGATCCGAAAGCTCAAAGACAACGATGGTCATTACCTGTGGCAGCCGGGCGCGCGACCTGGTGAAGCTCCTTCCTTGTTGGGCTTCCCCGTGGCAGAGGCGGAGGACATGCCGGATATCGCGGCGGATGCGCTTGCCGTGGCCTTCGGCGATTTCAGGCGCGGCTATCTGATCGTGGACCGACTGGGTATTCGCGTGCTGCGAGACCCTTATTCCGCGAAGCCCTACGTGTTGTTTTATACGACGAAGCGTGTGGGCGGTGGCATCCAAGATTTCGATGCGATCAAGCTTTTGCAGTTCAGCGCCTAGTCGCTGAATTCCGCGACACGACGATTCATTGGGATGGGCGCTGGCCGTTGGGGTCGCGCCCTTTTTTGTTTCCGCCAGCGGGTCTCCTCTGCCGCTGCCGGAGAGTGCAGGGCCGCCTGACACGCCACATACGGCGGTCCTGCCGCTTTCTTTTTAAAGACGGCTGTCAGGCTGTTCGTTGAACTGGAATGGCAAAACGCGGTTGTCGAGAATAGGTGACCTAATGGCTCTCGTCCTGCAAAGCGGCCCGGCTTCCGAACCCGTTTCGGTTGAGGAGGCGAAGGGATATCTGCGCATTGACGGAAATAGCGAGGATGCCCTCGTCTCCAGTCTAATCCTGACGTCGCGCCTGCATGTCGAGGCGGCTCTTGGGGTGGCGTTGATAACGCAGGATTGGCGGTTGGTTCTGGATCACTGGCCGCGTTCGGGAGCGGTGCGGTTGCCGCTTCGCCCTCTACAGTCAGTGAACGCAGTGCGTGTGTTCGATGCCGATGGAGGGCACGCCACGGTCGATCCCGCCCGCTACGTGGTCGACACTGCGGGAACGCCAGCGCGTTTGATCGCGACGGTTGCTGGCTGGCCTAAGCCGACCCGCGCCGGCAACGGGATAGAGATCGATCTGACAGCCGGCTATGGAGGTGCGCTTGAGGATGTGCCTGAACCCATCCGCCAAGCGCTGCTGTTACTCGTCGCCCATTGGTATGAGCACCGCGACCCGATCGAAATCGGATCGGATGGGGTGGCTATTCCGGCTAGTGTTTCCCGGTTGTTGAAGCCCTATCGAATGGTGCGCGTATGATCCGAGGTGGGGATGTTCGCATTGGCGACCTGCGGCAACGTGTTGGTATTGAACGTGTTGTGCGCGTCACGGATGGTGGCGGCGGTGCGGAAGAAGAATGGGACATGGTGGCTGAAGTCTGGGCGGCCGTGATGCCGTTGACAGGCACCGAACGCGTCGAAGCCGATGCCGTTAATGGGAACGTCTCCCACGAGATCTGGATGCGTTATCGCCCGGATGTCGCTCCTGATATGCGGCTGCGCCTTGGGCCTCGGCTGTTCGACGTACGGGCCGTCATGGATGTCGAAGAACGTCGCCGGTTTCTGCGGTGCTTATGCGAGGAGCGGGATCTGTGAAGGTGGGCGTGACGCTGCGTGGATTAAGCAGCAAAGCACGCTCGTCACGCAGACGTCTGGTGGAAGAGCGGATTGCCAGGCTCATTGCAAAGCGTGGACGGCGTGTTCGTCGGTTCTCCCTCAACCTTCGTGAGATGCGGGTGAGGACCTAATGGCGAGTGCTGGATGGGCATTGCAAAAGGCTGTTTACGCCGCCCTGTCGGGTGACGCGGCTCTTACGGCGCGGCTCGGGTCGAACCAAGTTTTCGATGACGTGCCGCGCGAAGCCGAGTTTCCTTACGTCGCGTTCGGCCCAACGGTTGAGCGGGACTGGAGCACCGGGTCTGAGGTGGGGCGTGAACATGTATTCGTTTTGCATGTGTGGTCGCGGCATAGCGGACGACGAGAGACGGTTGAAGTGATGGATGTCGTGCGAGCCGCACTGCATGAGCGGCCTCTTACTCTCGACGGACACCGACTCATAAACCTCCGGCATGAGATGTCGGAGGTACGACGCGATGAGGATGGCGAGACCTATCAAGGGATCGTGCGGTTCCGGGCTGTCACGGAGCCTGAGGTTTAAACAGCATTGGCCCGCACGCATTCCTGCGTCATGACGCGGTGATGACGCCGGTTGGGATGAAGGTGCGTTGCGGGCCAGTTGGTTGTGCCGAGTGCGACTTTAAAAAAGGACGATCCGAATGGCGGCTCAAAAGGGCAAAGACCTGTTGCTGAAGGTCGATAGCGATGGGTTGGGCAGCTTTGTTACGGTTGCGGGATTGCGAACGCGGAGTCTCGTTTTCAACGCGGAGACGGTGGACGTCACGCATCAGGAGTCGGCTGGGCATTGGCGTGAGTTGCTTGCAGGTGCGGGTGTTAAAAGTGCCCGGCTGACGGGCGCTGGGATTTTTAAAGACGAAGCCTCAGACGAGACGGTGCGGGCGTATTTTTTTAACGGCTCGATTCGCTCCTGGCAGGTGGTGATTCCGGATTTTGGCACGATGACCGGACTGTTCCAGATCACCTCATTTGAGTTCAACGGTCGCCACGATGGGGAAGTCAATTTTGAGCTGTCGCTGGAAAGCGCCGGCGAAATCGATTTTGCGGCGGCTTGAGACAACAGGAGCAGTTGGAATGGCGAACCGGCATCGCGGTGAGATCGAGGCGCAACTGGATGGCAAGGCTTTCACGCTGTGTCTGACGTTGGGCGCGCTTGCGGAATTGGAAGCGGTTTTCGGGCATGATGACATGGTGGGGCTGGCATCGCGTTTTGAACGCGGGCGGATTTCGGCAAGAGACGCCCAGCGTGTGATCGGGGCCGGGCTCCGAGGGGCGAGTTACGATATTTCCGATGCGGTGGTTGCCTCGATGCAAGCGGAGGGCGGTGCGGCGGGGTTCGTAGACATCGTCGCTCGGCTGCTTTCAGTGACGTTCGGAGGTTCTGAAGGGACTTCTTCCAGTGGAGAGCCGGAGCCTCAGCGGGAGGCGGAGGGGATTGCGGGTGTCCCTTTCCCTGGGACGAGGTGATGGCCGTGGGCTTAGGCCTGCTTGGGTTGGCGCCTGCTGAGCTCTGGGCAATGACGCCGCGTGAGTTCGAAGCTGCGCTGCGTGGCCGTCTGGGCCGTGGCTCAAGATTATCGGCGCTCTCGCGAGAAGATCTGGGCCACCTGATGCGCGCATATCCAGATCGAAAGGACTGATCCATGGGTGACTTCGATGAAGGGCTCGAGACGTGGACGGTTGTGGTGGATGCGGACACGCGGGCGCTGCGTCAGGAGTTGGACGTTGCGTCAACGCTCGGGCGGCGGTTTTCGAATTCTCTGGTCAAGGCTTTTGAGGGGATTGCGGTCAAGGGGCGTAGCCTGGGGGAGGTGTTGCGGGGGCTGACGGCTGATCTCTCAGGCATCGTTCTCAAAGCTGCTTTCAAACCGCTCGAACAGGGATTTGGATCACTTGTTTCGGGATTGTTTGCGGGCGGACTTGGTGTTGCCCGGGGTGCACCAACCCCTTTGCCGGTTCCCTTTGCCAAGGGCGGCGTCGTGCAAAGCCCTTTCACATTTCCGGTGAAAGGTGGCGTTGGCTTGGCTGGCGAAGCCGGCGCCGAAGCCATTATGCCGTTGGCCAGGGGGCGGGACGGTCGACTCGGTGTTGTGGCACAGGGTGACCGCGCGGGAATCAATGTTGTGGTCAATGTCACGACACCGAACGCGGAAAGTTTTCAGCGCGCGCAGACACAGGTGGCGGCTGCAATGGCGCGCGCGATCTCTATGGGGCAGCGCAATCTCTAGGTGGGCGGGCTAACTGGCTATGTCGTTTCATGAGGTGCGCTTTCCCAGCGGGATTTCCCGGGGAGCGCAAGGTGGACCGGAACGCCGGACGGATGTCGTGGTGCTGGGTTCCGGCTTCGAAGAGCGCAACAGCCGGTGGGCGGATTCGCGGCGCAGTTTTAATGCGGGATACGGCGTACGTTCCTTGGATGATCTGCACGCGGTGATCACCTTCTTCGAAGAGCGGCGTGGGCGGCTTTACGGGTTTCGTTGGCGAGATCATAGCGACTGGAAGTCGTGTACGCCCGGACAGGTGCCGAGCGCTGAGGACCAGGTGATTGGTGTGGGGGACGGTGCCCGCGCCGTATTTCCGCTGACCAAGACTTATGGTGGCGCGGATGCGCCGTGGGTTCGGGAGATCAAGAAGCCGGTGGCTGAGAGCGTGCTCGTTGCGATCGATGGAACGCCGGTGGCTGAGGGTGAGGTGTTCTCGGCTGATACGACGCGTGGGCTCGTGACGTTTTTGCCTGGTTATGAACCGGAGGCAGGTGCGGTTGTGTCGGCTGGGTTCGCGTTTGATGTCCCGGTCCGTTTCGATACCGACAAGCTTGAAGTCAACGTACAGGGATTTACGCACGGAGCCCTCCCTAACATTCCCGTTGTTGAGATCCGCCTATGAAGCAACTGCCCGAGGGATTGGCTGCAAAGCTTACCAGCGGTGTGACGACGCTGTGTTGGTGTTGGCGATTGAAACGGCATGATGGTGTGACGCAAGGCTTCACAGATCATGATCGAAACGTTCTTTTCGACGAGACCGTATTTGAGGCGGCTACGGGCTTCACGGCTAGTGAAATACGGGACTCCGTCGGGCTGAGCGTCGATAACTTGGAGGTGACGGGTGCGCTAACGTCAGAACGGCTGACGGAGACTGATCTGGCGGCTGGCCTCTACGATGATGCGCAGGTCGAGATTTTCCGGGTCGATTGGGAGGCTCCGGAAAATCGTGTGCTGATGCGCTCGGGAAGCCTCGGAGAGGTGCGCCGCGCGGGCATAGGTTTTGCGGCCGAAGTTCGTGGGCTTGCGCATTACCTGCAGCAGACCAAAGGCAGGGTTTTCCAATACACGTGTGGGGCCGATCTTGGAGATCATCGCTGCAAGGTTGCTCTGGACACAGCGGAATACACTTCTGCGGGTGAGGTCGTCACGGTCATCAGCCCTCGCCGCTTCAGCGTTAGCGGGCTCGAACTTTTCGCAAACGGTTGGTTTACTCGCGGGCTTCTGACTTTCTCGAGTGGAGCTGCGAGCGGTCAGTCGATAGAAGTAAAATCGCACTCCAAGCCGGGAAGCGGCATTCAGATCGAGTTGTGGACTGCGGCACGGGCACCGCTCGAACCGGGGCACACGTTTCTCATCCGCGCGGGCTGCGACAAGACACTCGTTACGTGCCGGGAGAAGTTTTTCAACGCCGCGAATTTTCGTGGCTTCCCGCATATGCCCGGCAACGACTTCGTGGCGGCGTACGCGCCGAGCCGGACTAACAAAAGCTGACCGGATTGAACTCAATGGCAACCGTGGACGTCTCGCCAACTGAAGCGTGCGGCGCGTGGATGGCTTCCTCTGATGACGTGGTGCGTCTGGCGCGTGCGTGGATTGGGACACCTTACCATCACCAAGCCAGCCGTTGCGGGGTGGGGACCGATTGCCTGGGGCTCATACGCGGAGTTTGGAGGGAGCTCTACGGATCTGAGGTGCAGCAGCCCATAGCCTATACGCGTGACTGGTCTTCGCGAGCGGGAGAGGAACTGCTTCTAAGAGCGGCTCGCACGTATCTCGTGGAGCTGCCACCAGATGTGATCGCGGCGGGGCAGGTCCTGGTGTTTCGCTACCGCTGCGGCTTTGCGGCAAAGCACTGCGGACTTGCGACGAGCCCGGTGGCGTTTGTGCACGCCATGGAGGGCGTTGCGGTTAGCGAGGTTGCGTTGACCTCTTGGTGGCGTCGACGCATTGCTGGCGTGTTTTCGTTTCCTGGGATCAATTGAGAATGGCAACACTGGCCTTGGCCGCTGCAGGCGCCGCTGTCGGCAGCGCGGTTCTGCCTGCCGGCATGAGTGTGCTCGGGGTAACGATCTCGGGCGCGACCATCGGGTCGCAGATTGGAGCGCTTGCCGGAGCCTACGTCGATCAAGCGTTGTTTGGAGCTTCTGGGGAAACGCGGACGGTGGAAGGTCCACGGCTTCAACATCTGCATGTCACATCGTCCACTGAAGGCGCGGCGATCCCACGGATCTATGGCCGTGTGCGGCTCGGGGGCCAAGTGATTTGGGCAACGGATTTTGAAGAAGAGGTCCGCACGACAACCGAGACGTCCGGTGGCGGGAAGGGTGTTTCCAGCGGTGGAGGCGGCATCGAACGTGTTGAGTATCGGTATTATGCCAACTTCGCGGTGGCGATCTGCGAAGGCGAGATTAGCGGTTTAAGACGCGTATGGGCCGACGGTGCCGAGATTGATCTGTCACGCTATGTGACGCGGTTTTATCGTGGTTCTGAGACGCAGCCCGTTGATTCACTCATCTCCGCGCGGGAGGGGAGAGATCAGGCTCCGGCCTATCGGGGAACGGCGTATGTTGTGTTTGAGCGTCTGCCTTTGGCGCGGTTCGGCAATCGGCTGCCACAGCTGTCGTTTGAGGTCTATCGCTCGGTCGAACCGTTTGCCGAGGAGATCCGCGGGGTTGTGCTGATACCGGGATCGGGCGAATTTGTCTATGCGCCCGAGCCGGTGGTGCGGACGTTCGGATACGGTGGAACCGGAGCTGAAAATGTCCACACCCTGCAAGGTGCCAGCGACTGGCAGGTGGCGCTCGATCAGCTTGAAGATGAGCTGCCGAACGCGAAGAATGTTTCGCTCATTGTGAGTTGGTTCGGAACGGATCTGCGTGCTGGTCACTGCGCGATACGCCCGGGTGTTGATATTGCGGAGAAGACGACCGAACCCTTTACGTGGCGCGCCGGTGGCGCGATGCGGGCTCAGGCACATCTTATCAGTACGCATGATAGCGCGGCGGCCTATGGAGGGACGCCAGCCGATAGAACGGTGGTCGATGCCATCCGCGATCTCAAGCAGCGCGGCATCGGCGTTACGCTAACGCCATTCCTTTTAATGGACGTGCCCGATGGGAACGCGTTGGCCAATCCCTACGGCGGGGCTTCGCAACCTGCTTACCCGTGGCGTGGCCGTATTACATGCCATCCCGCTCCAGGTCAGCCGGGGAGCCCTGATAAGACGGCGACGGCAGCCACGCAGATTGCAGCCTTTGTCGGAACGGCGGAGGCGGCTGACTTCGATATTTCTGGTCGGACCGTTTCCTATTCGGGGCCCTCGGAGTGGTCCTATCGACGGATGGTGCTGCATCTGGCGCATCTCGCGAAGGCCGGGGGTGGGGTTGATACCTTCGTAATTGGAACCGAGCTGCGCGGGTTAACCTGGGTGCGAGACGGGGAGGGGAGCTATCCCTTCGTGGCTGCGCTTTGTGCGTTGGCGGATGACGTCAAAGCCGTGCTTGGTGCAGGCTGCAAGATTACGTATGCAGCGGATTGGTCTGAGTACTTCGGACATCAACCGCAGGATGGCTCCGGAGACGTGTGCTTTCATCTCGATCCCTTATGGGCGTCAGAGTCGATCGATGCCATTGGGATTGACTGTTATTGGCCGCTGGCGGATTGGCGCGATGGGCGAGAACACCTCGACTACGTCGGGGGGCATCGTTCGATTTACGATCTCGCATATCTGCGCAGCAATCTCGTCGGGGGCGAAGGGTTCGACTGGTATTATGCGAGCCCGACGGATCGTGATGTGCAGGCGCGTACGCCGATCACCGACGGAGCGGGAAAGCCCTGGGTGTTCCGTTACAAGGATGTCCGAAGCTGGTGGATCAACGCTCATTTCAATCGGCCCGGCGGTGTTGAGGACGTGGCCGCAACGGAATGGGTGCCTCAGTCCAAGCCTATCTGGTTCATGGAGATTGGTTGTCCGGCAGCGGACAAAGGCGCGAACCAACCTAACGTTTTTGTCGATCCGAAAAGTTCGGAGACGGCGTTGCCGCACTACTCGAACGGTGCGCGCGATGACCTTATGCAACGTTGCTACATCCGTGCCTTCGTCAGCGGTTTTGACCCAGATGCGGATGGATACGTCGCTGGGCTCAATCCCATCTCCGAGGTTTATGGTGGGCGGATGGTCGATTGCGAGAGGATCTACGCCTACTGCTGGGATGCTCGTCCGTATCCGGCTTTTCCTCAGAACCTCGAAGCCTGGGGAGATGGAGCGAACTGGCGTCTTGGGCATTGGTTGAGCGGACGGCTTGCGAGTGTACCGTTGTCGGAGCTTGTTGAGGCGATCTTGCGGGACTTCGATTTCGATCGCTTCGAAGCGGAAAGCTTGCAGGGAATGGTGCCGGGTTACATCGTCGATCGCGCGATGAGTGCGCGAGATGCGCTGCAGCCGTTGGGGCTCGCGTATTTCTTCGATGCTGTCGAGAGTCAAGGCGCGATTGCTTTCCGGCATCGCGGTGCCAGTGGTCTTGCTGCTGATTTCGTTGAGGCCGATCTTGTTGAGGGCGACCCAGACACGCCGCTGGCAACGGTTGTGCGTGGGCAAGAGACTGACCTGCCTGCGTCGGCAAAACTCAACTATATCTCTAGTCTGTCGGACTATCAGCAAGCGGTGGTGGATGCACGGCGGCTTGTCGGAGCAAGTGGCCGTTTAGGCCGGGCGGATTTGCCTATCGTACTTGAGGCGGACCAAGCGACGCGTATTGCGGAGAGCTGGCTGTTTGAGACGTGGGCGTCGCGGGAGCGTGCGAGTTTCATTCTGCCGCCGAGCCAGATCGGGCTCGAGCCCGGGGACGTCGTGCGTCTGACCCGCCTTGGGAACGAACAACTTTTTCGTATCACGGAGATAGGAGACCACGGCGCCCGCGAAATCGAGGCGCGGAGCATCGATCCGGATATCTACGTGGGCGGTTCAGCTCCCGATAGAGAAGCAAGTGGGGTCGGACCGATCGATGTCGGACGCCCAAAAGTGGAACTTCTTGATCTTCCGTTGCTCACCTCAGATGAGGACACTCATGCCGCCTGCGGAGCCTATTTTGCGGCTTTGAAGTCACCTTGGCCGGGAGCAATCGCTCTTTATGGATCGCCTGAAGAGGCGGGCTATCGGCTTCGGTCTACGGCTGCTGCGCCAGCGATTTTGGGCGAGACGATCGAATCGCTACCGCCGGGACCGATTGCCCGGATTGATCATGCGAACCGGCTTCAGGTGTCTGTTTCTGGTGGTGAGCTGTATTCGGTTTCTCGACTTCAATTGTTGGCTGGGGCCAATGCCGCGGCCGTGCGTACCGGCGCCGGTGATTGGGAGATCCTGCAATTTGAAATGGCCGAATTGATCGGATCGGGGACCTATCTTCTGTCGGACTTATTGCGCGGGCAAGCAGGCAGCGAAGGCGCGATGCAAGCAGGTGAGCCCATCGCAGCGGGTGCACCATTCGTGATGCTCAATGGCGCGATTGCACGCGTTGATCTCAGTCCAGAAGAGCTGGGGCTGCCCTATTTCTGGCGCTATGGCCCGGCGAACCGGGATCTCGCCGACGCTTCCTACGATCAACAGCAATATGCGTTTCGCGGCATTGGTCTCAGGCCCTATGCGCCGGTTCATTTGCGGGGGAGGCGTGCGGGCGGTGAGCTTGAGGTGACGTGGGTACGTCGCACGCGGGTTGGGGGCGACAGTTGGGGGACGTCAGTCGTGCCGTTGGCCGAAGAATTCGAACGCTATGAGATCGATATTCTTCGGCCGGATGGTTCGGTGGCGCGGACGCTGACGTCTGACACTTCGTCGGTAACGTATACGGTCAGTGCCCAGATGGAAGATTTCGGCGGCGCACAGGAGCAGGTTCGTGTGCGCATTGCTCAGCTAAGCGCGGTTTTCGGCCGTGGGGCTTCAGCGACCGCGGTCCTCTGACTGGATAAACCACGACAAGGATATGTGTGATGGCAGCAAGCGAGCAGCCTGGCTGGCTGACGCAGGCATGGGAGGAGTTTGGCCAACGCGAAGTTAGTGGAGCTCGTCACAATGATCGTATTCTTGAGTTCTTTCGGGAGCTTGGACACGACAGTGTTCGCAGGGATGAGGTGGCGTGGTGCGCTGTATTCCTGGGGGCAAGTTTGGAACGTTCGGGTGTCACAAGTACGCGGTCGCTCATGGCGCGGTCTTACGTGGAGTGGGGAGTTCCCTTAGCGGCAGAGCGTTTTGGTGCTGTTGTTGTTCTCAGTCGAGGTCGTGATACGGCGCTGGGCCATGTCGGGTTTCTTGTCGGATGGACGGAGACGCGCCTGTGGCTGTTGGGCGGTAACCAAGCAAATGAAGTCAACGTTACGGCTTTTAATCGCGCGCGGCTTGTGGCGCTGCGATGGCCCAAACGCGAAACTGGCGTTTTAAGTCCTCGCTCAGACGACTTCTTTGAGTTGTCGCTTGCGCATGTCTTAGAGATGGAGGGCGGATATACCGACGATCCGCATGATCCTGGTGGTCCGACGAACAAGGGGATCACGTTGGCGACGTTCGCGGCTTGGCGTGGGCTCAAAGTTACATCTGAGCGCAGAGATGATCTGATCACCGGCTTGCGGCGTATTTCCGAATCCGAAGTCACCGAAATTTACCGGCAACGTTATTGGCGTCCCGCGGGCTGCTCGAGTTTGGCCCCGGCGCTCGCGTTTATGCATTTCGATGCCGCGGTCAACCACGGTGTGGGTACTGCAATTCGTATTTTGCAGGAAGCGAGTGGGGCTGCCGTCGACGGGGAGATCGGAGCAGAAACGCGCGGGAGGATTGCCGCCATGCCGATTATAGATCTTATTCGGACGTACGCTGAGATCCGCCGGCGCCGATATCGGTCGTTGCCGCATTTCTGGCGGTTCGGACGCGGCTGGCTGTCGCGGGTTGAAAAGACATTGGAGGGGGCGAAAACATTGCCGCCTCTTGGCCAAGTTTCGGCAAGCAAACCAAACCTGTCTATCGAGCAGCGAAATGGAGATGCAAGTATGAGTTCTCAGCAACCATCCTCAGACGTCACGCCAAAGTGGTGGGGTGAGTCCATGACCGTGTGGGGCGCTTTGATCGCTGCGGCGGCCAGCGTTTTGCCAGCCATCGCGCCGATTGTGGGGCTGGATATTACGGCTGATCTGGTGCGGCAGGTGGGGGAAGAGGTCCTACAAGTCGGACAGGCTCTTACGGCTCTCGTGGGAACCTTGATGGCAATTTATGGGCGTACTCAAGCAAAACGGCCGCTTATGCGGAAAGCTATGAGCTTGAAGCTATAGGCGTTTGAGGCGTTTCACACGCTGGTGCCAAATGGGGATGCGCAAAGCCCATTCAACGGCTAGGATTTCTCTTACGCTTCCTTAATAAGGGGGTGTCGAGAAACAAATCGGGGCACATTCCATTGCGCGTTCTTGTCGTTGAAGATGATCAGGATCTCAATCGTCAACTTGTCGACGCCTTAAGTGGTGCTGGATACGCTGTTGACTCCGCCAGTGATGGGGAGGAGGGCTACTTTCTTGGTGATACCGAGCCCTATGATCTTGTGATCCTCGATATTGGCCTGCCCAAGATGGACGGCATCTCGATCCTTGAGCAATGGCGGCGCTCTGACCGGAAGATGCCGGTGATCATTCTTACTGCGCGCGACCGCTGGAGCGACAAGGTGCAGGGCATCGATGCGGGTGCCGACGACTATCTGGCGAAGCCGTTCCACATGGAAGAGTTGCTCGCGCGTGCTCGTGCACAGATGCGGCGCGCATCAGGACATGCTTCTAGCGAGATTGAATGTGGGAGTGTCCGGCTCGATACCAAATCGGCCCGGGTTACGTGTGACGGGACGCAGATTAAGCTGACGTCTCACGAATATCGTCTACTTGCGTATTTGATGCACCATAACGGACGCGTTGTTTCGCGGACGGAACTCGTTGAGCATCTGTATGATCAGGACTTTGATCGAGATTCAAACACGATCGAAGTGTTTATTGGGCGGCTTCGCAAGAAAATTCCGACGGATGTGATTGAGACCGTGAGGGGGCTGGGCTACCGCATGAGTTGCGGCGGCGGCGATGAAGCTTAACTCTCTCGCTTTTCGTATGTTTGCTACGTCAGCAGTGTGGACACTGCTGGCGCTACCTCTCGCTGGCTTGCTCATTTACTCGCTCTATCGCGAGGATGTTCAGACCAGTTTTGATGGCCAACTACAGAAGCTCGTGATCGCGATCGATGTGGATAGTATGGCCGCGACCGGTAATGAGCCTGTGGCACCTACGAACCGGTATGAACCTCTATTTGAGGTCAGCAAGTCGGGTTGGTACTGGCAGATTTCGCCGGTCGGGGATGCGGGGGGGCCTGTTCTTGCATCTGTCTCCCTGGGTAACGCGCGCCTCACGTCCCCATATGCGCTTGGGTATCCAGTGGACCCCGAGACGAATACCCGTTGGCGCAATGATGTGGGTCCCAGTGGCGAGCGTGTTCGGATCGTCGAAATTCTCGATACATTGCGAAATGACCCGGACGGTCAGCAGTATTCGATCATCGTTGCTGGGCCGCTTGAATGGTTTGAAACGTCGATCGTGAATTTCCGTAACCGGCTTACGATAGCCTTGGCCTTGGTAGGGCTTGGCTTGATGCTGGTTACGTTGTTCCAGATCCGATTCGGCCTAGCGCCGCTGAAGCGGGTGCAACGCGCCCTGGCAGAGATACGATCGGGCCGGGCGACACGCCTTGAAGGCCAGGTCCCAACAGAGATTGAACCGCTACAAGAAGAGCTTAACGCGCTGATCCAGTCAAATCTCGATATCGTGGAACGGGCGCGTACGCAGGTTGGCAATCTCGCACACGCCTTGAAGACACCGCTGGCGGTAGTGACCAACGAAGCGCGCGAGCACAAGGGACCGCTCGGCGAAAAGGTGGCCGAACAGGCTAAAATCATGGGTGATCAAATCACTCATTACCTTGATCGTGCGCGGATGGCGGCCCGGGTGAGCGTTATCGGCCGTTCAACGCCCGTTTTACCTGTCGTCGAACCGTTGGCCCGCGCTCTTGAGCGGATATACCGCGATAAGGGTGTCAGCATTACCGTGACGTGTCCCGAGGATGCGAAGTTCCAAGGAGAGAAGCAGGATTTAGAGGAGATGCTTGGCAACCTGCTCGACAATGCGGCTAAGTGGTCGCGTGGGAGCGTCTACCTCAGCGTGGCGGTACCACGTCGGACTGCGCGGCCTCAGCAGCGTCGGCTTAAGATTGTTGTGGAGGATGATGGGCCGGGGCTGACGAGTGAGCAACGAGCTCGTATTGGTCAGCGCGGACTAAGGTTGGATGAAACCAAGCCTGGGTCGGGTTTGGGGTTGTCGATTGTGATCGAGTTGGCTCAGTCCTACCGAGGCAGCCTCGGGCTCGATGAATCGGCGAAGGGTGGATTACTCATCCGTTTGGATCTTCCGGCCGTGTAGTTCGGTGTTCCGGGCTTGTGATGGGGCTTCGGTGGCTGTTCGGCCACAGCGGCGTCGAACTTTTGCCCGAATCCAAAGTGTTATCGGCAATACAATGCTGCCATTGTTATGAAGCTCCCTAACGCAATGCGCGGCTCAGTATTTGTCCAGGCGCGGTTATCCGCACCTGAACCAGCAGGAAACGTACGATGGGCAAATTGCCGTTCTCCGTAACGGGTGTTGCAACCGGTTCGGTTTTTAAGTGCCTTGTTGTTGCAGGAGCTGCGCTTGTGCTGGCTGGTTGCGGTCCTGAAGGGCCGACGAAGGCTGATACCGGTACGGTGGTCGGCGCTGTTGCCGGCGGCATCATTGGCAACCAAGTTGGCAACGGCACGGGGCGTGTTCTTGCGACGGTAGCGGGTGCGTTCGTCGGCGGTATCGTCGGTCATTCCATCGGTCAGTCGCTTGATGAGCAGGATCGGATGTTGGCGCAGGAAGCCGAATATGCGGCTCTAGAGACTGGCCAGTCAGGTGTCGCCCGGCCTTGGCGGAACCCCGATAATGGACACTATGGCGAGGTCGTACCGACCCGTACTTATCGGCGTGGTGAATACGATTGTCGTGACTTTAAGCATACCGTTTATATTGACGGGCGGCCGCAGACGATGAGCGGAACGGCCTGCCGTAATCCGGATGGAACTTGGCGCAACGTGGGTTGATCCGTGGCGTGATTGGGTTGCGACCTATAGAGCCGGTTCAGCCTACGGGCCTTGTGTTATTGGGTTCATCACCTTAATCCAAATCCGAGGCTCGGATTTGGATGGCAAATGGTTCTCTGGATAGGGTTTGCGGCATTAACTGCAGCCGTAATTGCGGTTATTACTCGGCCCCTGCTGAGTGCGCGTGTGCAGGCGGCTGCATCGCGTCAAGCGGATTTGGCCGTTTATCGAGACCAAATGGCTGAAATTGAAGCCGAGCGTGCGCGTGGTCTTATCGAAGCGGCGGAAGCAGAAAGCGCCCGCGCGGAGCTCGGCCGCCGTGTGTTGGCAGTTGCTGGTTCCGGTCAGGGCGATGATACCGCAACGACTGGGATCGGAGAGCGGTATCGCTCATGGGTGTCTGTGGCCTCTGCAGTGCTCATCGCCTTAGCTGGTGCGGGTGTTTATCTAAGTCTCGGTGCTCCCGATCTGCCCAGCAAGCCCCATGCAGCGCGTCTCACCACTCCTAACCAAAATGCAACTGTCGCCGATCTTATCGGCAGGGTCGAGGCTGAGCTGCGCGCACATCCCGAAGACGGCCGGGGTTGGGATGTTCTTGCTCCGGTTTATCTCCGACTGCAGCGCTTTGCTGAAGCGGCCAATGCCTACGCGCAGGCCATTCGCTTGCAGGGCGAAAGCCCAAAGCGACTTGCAGGCTTCGCTGAAGCGACCATTCTCGACAACGACGGGATTGTGACGGAACCTGCACGCAAAGCTTATCAGCGTCTGTTGGAGAGCCAGCCCGATTTTGCTGAAGCACGTTTCTGGCTAGCTGTAGCACTGGAACAGGATGGCAAAGGCGATGCTGCAGCGGACGCGTATCGCGCGTTGCTGGCATCCGCACCTGAAGATGCCCGATGGAAAGAAGTCGTTGCTCAGCGCTTAGCCACCGTCACAGGGCAACCGGTAGAGGCAGGCAACGAGAATAAGGCAGAAGACAAGACAGCTGCGGTTCAGCCGAATGGTTCGCCGGAAAGCTCAGAGACTCCGCGAGGTCCATCTGCGGCCGATATCGCTGCAGCGCAATCGATGACAGCGGAGCAGCGGAGTCAGTTCATCAGTCAAATGGTCACTCAGCTTGCGGCCCGACTTGAGCAAAAGCCTGATGATCTTGCGGGGTGGATACGGTTGGTACGTGCCTATACGGTGTTGGGCCGGAAGGACGACGCGTTGGCGGCACTTGATCGCGCGAGAAAGACATTTCCTGACGGCAGCGAGAATAGGGCGGCGCTCGACGGCTTGGCTGTCGAACTCGGTCTTGGAACGTGACGGATCTTAAGGAACATCATGACGCGTAAGCAGAAAAGAGGGGTTCTTATCGGCGGCGGGGTTGCTCTGCTGGCCGTTGCAGCCATCCTGGTTATGTTTGCGCTGCGTGATACGATCGTTTTTTTTCAGACGCCGAGCGATGTCGCGGCTCACAAGGTTGAAGCTGGTAAACGCTTTCGGCTTGGTGGGTTGGTGGCGGAAGGATCGGTGAAGCGGGGCGCTGGAACCAAGGTCCAGTTTGCCGTAACCGATACACTTGAGACTGTGAATGTCACTTATGAAGGGATACTTCCGGATCTTTTCCGGGAAGGCCAAGGCGTGGTGACGGAGGGCAAGCTGACGGATGCCGGTCTCTTTGTGGCCGATACCGTGCTTGCGAAGCACGACGAAAATTATATGCCGCCGGAAGTGGCGGATGCGCTGGAGAAGAAGGGCGTGAAGCTCGGGCAGGGTGCGACTCATCCGGGCAATCAGTAATCGGCAGGAAAGGGTCTCAAGGCGATGATCATTGAATTGGGCCACTTCGCGCTTGTGCTCGCGGTCGTGGTTGCACTCTTTCAGATGATCGTTCCGATGTGGGGGGCGCGTACGGGTGATGTTCGCATGATGGCGACCGGCGAACCCGCGGCGCTCGCGCAGTTCATCCTTTTGCTTCTCTCATTTTGTGCGCTCACCTACGCGTACGTCACATCGGATTTCTCCGTCGCGAACGTGACCGCTAACTCGCACTCAGCGAAGCCGCTGATCTATCGAATTTCTGGTGTATGGGGAAACCACGAAGGCTCCATGCTTTTGTGGGTGCTTATTCTGGCGCTGTTTGGCGCTCTGGTTGCTGTCTTCGGGGGTAATCTACCCTCGCGACTACGAGCCAACGTCCTGTCAGTGCAGTCGTCGATCGCCTTGGCGTTCGGTCTGTTTATTCTGTTTACGTCGAACCCGTTCTTACGACTTGACCCTGCCCCCTTCGAGGGACGTGGTCTCAACCCAATCCTGCAGGATCCAGCCCTCGCGTTTCACCCGCCTTTTCTTTACGCGGGCTATGTCGGGTTTTCGATGGCGTTCTCTTTCGCCATCGCAGCGTTGATTGAAGGCCGGACAGATGCGGCCTGGGCGCGCTGGGTTCGACCATGGACCTTGGCGGCGTGGATGTTTTTGACGCTCGGCATCGCGATGGGGTCTTGGTGGGCTTACTACGAGCTCGGTTGGGGTGGTTGGTGGTTTTGGGATCCCGTCGAGAATGCTTCGTTTATGCCTTGGCTTGCCGGTACGGCGCTGTTGCATTCAGCACTTGTCATGGAGAAGCGCGAGGCTCTGAAAGTCTGGACCGTTCTGCTGGCGATCCTGACGTTTTCACTCTCTCTGATGGGCACGTTCCTTGTACGCTCCGGTGTTCTGACATCCGTGCACGCGTTTGCTGTTGATCCCGAACGCGGTGTTGCGATTTTGGGGATCATGGTGCTGTTCATTGGCGGCGGGCTAACGCTCTATGCGTTCCGTGCGGGCCAGTTGCGGCAGGGCGGCCTGTTTGCGCCGATCAGCCGTGAAGGCAGTCTCGTGCTCAACAACGTGCTGTTGACGACGGCCACGGTTACTGTCCTGGTCGGTACGCTCTATCCACTCGCGCTAGAGGGGGTTACCGGAGAAAAAATTTCCGTAGGGCCACCCTACTTTAACATGACGTTTGTGCCCTTGATGGTGCCGTTGCTCTTGGCGATGCCTTTCGGTCCGTTATTGGCGTGGAAGCGTGGCGATATCCGCGGAGCGGCGGAACGGCTTGCGGCTGCGGCGCTTGTGGCCGTCGTGGTCATGGTTGCCGTCTTCGCGATGTTCGGACGTGGTCCGTGGTTAGCGCCTGTCATGTTCGCTATAGGCGTTTACATCATGGGTGGAGCGATTTCGGAATTGGCGTATCGCGCGAAGCTCGGATTGGTTCCCTTTGCAGAGACGCGGCGGCGTTTCTGGAATTTTCCACGTTCTGTTTTTGGCACTGCGTTGGCCCATTTTGGTGTCGGTTTGATGGTCGTCGGAATAACGGCGACAACCGCCTATCAAAGCGAGCAGGTTATCTTGATGAAACCAGGAGAGAGCCGGGAAATTTCAGGATATGATCTGACATTTCGGGGTGTGGCGCCCCAACGCGGACCTAACTACCGCGAGCAGGTTGGAAAGTTCGAGGTTCATCAGAACGGTGCTTTCGTTACAACGCTGTCGCCATCCAAGCGGGTATACGACGCGCCACCGCAAGCGACCTCAGAGGCCGGCATCCATGCTTCCTGGCGCGGAGACCTGTACACAGTGCTGGGTGATGCGCAGGAGGATGGCGGTTATTCGATCCGGCTCTATTTTAATCCTCTCGTACGCTTTATCTGGCTCGGAGCTCTGATCATGTTTGTGGGCGGAGCGGTGTCGTTGTCGGATCGTCGTCTGCGTGTGGGGGCACCACGTCGCTCGCGCGGGTTTGCAGTGGCTCCTGCCGAATGACCGGAGGCATATGCTTCTAATGGCAACCTTCATACGGAAAGTGCGCGTTGGTATTTGTTCGCTGGCATTGGCGACCACGATGTTTGCCGGTGTTGGCGCGGCCGTTGAGCCCGATGAAATACTTAAGGATCCGGCTCTAGAAACGCGCGCCCGAGAATTATCTCTCAAGCTACGGTGTTTGGTTTGTCAGAATCAGTCGATTGATGATTCCAATGCGCCGTTGGCACGGGATCTGCGGCTTCTCGTTCGGGACCGTTTGAAGGCCGGAGATACGAACCGCGAGGTTTTGGACTTTGTGGTTGCGCGGTACGGCCAATTTGTGCTGCTTAAGCCGCCATTCAACACGCATACGCTGCTGCTTTGGCTTGCGCCGGCCCTGGCTTTGATTTCAGGGATCTGGCTAGCCTATCGTGTGTTTTTATCCAGTCGTGGACGCGATGCGGCAGCACAAACGATTTCGGCCGCTCAGTCACTCACTCCTGACGAAGAAGCTGAGTTGCGCAAAATTCTCGATGAGAAGTGAGGTTTTCAGGCTTGTGGTGTTTTGACGAAGAGAACACCCGCTGAATATTACGAATGTTTAATTCTCTCGAAAGGCTGCTGTAAGCGCGCACGCACTATCTCTTGTTGGTGAACATGCTTGTCGTTTCGCTAGATGGAGACGTGCCCCAATGCCTATCGAGACCAATGAGGTTTCAAAAACCCGCGCCGGAGGTATTTTCCGGTCAAAGAATCTTCGCAATGGTTGTGCTGCCGCGGCGCTTATTGCTGCTGCCGGTGTTTCGGCAGTGTTTTTCAGCCCACCCCAGCAAGCGGTTGCTCAGCTCAAGCCGGAAGCTCAGACAGCTGAAGCGCCGTTCCCCCGCGCGCCTCTGACCTTTGCGGACATCGTTGATAAGGTGAAGCCCGCCGTCGTCAGTATCTCTGTGACAAATGGCGGTAAAGCCATGGCGTCCAATGAGGAGAAACAACAGGGCCAGCCAATCCCGGGCCTGCCAGACCTCCCGGACGATCACCCCCTGCATGATTTCTTCAAGAATCTGCCTAAGGAGTTCCGCGGACCAGGTGGTGGTCAGCCACGCCGTCCTAGCTTGGCGCAAGGCTCAGGCTTCGTCATTTCCGAGGACGGTTATGTTGTCACGAACAACCATGTCATCGATGATGCCAGCGAGATTCAGGTTCAGTTCGACCAGGATCGCAAATTCGAGGCTGAGCTTGTCGGAACGGATCCTCGCACGGATCTAGCGCTTCTAAAAATTAAGAATCCCGACAACATCAAGTTCCATTTCGTGAAGTTTGCCAATAAGCCTTCGCGCGTTGGTGACTGGGTCTTGGCCGTTGGTAATCCGTTCGGTTTGGGCGGTACTGTGACGGCCGGCATCCTCTCGGCGCAGGGTCGCGATATTGGCTCTGGTCCATATGACTATCTGCAGATCGATGCAGCGGTGAACCGTGGCAACTCTGGTGGTCCGACGTTCAACCTCAACGGTGACGTGGTCGGTGTGAACACCGCGATCTACAGCCCCTCGGGCGGCAACGTAGGTATCGCCTTTGCTGTTCCCGCAGCGACGGCGACTGACGTCATCGCGCAGCTGAAGAACAACGGTACGGTTAGCCGTGGATGGTTGGGTGTTAAGATCCAGAACATCGACGAGGATACAGCTGCCAGCCTTGGTTTGAAGGAACCGAAGGGCGCTCTGGTTTCGGAGGTTACGCCGAACGGTCCTGCTCAGGATGCAGGTCTTGAAACCCAGGACGCTATTCTGACGGTTGATGGGTCTGAGATTTCGGATAGCCGGGATCTTGCTCGTAAGATCGCAGCGTATTCGCCGAACACCAAGGTTGATGTTGGTGTCTGGCGTGATGGTAAGGAGAAGACCATCAAGGTTGATCTCGGACGCTTTCCGACCTCGAAGGACGAACTGGCGGCTCTGAATCAGGGGCAGCCGGCCGAGCCAAAGACGGCTGAGCTCGATCAGCTGGGTTTCTCGCTTGCTGCAGCTAATGACGATAATGAGGAAGGCGTTCGGATTACGAATGTCGATCCTTCATCCGACGCAGCTCGCAAGGGTCTCAAAGCCGGGGATCGGGTGCTTGAAGTTCAGGGCGTGAAGGTGTCGAGCGTTGATGACGTCGTTAAGGGGCTCAAACAAGCGCGCGAAAAGAACCGTCCCGCCGTGTTGCTGCATGTGATGTCCGGCAACGATAAACGGTTCGTCGCTGTTCAACTTAAGAAGAGCTGAGCGCATTGTGCTCACGCAGCCAAGTGAGTGCCACATAGACTAAATGTCGGGAGTGGTTCGGGTCATTAGGACCACTGAACCACTCCCGTCTTCTTTTTTAAGAGCGTTCGCATTTTGGTAGGGCTTATGAGAACCCTGGCGGTATCATAATCGTATAAAATTCAGGCCGATAAGGTTTTAATCGGATATCTGCCGGAAGGGTGGATTAGACACGATGCGCGTGCTCATTATTGAAGACGACAGCGAAGCAGCTAGCTTTCTCGTAAAGGCGTTGAAGGAAAGCGGGCACTCCGCCGACTGGGCAGAGGATGGCGAGACCGGGCTCGAAATGGCCCGTGAAGGCGGCTATGATGTTCTGATTGTTGATCGAATGCTGCCGAAACTTGATGGTCTAACAATCATCAAAACCTTGCGTGAAGAAGGAAAGCAAACTCCAGTCCTCGTGCTTTCCGCGTTGGGCGCTGTCGATGACCGCATCAAGGGCTTGAAAGCCGGCGGAGACGATTATCTCACGAAGCCTTATGCCTACGCTGAACTGCTAGCGCGAGTTGAAGCGCTCTCTCGGCGAACCGTGCCTGAAGAGCAAGTCACGCGTTATGCGGTCGCGGATCTGGTGCTTGATCGTTTATCGCATCGCGTAACCCGTGGAGGTGAAGCCATACAACTTCAACCTCGCGAATACCGTTTACTTGAGTATCTCATGAAGCACGCTGGGCAAGTCGTAACGCGGACTATGCTTCTTGAAAATGTCTGGGACTATCATTTCGATCCGCAGACGAACGTGATCGATGTGCACGTGTCCCGGCTTCGGGCCAAGATTGATAAAAGCTTCGATCGGCCGCTGCTGCATACGGTGCGCGGCGCTGGGTATGTGATCCGTGACGGTAGCGAATAAGCGGACAACAACAGCTTTCTATACGACCGTCTTCGGTGTCACGGCGGCGGCTGTGGTCGCGTTTCTTGTCGTCGCGGCACTCGTTGTTGCCGGTCTTGTGTGGCAGACGAACAAAGTGCTGAGCGAACAGGTTTTGCGGACACTTTCGTCTGAGGCGCAGGTCTTAAGTGCGACGGAGGCGACGGGGGGGCTGGATGCGATCACGCGGGCGATCAATGTTCGCTCTGAGTTAAATCAATCCAATCTCTACTATCTGACGGACGCTACGGGTTCCAAACTCGCGGGCAATCTTTCTCGTTTGCCGTCCGAATTGGCCGATGGGATGACGGGTGGGGTTTTCGACTACACCTCGAATGGCAAAAAGGGAGGATGGGAGCGGATTGCCGCTGGTCTTCCCGTAAGGTTGAGCGGCGGCGGTCTCTTGATTGTCGCGCGTGACATTGAGGATCAGCGGGCGTTGGCGGCCCGCATCCGTATCTTGGCGCTCATTGGCTTTGGCTGCCTTGGCGTTGGTGGTTTGGTTCTGGGTCTGGTGATTGGGAAGAGCGTTCTGTCGCGTGTTGAAGGGATGCGCCAGGCGAGCCGTGCCATTATGGCCGGAGACCTTGCCCAGCGATTGCCCCGCTCGCATACGGGAGATGAACTTGATCGTCTCGCCGAGAGCTTTAACACGATGCTGTCTCGAATTGAGCAGCTAATGACGGGCTTCCGCGAGGTCTCAGATAACATTGCTCATGACCTGAAGACGCCTTTGAACCGACTTCGCAACCGCGCAGAAGCGACGTTGCGAGATGCCACGACGAGTCAGGAATTGCAGGATGGTCTGGGACAGACTATCGAAGCGGCTGACGAGATTATCAAAACCTTCGACGCATTGCTTCTGATTGCGCGGTTGGAGGCCGGCGCCGTATCTTCCACTTTGGAGCCTGTTGATATTGGCGCACTGATACGGGATGCGGTGGAGCTCTATGAGCCTGTGGCGGATGATGCCGGGCTGGCACTGACGTCCAAGGTTGAGCATGACGTGAAGCTCAATGCCAACCGCCGGTTAGTCGCTCAGGCAATAGCTAATCTCATCGACAATGCCATCAAGTATTCCTCCCGACGCAGCCGTGTTGATGGCGACAACCGGCTGGCTGGTCACGTGGAGGTTAACGTACGCCGTTGTGGCGGCAATCGCGTCGAAATTAGCGTGAGTGATGACGGACCAGGGATTGAAGCTGTTGATCGGCAGCGCGTTGTCGAACGCTTCGTGAGGCTGGAGGAGAGCCGCACAGCACCGGGAACGGGGCTTGGGCTGAGCCTCGTATCTGCAGTTGCGCGGCTACATGGCGGTGCTATCCGTCTCGAAGACAACAAACCTGGCCTGCGTGCCGTTGTGGATTTACCTGCCGGTCCCTGATACCTCGATAACGAAGTCCATAACGCTCGGGCATCGAAAACGGGCGAGGATGCGGAGCGATGAGATGGGACTAACAGATCACGAAGCGAGCGGCGCTCTCTATACGCGCATAGCGGAAACTCCTTATGCATCATCTCCAGAGCGCTGGAGGGGTGAAGCCGCAGATTTGCGGGCTTCTGCGGAAGCAGCGGGCTTCGAAAGCGCGACCATCAGCCAAATTCTGTCGGCCCCAAAAACTGAACAACTTCTGATCGGCACGTTTTGCGGCTCCCCCTATTTGTTTGGGCTAGCGCGTCGTGATCCTGCCCGCCTCTTTCGGGTTCTGGCGACGAACCCGGAAGATTTGTTCGAAACACTTAAAGTGCGTTTGGAGAAGTCGACTCAGGCTGCGACAGAGGCCGGCGATCAAGCGGCCATCATGCGTGCGGTTCGCGAATTTAAAAGCGAGGTAGCGTTGCTGACTGCGCTGGCCGACCTGGGTGGCGTGTGGTCGGTCATGACAGTGACGCGGACTTTGAGTGAAACGGCGGATGCTGCTCTGCGTGCGAGCGTCCGCTATCTCTTTGCCCGTGCGATTGCGAAGGGAGACTGGCTTGCATCGGAGGAGGGGGCAGAAGGCGTAGACGGATCCGGTTACATCGTGCTGGGAATGGGAAAGTACGGTGCCGACGAGCTGAACTATTCCAGCGATATTGATCTTATCGTCTTTTTCGACCGGGATCGCGCACGGCTCCGCGAAGGTGTCGAAGCGCAGACGTTTTTTGTGCGGCTGACACGCGAGCTGGTGAAGCTGATCCAGGAGCATACGGCGGACGGCTACGTCTTCCGGACAGATCTCCGATTACGGCCCGATGCTGGGGCGACGCAGTTGGCCATGTCGACCGATGCGGCAATGGCCTACTACGAAAGCTTCGGGCAAAATTGGGAGCGGGCAGCATTAATTAAGGCGCGTGTCGTGGCGGGTGATTTGCGTGCCGGCGAGGCGCTCTTGCGGGAGCTGCAACCCTTTATCTGGCGCAAGTACCTTGACTTCGCAGCTATCGCGGATGTGCATGCGATGAAGCGGCAGATCCACGCCTTCAAGGGCTTCGGCAAGATCGGTGTGGCTGGGCATAACATCAAGGTTGGTCGCGGCGGCATTCGCGAGATTGAGTTTTTCGCTCAGACGCAACAACTCATCGCCGGTGGGCGTCAGCGAGACCTTCGTTCAAGACGAACCCTCGATACCCTAGCTACGTTGGCTGAGCGTGGCTGGATTCGAGAAGACGTTCGGGATGATTTGGTGCAGGCCTATTGTTTTCTGCGGCGTATCGAGCATCGACTTCAGATGGTGGCAGATGAGCAAACGCAGCTGCTGCCAGATGATCCTGAGAGACTCGAGAGCTTGGCCCTGTTCAGTGGGTATGAAAACGTTGAGCAGTTTTCCCTGGCACTGAAAGCCGTGTTCGAAAAGGTCCAGGCACATTACGCTGCGCTCTTTGAGGATATGCCGGAGCTTACGAAACGTGGCTCCAATATGGTTTTTGCGGGGGGAGAGGACGACCCGGAGACGGTAGCGACATTAAAAGCCATGGGGTTCTCTCAGCCTTCTACCGTGATTGCCATGGTGAGGGGCTGGCATCATGGCCGTTATCCTGCAGTACGGTCTCCGCGATCACAGGAACGGTTGACGGAGGTTCAGCCGCTGCTGATCGAAGCGCTTGCTGCGACTGTGGATCCGGATGCGGCGATCGCGACGTTTGATCGGTTCCTCTCACAACTTCCGACAGGCGTGCAGCTATTTTCATTGCTACGCGCACATCCCGGGTTGATGCAACTTGTTGCGCACATTATGGGCTCGGCGCCTCGGTTGGCAGGCGTGTTATCGCGGCGGCGGCGTTTGCTCGATGCGGTGCTCGATCCGCGTACCTATGATACGCGCCCCTCTGCGGCGGAGCTCGACGAAATCATTGCGACGGAGATTGCGGCTGCTCCAGATTTTCAAGGCGTGCTCGATGCTTCGCGCATTGTCGGGAATGAACAGGGCTTTCTGATTGGCGTACGTGTTCTGTCCGGGACGATCGATGCCAGTCAGGCTGGCGGCGCTTATGCGCTTGTTGCCGAACGTCTCATTGCGGCGCTTTTAACAGCCGCGCGTGATGAGCTTGCCCGTGTGAACGGTCAAATTGCCGGAGGCGAGGTGGCTGTCATTGCCATGGGTAAGCTTGGAAGTCGTGAGATGACTGCTGCTTCTGACCTCGATCTGATTGTCGTGTATGATTTTGTTCCGGGTGTTGAGGAATCGAATGGTGAGCGACCTCTCTCGCCGTCGCAGTACTATGCGCGTCTGACGCAGCGATTGATCAGTGCGCTTTCGGCTCCGACGGCGGAAGGCAAACTCTATGACGTGGACATGCGCTTGCGGCCGTCAGGTCAGCAAGGACCGGTCGCGACGAAGATTTCGAGTTTCGTCAACTATCAGACCGAAGAGGCGTGGACGTGGGAGCATATGGCTCTCACGCGCGCACGGGTCGTGGCGGCGACCGGTGACCTCGGCGAACGGGTCACCACGTCAATCCGTGATGTGTTGGTTCGCCCGCGCCATCGGAGCAAGATTGCCAGTGATGTCCGTGAAATGCGTGAGCGTATTTTTGCGGAGAAGGGGGCGACTAATATCTGGAATCTTAAGCACGTGCGTGGCGGGCTTGTGGACCTCGAATTCATCGCTCAGTTTCTGCAACTTGTCTCGGCGGGCCAGAATCCGGAAGTGCTTGATCAAACTACCTACACGTCTTTGGAACGGCTGCGCGATGCCGGTTTCCTCACGGCTGGACAGGCTGATGTCCTTTTGCCGGCAACACGACTCATTCACGATCTCACTCAAATTTTACGTATTTGTACGGATGGCAATTTTGATCGTGATACTGCCCCGCTCGGCTTGAAGGAACTCCTGGCGCGGGCAGGGGATGCCCCCAGTTTTATTATGCTGGAAGAACACCTTACGGTGACCTTGGCCGCCGTGGCCGATATGTTCGAGGAGATTGTTCGTTAAATTTTTTCTGCGCTGCGACGGAATACACTCACTCCTTGCGTTCTTGCTGTCATGAGGGTCACGCCTGGGCCTTTAAATCTGCGTGATGCGCAAGGAGGTTGAAGACTTATGCGAAAAACTTTGATGCTGACAGCTGGTGTTCTGACGATCATGGGTGCTGTTACAGCAGGAGCAATGGCTCGAGGTGACTTTGAGCATCACGGTAAACATCATGGGTTTCATGGCAAGCATGGATATCACCATGATGACGATTGGGGGCGCGGAGGTCACGGCAAGGGGCATCACCGACTTCATCGCAAACTCGCCAAGCTTAAGAAGCTCGATGCCGATGGTGATGGCGTCGTAACTCTGGAAGAGTTTCTGAAACCAAGCGAAGAGCGCTTTGCTGAGCTCGATACAGATGGCAAGGGCAGCCTGACCGGTGAACAGCTGGTAGCGCGTCAACAGGCGCAGTTGGACTACCGCATCAAGCGTATGCTGAAGCGCTATGATACTGACGGCGATGGAAAGATCTCGAAAGAAGAATTCCGAAAGCCTGCGCAGGACCGTTTTGCCGAGCGCGACTTTAACGGCGATGGAAAGATCACCGATGATGAACTTCCCCCCCGATTTGGACGGAGCGATCGGCACCGTACTGACGATGTTGAGGACGCCGACGATCGCCAGGCTGAGGCTTCCGACGATGGTGACCGCGAAGAAGGGCGCGAGCATAAGGGCAAACGTCACCACGAAGGACGTTGGCATCGTGGGGATCACCATGGCGGTAAAGGGTGGAGCGGACGCCAGGCGCGAGATCTAGACCGTGTTCTCGAACGGGTAGACAGACGGTTTGCGCGCATGGACAAGAACGATGACGGTGTGATCGATCAGGATGAGATCGGTGGCCGTGGAGCGGAGCGGATAGCCTATAAGCAAAAGCTTCTCATGCACGTTCTTGACGCCAACAAAGATGGAAGTGTGAGCAAGGACGAATACCTTGCCAAGACTAAGTCACGTTTTTCGATGATGGATCTCAACGGCGACGGTAAGGTGACCGTTGATGATCTCCCGCCGCGTGCTGCGCGGTACTGGGAGGCCAAGGCGGATGCCAAAGACCAGAAGTAATGGCTGGCATTCGGAGGTCATGACGTGTTGGCACGTCAAAGACATTTGAGGTTCAGCGTGGCGGCAAAGTCCGTCCTGCCCGGATCTGGAAGCGGTTCCGGGCAGGAGTTCGAAACGCAAAGGCCGTTGGGGGTCGATACTGACGCGTCATTCGGGGCGGTGCCTCTCGACGACGACCGTGTTCTTATGGCGCGGCTGATTGAAGGTGATGACGGCGCTTTTCGTGGCCTCATTGATCGTCACTTAAGAGCTGTCGTTGGTTTGGCTCGACGGTTGTTGGGTGACACTGCCGAAGCTGAAGATGTCGCCCAAGAAGCGATGTTGCGTCTGTGGCGTACGGCAGACCGAATTGAAGTCGGCGCCAATGGCGTTCGTGGATGGCTATTTCGTGTGGCGCGCAATTTGTGCATCGACCGTCAGCGTACCAATCACAGACTGAGAGTCGTGGAGGAGGTGCCCGAGGAAATCGAACCGCCGCGACAGTTGGATGGATTAGAGGCGGCTGACGTGAGTGCATGCGTCGAACAAGCGATGCAAGAATTGCCAGAACGGCAAAGGACCGCGCTTTTACTGTTTCACCACGAGGGACTCAGTCTCATCGAGATTGGGAACGAAATGGGGACTTCATCGGAAGCTGTCGAATCTCTGCTGGCGCGGGGACGGCGGGGACTGAAAGGCAAACTTGCCGGTGTTTGGCGGCAACTGCTGGATATAGAGCCTGAAGGGCTCGAAGAATGAGCGTCGGAAGGAAGACATGACGAGCGAACAGAACAGACAGCGCGACATGGAGCGACTGCGGTATTTGCTCGAAGTTTATGGAGGCGACCGCGATCGCTGGCCCGCGCGCGAACGATTGAGCGTGGCAGCGTTTTTGGCTGAGGACGCAGAGGCTCAACGATTGCTGAGGGAGGCTTGCGTCCTCGATGATGTAATCATGAACTGTCAATTGCCATCGGGACGATCCGATTCAATGCGCCTGAATGATCTGGGTGACCGGATCATGGCGCGCGCGCTTGCTGAAAAGAGGCAGGCGGCTTCGTTCAGGCAGACACTACCGAACGTCAGGTCCTATCAGTCGGTCCGCGCCCGGTTGTGGCAGGCCGCGACCCTTATGGCGGCTTGCCTCGTCACGGGCATTATGGTCGGGCAAAGCGGCTTGGTTGCGTCACCCGTTGAGCAAACGTCGGAAGTTAGCAGTCTTGATGAGGAGACATTTACGACTTCGTTGGCCGACGATGGCTTCGTTATTTTCGCCGAGGAAGATAAAATATGAGCGATCAAGGCAGCTCTGGCTCAGGATCAGCGCAGCAAGCTGGCAGGAGAGGCTGGCTGTGGTGGGCGTTTGTGGTGTCTTTGTCGCTGAATCTCCTCGTAGCGGGCTTTTTTATCGGCGCAAAGATTTCACACCATGGGTGGCGACCGTGGAAGGATCACGGGGTCAGTGGCTTTGCGCATCGGCTGGAGGGCGAACGTCAACAGCTCTTTCGCGAACTTGCTCAATCCTACAAGGAGCACTGGCGATCGTTTCGTAGGGATATTCGCAACAGGCAAGTCGAAGCTGTTCAGCTTCTGAAGGCCGATCCATTCGATAGAGAGAAGTTTGTCGCCGCCTTGAACGAGATTCTCGCGGAAAGGGTGACGGCCCGGCGCTCGTTGTCGGAGCAGTTTCTAACCATGATCGACAAGATGACGCCGGAAGAGCGTCGTGCTTATGCTGAATGGTATGAGGAGTGGCGCGGGTCTCGGAAGCGTTGAGCTCAGGAATTCTGTGCGACTGATGGGCTATTAAGATAATCAAAGAAGTCCGACTGTGCGGCGCGGTCAAGCTGCGTAATGGCCCGCCAACATCCCTTGCTACTTTGGGTATCAAGACGCACGCCGTTAATGTCGAAGAGTGCGCGCGCGAGATGGATCGACAGAGTGTCGTTTAAGCGTTCATGCGAACTATACGCGCGTACATCAAGATACGTGATACTACGCTCCGGTGTCGCGGTGACCTCGACCCGGCTATCTTTGGCTGCGTGGCTGACGGCTTCTTCGAACAGGTTGATGATGGCTTGGCGCAGTGCGCGGGGATCTCCCAATATTTCCAGATCAGCTGGTGCCTTCAGATGAAGCTGAACATTGCGTGCACGCGCGGTCGGCTCAATGAAATGCCATGCATCTTCTAGAAGTGGTTTGATCGCCAGACGGTTGCTCACTGCGCCATTTCCCAAGCGGATGCATGACAGTGCGGCCGTTATAGCGAGCGTGTCTTCCGTGGATTTGAGCAATGCCTGACCGCTGTCGCGGATATGGCTGACGTATTCGCGATAAAGGGGGCGGCCGAGGGGGCCGTGCAATTCCGCCTTCATAAGCTCAGAAAAGCCTAGCACCGCATTAAGTGGTGTCCGTAGTTCATGACTCAAGCGCGCGCACAGGCCAGCCCAGGCATCGGCGTCGTTCGCCGGAGCTATCTTATCGATAAGGCTTTCATTTGGATAACAGCTTGCGGCTGGGCTTGATAAAGGAGTTCCAGTCGTAAAGTTGAGCGTCAGCGGATCAAAAGGCGCTTCTTGAACGGGAAATGGGGCCGCCTGGATCGACGCGGCAGGATCAGCCGCCTGGTTTTCGTCAGTCTGATTGTTCGCAACGAAGGAGCAATCGCGCCCCCACTCCGACGTCACCAACGAAACTACCGCGCCGATGATAGCCAAGGTCGCGAGAATTGGAGCTGTGGTGACGTGCGCAAATGCTGCCGTGATCAAGACTATGCGCAACGCAAGGCCTGAAAAACGCAAAACACATCGTGCGAGCTGATGGGACACCGTGGGGCGGTCGACGTCAGAGTGAGTCACTCGCCTCATCGCGAAAGACACAAGTCTCCCGTGAGGGCGGACAGACACCGTCCACGCCATTCGCATGCCCCGCCATATTTGTAAATTGCCGCCCCCGCCCCCGCTGACAAACTCGGTACTGCCTGCCACGCGAATCGCTATTTCAGTTCACCTCATTAGGGTGTCACTGTCGAGGAGATTAATTCAATTCGCGTCCTGTTATGACGATGACGTTATTCATCGAGGATTCGAAGCACAATCTCATGTACATCACGAGAGGGGTCGGGATGTTTCGTAATTTTTGTCAATGCGTTACGGGCGAGTTTTCGACGTTTTGGTTCAAGTGCGCGCCAGCTCCGCATGGCATTGAGAAGACGCGCGGCGATTTGCGGATTGAAGCGATCGATAGCGAGGATTTGCTCGACTAAGAATTCGTAGCCTTTGCCGTCTGGTCGGTTGAACTGAACGGGGTTCATCAGGGCGAAATTGCCGATCAGGGCGCGCACTTTGTTGGGAGCGGTAATGTCGAAGCGCTCATGCCGCGTGAGTGCACGAACAACGTCAAGGGCGTTGTTGCGCGGCGATTGGGCCTGCGCCACGAACCAAGTGTCAATGACGACATGGTCTTCGTGCCAGCGTTGATAGAAATGGTCGAGCGCGGTGCGCCGCTGGGGTGAGTTGCTAGCGGCGAGCAAGTTGAGTGCGTGCGCGGCCTCGGTCATATTTGAGGCGTTAAAATATTGGTCGGCGGTTCGGTTTATTGCCGTTTTTGAGCCCAGAGACGCGAGCAGCTGCAGGGCGGCATTGCGGGCGGCGCGTTTGCCGGCGTTTGCGGCATCCGGTGAGAACGGTCCGCTCTCCTTCAACGTGTCATGGATGGCCGCAAGCTGGTCTTCCAGCCGACGTGCAATCAACCGTGTGAGTTGACGATGAGCGCGATAAATGAACGTGTGATCGACGTTCTGTCCTATCTCGGTTGCGACATCGCTTTGTGATGGTAGCCGCATCAACTCGGCTCGGAAGGCCCAATCGAGGTTATCGTCGACAAGGGCTGCGCTAAGCGCTTTGGCAAAGCCAGTGCCACGCGAGGATCTTTTGCCGCGTGAGAGAGCCTCAACCATCGCCACCATCGTGCGCATTGCGTATGTATTGGCGGCCTGCCAGCGGTTGAAGGCGTCACTATCGTTGGCGAGCAGAAAAGCTAGGTCTTTTTCGCTGAGTTCAACTTCCAGGTGGACAGGCGCTGAAAATTCTCGAAGGACCGAAGGGACCGGGCGCGCCGGGACGTCAGTGAAGGTGATCGTTTGGCTGGGTTGGCGGAGATGTATGATGTCGTCCAGCAGGGCGTCTCCTGCATCCGTCGTCAGCGGCAGATCGTGGCCATCCGGACCCAGCAGGCCAATGCGAACCGGGATGTGCATCGGGTTCTTTTGTTGCTGCCCCGGTGTTTGCGGGGTCGTTTGCTTCAGGGTTAGGGAGTAGGTCCGCGCACGTTTATCGTAGGATGTGCGGCATTCCACATGCGGCGTGCCAGATTGCGAATACCAAAGAGCGAACTGCGAAAGATCGCGCCCCGAGACCTCCGCGAAGCATTCCAAAAACTGTTCGATGGTTGCGGCTTCTCCATCGTGCCGCTCAAAGTAGAGGTCCATCCCGGAACGGAAAGCCTCGGCGCCGAGGATCGTCGCGATCATGCGTACGATTTCGGCACCTTTTTCGTAAACCGTTGCCGTGTAGAAGTTGTTGATTTCGATATAGCTTTCCGGTCGGACAGGGTGTGCCAGAGGACCGGAATCTTCAGGAAATTGATGGGCCTTTAGCTGGCGAACGTCCGATATTCGTTGGACGACACGTGAACGCTCGTCGGCGGAGAATTCCTGATCACGGTAGACGGTGAGACCTTCCTTTAAACAGAGCTGGAACCAATCGCGGCAGGTAATGCGGTTGCCGGTCCAGTTGTGGAAGTATTCGTGCGCAACGACGCTTTCGATAGCTTCGAATGTCGTGTCCGTCGCGGTTTCTGGTGATGCGAGTACAAGTCGGTCATTGAAAATATTTAGCCCCTTGTTCTCCATCGCGCCCATGTTGAAGTCGGATACGGCGACGATATTGAAGACCTCGAGATCGTACTCACGGCCGAAACGTTTTTCGTCCCAACGCATTGAGCGTTTCAGTGAGTCCATGGCCCATGCAACGCGCTCCTCCTTGCCGTGTTCGACGTAGATCGTCAGCCCGACATCGCTACCGCTTGCGGTCTTGAAATCTGCCGCGATTGACGACAAGTCGCCAGCGACCAGCGCAAATAGGTAGCAGGGCTTGGGATGCGGATCATGCCACACGGCGTAATGACGTTCGCCGCGATCAGAGGTGCCGCGTTCCAAGCGGTTTCCATTGGATAGCAGGACCGGTGCTTCTTTCGGATCGGCCTCCAGTCTAACTGTGTAGGTCGAGAGCACATCAGGGCGGTCCAGGAAGTACGTTATGCGCCGGAAGCCTTGGGCTTCGCATTGTGTGCAGAAAACGCCACGCGAGCGATAGAGGCCCTGAAGGGATTTGTTCTGGCTCGGATCGATCGTCGTATGGATCTCAAGCGTAAAGGGTTTGATCGGCGTTTCGGGAATAGTCAGCGACGTCTTGGTTAGCCGGTACTGCGAACGGGTGAGCGTGTTCCCGTCCAGGATCACGGCATCGAGTTTGAGGTTTTCGCCGTCGAGGATTAGGGGCGCATTGTGAACCTGAGATTTTGGGTTGTGTCGTACCTTGAGACGCGAACGAACCTTCGTCGCTGCTGCATCGAGTTTAAAGTCGAGATTGACGCTCTTGATCAGGAAATTTGGAGGACGGTAATCGCGCAGGTAGATGGGGCGCGGTGTGTCTGTTTTCATTTTATGTTCCGGCAGCGCTGGATCGGGGGCGTGGAGCTGCGGCATACGCCCAGAATGTCTACGATTTCGTTTTCTTTCGAGGGTTCTGGTGAGAGGATTGCCCATGCGGGCTCGTAGAGCAAGGGTGGCGTGAGCGCTCGCAGGCCCAGTACACAGACTGTCTGCTTAAAGGCTTGATCTGAATGTCGGATGACACGGTCGTTCGAGGGTTAGGTCCCGTACGCTGGAGGAGGGCAAAGGACACGCAAGCTTGATGGCCGGATGGTGTATCGAAGTGGAGCTTTAAAACTCTCGACTTCGCCATCGTTCGTCAGGCGCACAGAGCGCCGAGGCATGCGGATTGTAAATTCAGTTGCGGATATTTTTTCAACCTCAGGATCGCTTTTCCATAGTCCGAGCATTGCACGTACCACAGCGACGGATAAGGCTGCTCCGTTTTTATGCCGTGCTGCGTATAAGGTCAGGTAGCCTCGGTCCATTGCTGTTTTTGTGAGCATCAGGCTTGGAACTTCGTCGTATTCATTGCTGGTTACCACAACCGATAACGCACGCATGCGATGCCGTTCACCGTCCTTATCGACGGCGATAGAGATCATGCGTGTGCTAGCTAGCATCTGTCGCAGGATGCGAATGTATCCTTGCAAGCGTTCAAGGGCCGCTTTGCCGCGCAGATGTTGACGTTGTTCGGCGAACCCCGTTGGAAGCCCAAACATCGAATTGCAGAGGAAGATTTGGCCGTTGACGGCGGCGACGTCTATGGGAACGGAGTGCCCCTCTGCGAGCGTTTTCAGTGCAGCGTCGATCTCGAGCGGGAGGTTCAGATCCCGTGCAAATCTGTTCATGGTGCCGAGGGGGAGCACTCCGAGCGCCTTATTGGTCCCGATCAGGTGTTCGGCGGCTGAACGGACAGAGCCGTCACCGCCGCCTATAATAAGTGCGTCGATATCTCCTTGCGCGGCCGCCGAGATCGCGCCGACAAGCTTTTCCGGTTCGACGCACTCCACGCGTGTTTCATGCCCGCCATCGCGAAACGCCTGTGCAACTTTTTTTTCGATATCACGGGGCGACAGGTCGAGTGCGGTTCCGGCTCGGCAATTTACGATTGTATGGGTACGCATGGCTTATGAACGTCTACCTTCGTTCGGACGTTCCAGTGCCATGTTACTGATGAGTGATGGCGTGCGTGGAACCATGATGCTCAAGCCTATAGATAGGCCACTGGTTCGACATCAAGCGTGCGAATGGCAGGAGGTGGAGTAGAGAATGGCCGACGATCAAGGAGCAGCGCCCAGGAGCACCGTTGAGCGCCGTAATCTTCTCCGGCGTCTGGCGTCCGTTCGGCAAATCGAGAAGCTGCCGATGTTCTTTCTTGCGTCGCTGGCTGTGCTGACCTTTGTGTTCGTGCAGATTGCAGCCCTCGTCTTTAGTGGAAATTCGCGCAACTTTGACGAATGGTTGCTTCGCGCGATGCGCGCCCCTGGCGACAATGGTGGGCCAATTGGACCCGCTTGGCTTGAGGGGACCGTGCGTGACTTCACAGCGTTGGGAAGTACCGGCGTTGTCGTCCTCATCGTTGTTATCTCGGCGTTGTTTCTGCTCATAACGCGAAAGGGGCACTCCGCGCTTTATGTGGTTTTGGCAGTCGTGGGCGGGACGCTGTTGAATAACCTCTTGAAGATCGGTTTTGGGCGACCGCGTCCTGATATCATCACGCATGGCACAGAGGTTCATACGCTTAGTTTTCCTTCCGGGCATTCGATGATGTCGGCGGTCGTTTATCTAACGTTGGGCATGTTGCTGGCGCGCTCCCAGCCCGACCCGAGGGTGAAGATTTTCATCTTTTCTGTCTGTGTCCTTCTGACATTGATGATTGGACTGAGCCGGATTTATCTTGGCGTTCACTGGCCAACGGATGTGTTGGCCGGCTGGACCCTCGGGGCGGGATGGGCGCTGTTGTGTTGGATGCTGATGCTGTGGCTGCAGGGCCAGGGTCAGGTCGAGAGTGACCGTTGAGTGGAATGTGCCGCCCTTGCCAAGTGACGCGATAAGCGTCGGGCCGTAAAGGCCGCACCAATTGAAAACCTCATCACAGGCCCAAAGGTGTTGGCTGAGATTGGGCCAATGAAATAGAGGCCTGGAATGGACGATTCGAAGTTGGCCGAAAGCCTGGGCGTTGGGCCTATCCGGTCTAGATTGTCGATGATGTCGGGCGCAATGAAGGGAAGTCTGGATACGTCTTGCCGATAACCTGTGGCTGCAATGACGTGGTCGACAGTGATGGCTTTTTCCCGACCACTTATGTCTGAAAGCTGGAGCCGTATCTTCCCGAGCGCTTCATGAGCGTGGCGCAGGTCGTGACCGAGTAGGCGGGGGACCTGCGCCATCCGTTCTTTCATGAACCAGCCGCCTGCCGGCCCGAGAAACTCCTTGACGGTGCGTAGCCGGACTTGGTCGGGAAGGTACCGAAAGGCCCACGGCATATCGGTGCATGCGCGGTTTTGCCAGCCGGGGCCTATTCCCGACATGGGGCGATATAATCTTTCAAGCAGAGGGCGATGGAGCGGCTCGTCCAAGCCAAACTCGATAGTAGATTTACGTGCGATGAGCAGGGGCCTGGCGCCCGCTTCTTGCAGCAGCACCGCGGAATCTATGGCTGATGATCCAGCGCCGATTACAGCGACGTGTTTATCCTTGAAGATGGAAAGATCGTGGTGTTCCGCACAATGCGTGACCAGTTCCTGTGGTAGTCCGCTCAGTTCGCCCGGTGTGTTGCGGAAATAATCGAGGCCGATGCCAATGACCACGTTGCGGGACGTGAATGATTGTCCGTTTGCTAGCTCAAGGATGAAGCCCTGATGGTGGCGCTTTACGCGGATGACGGTCGTTTCTTCGACGTTGGGGACGAGGGCTTTTTGGAATGCCAAGCCGTAAGCCGTGAATGTTTCTAGCTTAACGGGGAGCCCAACGTCTTCGAAGGCTATGCCGTGGTCCTCGCAGTAACGACGTATCGTGAAGCTCTGATCGGGATCATAGAGCGTTGAGGAAAAACCCGTTGACTTGAGCTGCATGCCTTTCGGCATATTGTCGCGCCAGGATTTCATTGGTATGCCGATGATGCGGAAATCCGTTCCCAGTCCGTGTAAGTGAGCAGCAACAGACAGACCGAAGGGGCCGGCTCCGATGATCGTCACCGGCACCGGCTTCGGCGCGGGGCCATGTTTGCTCAAGGCTTTTCGCGTGACCGCGTTGCGGGTGGGGGGGGCGGGTGTTGTCGTCTCTATGTTTTGAGTGCTCATCGCAATATGCCTTCAATATAAAATGTTTTGTGCCCTAATAATTTCGTCAGGCAGATGAAATCGCTCGTGCTTATTTGGCGGATTTTATTTGTTTGATCATCGCTATATGAGGAATCCGATCCTCGATGTAGGGCGCGCCGACGGCAACGAATCCAAATGAGGCGTAGAAATCTTTCAAATAGGCCTGTGAGGATATTTTTATTGGGATGTCACTGTTTTCGTTCTCAAAACGATCAAAATACTTTTCAACGAGCAGTCGTCCCAGGCCGCGCCCGCGCATCTTGTGGGTGACGACCACGCGACCAAAGCTTGCGTAGCCTGGCGCAAAGAGATCGGGTGGTAGAGCCCGAAGATAAGCAACCACCTTTTTATTCAGGAGCCCGAGCAGATGCAGGGACTGCGCGTCCCTGTCGTCAATATCCGCGTATGGAACGCCCTGTTCTACGATGAATATTTCTTGCCTGAGGCGCAGTACGGCATAGAGCTGCTGTGCTTGTAGGTCCTCAAATTGGGACCAGCTCCACGTGATCGCGTGGGGGCATATGTGGCACTTCTCGCGTGCATCGGCTTTCGTGTCAGAAGAATTCGTGCATGGCGATATGGTTTCGGCACCCTTGCACGTTGGTTCGGATGCGGGTGAGATCGGCATGCCGCTTTCTGGCGGTTTCGCCGGGAGGGCTGAGTATAACATTGATCTCTCGTTTAGCGTTTCGGGAGGGGGCACGGTGCGAGATCGTCTAAGCAGCCGGCGTATTGCCGTTGCCGTAAAGTAGATCGGCAGTGTTGGCGTATTCAGTTTCGCGCGTCGTCTGGAAGGCCATGTTTATGACGCTGCGTCGCGCACCCTCTGCTGTGATTGGGACAACCCGATGCAGATTTAGGTCGGCGCGAAGCAGATAGGCGTCGCCGGCTTTATGATGGAGCCTTTCGACGAGGCTATTCTCCTCAGCCCATGCGATGAGATCCGTGATGTTTTGGTCCGCCTGACGCTTTTTGCGGCGGCACAAATCTGACCAGTTTGGGATTATTTCCACTTCGCCGCCTTGGCCGGGATCTGGAGTTTCCGCGAAGATGACGAGCGCATATGGAGGATCATCCAAATGCCAGCCGTGTGTGTCGCCACTGCTTTGGAGGAAATTGGCGACCATGAATTCTTCGGGGTGGATACAGGAGAATATCGGACGGCCCGAAATTGCCTCGACGCACGCCCGCAGCGCGGTGTGGTGATACAGCCGGTAGAGAAAACGGGAATGTTCTTTGATCGCGCGGCCGCCAAGGACGGAGAGATTTCTCGGGGAGAGGTATCCCGGCATTTCAAAAGTTCGGCGGCTGGCTGTCGCTTCGAGACGCCGCAACTCGGCTTGCAGGAAGTGCAACGCTGCTGGGGTGAGGAAGTCCGGCAGTTTTACGTAGCCGCCTCGTAAAAACTGCTCGTGCATGTCTGCTAATGTGCTTGGCTCGAAATCCTTCGACATCGTCAGGTCAAATAGGGCTTCGGTCCAATCCAGAGTTCCTGATTGGTTTTGTTCCATCCCATGGCCTTCGAGAGCTAGGTGCATCGCTTGTCTCCCTTTAATTGTTCTTGGGTGCCGCTTTGTCCTTTGGACGTGATTGGTCGTCCTGCAAGTCGCGTTGCCATGCAGGTGGACTTTACGTTCTTTCAAGTGGCTTGGTGAGTTCTGTGCAGATGAGTTCTCTAAAGTATAAAAACCATTTGTTTATTCTCTGAATAACGTAGAAAACTGTTTTAAAAAAAACAACTTCGAAATGCGATCGAACTATAGACATGCGCTTTGAATTGAGTCAATGATCGGCAAATCTGAAAAAAACAATATTTTGCTTTTTTAAATTTTCGCAGCTGGTGTTGGTTTGTTGTTTTCTATTGAGGGGTTTCATTTTTATGCGAGAGCACATTATTCCAGTCGTCGATGTGGGTTTGTTGCGCGATCGAGATCCGTTGGGGTCCCGTGAAGCCGCGCGTCAGATCGGGCAGGCCTGTAAAGACATCGGTTTTTTCTACGTGCGGAATCACGGCATCGCCGACGGTGTGATATCCGATACCTTCCGTCAGGCTGAGGCCTTCTTCTCGTTGCCGCTTGCTGAGAAGATGAAGTTCTCCATGGAGCGCCATAGCCGTTGCTTTCGAGGATATGCGCCCGTCCTCTCGGAATTGGCGGATGGCAAACGCAATTCCTACGAGCTCATGGAATTCAGTGTCGAATTTGATGACGAACACCCCGACGTGGTCGCCGGAAAGCCGATGCATGGCCCCAATCTTTGGCCATCCTTACCCGGCTATCGCGCGGCTATTATGCGATATGTGGCAAGTATGAATGAGTTGGGCTTTGACCTGATGCGCGGCATTGCCATGAGCTTATCGCTACCGGAAGACTTCTTTTACGACGCATTCAACGAGCGCTCGTTCTGGCAGTTTCGGACGACGCATTATCCTGAACCTCAGTCCGTGCGGCAGATGGCCGAGTATGCGCCGCAGAGCGGACCTGTCTCGGAAATCGAGATTGGGGATTACAGCTGTGGTGCTCACACTGATTATGGGTGCTTGACGATCTTGCTTGCGAACAATCCTGGCCTTCAGGTGCGTAACCGTGATGGGGAGTGGTTCGACGCGCCGGCAATTCCTGGGGCCTATATCTGCAATATCGGGGATATGCTGCAATACTGGACAGGCAATTTGTTTGTGGCGACGTTGCATCGTGTTTTGACGAACCAATCGCGCATATCGTTGCCCTTCTTTTTTCAGCCCGACTACGAAACGGTCGTGCAACCCTTCGGTGGCGTAACGGATATCCGACTTGAGGATTTTCCGCCGCTCAAATACGGACCTTATGCCTTCGAAAAATACAAAGGCATTTATCCCAACTGTTGCGTTGCTTAACGGTCGTCGGTGATCAAATGGACAAAGCGGCATTGAAGGGCGCGCTGCTGCCTCACGACCGGCGCGCGATGCGTTTCATCTCCAAATATCGCACGAAGATCTATGCTGGCCTCGGCGGGTTGGCGTTATCGCTGCTCGTTGTGGGGGCTTTAAATCTGCCCTTCATGGTGGCGCTTCTGCTTGTGTTCGCGCCGGTTGGGTTGGCGTTCGTGCTGCCGAGGTATGTGACGCTGATCTGTGCGGTTGAGGATGACTTCAATCAGAGAACAGCGCTGGTCACGCCAGCGCGGCTGGTGCGATTCCTGTTCCATGTCCCGATCGTCTTTAGCGTGCTCGCGATTGCTCATGCAGCTCGCGGTGACGCATGGGCAGGATGGAGTGTTGCATTCGCGTTGACGGCTGGAGCTGCCGGGTTGCACGCGGTTGCTGTCACGTTTGCTTATCGTGGTTATGGCGATCGGATCAGCAACAGCATCCTGGCAATCTCAGCAATCATTTGGCTTGTCGTCACGGCCGAAGGGCATTGGAGCTTATGGGTTCTGACGGTGTTTCTTGGAGTGCTCTTTGGCCTGGATACGGCAAGAGGGCTTCTTTCTGACCTGAGGTCCCGCCTTTTTCCGAGACGAGGGATCGGGGTGTTTTTCGGTTCCTTCAACCCGGTCCACAAGATGCATTTGGCGCTTTTGAGCAACCTTCTGGCGGACCGTCGGCTGAACAAGATTTACGTGCATGCCACGACGATTCCGAAGCTGCATCGTGTGGCTCTGGCGCGTGGAGAAATTGCAGTTTGTGAACGTGCTGGCGTTAGGGAATACCGTGCTTCGTATTTTGCGGATCCGGGCAAGAACTACTTCCCGACCGGCAACTGGTTTTATGACTATGAATTGCGGTTGGAGCTTTTGAAGGCTGCAATAAGCGACGCGGGCCTGGATGGGCGTGTCGAAGTTCTCAACCTGCCGGATCTTTATGAAAAAGCGGGCTTTGCAGGTGTGCTTCGCCATATCAAGGCACTGCGCAAGGGCCAACCTGTACATGGTTTGCATGGCAGTGATCCCGGTGGCATGTGGGTCCGCAATATCTTTGATAGCAGCGGCTGGATCTACCCTTGTCCGATTGTCCGTACTGGCGTCGTGTCGGCTACGGCAATTCGAGCCGGAGCAATCGGCTTGACGTCAGTCACGGTCGAGAAATTTCTGGCGGCGAAGCGGCGCGGGGAAGACTTTGTTTTCCCGTCCGGCTACGTCTTCCGAAACCGGTGAGGGGAAGCGATGACCCTAGGCGCGACCGGTACTTTTCACCCTTTTCCTGTTACGCGAGAGAGGGGAAATCCGATGCGTGCTCGTGAGTGGGGGCTGCTCGTTGGGCTATCCATGCTGTGGGGAAGCGCGTTCTTCTTTACTGCCATTGCCATTCATGAATTGCCGACATTCCTCATCGTGTTTTTGCGCGTTGCCCTGGCGGCGGCGTTGCTGTGGCTGGCACTGAGCATGATGGGATTGCGCCTGCCGCGAGAGGCTGAGGCATGGAGAAGTTTTTTCGTATTGGGGCTGCTCACGAACGTTCTGCCGTTTTGCCTGGTCGCGTGGGGGCAGCTTCGGGTTGCGTCCTTTGTTGCCTCGATCCTGAATGCGGCCGCGCCTTTCGCCACGCTCTTACTGGGTCACTTCTGGACCGGAGAGGAGCGGTTGTCGGCTCACAAAGTGTTGGGACTTGTGGTGGGGACGACGGGAATTGTCGTCCTGCTGAGCGGAGGGTGGCATGTCGGCGTTTCACTCGCAGATGGGTTGGCGTATCTGGCGTGCCTGGGTGCGGCCATCTGTTATGCGCTGGCTGCCGTTGTGGGCCGGATCAGGCGGTTTGGAGAGCCTCCGATCGTTCGCGCCGCGGGCCAGCTTGTTGCGGCATCCGTTCTCCTGCTTCCGGCTGTTGTCATCTCTGACAACCCTTTCGGGTTGAGGCTGCCGAGTTGGTCAGTGGTAGGCTCGGTTCTCGCGTTGGCGGTGTTATCGACCGCGTTGGCTTATATTGTCTATTTTAAACTTCTGAGAACCGCTGGCGCGACTAATCTTCTTCTTGTGACATTTCTTGTTCCGATAAGCGCTATGTTTTTTGGGATTGTACTTCTGGGAGATTCTATTGGTGCTCGTGAAACTTGTGGGTTGATTTTGGTAGGTGTTGGACTTTTGGCTATTGATGGTCGTGTGTTTTGTTTTCTTGTCGGCAAGTGATCTGGTTTCGCTTTTTTTGTTAATTTTCTTTTTTATGGGGATTTTTATGGCTGTGTTTGTCGGAATTTCAGCGCACTATCACGACTCCGCGTGTTGTTTGATCAAGGACGGTCATCTCGTGGCGGCGGCGGAGGAGGAGCGCTTCACCCGCATCAAGCATGATAATGGCATTCCATCCAATGCTTTCCGCTATTGTCTGCGGGAGGCTGGCGTCACGATCGCGGACGTGACAAGCCTTGCGTACTATGAAAATCCCGCCAAGAAGGTTGCGCGTCAGCTATGGGCTGGGCTGCCCGGTATTCTCAACAACCCCAAACAGCGTTTTCGGATAGATCCAGGACGTGCTCAAGACGAAATACGAGATTGCTTGGGGTACGACAGGGAGATCGAATTTGTCGATCATCACCTGTCTCATGCTGCTAGCGCTTTTTATTTTTCTGGGTTTGATGAGGCTGACATTTTTACGGTGGATGGCGTCGGTGAATGGGCGACGACCACCTATGGCCGCGGGGTTGATCGGAAAATAGATCTCTTTGAGGAAGTTTCGTTTCCTCACTCCCTTGGGCTATTTTATAGCACGATCACGGCCTATCTCGGTTTTGAAGTCAATGATGCCGAATACAAGGTGATGGGGCTTGCTCCTTATGGCTCGCCTCGATACCTGGATAAGGTTCTGCAACTTATTGATTGTTGGGACGGCGGACAGTACCGCCTGAACATGGAGTACTTCGATTTTCTCGGCGGGGATCGGATGTATTCGGATCGCTTGTGTGAGCATTTTGGTGAGCCGCCGCGTGTGCCGGAGTCAGAGCTCACGCAATTCCATAAGGACATGGCCGCCAGCGTGCAGCGTGCCCTTGAGGTTATCCTGCTTGATAAGGTGGCGTATCTCCACGCGCGTCATTCCACTGAAAACCTCTGTATGGCTGGCGGTGTCGCTCTGAACTGTGTGGCAAACGGCAAGGTCCTGCGCGAGGGGCCCTTCAAGCGCCTCTTTGTGCAACCTGCGGCAAGCGATGCCGGAGGCGCGCTCGGTGCGGCGGCAGTGGCATGTGTTCGTCACGGCGAGGATCGTTTATCCCGCGAGAGACAAAAGCACGTTTACCTGGGGCCGAAATTCAGCGCCCGGGATGTCGCCCGTGTCGTCAATCCTAGTCCGCTCAAGCAGTGTGCGTTGGACTATTCGGAAGATCCTGAGGGGCTGATCCAAGCGACTGCTGAGCGTTTGGCGGACGGCAAGGTGATCGGGTGGTTCCAAGGGCGGATGGAGTTTGGGCCCCGCGCGTTGGGCGCTCGCTCCATCATCGCCGACCCGCGCAGGCCGGAGATGCGCGACCGGATTAACGCGCTTGTCAAGATGCGCGAAGCGTTCCGGCCCTTTGCGCCCGCCGTTCTCGAGTCAAAGATGGCGGAGCATTTCGAGATCGACCATTCTTCGCCTTTCATGCTCGAGACGTGCCGGGTGGTTTCGAGCCTGGCGTTGCCGGCGATCACGCATGTGGATCAATCGGCGCGCGTTCAAACGGTCAACGAGCACACCAATAAGCGGTTTCACGATCTGCTGATTGCGTTCGATAAGCTCACGGGCTGTCCGATCCTGCTCAATACGTCCTTCAATCTGCGTGGGGATGCCATCGTGCTCGAACCTATCCACGCGATCTGGACCTTTGCGATTTCGAACATCGACGCGCTTGTGATGGAGGACTTCATTATTGATCGCACCGAGCGTCCGGAAGCCTGGTCTGAGATCATCGAGATGATGGGCGCGCGTCTCAAAAAGAAGCGGCGCGCTGCCGATGCTGGTCGCGCCAACGTCTATTCATTTCTTTAAATCAATTTTCAATTCAGGGAGCTGGTGCCGTGGGTGAGCAAATCACGCGCAAGGAGTTGGCAACACGTCTGGCTGAGGCGATCAAGGACCGTGCGACGTTGCCTCTGCTGCAATTGTTGTGCGATGCGCAGGTGGAAGGCGTCGGTGAGGTGGCGGATATATGGACCGGTCCCTTCTCTTCGCTTCGGGACGATATTCTGGGGTTTTCTGGCGGCGAGGGAGAGGCTGGCGCCCGGGCGGTTGGTATCTGGGAAGAGGAGCCAACGACGGGGGAGTTTGTCCGGTCGCGGCGTCATATCGATCTTTGGCGGTTTTGCGCGAACGTCGACCGGATCCGGAAAAAAGGAAACCGCAAACGCGTTGCGTTTTTGGGTGAATCGGTTGCGCGCGGCTTTTTCTTCAGCCCGCAATATGGCCCCGCGCAGGTTCTTGAAAAGCAGCTCGCCGCCGTCGGGCCGAGTGTCGAGGTCGTCGATCTCGCCCAGAGTAATTGCGGGCCATGGTGGCTCGTAGAGATGACGCGAGCTGCCGCTGCGTTGCAACCCGACGCTATCGTTGTTTTTGCTGGGAATAACTGGCGTGCCGGTTCGTTATCTAGAGCATCCACGGACGCCTTTGTGCAGGATGGCGGATTGCTGGCTGAAGATGGGGGGCTTTCTGTCCTGATGGCGCGGCAACAGCGTCGCGCCGCAGAAATTGCTGAGCACACAGTCAGAGAGTTGGCGAAGGCTGCGCATGACATGGGCGTACCGCTGATCCTCGTTCTGCCAGAGATCAACGTTGCGGATTGGCTGAGTTGCCCGATCGGAACCCTTGATGTTCCGCTAATGTCTGAGCTGGATACGGTGGCCTGGGTGGACGTGTTCTCTGAGGCCCGAGAGGCGGCCGATGCTGGTGATTTCCGTGAGGCGGAAGATCGCGTGCAAGAGGCCATCAATCTTGATGGCGGGACTTGCTCCGCCAGTCTCGAGCTGCTTGCTCACGTTCAATTAAAGCAGGGGAAGACGCGTGAAGCCTCGGCAGCTCTGCGGCGTAGTCGTGACATTGTCGATGAGACGCGGGTGTTGCCGGGCATTTTCTCTGTCGTCGCGGAAGTGATCCGGAAGGTTGGGCGGGAGGTCGGTGCTCTCGTGGTCGATCTGCCTCATGTCTACCATCAGCACTTTGGGAACAGTGTTCCCGGGCGCGGGCAGTTCCTCGACTATTGTCATCTGAATGCTGAGGGTATTCGCGTTGCGATGGCGGGAACGGCGCAAGCGGTCGTTCAGGCTCTCTTCCATAGCACCGCGGATTTGCAGCGACTTGTTGAGGCCGGACCTTCTCCGTCACCGGAGCAGGAAGGTTGGGCGCATCTCTTGGCGGGCATTCACAATGCGCACTGGGGACAGGGTACCGAAATCTGTAGCTTTCATTTCAAGCGTGCGGCGTCGTGTTATCCGCCGATCGGAGAGATCAGCATTCCGCTCGTCTATGATGCGTTCCGACATGGCGTTCCACCGTTGCTGCTCTCGTCCTTCGGTGAGCTCGTCAAAAATCAAATCGCTTCGACCTACCTCATGGGATACGGCCTGATCGGCCGAGGGCTGATCCGGGAGCATGACCTCTTGAAATCGATTGTCGCTGCGTTCCCCTCGCTCGGTAACATCTCGTCGGACCCGGACTTTGTGCTCGGAGAGATTGACGAGCTTGACCTTCTCGATGCGCATTGGTTGCCGTTAATGGATGGTAACCGTTGGTATCGGCGTGCCTTCAAGGCGGCTTACGAGTTGGAGAGCGCCTTTCCGTTCTTTAGTGCTCGGTCGCAGAAGCTGGAGCTCTCAATTGTCTCTCGTGTCCCAGGCGCGCGTCAGTCGGGCGATATCATTGTCAAACTGAATGGTGCTCAGGTCGGCCGGGTTTCGGTTCAGGATCAGTGGTGTGATCAGCGCATCGTGTTGGACAGTTCACGGGTTAAGCAGGGGCTCAATTCGCTGAGGTTAATCTGGCCGAATGTGCCGCGTGCTGATCTGCGTCCAAGCCTTAAGGTTCGCTTTGAAACGGGGCAGCAACTCGACACGCGCACCCATTTCGGGCATCTCCATGAGTTGAGGATTTCTGCTGCCACCTGATTTTGTTGCCGCACGGACCGGGCGTGACAGTCTGTGCGGCAGCGCAAGATTTACGTTCATTTTTTATTGTCCATTATTCGGACAACTTTTCTCTGCGTCCTAATTGAAGTGATTTTGGATCGTTGGTAGATTTCTTGGTGCTACCTATTAGTATCTAGATATTGGCGCATCTTCGCTCGTTGGGATATGTCCGATAAATGATCGCGATGAATTCAATGCTGTGCTCCGTGGCCGGACGTTTCAGTCAGGAACTTGTCGTCGCTGGGCTAGCGGTTGCGTTGGCGTTGGTGTTCGCGGCTGCAATTCCTGGGTTCGCGACGTGGGGGAACGCAATGGCGCTCCTGCGCAGCATCGCGATTATCGGGGTGTTGGCGCTTGGTATGTCTGTCGTCATTATCGGCGGGGGGATCGACCTGTCGCAGATTGCTGTCGCGCTCGTTTCCGCAGGCGTTGCCGCCATCATGATCAACGGCGGATTTCCTGTTTCGATTGCGCTCCTGGTGGGGCTTTTCGCAGCAATCGGCATGGGGCTCGCTAACGGATGGTTCGTTGCCTATCTCGGCATCCCATCATTGTTCGCAACGCTTGCGAGCGCGTTGCTCTTCATGGGCGCGGCCCGGTCGACGCTCATGCCGTCGACCATCATAAATTTGCCGCCCGGCGACGGCGCGTTTCTCGTGCTTGGGACAAATTGGGCCGGTGTTCCTGTTCCTGCGCTCATATTTGCTGTCTCAGCTGTCGTGATGCATCTGTTTCTGGCGCACTTAGTCGTTGGGCGTTTCGTCTACGCGGTGGGGGACAATCCAGCTACCGCACGTCTCTCTGGGTTGCCGGTTCGTCGGCTGCGCATGATGACATTCGTGATGGCTGCTGTGATTGGCTATCTGGGTGGTCTCGTCATGGTCGCATCCACGGCGATGGTCGATCTGGGAACGGCCAAGTCGACATTCATTTTCGACGTCGTCCTAGTTGCTGTTGCCGGGGGTGTGAGCTTGTCGGGTGCACGCGGTGGCGTCGCCAGTGTGCTTGCGGGGACGGCTTTTGTCGGCGTGCTGCTCAACGGCATGTCCATCCTCGACGTCAATTCTCAGGTCCAAACAGTCATCAAAGGAAGCTTGCTGTTGGCCGCCATCGTGCTGGACAGCCAGTTGAGGCCGCATGACGAGGAGGCGGAGCGTCACAGCATCTGAGCCGCGTCGTGTCGCGGTGCGTACAACAAAATTTCAAAGGGAGGTTGGGTGATAATGGTCGATTTTATATCCGGGAAGCGCTGGGCGATTGGGCTGGTTTCCGCGTTGGTGGTGACGTGGGGCTTCATGGACGGAGCGTCTCACGCCCAGACCGATCCACGGTCTCAGCTTCGAATTGATTTTGATAAGGCGGTGAAGGGTAAGACAGTCGCCTGGGTGCCGATCACGATGGGGACACCTATCGATCAGATCTGGACGGCCGTCATGCAGTCGCACTTCGACAAGTACGGCATCAAATTCATCGTCCGCGATCCGAACTTTGACAGCAATGCGCAGCTGCAAGCTGTGACGTCGCTCATCAATGAAAAGCCCGACGTTCTGATCGTCCAGAATATCAACGTTTCATTGCTGGCGAGAGAGTTGAAGCGGGCAATGGAGAACGGCATCTACGTCATCCAGGTCAACATGATGTCGAACCAACCCTCCGATGCCTATGTGGGGGTCGACAATGTTGACTCGGGGCGGCTGATCGCGAAGGACATCGTAGCTCAATGCGGGGGGGGCAAGAGTTCCGGCAAGGTCGCGATCGTGCAAGGCGAAGCGACGTCAGCGGGGAGCCTTGATCAGCTCAAGGGAGCGATGGAGGTTTTTGCTGCGGATAAGTCGATCAAAGTTGTTTCGACGCAGGCGGCCAATTGGGATGCCAACAAGGCGAACGAGATAACGGCGACGGTGCTGAGACAGCACCCTGATCTCTGCGCGACTTACGGACATTGGGGGATCATGCAGCAAGGTGCGGCCCAGGCTGTGAAGGCGGCGGGTCTGCAGGGCAAAGTGAAGGTTTATGCGTCGAGCGATGGTCCACGTTCGGACTGTGAGATGGTCGAGCAGGGCCTCTTTTATAAGGTGCTGTCCTATCGGGCCGATATCCAGGGGATGCAGATTGCCGATGCGGTGCTGACGCTGTTGCAAAGCGGTGAAAAGCCGGGAGCAAAGCGTTTGACGCTTCTCTCCAACAACTTTTGGGTCACGGGCCCGGCTGAGCGTCATTACTGCTACGACCTTTCGTTGACGCAATGACGCAGGCTGAAGATCGCAGTGCCTCTTTCCTCCGAGGTGCTCTTGCTCGGTCGCCATCCCTCAGGGTGGCTGGCCGAGCTTTTTCGGAGAGGGAGAGAGGTTTGCTTTCGCGCTATCCCGTATTCAGGCGCCGCTTTGGCGACAGCCTCGATGCGGCCGTGCCCCTGCTTGTGATGTGTGGTCTGTTTGCGGCTTTCGCGCTGCTTGTGCCGAACTACCTGAGCGGTTCCAACTTGCAGCAATTGATGCGCGATTATGCAGAGCCTTGCCTGGTCGCGTTGGCTCTGGGGATCGTTGTCTTTGCCGGCGGGATCGATTTGTCTGTGGGCGCCATATTTGCCCTGGCTAATTTTACGGCTCTCTACCTTTTCCGGATTGAGATGTGGCCTTTGCCAGTTGCGGTTTTGGGTGTGCTGTCTGTCGGTGCCGTTATAGGCGCGATCAACGGTGTCCTGATTGCTTATCTTAAGACCAGAGCTTTCCTGACGACACTCGCGATGTTGTTGATTTTGCGCGCTGGGCTGGATTTCGTCACCAACGCCTACACGATCGAGCTCGCGAATGCCTGGCGTGACACAGAGGGTTGGTACTGGCTTGGGGCCGGATATTTTTTGGGTGTTCCAAGCAACATGGTGATCCTGCTCGTTGTGGCTCTGGCACTCCATCTGTTCCTTACGCGCCTTCGTCCGGGGTTGCACATTATGGCCACGGGAGCTGATCGCAAGGCTGCGCGTCATGCTGGAATAAATACGCGGCGCGTTACGCTTCTGGCTTATGTGCTTAGTGGATTGATCGCTGCTCTGGCTGGGTTGTTCTATGCGGCCCGGCAAAGTAGCGCGGGTTCAGACACAGGTCTTGGCTGGGAAGTGACCGCCTTAACCGCGGTGGTGCTGGGTGGCGTAAGCTTGTCCGGTGGTGGCGGTTCGGTTGGACGCGTCATGATCGGTTCTGCGATCTTGTTTCTGCTGATGAGTGGTCTGTTGCGTATGAACATGCCCGGCGGGGCTTCTTCAGCGTTGATCGGTGTGACGCTGTTGGGGGCTGTCGGCATCCACATTCAGTGGTCGCGGCGTCGTGCGCGTTCGCGATCTGTCAGGTCGCCTGTATCAGACCAACGGGGCGCTTCATGACCGATGCCGCAACGTGTTTGAGTGTTCGCAAGGGGACCAAAAGTTTTGCTGGCTCAGTTGCCCTGGACAGTGTTGATTTTGAGGTGAAGGGTGGCGAGATCCATGCGCTCATCGGTGAGAATGGCGCGGGCAAATCGACCCTCGCAAAAGTGATGGCAGGCGCCGTTCCTTTAACGTCGGGTTCTCTGCTTATCGATCAACAGGTATGTGCGTTTCACTCACCCGCCGACGGTCTCCGTGCTGGCGTGGCGATGGTCTATCAGGAGACCAGCCTTATTCCATCCCTGACTGTTGCTCAGAATATCCTGCTGGGCCACGAACCCTGGTTGAATTCATTTGGGACGGCTGAGCGCGCTGCACGACAAGCTCTCAAGTCGCTTGACTTCGATGTGGAGCCAACCGCCCTGGTTCAGGATATCGGCCCTGCGGAAAGGCAAATGGTCGAGATTGCGCGGGCTGTGCATCTTAATGCGCGTGTCCTTATTTTCGATGAGCCAACAGCGTCACTCTCACCAGCAGAACGGGATAAGTTTTTCAATTTGCTGGAAGCTCTGCGCCGACGCGGCAAGGCTGTCGTTTTTATCACGCATGCATTGGAAGAGGCTTTGACGATTTCTGATCGCATTACCGTGCTGCGGGATGGAAGGCGGGTCGTTTGTGGACCAGCTCAAAGTTTTGATCGCCAACTGTTGGTTCAGCTGATGGTTGGGCGTGATCTTGATGAACGCTCGACGGAACTGGGACACTGTGGCGTGGGAGGCCTGGAGCTTCTCGCCGTGGACTCTGTCGGCAGCGGTGTTGATGGTCCTCGTATTTCTCTTTCTTTGAAATCTGGCGAGGTGGTTGGGCTCGCCGGGCTGGTCGGTGCTGGACGGTCTGACTTGGCGAAGTTCATCGCGGGCCTTTCCCGTCCTCAGAATGATTGCAACTGGTCTATTCGGCTCCGTGGAGAGGCTGTGACCTTTAACACGCCCCGAGATGCCATTGCGGCAGGGATCGTTTACGTCACCGAAGATCGCAAGTTGGACGGTCTGTTCGAAACGATGACAACAGATGACAATATCTACCTTGCGGCTCAGGCCCGACGCAGGGGGTGGCTGCGGATCTACTCGCGGGCTATCCGGAAGCGTCTGGCTGATTATTGGCGCGCGCGATTAGCGATCCGAACGCTTCATGGCGATGCGGTGGTCTCAGTCTATTCGGGTGGCAATCAGCAGAAGGTCGTGATTGCGAAGGCCCTCGCGCAAGACCCTGAAGTGATTATTTTTGATGAGCCAACACGCGGTGTTGATGTCGGTGCGATTCCGCAAATTCACGATGTCATCCGAGAGGTCGCCGAAGATGGTAAGGCGGTACTCGTGATATCGTCCTATCTGCCGGAGATTCTTCGCCTATCAGACAGGGTGCTCGTCATGCGCGATGGACGAATTACTGCTTCGTTTGATCGTGCGGATGCAAGTGAGGACCTCATCATGCATGCCGCCGTGCATTGATGGAGGGCTTAGCGTTTCGGTGAAGGCAGCTCTGCTAGAAACATTCGGTGTTTGATGTCCGTTGCTGCGGTCATTAAGGCTTTAGCGCATTGCTTGAGTTGGGCGTCGTCGAGCCACCCGGTAATGAATGTTGTGCCGATACCTGCGACGGGGTGGCCCGACGGATCGCAAATGGCGGCGCCCATGCCGCTTGTCGATCGGTCGAGGACAATATTGCCGTAGATCCCGTAGCCCGCGTCCATCGAGTCGGCGAGCGATTTGCGGAAACCCTTTTCATCGAAGCCATCGATGCGGCGGTACCGCGGCATGCTGAGCTTGATGATGTCGCGGACCTCGTCAGGGTTCATTCGGGCAAACATGCCCATACAGGCGGGTGTCATGCCGAATGGGCCGCGCATGCCCGCCCAACCTCGTCCAACCTGTATCTGTGATGGGCCTTCGTAGCGGCCAACGCAGACGAAGTCCAAGCCGGAGCGGACGCTAAGATAGACGACCTGCGAGAGCTTTTCCGCTAAGGCGCTGAGGGTGGTCGCTGCGGTGCGTTCCAGTGGATGGCGGCTAATTGCCGAAAAGCCAAGCGCAGCGAGATCGGCGCCGAGGTTGAAGCGGCGGGTTTCGGGATCACGGGATACCCAGCCTACGGTCATCAGCATTTCCAATACGCGATAAACGGTGGGGCGGGGTAGAGACGTCCGAGCAACGAGATCACTCAGCTCGCATCCCTCTTGCGGACCCTGTGCGATCGCCTCAAGCAATGTGACGGCTCTGTTCAGGCTGCCGGCGGGTAGATCGGAAGCATGGACGGTTCGTGACGAGCTGTGACCGTTGGACATCGGTCTTTCCTGAATGTTCGCGCTGTGTTCAATTATTGAACACCTGCAGTGGCGTTCAATAATTGGCTCTATTTCGATTGATTATGCTACTAAATATGTGTGTTCATTGATATCTTATGGAAAGCATGTTCGATATTCGGCTAGTTTGCTTCGTGGGTTTCAAACCCGACCTGTTGCTGCTTCTCAGGACGCGTCAACGCATGAGGACAACTATGACATTGCATCCGAATTCCGCTGGAGCCAATGCGGTAAGCTATGTCTTCTACCGGGTTTTTCGCAACGTAATGCGTTGGGTGCGGTGGGCCGTTCTTACGGCTTCGACAGTTTGTCTCTTGTGGACTGTGGCGTCAGCGGAGACAGTGTCCAAGAAGACGGTCCGAGATGTGGCCCGTACTCTCTTTCTGGCTCAGGCGGGAGAGCGGGTAGATTTGTCGGGCAGCGACCTGCGTGGGCTTGATCTCTCAGGGCTAGATTTTAAAGGGGCAGATCTGTCGCGCGCCAATTTATTTGGCGCGGATTTGACTGCAGCCAATCTTGCAGGCGCTGATCTGACGGGGGCTGTGCTTGACCGCACCGTTCTCGTGCGTACCGACTTTACAAAAGCGGCTTTACAAAACGCATCGATCCTGAGGCCGAGTGTGGCGCCCGACCTTCGTTTTGTTGCGCAGGACTTGCCGTTATTTCGCGATGCTGATCTTCGTGGTGTTCGGATTACAGCGCGACTTGGCGGAGCTGATTTCAGTCGTGCAGACCTTACGGGGGCAGACTTTGCGCCGGCTTCAGAACGTGGTTTGGGTGGCACGCCTACCCATGGTCTGGCGCATGTTAACTTCACGGGGGCTAAGCTAGTGAATGCCAATATGGCGGGGCTCACGCTGACATTTGCGAAGTTTCGGAATGCGAATCTGCGTGGTGCGAATCTTTCCGATGCAGACCTTTCGCGCGCTGATCTGAGAGGTGCGGATCTTGCGGGTGCCAACCTCGCGGGGGCAGACTTGACGGATGCTGATTTGGAAGGGGCTACGGGGCTTTCGCGTCAGGACGAAGGTCCGATGGATCGCTAAGTTTGATTTTCTATAACTTGTTTGAGCACGACGGCTTGATTGTGTTTGCGATCCTTAGCGCCGAAAACGAGCGTCACCCTTTGGGCGGCAGCTTGTTTGCGCAGATCGTCAAGCTCGGCTTCGTGCTGTTCAAGTTCAATGCGATAGAGCCGTTGGAATTCCTCCCAACGTTGGGGCGCGTGCCCGAACCATTTGCGGAGTTCCGCGGAGGGAGCAAGGTCTTTGGCCCAAAGGTCGAATGCGGCTTGTTCCTTGGTAACCCCACGCGGCCAGATGCGATCGACCAGAATGCGTATGCCATCACCGGATGAGGGTGGATCGTAGGCGCGCTTTAGGTGGATGCCCATCGCACAACGATCCTCTCACACGCAATCTGAAGTTGCGCCGTGTCTTGTTTCCGCGGTGTGTTTGTCTTGGGTTCGGTTTCTCGGGACCAATGCGCAGTCGAAGAGCGTCGTGGTGTCGAGTTCTCGCAGAAAGGCTTCGCGGGCGGCGTTTAGCTTTTTGCTAAGTCGGCATCTTTCGGAGGGTGGACAGGTCGCTTCTTCCGCTCTGAGGCACTCGAGTGTTGCTTTGCGCGACTCTAGAAGTCGGACGATTTCTCCGAGCGTAATCATTTTAGGATCACGTGCGAGGCGAAATCCGCGTGCTGTGCTGCCATGTTGAGCTTCAAGAACGCCGCATTGGGCCAGATCCCGTATGACTTTAACGAGATGATTGCGTGAGGCCGCGAACTCTTTGGCGATCTCGTCGATAGAAAAAACTCTTTCTGGCTCAGCAGCTAAGCGCGTCAGCGTCTGCAGTCCGTAGTCCGTATACATCGTAAGGCGCATCCGTCGGGCCTCCCGAATAACTCGTTGCGCCGTCGATTATGCCACCATAAAGTGGTATTTCAAATGCATGTTTTATTCTGGTGGCAAAAGTGATTGACGAGCAGTTGCCCGAGGGGCTGGTCGCTTACCGGAAAACGCCGGTTTTCGACCAGGACACTTTGCCGAACGGTTTACGCAAAACACACAGGACCAAGGCTGGTGTTTGGGCGGTGATCCATGTCGTCGAAGGGCGTTTGCGCTACCGGTGTTTAGAGCCGCTTTCCGAGCAGATCCTTTCACCAGGTGTGACAGGCATCGTTCGTCCGGAAGAGGCGCACGAGGTGGAGCCGTTAGGTGCTGTCCGATTTTATGTCGAGTTCTATAGCGCTTCATCTCAAGACGGTTCACCTCATGTCGGCGGGATCGAGGTGTAAGCATCCGTCGTGAAGCAAAGGCACGTCGAAATTGGCCAGGAGCGTCGTATGTCCGGGAGAGATGATGATCGCGATGAAGGCGGTAGCTACGCATCTCCACCTTGTCTCATGCATGAAATAGACCCGGCCTACATGGGGCTTGATGTGCAACAGCAGCAGGACGTCTCACGCTGGAGACGCAGCGAGCGTCTTCGGCTCATAGATGCGCGGCTTGCGATGCCGGTTGTCGAGCGTACGGCGCATGCAGACGCCATCGTATCGCGGCTCGACGAAATTATAGGCGGCGTGGAGGGAAAGGTGGTCAGCGCTTACTGGCCGATGCGTGGGGAGCCGAACTTGCGCATTTGGTTGGAAGCTCTGGAGATGCGCGGGGGCACCGGAGCTTTACCTGTCGTGGAACAGAAGGGAGCTCCGCTGATCTTCCGCCTCTGGCGAAAAGGCGAACCGCTCGAGAAGGGCATATGGAACATCCCTGTTCCGTCGCACCGTGCGGCGGCTGTGACGCCGGATGTGATTATCGCTCCTGTCGTTGGGTTTGATAGAGCTTGTTACCGGCTGGGTTATGGCGGTGGCTACTTTGATCGGACGTTGGCATGCGCCACGAACCATCCGCTAACTGTCGGTGTCGGATACAGTGCCATGGAAATTCCGACCATATATCCGCAGACCTATGACGTTGCGATGGACGTTGTCGTGACAGAGCGAGAGGCGATCCGACGCTAACTGCGTTCGAACGGGAAAACTCGGCAATAGTTTGTGCCATGACACGCCTCGGCGCGTGTGCGAAGCCTCGCCCTCCCAATGTTTAGGCAGGAGTGGCCGAACGTGCATCGTCGTCTTGTTTTTTGCGGGGTTCTGGCTCTTTCAATTTTGGGTGCTGCACGCAGTGCCCATGCAGACTGTAGCGCAGAGGTTGATGCGGCGTTTGCAAAGCTCAGGCAGGCAGCTGCTTTCCGTATGATGACGAAGATTGTGAACGATCAAGGTTCGCTCAGCATGTCGGTTGATTATGTGCCGCCGGATCGTATGCATCAAACAGTCGAGACGGGAACTTCGGCTGGGACCGTTGAACTGATCGTAATTGGATCGGAAGCCTGGTCAAATCAAGGACAAGGTTGGGCGAAGGTGCCGGACAAATTCGCGAAAGAGGTTTCTGGGCAAATGCGCCAGTCCCTTTCGGGAAACAAAAGCGCGAATGCTGCTTATGAATGTCTTGGTGAGAAAACTTTCGAGGGGGGCGAGTACGTGGCGTACCGCACGGAGTTACCTCCCGTCGCGGCAAAAACGGGCGCTGAAGCCGTGCCGGGTAACGTTCAAATGCTTTACGTTGACAAGGAGACGGGACTGCCTGTGCGGAACATCGTGACCAAGCCCGATGCTCCGAATGAGCGGCTTTTCGACGGTACCTTTCAATTGAGAGAGGACCTGAAGATCGATGTGCCTGCGACGCGGTAAGTTTGCTTGTCGTATGCGTGTCGGGCCTTAGAGTTCCAGGTGTTTTTCTCCCGGTTTTAAATCTGGAAGACGTCCTTCAGGCAGGCACGGGGCCGCCGTGACCTTGCACCGGGTCTTGCCTTTATAGGCTTCGCAGTGCGTTCGTTTGCGCTGGGCCCGATCCCAATTTTCATAGCCAGGTCCTTTTGCGCCGGCGCGTGATGACCACCACAGGATTGCGCGCTTCTTCGCTTCGGACTCCGTGGATGCGATTGCCCATCCGCTCTCAATAACGGATGCGCAAATAGAAGCAGCGCGCAGCGGCGTTGCGATTGAAGCTCCTAAAATTAATGTGGCCGCAGCAAGGATTGCGCCTTGAGAGAAATTTCGTTTTGTCACTTTATTTCTCAAATCGATGCGATCAGAAAACATGACTTGCGCTCATTCTCCGATGTGTCCATAAAAATAATTGGGAAGCATAACGGTTTGTGTGAAACTTTTGGAGGAAACGAGAAATGAAGGTTTGGAATAAACCTCAGGTTCGCGAGCAGGAAGTTGGTCTCGAAGTTACGAGCTATCTCCCAGCTGAGATCGACGTTATCTAAGCGTTCCAATTTTGGATAAGTCTGGCGTGACGGCCGCTTGCGGCCGTCACGCTTTTTTATGTGCATGCCAGAACGTTAGAGATGTCGTTTGATCGACGTTGCGGGCAAATGTTGAATGGCTATGCGCATCAGTTCCGGCAGTGTCCGTACGCCAAGCTTGTTTTTGATCTGCGCGGCTGTGTTCGCGATCGTTTTGTAGCTGACGTTCAGTTCTTCCGCGATGATGTTGTAGGGTTTGCCTTCAGCTATCAAAGAGAGTGTCTGCAACTCTCTAATCGTTATTGTATTCAATGGGTTATTTGATCCTCTCGCGCTGATGAAGGCGACTTCCGATGCGAGTTCATGGCTGAGGTAAGTGCCGCCGTCCCGTACGCGCTGAAACGCTTTTATGAATTCGTCGGAGCATGTGTCTTTCAAGAGAAAGCCGTTGGCGCCGACTTCCAGTGCCCGGCTCACAATTACCGGGTCGCTGTGCATACTGAAAACCAGTATGGGTGTTTTCTTATCGTGGATGCGTAGTCTGCGTATGAAGTTCAATCCATCGAGAGCGCCTGTGTTCACAGCGAGATCGACGACGATAACGTCAGGCTTTTGGGCGCGATATTGGCGGAAGCCGTCTGATAGGCTTGCCGCTTGAATGACGAACTCTACGCGGGCGTCCTGCAGCACACGCTTGCAACCCTGAAGCACGATGGGATGGTCGTCGATCACGAGAACTTTTGTCATGCGCGGTTTCCAAAAAATTCTGCAGCTAGTCTTTTTTCGCCGGTCGAGCGCCCCGCAGGAACGGTAATATCTATGGCGGTGCCTGAGGGCCAATTGCCGCTAAGTGAGAATGTGCCGTTTAGGGCGCGCACTCGCTCACGCATCGTGGCTAATCCGAACCCGTTGGGTGCAGGGTCCCGGATCCCTTCTCCGTCGTCGCGAATGTTGAGGCTAATCTGAGAATATGCGGCTTCGCCGTCTGGGCCGGTAATGGTTTCATGAGCCAATTGGACAACGATATTCTTGGGATTAGCGTGACGCAGCGCGTTTGTTATGCCCTCCTGTATACAGCGGTAAATGGTGAGATCTATAGATTCACCGTAGCTCAATTGCAGATCGTTTGTGATCGTGCTGAACCTGATATTGGGGTGACGAAGCTCAAATTCGGTAGAGAGTTTTGTTATGAGCTCTTTGAGCGTTATGCGGCCCAAAGCGATCGGTCGGAGCTTTTTCAGTAGCCGCCTATTTATGGATTTGAGCCGGTCACTGATCGTCCGTATTTCACTGATTCTGCTAGCGATTTCGGAAGATATTTTTTCAGGAAGTGGTTGAGCGTACTGCTCGATCGATGAGGCATTGACCATTATCCCGAACAGGCAGGGGCCGACTTCGTCGTGAAGTTCGCTTGCGATTTGTCGGCGTTCTTCCTCCTGGACGGTGATGAGATCCCGACAAAGGCGGGAGTTTTCGGCATTTACGGCGTCCAACGCTGCGGCGAGTTGATTGAAGTGGTCGGCGATCAGGCGCAGCTCGCGGACTTTGGGAGGTTCGACGCGCACTGCGCTGTGACCGTGCTCCAAACGTTTCATTGCGCCGGCCAATCCGACCAGGGGATCTAGGATGCGGCCGAGCACGACGTATAGGGCACTCAACATAAGCAGATTTGTGCCGATCCAGAGTAGCAGCATCGTGCGGTAGTCGTTCCATACTTCTGCGATTTCATCGGAAGGCTCGCCTTGGATCAGAACGGTTGCGATGGGCTGATTTTCTACCCTTATCGGAACGTTGAATCTATTTGCCGGTGGACGAACCATTTCAATGAACCATCGCGGTACCGAAGCTGGTTCTCTTTCGTTCGAAGGTTCCTGAGGCGGGCGGTTTTTGCTCGGGCCCCTTTCTCCGTTGGCTCTGACCACTTCTATTCGGACGTGGCGAAGATGTTTGAGTTGAGCCTCAAGAGTTTGAAGCAGATTCCGTGCCTCTGTTTCGTTCAAAAGAGAGCGTGCCGTTTCCCGCACGAAACTCTCCGCTAGATCCATGGAAGCGCGCATCTCGATGCGGGTACGGTTTCCGGCGTCCAGAACTTTTAGAAAGCATGCAAACAGCGACGTGACGACGGTGACGGCCAGGAAGGCGATGAGGATCTGAGTGCGAACCGGTCGACGGTACCAAAGATTTTGCAGGCGTTTGATAAGGCTGGGCAGGAGTTCCGCGCCGCCTTTGGATTCGCTTTCGGAAGCGGTGAGGATCATTGTTGCGCTCCATATCTCGATTTGAGATCAGCGAGTGCTTGATCGCGATTGTGGTTTGCGGTGCGCAGGTTGAAATAGTGTTGGCAAAGAGAGCCAAAGCCTTCGTCATGCGTATTCTCGCCGACAATTCGCGAGAGTTCTTCGATGATCTCGATGGCTGGTTCCGGTGCACCGATTTCCGCTAGCATGCCTTCGAGTTGGACGGCGCGATTGGCGATCATTCTTGGTGATTCACGAAACTGCCCGGCAGCGGTGTTGAGAAGGGATGCAATGCGTTCAACCGCCGGGCTCCCCGGCGTTGCGCTCTGACCGTCAATTCTGCTGGCAAGCCACACTTCCGGTTTGGTTCCTTCATTCGCTTCTAGCCAATGGTCCTGCGTCAGAGGTTTCTCCGGGTCCTCTTGCGCTGCCGGGTGTTGGGCAATGGTCTCGGCGGGATCGTCAGAGCATGCGCCGAGGGCTGCGCTTGTCAGGATGCACGCGACTGCCATAACCCGCTTAACGGCAGGGCGGTGGCGATGACCAAAGTGGGTAGCGTTGTGGCGCACGGCTGAGCCTCATTCGGGTGAATCGCCAAGGCTACGCAGAGCTCCGTGCCCGATAAGGCAGGATTGCCATTCCCTTGTATTTAGCGGTTTTGGGGCTGGCCTCAGCTGTTACATCGTTACGATTTTGTGAGGGGTGAGGAAAGGCAGTCCTTGTTGCCACTTCTTCCCGGCCAGTTCTGGTAGTCGGACTAAAGACGGGCGCTAGGGCCGGCTCTAGCGTAGCGCTGCGTGTTGGATACGACTTCGCGGTGTCGAAAAAGAACGGCTCCAGGAAGTGGAATCTGCCGCATCGGTTTCGGGCGGAGCATGTCCACTCCGGTCCTCGCCTGTACCGCGCATCAAAGGCAGCTCTGCACATCAGTATTCCGGCGATGTCGGAGGCTGGGGAGCGTGATTGCCTTGGTCTAGGGAACGAAACGTGAGGTTTCCATAAATGAAAAAATCCTGGAGAACGTCCCTGTTAGTGTCTGCGTCACTTGCGGCGTTGGCACTCGGGGTGTCGGGCGCAACCGCGAACGACAAGCTCGTCGAGCTCTCAAAGAGCAACGACAACTGGATTATGACGGGCAAGACGTATCACGCGAATAATTATAGCCCGAACACTCAGATCAATACCGACAACGTTAAACAATTGCGCCAAGCTTGGTCGTTTTCGACCGGTCTTCTGCACGGGCATGAAGGCACCCCGCTCGTCGTTGACGGGGTTATGTACGTGCACACGTCTTTTCCGAATAATACCTTTGCGCTTGATCTGAATGACCCCGGCCGCATCATCTGGCAGCACAAGCCGAAGCAAGACCCCGCTGCGCGTTCTGTTGCGTGTTGCGACCTCGTGAACCGCGGTTTGGCCTACTGGCCTGGTGACGGTGATGTGAAGCCGCTGATCTTGAAGACGCAGCTCGATGGTCACGTTGTTGCGCTTGACGCCAAGACCGGAGAAGAGCGCTGGAAGATTGAAAACTCGGACATCAAAGTTGGTTCGACGCTGACGATCGCTCCTTACGTCATCAAGGATTTGGTTCTTGTCGGATCGTCCGGTGCCGAGCTCGGCGTTCGAGGCTACGTGACGGCTTATGACGTTAAGACCGGCGAGCAAAAGTGGCGCAAGTACGCGACGGGTCCGGATGGCGATGTCGGGATTGGTGACAACTTTAACAAGGCCAATCCACACTATGGTCAGAAGGGGCTCGGCACCGGCACCTGGGAAGGTGACGCCTGGAAGATCGGCGGCGGCACGAACTGGGGCTGGTATGCGTACGATCCTGACCTGGAGCTCTTCTACTACGGCTCGGGTAACCCAGCTCCGTGGAACGAGACCATGCGTCCCGGCGACAACAAGTGGACTATGACCATTTGGGGTCGGGATGCCGATACGGGTATGGCCAAGTTCGGCTATCAGAAGACCCCACACGACGAGTGGGATTACGCCGGCGTCAACGTCATGATGCTTTCTGAGCAGAAGGACAAGTCGGGTAAGATGCGCAAGCTTCTGACCCACCCCGACCGGAACGGCATTGTCTATACGCTTGATCGCGAGGACGGCACGCTGATCTCGGCGAACAAGCTTGATGATACGGTCAACTGGGTAAAGACAGTCGACCTGAAGACTGGCTTGCCGGTTCGTGATCCTGAGTTCTCCACGCGAATGGATCACAAGGCGACCGATATCTGTCCGTCGGCCATGGGTTATCACAACCAGGGTCACGACAGCTATGATCCAGAGAAGCAGCTCTTCTTCATGGGCATCAACCACATCTGCATGGACTGGGAGCCCTTCATGCTTCCCTATCGTGCCGGTCAGTTCTTCGTCGGTGCGACCCTGTGGATGTATCCGGGCCCGAAGGGTGATCGCCAGGGTTATGAAGGCCTCGGCCAGATCAAGGCCTATAACGCCATCACCGGTGAGTACAAATGGGAGAAAATGGAACGCTTCTCCGTTTGGGGCGGCACCATGTCGACGGCTGGGAACCTCGTGTTCTACGGTACGCTCGACGGCTTCCTGAAGGCTCGTGATAGCCGCTCCGGTGAGCTGCTTTGGAAAGCCAAGCTGCCTTCGGGGTCGATTGGCCATCCGATGACGTTCGAGCACAACGGCACGCAGTTCGTTTCCATCATGTATGGCGTCGGTGGTTGGCCGGGCGTTGGTCTGGTGTTCGATCTTCAGGATCCGACTGCCGGTCTGGGTGCTGTCGGTGCCTTCAAGAACCTTCAAAACTACACGCAGATGGGTGGCGGTGTCGCGGTCTTCTCGCTCGATGGCAAGGGACCTTATGACGACGTGACCGTCGGCGAGTGGAAGGGTGGCAAGGGCTAACCCTACATCAGTCTCGATCCCGGCTGCCGGATCTCCGGTAGTCGGGACTTCGTGGACGTAGGAAGCCGGTGGTCGCGATCTCCCGAGTGCTCCTCCGGCTTCCCTTGCTCCAATAACTCCGCTGGTCCTACCGCCGTGTGATTTTGGCACCCTTGGGCGGCTTCGCACGCAGACGGAGAAGAACATCAACGACGCGGTCACAAGACAAAGAGGAAGCAGTCCATGTTCCGTACCAAATCCTTTTCGCGCGTCGAGTGCTGGTTGCCCGGTGCGCTCGCATTGGCAGTGGCTGTCGGCGCTGGTTTCCCCGTCAAGGCCGCGAACACGGCGTCACAAGATATCGCGCCGGACCCCTCGATACTTAGAGTTTGCGCGGCAGCTAATGAGCACCCTTATTCCACGCGCGATGAGCGTGGATTTGAAAACAAGATAGCCAAAGCGATTGCTGAGGCGATGGGCCGGACACCGTTGTTCGTCTGGCATAACAAACCGGCTATCTACCTCGTTCGCGACAAGCTCAATATGCACGTGTGTGATGTGGTGATGGGGGTCGACACCGGGGACGAACGGGTCGCGACGTCCGAGCCCTATTATCGCGCGCCCTATGTTTTCGTTGAGCGCGTCGAGTCCGATCTCAACATTACCAGTTGGGAAAGCCCTGACCTTGTCAAGGCGGACAAGATCGGTTTTGTGCCCGGTTCTCCCGCACAGGTCATGCTGACAAAGCTTGATCTCTTCAACGTACATTTCAACTACATGAACTCGCTGACGAACTTCAAAAGCCGTCGCAACCAATACACCCGCATTGATCCAAAACGGCTCATTGGGGAAGTCGCCGACGGCACGTCTGATCTTGCCGTTGCCTTTGCCCCTGAGGTGGCGCGGTACGTCAAAGCGAATCCTAAGCTCAAGATGGTTGTCATCCCAGACAACAACGTTCGCGTTGATGGCGAGAAAGTTCCACATCACTTCAGTCAGTCGATCGCCGTTCGCAAAGAAGATGCGGCATTGCTCGATGCCATAAATCTCGCGATCGAAAAGGCTCGTCCGCAGATCAGAGAGATCCTGACAGAAGAAGGGATCCCGCTCGTTGAAACGTCATCGAGAAGCTAGCGCGCAGGTCTTGGAGTGCGTGCTGCGATTGCCGTGCACTCCGTGATTGCTCGCTCCAACAGATGTGAATCGCAACGCGATATAAAGGTAGAGAAGCGACCAACAGTAATGAAAAAATCACTGATCATGACTGCGGCTGCCAGCGCAGTGTTTGTGTTTGGTCTCGGTGTGGCTTCGGGCCAGGTAACATTCCGGCACACGATTACCGGTGAAGTTCTCAATCTCGATGACTCGCTGCCCGAGGGGCGCGATACGGAGGCTGTTCGTCAATTCTTGCAGACTGGAATCAACCCCTACACGGAAGTGAAGGAATGTCTGCCAAAGGGTGAAGAAGCTTATCTGGTCGCTTGCTCGGGATGCCACGGTCACTATGCCGAAGGCAAAGTTGGTCCGGGCTTGAACGATAGCTATTGGACCTATCCCAAAAACAAAACCGACAAGGGATTGTTCGAAACAATCTTTGGTGGTGCGCAAGGCATGATGGGGCCGCATGGAAGCCACCTGCAGTTGGATGAAATGCTGCTGATGATGGCTTGGATTCGTCATCTCTATACTGGTGATGTGGCCGAGGCCGATTGGCTTACTGACGAGCAAAAGAAAAATTTCACGCCATTCAAGCCTGACAAATCCGCAGAAGAAAATAGTTCGGCGTCAGAGGAGCAAAAGACTGCGGCTCTGGATGCCTGCAAAGTTTCCGCGCAATGAGCTCATCCTTTCCGTCCGAAGTAGGTGGAATTTCCTTTGCGAGTTGGCGGATTGAAGCGGTGGCCGCATGGCCGCCGGGTGAACTGGCAAGACCTGAAGACCCATGGAGGAAACGAAAATGAAGACATTGATTTCGGTCATCGCCGCTGCTGCTCTGCTTTCCGTTGCTGGAGGCGCAATGGCCTATGATGGAACGAAATGCAAAGCCCCTGGCAACTGCTGGGAGCCTAAGCCTGGCTATCCTGAAAAGGTGGCCGGCTCCAAGTATGACCCCAAGCATGATCCCAAGGAGCTGAACAAGCAGTCGGCATCGATTGCTTCGATGGAAGAGCGGAACGCCAAGCGCGTGGAGAATTTTAAGAAGACCGGAAAATGGGTCTACGACGTTTCCAAGATCCAATAGTGAGCTTGGTTTGACGCCTCGGTGCAGTGCTACGCTTGCAAAACCGCTCTGCTTCCTCCCGAGGTGAAATGGGGCGCGGCCAAGTCGCGCCCCTCCTTTTGCGCCGGTGACCGGCTCTTCAGTGCTCTCCTAGGGTTCTCGTGGAGGATATGATGAGCTGTGACCGGAGTGGCCGCGTGTTACTCCAGGAGCAGGAATGTCAGTTGAACGCATAGGCCGGCCGGCAGCGCCATCTCCTTCGGAGTTTGCAACAGTGGACTTGGCGCACTGGCGCGAGCGTGCTCGGTCCTTTGAGCGCGAACTTGGCCAGGTGATTGCTGGGCAAAAGCGCGCATTGCATTTGATGACCATCGCGGTGTTTGCACGTGGTCACGTTCTGCTTGAAGGCGATGTCGGCGTCGGAAAGACGACGCTTCTACGCGCGGCGGCCCGAGGAATGGGGGGTGCGTACGAACGCATCGAAGGCACTATCGATCTTATGCCCGCGGACTTTGTCTATCACACCTACCTTGCTGAAGACGGGCGCCCGAGAGTTGAACCTGGTCCCGTGCTGCGTCACGGATCAGATCTTGCGGTCTTCTTTTTCAATGAGATCAATCGCGCCCGTCCGCAGGTGCACTCGCTTCTACTCCGCTTGATGGCAGAGCGCAGCGTCACCGCATTCAATCGCGAATACCCATTGCCGCATCTTCAGGTTTTTGCCGATCGCAACCGTATTGAACGCGAGGAAACATTCGAGTTGCCTGCAGCCGCACGGGACCGGTTTCTTATGGAGATTGGTATCGAAGCGCCGCAGGATTTAGAGACACGCAGGCAGCTCGCGTTTGATTCCAAATATCATGATGCGGACGCGTTGGTTGCAACGGTTCCAGAGGCAATTCTGGATCACGTACAACTTGGTGCTGTTGCGAAGGCCATCCAACATAGCGTGCATACGAGTGCAGCCCTGGAGCGCTATGTGCTCGATCTTTGGCAAGCCGTTCGTTATCCGCAGACAGCGGGAATTTCGATACCCGGTGTCGACATGGCGCGCTTTGTTCAAGGGGGCGCGAGCCCTCGCGGTGTCAGTTATCTGCTGCGCGCTGCACGTGTTGCGGCGTGGCTTGCTGGACGCTCGATGGTTGTTCCGGAGGATCTTCGCGATGTCTTTGTGGAGACGATGGCGCATCGGATCTTCCTCGATCCAGTCTACGAGTTGCGCCGGGATGCCCTTGTCAGAGAGCTCTGTGACGCCCTTTTTGAAACAGTTGCGGCCCCTTCGGATGGCGCATGATCAACGATCGCGGGAATTCAGTCGGAGCGATGCCTCCTGCCGTTGATATACCTTTCCGCTTGGCTTGGCGGAGTAGCGCTGTGCGTGCCGGCGCTCACCGATCACGCCAAGGTGGGACAGGCGGACTATTCAAAGACCACGTGTCGTTGTTGGATAACCCAGATCCGCGTCGCATCGATTTGCGTGCGAGTGCCCGCGATCCGCTGGAGGCGTTGCGAGTTCGCCGCTTTGAGCAGAACAGCGCGATTACCGCGTATGCGTTGGTAGATGTTACGGGCTCGATGGGTGTCGTCGGGCATACGAGCAAGATTTCTCTTGCTGCGGATCTCGTATCGGTTCTTGCAGCCTCTGCCCGTCGCATTGGTGATGCGTTCGGAATTATTGCTTGTGACAGCGACGTGCACGGCGAACTCTTTCAACGCGCCACGCGCGCGCGGGCGGGCGAGGTTGAGTTCGCGGCAGAACTGCGCGGGCTTACACCTAACCGCCGGGGCGTTGAGGGATTGATCCGGGCATCTGAATTGATTGCGGGCCGTCGCAAGCTGGTCATCCTGATTTCAGATTTCCAGATGTCCTCTCAAGAAATGGGGGATGTTTTCGCTGCGCTTAGCCCTCACGACGTGGTTCCAATTCTTTTGCGCGACTCCGCTGAAGTTGAAGGATTGCCGAATTGGGGACTTTTGGCGCTTCGGGATGTTGAGACAGGGCGTCGGCGACTTGTTGCGATGCGCCCGTCGCTTAAGACGCGTTGGTGTCGCGTGGATGCAGACCGTCGTGGGCGTTTGCGTGCAATCGCAAGCCGTCATGGCCGAGAGCCTTTTGAGATCACAGATGTGATCGATTGGGATCGCTTGGCCACCTACTTCGCAGGGGGTGGCATATGATCCTTCGTGTTCTTGCAGGGGCCTTGTTTTTAGTTTTGGGGAACGGTGTGGCGCACGCTGACACGCCTACCGTTCATGTTGTCGAGCCACGTTCCGTTGGCTATTTCATCGGGGATGTGCTCACGCGAGATGCCGACGTGGCAGTGGCCGACGACGCCAAGATTGATCCTGCGAGCATTCCGCGACCAGGGCCGCTCAATTACTGGCTAGAATTGAAGTCGGTTGACGTTGATGAGTATGTTCGAGGCGTGCGGAAGCATTATCGGATACGGCTCGCATACCAAACATTCTATGCACCGCTCGAGCCGCGTAAGCTGGAAATTCCCGCGATCAGGTTTCGGGTCCTTCGACCCGAGAGGGAGAGCACGCAGGCAGTTGTTCCGTCCTGGTCGTTTATTTCATCGCCTCTCCGTGAAATCATGCCGGAGAAAAACGGAGAGGGTGGTCCGGCCAAGTTGTTGCGTGCTGATGCTCCGGTCTCTTTAAGTTCCACGACTCTTGAACGCACCAGTATGGCGATTGCCGGGGTGACCGCAGTCGTTGCCCTGTTGTTGCTTGCCCATCATCTGGCCCTGTGGCCATTTCACCGTCGTCGTCGCAGGCCCTTCACTCAGGCGATGCGTACCGTGCGTCGAGAAGCAGCAAAGGCGGCGCAGTCGGCCAACTATAGGCTCGCACTTCTTGCTTTGCACCGCGCGTTTGATGAAGCCTCGCAACGACGCGTGCTGGCGGAGGACCTCGATAGTTTTTTGGTTGCGCGTCCGGAATTTGAGTCTTTGCGACCTGATATCGAGCGTTTTTTTCAGACGTCCCGGCGGGCGTTTTTCGCGGACGATATGTTGGGGAGTCGCGCTGAGCTACCACTCTCGGATCTAGCGACCTTTGCCACGTCTATGAGCGAGTGCGAGAGGGCGGTGGCATGAACCTGACCTTTGCTCACCCTCTGTTTCTGTTGGCGCTGCCATTGGCATTGGTGCCTCTGGTTTGGCTCAGCCAGCGTACTCACGATTATGCGTCGCTTGATTTTATGGATCCAGATTGGCTTTCAACCGCGGTCGACTGGGGGCTTCGTGCGCTCCTAAGTTTGAGCCTTCTCGGTTTGGTTTTGGGATTGGCGGGGCTCCATGTTCGCGGGACGAGTATCGAACGCGTTGGGACTGGAGCGCATATTGTTCTCTTGATCGATCGGTCAAGTAGCATGGATCAGACGTTTGCTGGCCGTCAGCCGACTGGGGACGAAATGTCGAAGTCCACGGCGGCGCGGGTTCTGCTCGAAGATTTTATTCAGAAGCGTGCGCATGACCGGTTCGGGGTCGCGGCGTTTTCCACGGCGCCGTTCCTTGTGCTTCCGATTACGGATCACAAGGAAGCCGTCCTCGCCGCCATTCGTGCAATCGATCGTCCTGGGCTTGCGTTCACAGATGTCGGCCGGGGTTTGGCTTTGTCATTGGCAACACATGAGGCTGATCCGGCTGCAGCTTCGCGTGCCATCGTGCTTGTGTCCGATGGCGCTGCGGTTATCGACCGTAAAGTTCAGGAACTTTTGCGGCAGGGCTTCAGTAAACGACGGATCAATCTTTATTGGCTCTATCTGCGCACGGAAGGCAGTCGAGGGATCTACGAAGAACCTCGGCAGGGAGAAGAGGATACTCCGCAAGCACTGCCCGAGCGGCACCTGCACAAATTCTTCCTGACGCTTGGCGCACCCTACCGAGCCTTTGAGGCGGATAACCCGCAATCCGTCGCTGATGCCATTGCGGAGATCGATAAGCTCGAGCGCGAACCTATCCGTTATGTCGAGCGTGTTCCTCAAACGGACCTCGCGCATTGGACTTACGCGATCGCTGCGGTGTGCCTCGCGATTTTGCTTTTGGCCAAGCTTTGCGAAGTGGGTATCGCGCGAACTTGGAAGGGGGCGAATGTTTGAGATGCTTAAGACGCGTCGGTGGTTGCGCCCTGTGATCTTGGTGATTGGTCAATTCCGAGGAACTGCATGATGCGCGCAACAACGCTAAGTGACTCTGCGAGTGCTGGGCGTACAGAGCGTCTTTCCGATGAGCGGCCGCGATTTCTATCGTCCAGAGGCATCATCATCATAGCGGTGCTGGCTGCCAGTAGCATTGCATTCACGTATGCGGGGGGACGCTACCTCGAAAAGCGCGCTAGCAATGCAACGGTGAGAGCTTTGGTGGCGGGAGAGGATGTCGCTGTCGATCCCGTTTACGCGTCTTCGGAGGTTGTGATGGCGCGCCTCCATTTTCTCCTATTCCGGGATCGGCTGGATGAAGCGCAAAGTCTTCTTGATGAAGCCGTACCGCATATGAAGCCAGCCGCTCAAGCAGATGCACTCTACAATCTGGCGAATGCCCGCATTCGTCTCGCCTTTCATGCGATTGAAAAGCGGGACCTTGATCATGCGATCCCTCTCGTGCGGCTCGCCAAGGATGACTACCGGAAGGCTCTCGGCGTTCGGCCAGAGAATTGGGATTACAAATACAATCTGGATGTTGCTATGCGGCTCGTGCGTGATTTTCCGCAGCCGGATTTCAGTGAAGACGAGGACGCCGAAGGTGAATCCAAGCGCGTTTGGACGGACCTTCCCGGAATTCCAAGAGGCCTACCGTGATCAAGATGGCGCTTCGGGATATCCGGTTCTGGCTGACAGGTGCGGCTTGGCTACTAGCGCTTGCGGCGCTTTTTGTTCCGCGTGTTGAGCTTGTTAGACCGGTTCTCGATGTTGTGGCTGTGTTCGACATCACCGGCAGTATGAATACGCGCGATATGAACGTAGACGGGCGCGCCGGAAGCCGTCTTGAAGCGTCGCAGGCCGCCGTCCGGCGCTTGTTGACGAGTCTGCCTTGCGGCTCGCGTTTAGGGCTGGGGGTTTTTACGGAACGCTCGTCTTTCCTGCTGTTTGAACCTGCCGAGGTGTGTGCGAACTACGCGGCGCTCGATGGCTCCGTGCGACAACTGGATTGGCGGATGGCGTGGGCGGCTGACAGTCACGTGTCTCGTGGTCTTTACAAAGCAGTTGAGATTGCCAGCAGTGTCGATGCCAATCTTGCGTTCTTTACAGATGGGCAAGAGGCCCCGCCGCTGCCCGCCTCTGGAGGCCCGGTATTCGATGGTGAGCCTGGCACCGTTAGCGGATTGATCGTAGGCGTTGGCGGGCGCGAGAAATCGCCAATCCCGAAGTTTGATTTTGATGGTCGGGAGATTGGCACATGGGGCCGCGAAGACGTTCCTCATGAAAACCGTGTTGGTCTTCCACCTAAGGACGCTTCTTCCCGGCCGGGATATCATCCTCGCAATGCTCCGTGGGGTGGTGCGACTACGGCTGGTGATGAACATCTCTCGTCGGTGCGGGAAGCCTACCTTGAAACGCTCGCGGAACAGACCGGGCTTGGATATGCCAATCTCGCCGAGACCCGTGACTTGGTCTCGTCACTTCAGGCTGTCAGCCGCTCACGGCCTGTCAAAGCCGCTGCGGATATTCGTCCCTACCCTGCGAGTGCCGCTTTAATTCTGCTTCTGCTGATCAGCGCGTTGCTCCCTGCTCTCGATCGCGTGCGCCGATGGCGTCAGCGCGATGTGATGCCCCGTGTTCCAATTTAAATCGGAGAGAAGATCAATGATGCGATGGTCCTTGCTGTTGCTGGGTGCCCTGACGTGTTTAGGGCCGTTGGCCGCATCGGCTCACGGTCCCACCCCGCAGAAGGTCGAAGAAAAGATTGTTTTGAAGAGTTCGCCCGCGGACGTCTGGGCTGTCGTCAGCGATTTCGGAGGATTAGCTAATTGGCATCCTGGCGTCGAAACAGCAGAGGCCACTGGGGGCAATAAACCGGGTGCCGAGCGTACTCTGACCCTTAAGTCCGGTGGCGTCATTGTCGATGGACTGGATGAGTACAATGCCGAAGAGATGTCCTACGGATATCGTCTTTCCAAGGAAAATATCGAAGCGTTGCCGGTAAGCTTTTACTCGGCGACCTTGTCGGTAAAGCCAGGCGATGGCGGCGGTAGCGAAGTCGTTTGGCTCGGACGATTTTATCGGGCGGACACGAGTAATTTTCCTCCCGAGAACCTGAATGATCAAGCTGCCGTGAAAGCCATGGAGACGTTTTTCCGCGAGGGGCTCGAGGGTTTGAAAGCTAAAGTCGCCGCAGGCAAATGATCATGCGCTGCAGCGTTGTGACGTGGTGGCGAACGGGCCTTCTTTTTGTGGTTAGCCTACTGGTGTCTTTTCCTTCGGTCGCTTCGTCTTCTGAACGGCTCTTTGTGGTCAACCAGGCCGGTTCCTCAATCAGCGTTATCGATGTTGAGGCGATGGCGGTTACAGACACGATATCCGTGGCAACGGCGCCCGCAGCTATTGCGGCGTCAGCCAAGATGCGCCGGATCTTCATCACGCATCCGGAACGGAGTGAGGTGACGGTTCTTGATGCCGATCGCCTCACTGTTGAGAAGACGTTTGAGGTGAAGGGGACGCCTTTCGGCATCGTTGTGGATGCCGATGATCGTCTGCTTATCAGCGATTGGAATTTGCACTGTGTTCACGTGATTGATGCGGTATCCGGAACTGAGATTGTGCGCATTCCGGTGGGGCAGTCGCCAGCGGGAATCGTTGCGGGTGCTCAGTTCGCGTACGTTGCTAATCGTGAGAGCGATAGTGTGAGCGTCATCGATCTGTCGACGCTTCAAGTCTCTGCTACAGTTGATGTGGGCCGCGCGCCCTTTGCCATTGCGCTTAGTTCAGATGAAACTCAGGCCTACGTTGCGAACGTGCAGGCCTCCACCCTTAGCGTGATCGACACGGACGTTCCGGCCAAGTTGCGCGATCTGGAGACCGGCAAACTTCCTTACGGTATTGGTTTGCCTCCAAATGGCGCGCGCATTGTGGTTGCCAATCAGCAGTCAGGCACGGCTTCGATTTTTGCGCGCGATGGATTTGAACTGCAACACGTCGTGCGCATCGGAGATTATCCGGAGGGTGTTGCCGTCGCGGACGATGGACGCAAAGCGTTCATCGCGAATTGGTTTTCGGATGATGTCTCCGTCATCGATCTCGATGCTGCGCGCGAGATTGCACGGATTAAAACAGGCAAAGGCCCGCGAGGATTGGCTTTAATTCGCTTCAATCCCTAGCGGTGATGTGCTGCTCCAAAACGCGCCTAGCCTATTTTGTGAGGTGCTCTAATGAGAAGATGTGCTGCGTATCTTTTAAGGGGGCATGACATCCCCGACAGCTGTTGAGATCCTTGTTTAGGCGCTTGCCATCGGGGGAGAATATGGCGAAGTCCCAGTCTCCGTTTTTCAACTCTTCAGGGAAGGCTGAACCCCATCCCGTCCTTTTTTCCATGACTGCTACAGCTAACAATTTGTCCTTGATACGGCGTCCTAGTGAGCTCGTGATTATGTTGCCCTGCGCGTCCTTCTTAGCGGCGTAGATTTCACCAACCAGAATTGAGCCTGAGGGAAGCACCCCATCTTCCTTTGCTGCACTGAGCGCTCGGTCGTTCGCGAATAGTCGTATGATCTGATCCGGGTTCTGTACGCGGTCGAGACTCAGGTAGTTTTTGAAATCGCTGGCATAGTCTTTGGGGAACGCAATGCGCTGTTCGTTCGCGCTGGCTGCGGTTGTCGTGATTATTGCCGCGATCGCCATGCCAAGTAATTTCTTCGACATGCTTTCCTCCCTTATCGCGCCCGCGACTGGTCTTGCCGGCATTCGGGCGGACCCTCCGCAGGACCTGTGTAGCCAAGTTGCTTGGCCGGCAAACATGCATTGATGATGCATGTTATTTCGGGGGCAAGGTTAAAGCAATATCAAATATACATCTTTTAACTGGTCATGCATGCAGGTGTGCGTTCGCTCCGCCCGTGCAACACACTGGTGCAACGTCGATCCTGTTACGAAATGTGAGTTTTCTAGACCGCCGCTGTCGCCTGTTCTTTTTGAGGCTTAGCGCGCGGGGGGGCGAGAAGTGATGCCAAGGCTAAAGAGGCCAAGCGCGCTTCCGGTGGATCTGCGCGGCTCGTCAGAACGATCGGAACCAGACCGCCTAGGACCACGCCAGCGGCACAAGCCGAACGGAAATAGACCAGCGCTTTAAAGAGTACGTTGCCGGAGACGAGATCGGGAACGACGATTGCGTCGGCAGCACCTGCGACTTCGTCGTTTTGGAGGTTCTTCGCTTGGGCCGCAGTCTTGGACAAAATGAGGTCGAGCGCGAGCGGACCACTGAAAGCCGCGTCCGAAATGTTTTCGCGCGCCCAGTCTCTAAGCTCACGGGCTTCTTGTGCTGAAGGCACCGATGGAATTGGTTCTTCGGTTGCTGAAAGCAGAGCGACCTTTGGTTTCGCGATGCCGACCGCATGTGCAACATCGACGACGGCTCGAAGAGCCAATTTGCGTGTCTCAAGATCTGGCGCGACGTTGACAGCGCCGTCCGACAGAATGATCGGGTGGTCGCTGTGTGGTGGCGTCATGTGGAAGACGTGTACGAGGCGGCTGTCGCGGCGAATACCCGTCTGCTTATTCAGCACCGCTTTCATCATAACGTCGGTGTGAATCTGGCCCTTCATCACGATATCTGCGCGCCCGTCGCGAACGAGCTGCATGCCGGCAAGCGCAGCGTCCTGCTCGCTGTCGGCCTCAATGATTTCGTATGGGGTGATGTCCCAGGAAAGTTTGGCGGCTTCTGCTTCGATGCGCGCGCGATTGCCGATGAGGATCGGCTCGCATATCCCGGCGCGCACGGCGCCTTCTAAGGACATCATCGGCAATGCGGCATCGGCACAAATCACGGCTGTGCGGGCCTTGCCCATCTGTTGAGCCCGCGCGAGGAGTTCGCGCGGGCATCTTGGTGTGATGTCAAGAAAATGGTGCTGGCCGCGATCGGGGGCCTTCGATTCCGAAGTTGTCATTTGCTTCCCTCTCGTGCGTCGCGGCGCAGCCTTTTCTAGTGACGTGTTTTATAGAGACGCGAGAACTTGTTCAGACTGCATGTCGCCCGGCTCGATGCCAGCGACCTTCACAGGCTTCTTCATCGCATCGCGACGGAATGGTTCGCCAAGTTCCTGGTTGAGCAGAATTTCGATGAACGTGGTCACCTTATTTTCCATCTGCTCGCGCACGGCTTCCTTAAGCGCCGCTGAGAGTTCTTCCATCGTCTTCACCGTAACACCCTTGAGCCCGCAAGCATCGGCGATGCGTGCATAGCTGCACTCACGGCTGAGCTCGGTTCCGACGAAGTTGTTGTCGAACCAGAGCGTGGTGTTGCGCTTCTCAGCACCCCATTGGTAGTTGCGGAAGATTACCATGGTGATGGCTGGCCAATCTTCGCGACTGCAGGCTGTCATCTCGTTCATCGAGATGCCAAATGCTCCATCGCCAGCAAAGCCGATCACAGGAACATCCGGGCAGCCGATCTTCGCGCCGAGGATCGCCGGGAAGCCGTAACCGCAAGGACCGAACAGGCCCGGTGCGAGATACTTTCTCGGCTCTTCAAACGTCGGGTACGCGTTGCCGATTGCGCAGTTGTTGCCGATGTCCGACGACACGATCGCATCCGCAGGAAGCGCAGACTGAATGGCACGCCAAGCCATGCGTGGTGACATGTGCTCGGGTTCGCGCTTGCGAGCTTCTTCGTTCCAGTGCGTGCCGGGATCATCGTCTTCATGGTCCATGCTCGACAACGTCTGCAGCCATGCCGACTTGGTCTGGTGGATGAGCGCCTTGCGCTCTTCGCGGCCAGCGTTACCGGCGGACGCATCCATCTTCTCGAGGATCTGCTCGGCAACTTTCTTGGCGTCGCCGCAGATGCCCACCGTGACCTTCTTGGTCAGGCCAATGCGATCGGCATTGATATCGACCTGAATGATCTTGGCCGACTTTGGCCAGTAGTCGATGCCGTAGCCCGGCAGCGTGGAGAAAGGATTGAGGCGCGTGCCGAGGGCCAGAACGACGTCCGCTTTTGCGATCAGCTCCATCGCGGCCTTCGAGCCGTTGTAGCCGAGCGGACCGCAAGCCAGTGGATGCGAACCGGGGAAGCTGTCGTTGTGCTGGTAGTTGCTGCAGACTGGAGCGTCGAGGCGTTCCGCAAGCGTCTTGCATGCGTCGATCGCGCCGGCCAGGACAACACCTGCGCCGGAGAGAATGACGGGGAACTTCGCTTCGGAGAGAAGCTTTGCTGCTTCGGCGATTGAATTGTCTGCACCGCCCGTGCGTTCAATCTTCACGATCTGCGGCAGTTCGATGTCGACGACCTGGGTCCAGAAATCACGCGGCACGTTGATCTGTGCCGGTGCCGAACCACGCCAAGCCTTGCTGATGACGCGGTTCAGAACTTCCGCAACGCGAGAGGCATCGCGGACTTCTTCCTGATAGCAAACCATGTCACGGAACAGAGCCATCTGTTCGACTTCCTGGAAGCCACCTTGGCCGATGGTTTTGTTGGCCGCCTGCGGCGTGACCAGCAGCATCGGTGTGTGGTTCCAGTATGCCGTCTTAATCGCCGTGACAAATCCCGTTACGCCCGGACCGTTCTGGGCGATGGCCATGGCCATCTTGCCCGTTGCGCGGGTGTAACCGTCAGCCATGATGCCGGCGTTGCTTTCGTGTGCGCAGTCCCAAAACGTAATGCCGGCCCGAGGGAATAGATCGGAAACCGGCATCATCGCGGAACCGATGATGCCAAACGCGTGCTGGATGCCGTGCATCTGCAGCACTTTCACGAAGGCTTCTTCGGTGGTCATTTTCACGGTGATGGTCCTTGTCCTACAGTTGACGAGTTGCACCGGATTGCCCGGTTGATGTGACAAACGTTTGTATGTGTTAGGCCGCTGCGAAGTGACGCGACAAGAGCGCGGGGAGCGCGCTTGGCGTGTCTGCGACCGCCACGCCGGCCTTTTCCAAAGCGGCGCGTTTGGATGGATAATCACCCTTGCCCCCGGCAACGATGGCACCGGCGTGGCCCATCTTCTTTCCTGGTGGTGATTGGCGACCCGCGATGAATGCAACGACGGGCTTCTTCATTGTGCTTGCATATTCGGCAGCTTCTTCTTCAGCGGAGCCACCAATTTCGCCGCATAAGACGATTGCATCGGTTTTCTCGTCCGCATCGAGAATACGCAGAGCCTGAGCAGAGTTCGTTCCGATCATCGGGTCGCCCCCGACGCCGTAGAAAACGGACTGCCCCATGCCGGCCTGCGTTAGGTTCAAGCTGACGAGCGTTCCGAGGCTACCGGAGCGCGAAATAACACCAACGCGTCCCGGTTGGAAGACACGTTCGTTGAATGCGGGCATTATACCTACGAAGCATTCGCCTGGCGTGACGAGGCCCGCAGTATTCGGTCCAACTATCTGAGTTCCATTGGCTTTTGCGGCGACGTGCATTTCCATGACGTCGTGCGCAGGGATGTGCTCAGTGAGGCAGACAAGCAGTTTTGTTCCAGCTTCGCACGCGTCGATCGCTGCCGATTTGGCAAGCATTGGCGGAATGAACATTACGGAGATGTCGAAGGGGCGTTCCTTTGCCGCGTCGCGGGCTGTCGCATAGACGGGAACACCGAGGTGCTCGGTGCCGGCCTTCTTCGGGTTAACGCCACCGACCACGTTAGAGCCGTAGTCCTGCATCGCCTTGGTCCAGAAGGTTCCCTGCTTACCGGTAATACCCTGCACCAGGATTGTATGAGATTTACGTGGGATCATTTCAGCACCTCGTCAGTTCGCAGCCGCTGCGACAGCAGCTTTGACGGCATCGTCCATAAGATCGAAAGGTTCGATGCCAAGCCGGTCCTTCACCAGTGCTACGGCTTCATCTTCTCCGGTACCGTGAATTGTGAAGAAGATCGGAACGTCAGGCTTAAGTTCCAACCACGCGGAAACAACGCCTTCTGCCATGACGTCAGTGCGGGCGAATGCGCCGCAGAAATTGACGAGCAGGCTTTTCATATTCTTGTTTTCGAGAAGGATCGAAAGCGCCGTTTTTGCCTTCGTGTAAGCTTCGCCGCCGATCTCAAGGAAGTTTGCGGGCGAGCCACCATAGTGCGCAATGGCATCCATCGTCGTCATCGTCAGGCCTGCGCCGTTCGCGAGCACACCGACCGAGCCACCGAGCTCGATGTATTTCAGGCCCTCGGCTGCGGCTGCAGCCTCAAGCGTGGTGTATTTCTCAGGGGCGGCCAGACCGATGATTTCTTGTTGGCGCGGCGCAGCACTGTCATCCACCGTGAGCTTACAATCGAGCGCAATGACGCGATTATCTTTCGTGATCACCAGTGGATTGATTTCGAGAAGCTCTGCGTCAAGTGCGCGATAGGCCTCATAGAGCTTTAACAGTGTTGAGACCAGGTCGTCCTCGACGGCATTCAGGTCCAGCCCCGAAACGGCCTGCCGCGCCGCGGCTTCGCTCAATCCCTCGGCGATCGGAATGACCACGTGCCGCATCGCGTTGGGATCAGCCTCTGCGGCTTCTTCCACGTCCATGCCGCCCATTGGAGAGAAGAGCAGCATGGGGCCTTTGGAGGCGGAGTCGTTCACGATCGCAGCATAGAGTTCTCGCGCGATTGGCGTCTGAGCTTCGATCATGACCTTTTCGACGGGCCACCCGCCGATGGTCATGCCGATAATGTTCGAGGCATGAGTTCTGGCCTCGTCGGCGTTTGCTGCAAGCTTAATGCCGCCAGCCTTACCGCGCTTGCCTGTCGGAACCTGGGCCTTGACGACGCACGGACCAATTTCGGAAGCCGCTGCAGCAGCTTCGTCTGGAGTTTTTGCAAGACGGCTGGCAGGCACGGCGATGCCGTGGTTAGCCAGCAGCGGTTTTGCTGCGTGTTCTTCGAAGTTCATTGTTTGCGGCCTTCTTTCTTATTTATTTGCCGTAGCGCTGCCAGTAGGGGCCGAACAGCTCCTCCTCTGACGGCTTGTCCTCTGGAATGGTCGTCACCAGGTGGGTGATGTTGATGAAATGGCGGTAGTTGAGGTTCTCGGTGATGGTGTTGCCGGCCCAGGTGCCGCCACCCATCGACAGCGTGAACGGCAGGGCGTTGTTGAAGCCGCCACCATTTCCAAATGTGTGTGCCTGATTGACGAGAATGCGCACGACATCGGTATCCGCCGCCAGTTCGCGTGCGTGGTCGAGATTTTTCGTATGGATACCGGCAGAGTGGCCCTTGCCGGTCACTTCCAATACGTCGTGCACGATGCGCTTCGCATCGGCAAAGTCCTTGGCGCGATAGACCGTGAGGACCAGCGAAAGCTTCTCATCTGCAAAGGTATGCTTGCCGTCGATATGGTCTTCTTCGACCATGAAGAACTTTGACTGTTCAGCCTCTGGAGCCAGGCCAAGGGCCTTCGCGGTGACGTCAGGGTCCCTCGCGATGACGTGGCGGTTGAGCTTGCCATCGATCCATAGCTTTTCAGAAACCTTGTCGCGTTCTTTTCTCGTGCAGCGCCAGCCCCCGGCCCGGGTCAACGCGGCGATCGCATCCTCGTAGATGTCATCAAGGATGATGACCGAGTTTTCCGATGAGCATGATGTGGAGTTGTCGAAGATCTTGGATGCGCAGATTTTCTCAGCGGCATCGTCGAGGTCTGCGGTGGAGTCGATGATGACCGGAACGTTGCCGGCGCCGACGCCGATCGCAACCGTGCCCGACTGCATGGCCCGCTTGACGTTATTCTGAGAGCCCGTGACGACTGCCAAGTCTACCTGGTTCATGAGTTCCTGCGTCGTCTCCTTCGAGACGGGGGCAGGGAGGAGTTGAACCAGATCTTCTGGATGGCCGGACTTCTTCAGCTCGGCGCGCATGAATTCGACGGTCTTGGCTGTCGTGATCTGTCCCGAAGGTGAGGGAGCAATGATCACGGCGTTGCCGCCCTTGATCGCCATCATGGCTTTGTTGACGGGCGTGGCAGCTGGATTGGTCGAGGGGCAAACAGCGGCAACGACGCCGACTGGCTTGCCATACTTCACCATGCCGCGTTCTGGATTTTCTTCGATCACGCCGACCGTTTTGGCCCGAAGCAGGTCGCGCAATGTCCCGAATGTTTTGCGCGTGTTCTTGATGATCTTGGAGGGTACGTTGCCCAAGCCCGTATCTTCCACGGCCATCTCAGCCAGAAACTTCGCGTTTTCGGGCTTATAGATCGACCACGCTAGGGCGCGGACAGCGTCGTCTACGCGTTCCGGATCGTGGTTCTCGTAAGCCTCCATCGCGGCGCGCGCTCGGCGCACAAGCTCCGCAACAATCTCCTTTGGAGAAAGGTTGGTCTGAGCGGTTTTGTCTCCCGATACTTCTAGTGTCGATGCTTCAGATGTCATCGTTGTCTCCAGCGCGAAGTGAATTCGGCGAAGTTGCCGCGTTCAAAAAATGGGACATTGCGTCTTGTTTTTGTGTCATGACGAATGTCGCGAGTCAAGGTGCGTCGAAGGCGAAATTCGCCTTCGACGGCCGTGTTTGCCGGCATGTTGCCGGTTAATTCGATTGCGTAGTTTGAGCGTTTATCTCGCTCGTACGTTTGAAACGGGATGAGATGGCCGGATACAACGACCAGAGCACGAACGCGGCGGCCAACGCGAGGATAGTTCCGCTGATCGGGCGCTCGACGAAGATCCAGAAATTATCTTCGTAGTTTGCAAGCGACGTCAGGAAGTAGCGCTCTGCCAACGGGCCGAGAATTACGCCCAGAACGAGCGGAGCCGTCGGGAAGTTTGCGCGCTTCATGATGAAGCCTAGGACGCCGAAAATCAGGCATACGTAGACGTCGAAAATATTGTTGCGGACGCCGTAGGCCCCGACGACGGACAATACGATGATAAAGGCCCCGAGGATGGCGGGGGGAACCTTCATCAACGTAGAGAAGCCGCGGGCGACGACGACGGCAGCTATGATCATCAGGAAGTTGGCGATGATCATGCTAACGAAGATCGTATAGACCAATGATGGATCCATGCGGAACAGCAACGGCCCCGGATTAATGCCGTGGATGAGCATCGCAGCCAACATAATCGCGGTTGCTGCGCTGCCTGGGATGCCGAGCGTCAGTAGTGGGATCATGGCTGCGCCGGTCGTGGCGTTTTTAGCGGCCTCTGGAGCAGCAAGCGCCTGTTCGACGCCCGTACCGAACTCGGCGCCGCGACCCGAGGCCTGACGTTCCACACCGTAGGCAAGAACCGCGCCGACGGTGGCGCCTGCGCCTGGGATCATGCCGACCATGCAACCCAGACCTGAGCCACGCAGCATTGATCCCTTGTACTGCCAGAGTTCACGCCAGGTGATCTGTTTGCCTGGTTTGGGTGCGAACGAGCTCTTCAGGTTTACGTTTTTTGCCAACAGGTCGACGACCTCGCCAATGGCGAAAAGACCGATCATCACGACCGTGAAGTTGATCCCGCTTTCAATTTGCGGGATTCCAAAGGTGAAGCGGCTAAGGCCATGATGAGGATCAATGCCGACGCAACCGATCACCAGCCCGATGAACATAGAAAGGGCGCTGAGGACCGGCATGTCCTTTGCAATTGCCACGACGCTGGCGAGACCGAGGATGGTTGCCGCAAAAAATTCCGGTTGGTCGAACCGTAATGCAAAGGCAGCGAAGGGCGGGGATCCGACGGCGAGCAAGATTGCCGACAGGAGGCCACCAGTAGCAGAGGCCGTAATCGCGATGCGTAACGCACGCGTCGAAAGGCCTTTGACCGTCATAGGATAGCCGTCCCAGCACGCGGGGAGTGATGCGGGTGTACCGGGAATGTTGATGAGGATCGAAGAGATCGATCCGCCGAATACGCCGCCTGCGTAGATGCCCCCGAGGAAGCACATCGCCGTGACCGGTTCCATCACATAGGTAAAAGGCAGAGCCATCGCCATGGCGTTGACGAAAGAGATGCCTGGTAACGCGCCTGCGATGGTGCCCATCATCAAGCCCGTTATGAGGATCAGGAAGTTATGGGGCTGGAGGGCTCCATGCAGACCGGTCAAGAAAAGAGAAAGGAGATCCATTGGTTAGCCTCTCAGTAGATGCGCAGCACGCGATAGAGCGAAATCGTCCATTGATTAAAGGGTTCGACGCCGCGGTTGAGAGGCATCTTGGCCAGGGCAACGAACATGTAGAGAAGGACGATTGTACCGATGATGCTGACAAGGCTGATGGTTATGGGCGACCGGATCTGGCCCATGAGGCACCAGGTCACGATAAAGAGGAATGTGGCCAGTGCGAAGCCCAGGTAAGGGATTGCAAAGCCGTAAATCAGGATCACCCCGACTCCGGCGATGGCCATAACGGCTGAGCCGTTATTTGCCTTTTCGCCGTTTTGTGTTGTGTCGTTCCCGTCGCGCGCACTGATGCGCCAGTTGTTTAATTCGACAAGGAACGCAAGCAGGGAGAAAAATGCCAAGCCGGCCAACATGGCTTTGGGCCACCCGCCAGGGCCGACGGCATTAGGAACGTTAAGCATGGCGGGGTTTGAGGCGATGTGCGTCCACAAGAATGCGCAGGCCAGCAGCATCGACAGAGGGAACGCTGTACGGATCAGGCGTTTTGAAGATGTCATCTTTTATCGATCTCGGTGTGCGTCGTCGGGTGGGCGGCGCGTCTCAGCAGGAAGTGCGCGGCTATACCGTAACCAGTCCAGTGCCAAAGTGATCAGCGCTGGTTAGTCGGGCGCATCGTAGTCAGCAGACGGTGCAGGCATATTTTGCCGTGCGAGGTCTTAAAAACGAAAGCCGGCGTCGCGATAACGCGACGCCGGGTAGTCCAATCATCATCACTTTTTCTTCGACGCGCTCTTTTCTTCGGCGGTCGTGGGGAAGCGCTCCAGATAGGATTTTACCGTTTGGTAGAACTTCGCAACGGTTTCCTTGGTCTCTTCAGGAGAAAGAGGCTTGGTGCAGGTGTAAGTTCCTTCGCAGAATTCTTTCCATTCTGGCGAAGCGAGGATTTTGTTTGCAGCTTCGTTCAGCACTGCAACGCGATCAGCGGGAGTCTTGGACGAAACAGCGATGGTTCTAAAATTTGGAAGGTCGTTGATTTCGAGGCCGTTTTCTTTCGACGTTTCGATATCGGGGAACGACTCGTGGCTCTTTTCGTCAAACACAATGAGCGGACGCAGGTCGCCGGATTTGAGGAACTGCGCGACGTCGCCGGGTTCTTCGTAGATCATGTCCGTATGACCGCCGACGGCAGAAGCATAGCGCTCGGCGGGCTTACCAAACGGTACGTTCACGATCTTCACGCCCTTGGTGGCTAGGTACTTTAGCGTGATGTCGTCCATCGTGCCGTAACCCGACGTTGCGCACCGCAACTTGCCTGGGTTGGCTTTCGCGAATTCAGCGAGGTCCTTGTAGGATTTGAACGGGCTGTCCTTACGGACGAACAACATCGAGGGCGAGCTCTGCATCATGCCGACATAGGCAAACTCATCCGGGTTGTGATTCCCGATTCCGGCTGCCCATGCAGAGACCGAAAGTGCGATAAGTGTCGCTGCGCTGTATCCATCACTCGAGTCCGTGAGCAGGCGGGTGAGGCCAGCGTTGCCGGAAGCGCCGGATACGTTGGCGACAGGCAGAGGAACGCCGAGAATGGGTTCTGCGAGCTGCGCAAATTTACGACCCATCAAGTCCGCGCCGCCGCCGGGACCGAAGGTAACAATCATATCAATCGGCCGGGACGGGTATTTTTCATCGGCCGCGGCTTGCGTCGCTACGCCGCCGAGTACCAATAGCGCAAGGGTCGAGGCGCAGGCCGCCTCGCGCAAGGATCGTCTTAGCATCTTGAGTGTCTCCTCTCCGTGGAATTCGAACCATTGTAGCCTGGCTCGTTGTTCCGTTAAATTCATCGTTGTTAAGAACGGCTCGGGCCGTGATGCGATTGAATTTTTCCTTGTCGTGTGCGCCTGCCGAGCCTCGTCAGCGTCTCAAAAATGTGAGACACTGCGTCCAGCTTTGCGTATCGTAGGGGCTCGTGTCAACGCTCTATCGAGTATGCCAAGAAAAAACAAAGGTAATGCGGCAGAGCAAAAACAAATGCTGCACTGCGGCAATTGAAAAGTGTGATTCGACCCTTTGAAAACAGGCTCGAGCAATATGCGTGACTAATTCTGGAATTTGAAATGTCGGATTGCTCTGCGCCCGAGCGTCGGTTATCGGCATACGGACATCTCACTACAGTTCGTTGCGGAAGTTCTGACTTTCTTTCAGCTGGCTTTAGCGCAGACGCGCAGATTGTTACCTTGCGGACGTGGAGACGCACTGGAGAATGAAAAAACAAAACGAAAAATCTCTAGCCTCTAAGTCGGCGGGTGAGGGTGACAGTTCAGATCGGCTGTCCGCGCTTGAAAAATCTATGCTTGTTATTGAGGCAATCGTGGACCATCCGCAGCCGGTCAGCTTGCCAGAGTTAACGTTGCGTCTTGGCATGCCACGCCAGACGATTCACAGGCTGCTCCAGCAATTGACGGATAACCGGCTCATTGTTCGTGATGCTTCGCGAGATCGTTATACTGTGGGTCCGCGTTTGTCTCATTTGGCATTCGCTACGTTGCGCTCACGTAATCAGACGGCGCCGGTCCGGGCAATTTTGTCCGCCCTCGTTGACGAAACCGGCGAGACCTGCAACGTCGGCGCGCTCGATGGCTGGGATTTTGTCTATCTGGAACGCATTGAATGCGAGTGGTCACTTCGCGTGCATCTTGTTGCGGGATCGCGCGTGCGAGCGCATAGCACATCAGGCGGTAAGGTCATGCTTGCCTACCTTGAGCCCGGAGTTCGCAAAACGCTTCTTCAATCCCGAAAGCTAGAGTCGTTCACGCCCAACACAATCACTAATTACGCCAAACTGGAGCAGCATTTGGCCAGCGTGCGCGAGTTGGGTTATGCGTTGAATGACAAGGAGCAGAACATCGGCATCGTCGGCGTCGCCGTGCCAATCTTGGATGAACACGGCACCGCGCTGGCGGCACTTGCATTGCACGGCCCTGAATCGCGTCTCACGGCGAAGACTGCTGTGAAATATGTGCCAACTCTCCAGCGCGCCGCCAAAAAGCTTGCGGCAGTCTGGACCCGGTAAGTTTTTTCGGCGCAGCTGCTACTCGAGCGATCACGCCTGCGGCGTCAGATCAGGGCCTGCAGGGTCTTCATTGTGTACTCTTCGACATAGTCGATCAGGGCATCGGATGCGGCGCGGGCCCCATCCGCGTCGTTGGCGGCGATGGCGCGCGCTATATCGGCATGCATCGCGCTCACTTTTTTCAAGTCTCCGAACTTGTTGAAGTTGAGGAACCAGAACCGGCGTGTTTGTGCCTGAATTGGCGCCATTGCGGCGGCCGCGTACTTATTGTCCGCCGTTGCGACGACCAGGTGATTGAACTCACGGTCTGCGGCGATGAAGATCATCTCGTCGTTTTCGTGGGACGCATGATCAAACCGTTCGGCAAGGCTGATGAATTGTGTTTTTTCCGCCTGACCAGCCAACCGTGCAGCCCGTGCTGCGATCACGCGCTCCAACTCGCGACGTACCTCGATCAGCTTGAACTGGTCCGTGATATCGATTTCGGAGACGATCGCGCCAGCGCGCGGCATGATTGTGAGGCTGCCCTCACGGGCAAGCCGCTGCATCGCCTCGCGAACTGGCGTGCGGCCCAGGCCGAGCTTGTTGCTGATCGAGTTTTCCGAAATGCGGCACCCGGGAGGTAGCCTCAGGGTGACGATCATTTCTTCGATCACACGATATGCCTGCTGGGCTCGCGTTTCCTCTGAGACGTCAAGTGCCAACGTTTCATTCATCAGTGAATCCGTGATTGCGCAGGTATTGATTGTCTTACTCGGTGCGTAGCTATTCAGACGGCGCGATTTGATTGAGCCAGATCTGTGGGCTTTGTACCAAATCGCCAGCGATCGCTGTGCTTACGCACGCTTATCATACGTGCCCGAGTCTCCGATGGGCAAGGATGGGCTTGTGTGCGTGCTGGGTTTCGCCTCAAGTTTGTGTTTATAGGCCTTCGATCGAAGAGTGCGTCTGGATTGGGATGATGTGCAACTTTATCTTTCCATCCCTTCGGATTTATCTAAGTCGTTCGTAGATCAGACGTTTTTGATCATCCTTTTGGAAATAGTCGGTAAGCCTACAAAACGCCATCGTTGCGTGATGTTTCACGAGGCGTGGCCATACATGGACGATACGTCCCTGCTCCCACATTCTAGATGTCGTCGACAATAAATGCCGGCGGGGTTGAACATGATGGCTGGGTGGAACTGATCAGATATAACTGAATCAGGGGGGATATCGTTACCTTTCTCAAAATCGCTGGATGATGTGGTGAACGTTAGTTCATCGCGGGTTGGAAACATGGGCTTCGCGCGCATGTCAGTCAAACAAGCGTAGTCGGGAGTATGGGGTTGCGGGAGGACTTTAGGGGGTGAGGTCAACAAGCTTTGCGGGGGCTTGGCAGCTTCAGCCGATTGGAAAATCTGTCGTGTGGAAGCACGCAGAAAGGGAGTAGGGCTTAGGATGAAAAAGATCACGCGCAGGCAGCTTGGCTATATGGCTGGTGCGGCAGGTGTTGCTGCGGTTGGAACCTTAACATTCGGCCGGGCAGCCATTGCTCAGGGGAGTGCCAAGGTTGTTGTCGTCGGCGGTGGCGCCGGTGGCGCAACGGTGGCTAACAAGATCAAAGCTGCCGCTCCGAATCTCGATGTGACGTTGGTCGAGGCTAATCCGGCGTTCACGACTTGCTTCTTCTCGAACTTGTATCTCGGTGGTCTCGTTTCTTTTGACGACATTACCCATGACTATAAGAACATCTCAGATCTTGGCGTCAAAGTCGTTCACGACTGGGCCGAGGACGTGGATACAGCTGCGAAGGTTGTGAAGCTGAAGGGCGGCACGCAATTGCCCTACGATCGTTTGGTGCTGTCACCTGGCATCGAGCTCAAATACGATTCCGTTCCGGGCTATTCGAAGGAAGCTGCCGAGCTCATGCCGCATGCGTGGCAAGCCGGTGCGCAGACAAAGCTTCTCAAGGCGAAACTTGAAGCCATGGATGACGGGGGCCTCGTTGTTCTTGCGGCTCCACCTAACCCTTATCGCTGCCCGCCTGGGCCTTACGAGCGTATGTGCATGATCGCGCACTACCTGAAGACGGCGAAGCCGAAATCAAAGCTCATCCTGTTTGATCCGAAAACGAAGTTTTCCAAACAGGGAGCCTTCATGGAAGGGTTCAAGGCTCACTACGCGGATATCATCGAAGTGAATCTCACTGACGAGATTGATTCTTATGCTTTGACGCGTGTCGATCCCAAAACGGGTGAGATCGAGACTGCCAGTGGGCGCAAGGAGAAGGCCGATGTCGCCAACATTGTGCCAGCGCAACGCGCGGGCTTGATCGCGCATCGCGCAGGGTGTGCCGAAGGAGATTGGTGCCCCACCAATCCGGAGAACATGTCTTCCACGAAGGTGGAAAACGTCTACGTGCTGGGTGATGCTTCCGTGGCGACAGAGATGCCCAAGTCGGCGTTTTCTGCAAACAGCCAGGCCAAAGTCGTTGCGGCTGACATTCTGGCAGAACTTGCCGAGAAGAAGAAGTTCCCGCCGCGTTTCCGCAACACATGTTGGTCGGCTATTGCGCCGAAGGACGGCATCAAGGTCGGAGCCAACTACACTCCGGGTGAGAAGGAGGGTAAGCCGGCGCTCGTTGCGAAGGACAGCTTTGTCTCGAAGCCGGGAGAGCCGGTAGGCTTGCGCGAGGAAACCTTCACCGAAAGCTTCGGATGGTACTCGGGCATTGTGTCGGACATCTTTGCGAAACCGGCTTGAAGCCGGAGTTGCGGATCTTCCGGATTAGGAGATCGGCAGCTTTTCATGAGACCAAATTCATGAAAAAGGCCGAACGCTTCGGATAAGCGTTCGGCCTTTTTGACGTGTGGTGTACAGGTGGTTCTGGTCGTAGTTATTTGTTCGGATTGAGCGAGCCAAAATAAACCGCGAGGGCCCTTATCTGTTCTGCGTCGAGCGAGCGCGCGACTGAGATCATTGTGGTGTTGGTGCGTGATCCGCTTTTGTAGGCTTCGAGTGCTGAAACAAAGTGATCGGTATCGAGGCCCGTTATGGCCGGGATTCCATCCGAACTGCTCTTTGTCTGATGGCAGGTCGTGCATTCTCCAGCCAGGTATTCTCCGTAAGCCATCAATTCCGGATTTGTGGCTGTTTGAGCTCGGGCTGCATATTCTGTAGCTGTCACACCTAGGACGGCCATGGTCGTGGCAAGGCAAAGTAAGCGCATTGATCTCGTCTTCTCCCATTCCCGTCGCGATCGGATTGGCTGATCATCTTGTTGCCCAAACATACGCGACACATAGTAATATGCGAATATAATTTTGAGCATTTCAGGACAGGCGCCGCAGCGGAAGCGTGTCGGAGATCTTGCTGTGTCAGAAGGGGGCTATTGCCGCTGAATTATGCGATTGCGCGGCGCTCTTTGACGGGATGCGTCAACCGGTAGATTCGCTGCGCCACGCCTTTTGCCGCCTTTACTCCGCAGGGATGTTGTTGGGCGCCGATGATCCGTAGCCGCGGTCGCGTGTCCTTGAGGCCGTGGCGCTCTGGCGGGCGGCGCGCTTCTTGAACCAGATGACGATGCCGGTGATGGACAGCAGCGCCACAACTAGCCCCATGAACGACAGGAACACACGCCCCGGAATCCCGGCGATGCGGCCCGAGTGTAATGGGAACTGCAGCTGCATGAAGATGTCGGCGGCTGTACCCTCCCACGGGATGCGGCCGCCCTTGAAGGATCCGTCTGAGGCGTCGACAAACAGCATCTTCATCGCCATCGTGTTGTGGTCGTCTTCTGGGCGGTAAAAGCTCACCGCGTAAAGCCCGTGCTGGGTGCCGTAGAACACGCTGCCGGGGGGCTCGTTCCAGCCTTGGCGTTGCATTTCGCGCCCAGCTGCTTTGATGGCTTCGGCGAAGTTCAGCTTAGGCTCGATCGGCTTGTTCAACGGAGTTCCCGCCACGTCGTCGAAGGCATCGGGCGTGAGTGTCGAAACGGTGCTGAGGATCGGCCGTACGACTTCATCGTTGAGATTCATTGAGATCGACGTGAAGGCGAGGATGAATAGCATCAGCCACAACCACAGCCCGAAGGCGCGGTGCAGGTCGAGGTTGAGCCGGTAGGTGCTGGCTCCCCGCTTGATTTTCCACGCTGGTTTCCAGCGTTGCCACCAAGATTGGCTAGTACCGGCCTGAGGACTTTCGGCATGCTTGGCTCCGGTCGCTACGGCTGCGGCGGCACTGCCGCGACGCCGACGTGGCAGCGTGAGATGGAAGCCGACGAAACAATCAAACAGCCAGACGATGCCGACCAGCCCCATGAACCACATGCCGATCTCGATGTTCCACATATCCGGGATGTGCATCGAGTAATGCAGCTTGTAGAGGAACGGCAGGATGTTCTCTGAGTCGAGCGAGATTGCGCCCCAGAAGCGTTTGCCCGCGACCTCGCCGGTCACGGGATCCAGGAATACCTGGTTGTAGTCTACTGAATAAAGCTCACCCGTTTTGGGATCGACGCGCGGCTGCACAAAGGCCTCGAAGTTGTGACCTTCCTCGATCGCAAGGGGGAAGAAGGTGGCTCTTACCCTCGGATCGGCTTCTTCGATTTTTTTGGCGAGGGCTAGCGGATCAATTGATGGGCCACCGGTGCTCTTGGCGTGGAAGAGATGCGGGTTGAGCGCCTCGTCAAGCTCATGGTCCCATGAAATCAGCGCGCCGGTGAGCCCTGCGATCAACAGGAACACCGCGATAAAGAGCCCTGCCCACCGGTGAATGATGACGAATGCGTTGCGCATATTTTTCTTTTAAAAAACCTTAGTGATCAGAACTTGTAGGTTAGTCCGGTGGTGATGGTGCGCGCGTTGCCGTACCAGCAATCACCGCGATTAAGGCACGTCGAAACGTATTCCTTATCCTCGAGGTTCTTGGCATTGATGGACCAGCGCCAGTGGTCTTCTTCGTAGGCGATCATCGCGTCGAACAGCGCAACGTCAGGGACCTCTATCGTGGCGTGATCATCCCAGGACTTGCCGATGTACCGGACGCCAGCGCCGACCGACCAGCCTTTGAGGTAGGGTTGATCGAACTCCCAAATGCCCCACAAGGATGCCAGATGCTTGGGGATGGATTCGATCTGATTGCCGTCAATCTCGGTGCCATCGTTGTATTGGGCCTGCGTATAGGAATAGCCGCCAACGATCTTCAGGTTTTCGGTGACTTTTCCGGCTAGCTCGATCTCGAAGCCCTTGATTGCCACCTCGCCGATCTGTTGGCCGTAAAAACCTGGATCGTGGTACACGATGCGATTGTTTTCGGCGATGTCGTAGATGGCGCTGTTGATGACGAAGTTTGTGCCGGGCGGCTGATACTTGAAGCCGAGTTCGTACATGCGGCCCTCCCGTGGATCGAAGGTATTACCGCTGCTGTCCGTGCCGACTTCGGGAACGAAGGATTCCCCGTAGCTGAAGTAGGGTGTGAAGCCCGAGGCGAACTCATACATAAGGCCAGCGCGGTAGGTTACTGCGTCGTCCTTCTGAGCCGCGCTGCCCTCCGCTTTGTTTTCAACCCAATCCTTGCGAAGGCCCAGGACCGCGATCCAGTTCCCTAACCGTATTTGGTCTTGCAGGTATAGCCCCGTCTGAGTGACCCGTTGGTCAGCGAAGGAGCATATTTCCAGGTTTGGAGGGGAGGAGCTTGTCTGATTGGCGTTATTGCAGTCCGTCCAGTCCCACTGTCCCTGACCATAGACGGGGTTATAGACGTTGAATTTGCCATTATCGTTTGCGGAGGCTGTGCCTTGGCTGGCATGGAAATTCGCGAAATCAATGCCGCCCAGCACCTTGTGCGAAAGAGTGCCGGTCGAGAACTTGGCTTCAAGATTGGTGTCTTGGTTGAAGATCTGCGTGTCGGTGACCGACTTCCATTTCAGGCGTTGCAGCGTTTCTTGGTTCGGGTCCTGATAGCCATTCCACCACGCAGCGTAAGTGCTGTCATAGTCGTTATGTATGTCCGCATAGCGTGACGCATGACTGAGCTTGAACACTGAGTTGAATTTGTGTTCGAAGAGCAATGTGCCTGAAGCGACATCCGTCTTGTAATGGTCCCCAGGCTCGCCCGCGAAGTTTTCGCGCGGGATCGTGCGACCGTTGACATTTGGGTAGAGAGTGCCCACGAAGGGGAAGAACTGTGAGCTGGAACCTGTCTCGTCCTTCTGGAAATGGCCAAGTAAGGTGATGCTGGTGTCGTTCGTCGGACGATACGTGATCGACGGCGCAATGGCGTAACGATCATCCTCGACGTAGTTCACCTGCGTATCGGCATCACGCGCAAGACCGGTCAGGCGGTAGGACCATTTGCCGTCCGAGGTCACGGGCCCCGTCATATCGAACTTCACTTGCTTGAAGTCGAACGTGCCGTACTCCGCTGTGATCTCGCCGCCTTGCTCGTTCTGCGGGCGCTTGGTGACGCCGTTTATGATACCGCCAACCGGAGCTTGACCGTAGAGCACCGAGGCAGGGCCACGCAGTACCTCGATGCGCTCCATGAAATAGGGATCGATGCGGTAGTTGAAGGTGTAATAGCTAAACGTCCGGCGTAGGCCATCGAGGTATTCGGCGGCCTCCGTTCCACGAATTAACGCGCTGTCTGTGCGGCTGTCGAAACCGTAAGCGTCAGCAACGACGCCGGGGACGTAGCGCAATGCATCCTGTACGGATTGTGCGCCTTGGTCGCGGATCTGCTCGGCGCCGACAACTGAAATCGATTGCGGGACTTCGCGGAGGGGTGTGTCCGTTTTGGTGCCAGTGGCGCTTTGGGCCGCGACGTAGCCTTGGACCGGACTCGTTGCCGTTTGGGGCTGAACTGTTCCTTCCGCGGGGCCGCTTGGTGCCGTTGCCGCGACGGGCTGTGGGGGCGCTTGCGCCGGGGCCGTTGATTTCTGTGCTGTCTTCTTTGTCTGTTTAGGCGTCGGTTCCGGCGAGGTGATGACCTCCACTTCGGGCAACGTCATTGCTGGCGAAATTGGCTGCTCATCGCTATTTTGTTCAGTCGTCGATAAAGGGGGATCGGCTTGTTGGGCCAGGACCGGTGCTTGTTGGGCCAGAACGACTACGACCATTGCGCCTGCTATTGATGTCGCCTCTAAAATTCTCGCCATTGCTTGTGCTAACCGCCCTGGTTTTCAAAACTCTGAAAATCGCGTACGACTTCTACTGCGCACGTGATTGGCGGAGGCAGAGTTCCTGGGCCGCGCGCAGAGTTCGCATTGGTGGGCGTGATTCTTAACTCAATAAGTATAGAATCAGCAATGCAAAGCTTCTAATTTTTTTGTTATTGAGTTCTCCGTGATCATGTTGTCAAACGGGCACATGGTATTTTTCAATCGATGCTTCGTGCCTTTGAAAATTCCGCTCGCTCAGCTGTCGGCGGATACTCTGTGGGCGGACAATTACCCCTCCTAACGGTGACTGAGTTTTTATCCGCTTGCTGCTGCGGCGCGGGAGGTGCAATGTCCGCTGCCTTGCTGCGAGGGGAAGATGACACAAGAGTTGATCGCTGCCGTTGGGATTGCTGTGGCGGCAGGTTTATTGCGTGGGTTTGCTGGCGTCGGTTCCGGCATGTTTATGGCGCCGTTCTTTGTCCATCTGTTTGGACCGGTCCAAACAGTTGGCATCATCATCCTCATTGAGATTGTCGCGACAGCACAGTTGTTGCCGTCAGTACGCAACGACATTCAGTGGCGCATGATCTCGCCGATGGGATTAGCAGCCGCGGCGCTCATGCCGTTGGGAGGATGGTTTCTCGTTAGTCTCGACCGAGCTAGTATCCAGTTTGGCGTTGCGCTTCTGGTCTCGTTGTCGGCGCTGCTCTTAATGAGTGGTTGGCGCTATGAAGGGCGCCGTCCCACGATGCTGAGTGTTGCCGTGGGGGGGCTCTCTGGATTTTTGATGGCGGTGACGAGCCTCGGAAATCCTCCGGTCATGGTCTATCTTCTGTCGAGTGACGCGCCAGCTCGGGTCAATCGTGCGAACTTCACTGGATACTTTGCGCTTACGCTTGTGGCTCTTATAGCCCTGATGAGTTTGCGCGGGTTGATTACGCGAGATGTTCTCTTCACGGCCGTGGCGTTGATGCCCGGCTTTTTGCTTGCCACCTGGCTCGGCAGTCGCATGTTCCGGTCTTCCAACGAACTCACCTATCGGCGCGTGGCGCTGGGTATTCTGCTGCTCGCGGGACTCTATGGGATATATCTGTCGATGTGACAGGTGTAGCTGACCCGTCAGCTAGACGTCATCCTTGTCCGCGTCGTCGGTGGGCAGCGTGTCTTCCAAATCTGCAGCGGCGTTTCTCAACGACGGGAGGAATGAGAGGATTTGGTCGAGCGTCAGCCGCGCTGTCGGGCCGTGACACGCTATGCCGGCGACAACGCGTCCCTGCTTGTTGCGCACCGGGACAGCCAGCGCGACGAGCCCTTCAAGAAACTCCTCGTCGTCGATGCTGTAGCCGCGTTTGCGGATCAATTCGATCTCTCGCTCCATCGCGTCCAGGTCCGTTATGGTGCGCGGTGTGTGCGTGGGCAGCTGTGTAACCGAGAGCAATTTCTGCCGTCGGGCCCGGTTCATATCGGAGAGGAAAAGTTTGCCGCTGGCTGTGCAATGGAGCGGCACCATCGAACCTGGCTCTAGATGCATGCGAAGCGGCCAGCGTGATTCGACACGGTCAATGTAGATGGATTGATCGTGGATGCGCATGGAGAGATTGCAGGTTTCGCCGATCTCGTTGACGAGCTTCTGAAGGATGGCGCGGCGTTCCGGTTTCATGCCGGCGTTTACGACTTCAAGGCCGAGGTGCCAAAGGCGATGGCCCACACCGTAGTGCCGGCTGTCGATATCTCTCAGCAAATAGCCCGCTGCTTCGAGCTGCTGGCACATGCGGTGTACAGTTGGCTTGGGTAAGCCGATCTTGGCTGCGATCTCTGCGACCGAGAGAGTTCCTTCGTTTTCTGCGACAGCCGATATGACGCTCATGGCGCGCAGCATTACCGAGCTCGTTTCCCGTTCCTCAGCCTTTGGCCGTGTGCGCGAGGGTCCAAGTTTTGCTTTTGCTAGGGGCATTTCCGCTGATTTTCTTTCAAAGTTTTTTTTGATGCTCGCGCCTAGGAGCGCACGTCCATTGATTTGCTTTTCTCTGCCTACATCAAGGTCTGGATGTCTACATCACTTGTTTCCTAGTCCGTTTAATTCCTGCGCCCTTAGTCGTAGGCCGTTCCATTTTCCGCGAATTTGAATGTGGGATGCTGCGATGCAGCACGGAATTTGTATTGCGTCGACACTATAAAGCAGCTCAAATGATATGTATCGTCTCAAATGACGATAATTGGTTCTGGTGAAGATGATGTCTACGGCTGTGGCTGAGTCCACCTGCCGGAACATAAAAAACGGTATTTTGGGAGAACGCACATGGAGCTTAAGGCAAAGGGATTGAGCCGACGGGACCTCGGCCGCATAGCGTTCCAATACGGATGGACCTCAACGCTCTTTGCTCTGGCAGGGATGTCGGGTGTCGTCACTGCCAGCAGCTTGGCGCGGGCAGCGGAAGAAACTGCTAAGAAGCGGAAACCGGCGAAGCACACGCTGAAATTCGGTGCGTCGGGCTTTAACGAGAACAACCTGAATATTCAAAAATCGGGGCAGTTATTTTTTGCAAAGGATCTCGAGGATCGCACCGACGGTGAAATTCGTGTCGAGTTCCTGGGTTCTAACCAGATCTGCGGTCAGCTCGATTGCGTGCAGAAGACGCAGCAGGACATTGTACAGATCTTTTCGGCGTCGACTCAGAACTCCGCAGGCAACGCGCCGTACTACAACGTTCTCGACTTTGCCTACATGTTCCCTACACGGGCTTCGCAGTATCACTTCTTTTACAGCCCGAAGAGCAACAAGGTCTTTCGTGAGCCGCTAGAAGCTCGCCACAAGATCAAGTTCCTTTTTACGCACTGCGAACTTCGTGGTCTGATGCTCGGCAAGAAGTGGGCTGATAAGCCGGTCGTTACCAAGATTGAAGATCTCGCTGGCACGAAGAACCGCGTTACCGGCACACAGCTTGGCCGTATCGCGATGCAGCTTTTGAACCTCAATCCCGTTCCGATCGCTTGGGAAGAAACGCTCGATGGTTTGCGCCAGGGGCTGATCGACGGCGCGGAAACTTGGATGGGTGCTGCGGCCTATGCCAACATGACGCCAGTTCTCGGGCAGGCGGTTGATCTCCGCTTCTTCTGCGGGACGGAGCACACGGCCATGAGCGCTCCCGTCTTCAACAAGCTCGAGCCGCATCTGCAGGATGCCATCATGGAATCGTCTTACACCGCGCAGGTGCACGTCCAAGGCTGTCACGAAGCGGCCCTGGTCGACATCGTGGGTGCAACGAACCCGCCGCGTCCGGGAACGTTGTTCAATGAGTACGGCGTCAAGGTCGCCGTGCTTTCGAAGGAAGAGCTGAAGAGGACCGAGCAGATGTGCTCGCCTGAGTTCAAGCCGGAGCCTTGGGAGCAATGGCGTGAACGGTTGAACGGCTGGTCCGGCGGACAGGACGTCTACAAGACGATCTACGACATCGCTCGCGAAATCCCAGAGGATACGAGCCCGGTGAACGTGCCTCCGCAGCGCTGGTGGAAGGCATAAGCCCTCAAAGTCGCAATGGCACAGCACATTGGTAGCCACTGTTGTGCTGTGCCGACTTTATCCTACCTAACCCAGCGGAATAAGACGCCATGTCCGTGATTGTGAAGCCGTTCAAGTGGCTTGACGCCAATCTTGAGCGATATCTCATCATTCTCGCCTACGGCACCATGACTTCGATCATTTTCGTCGAAGTTATTCAGCGCTTTGCCTTCAATCAGCAGGCGCCATGGTCGACAACGATTCCCGTTTATCTGTTCGTTTGGATCACGTGGATCGGGGCGGCTTATAACGTTCGGCGGCGCAGCCATCTCGCTTTTACCGAGCTGCGGGCTTCAATGCCTTACGTGCTTCAATTTCTATGCACGTTGCTCGATCACATTCTCTGGATCGGCTTTGGCACGATGGTGATCTACTATTCGATCGATCTTGTTCAGCTGCTTCGCGACAACTACGCGATCGTTCCGGGCACCGACGATGTGATGCAGTGGTGGTTCTATCTCGCCATTCCGGTGGGTTGGGGGATGCTCGTTCTGAGATCACTCCAAAATATCATCGAGGATATCGGACGTTTTCGGCGTAGTGAGCCGTTCACGTTTACCGCCTCCATTGGCAGCAACTAAGGGCGGGGAAACGATGGATACGACAACACTTGTAATCCTTGCCTCGATCGGGGGAACTGTACTGTTCCTGATCGGCGTTCCGGTCTTTCTGGTGCTTGGGCTGTGGATCGTGATGGCAAGCAATGCCATTGGTTTCACACTTTCAAATATCCCGACGACACTGTTCGAAGGCATCAACTTCTTCGGCTTGTTGGCTTTGCCGCTGTTTATCCTGACGGGTGACATGATCAGTGCTGCGGGTATCGCCCGTCGGCTAACGGATTTTTCGCGCGCAGCACTAAGCTGGCTGTCAGGCGGTATGGCTATTTCTACGCTTGGCGCTTGCGGCCTCTTTGCTGCTATCTCCGGCTCCAACGCTGCGACGACCGCGACGATCGGCAAGATCATGTATCCGCAGCTGGTTGATGAGAACTACGACAAGCGTTTTGCAGCCGCGACGATCGCGGCAGGAGGCGTGGTCGGCATCATCATTCCACCGAGTGTTATCTTCATCGTTTACGGGTTCATTATGAACCTGCCCATCGGCACGTTGTTTATCGCGGGCCTGTTGCCGGGCATCCTGATGGTCATCGCGATGCAGATGGTTGCGCTCTACATGGCGTGGCGAAACGGATGGGGAATGACATTTGCCTTTTCGCTGAAGAAAACGCTCATAGCGGGCGCTAAAGCCTATCTTGGCTTCTTGGCGATCTTCATCGTTCTGTTCGGAATTTACTCCGGCATTTTCTCGCCAACGGAAGCTGCTGCGATGACGGTGGGATACTGCTTCGTGGCCGGTACGTTCGTAACGCGCGAAATCAAGCTACGTCAGGTGCCCTCGATCCTGATGAGTTCAGGCCAGATTACCGGTCTGCTCGCTCCCTTAATCGCGATTTCAATCGTGATGCAGCAGATGTTCTCGCTTATGGGCGCAGAGCAGGCGATCCGTGATTTCGTCATGAGTTTCGGTGGTGGTTACGCAGTGACGCTGGCAGTCTGCATGGCCATCGTGTTGATTACCGGTACGATCCTAGAGAGCCTTCCGGTTACCGTCATTCTGGCACCAGTGCTCGCGCCGCTTGCCGCGCACGTCGGCGTGGATCCCGTGCATTTCGCGGTGATCTTCCTCGTCGGCGCGTCTATCGGTTTCATTACGCCACCGTACGGACTCAATCTCTATGTGGCGTCTAGCGTGACGTCTCTGCCGTACCTGCAACTTGTCCGGTTCGTGGTGCCCTACTTCGTCGCCCTGGTTCTTGTCTGGGCGCTCGTAGCGGCATTTCCTGTGCTCTCGCTGTGGCTTACGCAATTCATGTAAGGGCGGGCGCAGCGAGACGGCACTGACGAAGTATCAATTGAATATGGTCCGAACCCCGGCGAGAGCCGGGGCAGGGAGAGAGCATGCCTAAGTCTTGGGGTGAATTCGATTATGTGATCGTCGGCGCTGGGTCGGCGGGCTGCGTTATCGCCAATCGGCTCAGCAGCAATCCATCGGTAAGCGTTGCGATCCTCGAAGCGGGCGGTCGCGATTGGAACCCCTGGATCCACGTGCCGGTCGGCTATTTCAAGACAATGCATAACCCGAGTGTCGATTGGTGCTACCAGACCGAGCCGGACAAGGGACTGAACGGCCGTCGGCTGGAGTGGCCGCGCGGAAAAGTGCTCGGCGGTTCAAGCTCACTGAATGGCTTGCTCTATGTGCGTGGCCAGAAAGAAGACTACGACGGCTGGCGTCAGATGGGGAACGTCGGTTGGGGTTGGGATGACGTGTTGCCCTACTTCAAGCGCGCAGAGGATCAAGAACGTGGTGAGGACGATTTCCACGGTGTCGGTGGTCCGCTTGCTGTCTCGAATATGCGGTTGAGCCGTCCTATCTGTGATGCATGGGTGGCTGCTGCGCAGAACGCGGGATATCCGTTCAATCCTGACTACAACGGAGCTTCGCAAGAGGGTGTTGGCTATTTTCAGCTAACAGCTCGGAAGGGACGTCGCTGCAGTACGGCTGTCGGCTATCTGCATCCGATCAAGCACCGTAAGAACCTGCAGATCTTTACGCACGCGCAGACAAAGCGCCTTCTGATCGAAGAGGGACGTGCAGCTGGGGTCGTGCTTTCTCATCATGGTTCTGAATGCTTGGTGCGCGCCAAGCGAGAGGTGATCCTTAGCGCAGGTGCGATCGGTTCTCCGCAGATTCTTATGTACTCCGGAATCGGGCCAGGAAAGGAACTTGCGGAGCATGGCATCTCACCAGTGGTCGATCAGCCTGAAGTGGGCAAGAATCTGCAAGATCACTTGCAGGCACGATTGGTTTACAAGTGCAACGAACCGACCTTGAATGATGAGGTGCGTAGTCTGTTCAACCAGGCGCGGATTGGGCTCAAGTACATCATGTTCCGGGCTGGTCCGATGACGATGGCGGCAAGCCTTGCGACCGGGTTCATGCGGACAAACGACGCTGTTGCAACGCCTGATATCCAGTTTCACATTCAGCCGTGGTCTGCAGATAGTCCCGGCGAAGGCGTGCATCCGTTTTCAGCATTTACGGCATCGGTTTGCCAACTGCGCCCCGAGAGCAAGGGCGAGATTCGGATCGGCGGTCCAGATCCGCTGCAATATCCGAAGATCTATCCGAACTACCTTGCCACAGGTACGGATCAGCGGACGATTGTCGACGGCATCCGTATTGCGATGCGGATTGCAGAGGAGCAACCGCTCGCCGGAAAGATTGCATCGAGGTTCCGTCCGGGGCCGGATGTGGCGAGCGACGAGGACATCCTTGAATGGGCGCGCAATACTGCAACGACGATTTATCACCCCACGGGAACCTGCCGCATGGGGCCTGATGATCGTGCGGTTGTTGATCCGCGGCTGCGGGTGCGTGGCGTACGCGGTCTCAGGATCGCAGATTGCTCGATCATGCCGCGGATCGTGTCCGGCAATACCAACGCTCCTGCGATCATGATCGGTGAAAAGGCAAGCGACATGATTGCCGAGGATGCCGCGGCCTAGGTTTTCCTTTGAGTGTTCGGGGATGCATGACGGTCGTGCGGCGAAAGCTGCGCGGCCGTTTATGTGTTTGCCTTTTGGGCCGACCCTAAGACCGTCATCTCGCCTATGCGAATTAATAGGCTTGGGCATCTTGATTTTAATGTGCAGCCCGTGACGCGCCCTAACAGGGCGTGCGGGTGTTGAAGTGGACGCGCTAAAGTTCTGAGAAGCCACATCCGTCGGTGTTGATAGCCGCGCTTTATTATTCTTCTTGCGTGTGAGAGTTTTCCGTTTCGACGATCCAGCGCCGACTTCCTCTTTAATCGACGTTTGTGCATCCTCTCCATCAATTGATGCGATCAATCGAACCTATGGTTTCGCCAAACACACGGCGAAATTATTTTCCATTTCTGTGGGTTGATTTTTTAATTGAAGACTTCCGCATTTTTCTCGTTGGAACTCTCAAACTCGACTTGTTGAATTTTTGTTGCAGATGAATCTGTGCATTTTTTTTAGTGCGATTTTCAATCCTTTGTTTGATTTAGGTGTGGCAACATTTTTTTCAAAATCGGTCGCCGAGTAATAAATGATTTAATATTTTTTCGGCATTACTACTGAGTAATGACGTCACCATGGATGTAATTTTAGACAGCTTTTGATGTGGGGCGTTGCGCACAAAGTTTTTGGTTTGAAGCTTTGTGTATTAGCGGGCGTGGGGGCGTCCGGATATCGGTTCAGAATTTGTGGCCGGTGATAAATGGGGGGGCAGGATATGGCTCGGAAACGGCGCGCCAAAATCGCGCTTGCTGGTGGTCTTGGCTTACAGGACGCCAAAGACACTTGTGCGAAACTCGTTCAGGCGCTTGAGAAGTTTGACACAGTGGAAGTCGACCTCAGCGAATTGACAAGTGTCGATGTCAGTATTGTCCAACTTCTGATTGCCGCTCGCAAAAGCGCGAGCGCTAGAGGCAAAGCGCTGACGATTTCATCGAATAGTTCTGAAAATTTTCGCGGAACGCTTGCTGAAATCGGGCTGAGTGGAACGCAGGGCGGGGGCTGCAATCTGGATGCGGCCTTTTGGTTTGGTGGCAAAGGCCTGGAGGGGCAGACGCTATGAGTAAGACGATACTTACAATCGACGATTCCGCTTCTGTAAGGCAGATGGTGGCTATGACTTTGACTGGTGCGGGTTACACCGTCATTGAAGCCGCCGATGGCGCAGAGGGTTTCGCCAAGGCGACCTCCAATAAGGTCAATGCGATTATTACCGATCTCAATATGCCGGTCATGACGGGTATCGAGTTTATTCGCAAGTATCGTGCGCATCCTTCCAGCGTCGGCGTTCCGATCGTTTTTCTGACGACGGAATCCGACGAAGAGCTCAAGAGTCAAGCTAAAGCGGCTGGCGCAACCGGGTGGATCGTAAAGCCCTTCAAACAGGACCAGTTGTTGGCCGTAGTCAAAAAGATTGCAGGGTCATGACAGCAACAGATCCAAACGAAACTTTTCGCCAGGAGGCGCGTGAACTTCTGGAAAGCCTTGAGCAGTCACTTCTTGATCTCGACCAAAATCCGGAGGATCGCGATCTCGTTGACACCGCATTTCGGGCGTTGCACACGCTCAAAGGCTCTGGGGCCATGTTCGGCTTCGATGAAGTTGCGGACTTCGTGCATGACTTTGAGACGGCCTTTGATCAGGTGCGCAAGGGCAAGGCCGATATTGGCCCGAAGCTCATTAGCATTGCGCTCGCTGCAAAGGACCATGTCACTAAGCTTATTGCAGAGCCAGGTGTTCATGCGGCTGGGGGTGCGCCGATCCTTGGGGAACTGAGGTCAATCGTTGCAACCGGGAAGAACGCCGCACCAAAGGATGTCGCTGCTGTAGCCGAACCGACGCCTTTAGCCGAGGGTATGCAAAGCTGGCGGATCAGATTCCGGTTGCCGGACGATGCGCTCATGCTCGGGACAAATCCCGCGTTGTTGCTTGCCGAGTTGAGAGAGCTGGGCGACTGCATCGTTACGGCGTTGAGTGATGACGTTCCCTTGCTTGAGGAGATTGACGTCGAAGTTTGTTATCTGCACTGGGACGTGGTGCTCAACACGACGCGCGGGCAGGACGCAATTGAAGACGTTTTCATCTTCCTTCGCGAGGGCATGGACCTCAATATCGAGTTGATAGAGGCTCCTCCTGTAGGCGTGAACGGCGATGCCGTCGCCCCGGCTTTGTCTGCCGACGCGCCATCTGGAGCATCGAAGATCAAGCAAGGCGGACGCAAGCCAGGTTCATCCGAGCAGGCGAGCTCATCTTTGCGTGTTCCAGCGGAACGCCTCGATGAGCTTATGGACCGCGTGGGTGAATTGGTCATTGCACAGGCGCGTCTCTTGCAAATCGCGTCGGTGAGCGATGACGGCAGCCTCAAGGCGGTTGCCGAGGAGATTGAGCGGCTTGCTTCGGGGTTGCGCGATACCACCATGGGTATTCGCATGGTGCCTATCGGTACGCTGTTTGGTCGTTTCCGTCGCTTGGTTCACGACCTATCTAGCGAGCTTGGCAAGGATATCGAATTCCTCACATCCGGCGAAGAGACCGAACTCGACAAGACCGTCATTGAACGGCTGGCCGATCCGCTGGTTCACGTGATCCGGAACTCCGTTGATCATGGTCTAGAGGATCCCGTGCGTCGTGCGGCGGCTGGGAAGCCTGTTCGAGGCCGTGTCAAGCTTGCCGCGGTCCATAAGGGGGCCGAGGTTGCAATCTCAATCACCGACGATGGCGCAGGGCTTGATGTCGAACGCATTCGGGCCAAGGCGGAAGAGGTTGGGTTGGTCGCACCTGATGCGAAGGTCGCCGATCATGATCTCTTCCAACTCATTTTCCATCCAGGGTTTTCGACGGCGAAGGAAGTTACTGCCGTCTCGGGTCGCGGCGTCGGCATGGATGTGGTCAAGCGTACAATCGATGCGCTGCGTGGCAGCATTGACGTTGTCTCGACGCGTGGCGAAGGAACGACTGTCACCCTGCGGTTGCCCCTTACGCTGGCAATCATCGACGGCATGTTGGTGCGGGTTGGGAACAGTCGATACACCATCCCGCTTTCGGCGGTTGAAGAATGTGTAGAGCTGCCGAACGCCGTATCCTCAGGTGGCAAAGGCCGCAACTTCCTGAATATCCGAGGTTCCCTGATCCCGTTCCTGCGTTTGCGGGAGCTTTTCAAGACGCAGGCGCCGGCTGATCTCCACCAGAAGGTGGTCATTGTTTCGGCCGGTGAGCATCGGGTCGGACTCGTCGTCGATCAGATCCTTGGCAACAACCAGACTGTCATCAAGTCACTCTCGAAACTGCACTCAGATGTCGAGACCTTTTCCGGGGCGACCATCCTTGGGGATGGCACGGTCGCGCTCATTCTCGATGTCGTGCACCTCGTTCGCTTTGGGCAAAATTTCGAGGAGCGCCTGAGGAACATGCACAGCGGGAGGGCGGCATGAGCAACGCAGCTATAAAGACCGAAACCGACTTAGCGGCGACTGGCCCAATGATGCGGGCGCTGACCCTGGGACTTCAGGATGAAGTCTTCGCCATAGAAGCGGAAAGCGTGCGTGAGATTCTCGATGTCGTTCCAATTACCGAAGTTCCCAACGCACGTCCTTTCGTGGGCGGGCTCATCAATGTGCGGGGGCGGGTCGTTCCGCTGGCCGATCTTAGGGTGATGTTCGGCATGGATCGTCCTCCGCCAGGACGCGACACCCGCATTGTCGTGATCGAAATTGAACTGGATGGCGAACCGACAATCGCGGCGATTCTCGCTGACCGGGTTCATGACGTCACCGACATCGAGTTGGCGAACATCGAAGAGGCGCCGAAGGTCGGCATGCGCTGGCGGTCTGAATATGTGCGCGGGATCGGTAAGCACGCGGAGAATTTTATCATCATCCCCGATCTGGGGCGAATCTTTGGAGTGGACGGGGGCGGAGACGCCTTGGCATCGGAGGGAAGGGTAGACCAATGAGACTTACATTGAAATTCAAACTGGGGATGGCATTTGCTGCTGTCGTCCTCTTGTCTGCCGGGGGGATGTTCCTCGGAATTACCAGCATGGCGCAGCTCAATGAGAACTTCGACGCCGTATTGGACGGTCAGGTTGAGCGTATCCGCATGGCGAACCGGATCAATGCTCGTACACTGCGCGTGACACGCGATGAAAAGAATATGATCCTTGCAACCTCGGTCGAGGAGATGGATCAGTTCGCGAAGCAGATGGCGGATGAAGACAAGAAGATCCAAGAAGAATTGGCTAATCTGCGGGCTTCCTCCAGCGATGAAGGAAAACGTCGTGCTGACGCTTTCCTTTCAGCTTGGGAGAATTACATTTCTCTCAATGAAAAGATTCAGGATTTCGCGCGGCTTCAGTCGAGCCTCAGGGCACGCCGTCTGTCTCAGAACGAGGAACGGCAGGGCTTTGATGCCGCGAATGCAGAATTGTTGCGTCTAGCAGATCGAATGAGGGGTGAGGTTGAGGCTGGACAGGCTTCGCTCGCTGTCTTCCGAGATATCGAAAGAGTCATTCCCGAGATGATGAATCTTCAGCGCATCTCAAAGAATATCATTCTTTCGCTGGACAACCGTAGCACTGTGGAGCGCTATTCAAAGGCTATGGATGAAGCCCTGGCAGGGCTTCAGACAAGGCTCGAGGCGGTCCACTCGCGTCTCAGTGACGGCGATCGTGTCATCTTGGATTCTTTCAATGCACGCTATGCCGAATGGGTCAAAGTTCTGCATCAGGTCCGTGATGTTGCCGTGGAAAACGGTAATCAGAAAGCATTTGAACTCGCGAACGGCTCCGCTGCGGAGGCCCGCAGCAAAGCTGTCGCCACATTCCAATCCATCCTTGAGCTGAATGCCAGCCAGTTGGATGAAGCGAAGGTCGCGTCTGATGCAACCTATGAGTCCAGCCGGATGATGTTGCTTGCCTTTCTTGCCGCGGCCGCTCTGATCGGAATAGGTATGGCAGTATGGATCGTTCGTGATGTTATGCGTCAGCTCGGTGGTGAGCCGGCGTATGCTCAGGAAATGGTGCGCGAAGTTGCGTCTGGAAATCTGGGTGTTGAGATTGCCACGCGCAAAGGCGACACGACGAGCCTTTTGGCTTCCGTCAATGACATGACTCTCAAGCTTCGCGAGATTATTGGTGAAGTGACCTCGGCCACGCGTAACGTTGCCTCGGGTAGTCAGGAGATGTCTGCGGCTGCCGAGCAGCTCAGCCAGGGTGCTGTCGAGCAATCATCCTCCACCGAAGAAGCGTCGTCATCGGTTGAGCAGATGGCTGCCAATATCAAGCAGAACGCTGATAACGCCGGCCAGACCGAAACCATTGCCCGTAAGGCTGCGGTTGATGCAGAGGCTTCAGGGTTGGCTGTCGGTGACGCCGTCAAGGCCATGGAGACGATCGCAGAGAAGATTATGATCGTCCAAGAGATTGCTCGTCAGACCGATCTCTTGGCGCTCAACGCTGCGGTAGAGGCCGCTCGCGCTGGTGAGCATGGTCGTGGTTTTGCCGTGGTGGCGTCGGAAGTGCGTAAGCTTGCGGAGCGCAGCCAGGCGGCGGCTCAGGAAATCTCCGGACTATCTGGTGACACTGTGAAATCGGCGCAGTCGGCTGGCGAAATGCTCTCCAAGCTGGTGCCGGACATCAAGAGAACGGCGGAACTTGTTTCCGAAATCTCTGCGGCGTCCAACGAGCAGAATGCTGGGGCAAGTCAGATCAACGCTGCCATACAGCAGCTTGATAAGGTCACCCAGCAGAATACCTCGGCCGCTGAGGAAATGTCTTCGACCGCGGAGGAACTCGCTACTCAGGCAGAGCAGCTGCAGAATTCAATCAGCTACTTCAAGCTGGATGAAACCTCAGTTGTGTCCGCGAAAGTTCGCACAGCCAGCAAGACGCAGGGCGCACGTCGTATGACACCTTCCGCTAAGTCGGGAGTCGCGGCTCTGCAGGATGCGGTTAAAGCTGCAGCTCCACAGATTGCAGCCAAGCGTCCGGCGAAAGCAAATGGTGGCTTCTCGTTCGACATGGGTGAGGGTTCCGACGAACTCGACGCTGAGTTCAAACGCCAGGGTGCGGCGTAAAGGGGGACACTCATGGCTGACATGGCCCAATATGTCACCCTTGGCATCGCGAGCGAATTGCTCGCGGTGCCAGTCGAGCGGGTGCAAGAGATTTTGGAAGTACAACTCGTATCCCGTCTGCCGCATGCACCCGACTATCTTCTCGGAATGATCGATGTGAGAGGGCAGGGCGTACCGGTGGTTGATCTCTGCCGGAAGCTGGGCTTCGACGCGAGCGAGGACACTGAGAACACGCGTATCATCGTGCTCAATGTCACGGTCTCAGGGCGTGAGCTTACGTTTGGTCTCAAAACTGACCGCGTATTTGAGGTTACGGTGCTCGATGAGCCCGACCTCGAACCGCCGCCGGAGATTGGGGTCAAATGGCGGTCTGAGTTCATCGCGGGAATCGGCCGGCGGCACCGTGCGTTTGTTACAGTTCTCGATTTAAACCGGCTCTTTGAGGCTAGCGAAATCTCCGTCATCGCTCCGTCTAATCAGGCTGATGGACGGGCGGCCTAGAAATACTTCGCGGAGTGCATCGATGTGCTCCGCGATCCTTCCCTTTCTCATTCTCCATATGTGTCTCTGATGGAGCTCTTAGCGAGTTCCAGACTTTCGGGGGTTGTCGTGTCACAGGCTTTGCTTCTTGAAGACCCAGCGGAGGAAGCGCTGGGCTATGACCGCTTGAGCGAGGCGAATTTTCGTCGCATCGCGTCGCTTATCAGCGGCAAGGTGGGCATCAAGTTGCCGAATGCTAAGCGGCTTATGGTTGAGGGGCGCTTGCGTAAGCGCATGCGTACATTGGGTCACCCAAGCCTTACGGCCTATTGCCGATTTCTCTTTGACCAGAACGGGCTCGCCACAGAACTTGTCCACGTCATTGATGCCGTGACAACAAACAAGACGGATTTCTTCCGTGAGCCTGAGCATTTTAAAGTTCTGGAAAATAAACTCTTACCATCACTTCTTGCGCGGCGTCCGAGGGGTGGAAGGCCGAGGCTCAAGTTCTGGAGTGCCGCCAGTTCGAACGGCGCTGAAGCGTATACCATTGCGATGGTGATGGCGAACTTGGCCGAGCAAACGAAGGCGTTTGATTTTGCCGTTCTTGGGACGGATATCTCTACGCGCATTTTGGCTGCGGCTGATCTAGCTGTCTATCCCGCCGAGATGGTGGTGCCGGTGCCGCCGGAATTTCAGGAGCGCTATCTTATGCGTGGGCGCTCTCCTTCCCACACGAGGGACGTCCGAATGGTTCCGGAGCTACGCCGCCGGGTACAGTTCCGTAAACTCAACCTTATGGATGACCGCTATTCCATCGATCGGGATGTGGACGTCATCTTCCTGCGCAATGTGCTCATCTATTTTGAAAAGGCGACACAGGAAGCTGTGGTGCGCCGGCTCATGGGGCATTTACGTCCAGGCGGCTTCATTATTCTCGGTCATTCCGAATCAATGATTGGCACTAATATGTCCCTGCGTCAGTGGGCGCCAGGCGTATTCCAATATGATGCGTGAGCGGGGGAGGGGTTGATGGTCGACAGATTGGCCAAGTCGGCGTCATCGGAGAAAATTCGGGTTCTTATTGTCGATGACTCCGCCACCGTGCGACGTGCTCTTTCCGACATCATATCGAGCGCACCGGATCTCGAAGTTATGGCAACGGCGTCGGATCCCTATAAGGCGGCCGAGCGCATGCGCGATGAGATTCCCGATGTCATGTTCCTGGACATTGAAATGCCGCGCATGGATGGCCTCACATTCCTGCGCCGAATTATGGCTCAGCGACCTATTCCGGTCGTGATCTGCTCAACGCTGACGGCTGAGGGTTCGACGGCGTTCATGCAGGCACTCGAAGCCGGTGCCGTCGATGTCATTACAAAGCCGCGCGTTGATACGGCGCAGGCGCTTTCTGATTCACGGATGCGTATCTGTGACGTGGCCCGCGCCGCCGCTCATGCCCGGATTGGTGTCCGGCGGCGTGTTGTTCAGCCGGTCAAGATCGAGAAGAAGCTTACAGCGGATGCGATCATTCCCCACGTTACCCTGCGCAAACGGCCCGGTTTGATCACCGATAGGATCATTGCTATCGGGGCTTCTACCGGCGGGACGGAAGCTTTGCGGGCGGTTCTGACGGCTCTGCCTGTGGATTGTCCTGGCATCGTCATCGTTCAGCACATGCCGGAGCGGTTTACGGCATCTTTCGCCGAGCGGCTTGATGGACTTTGCCGGATTGCGGTCAAAGAAGCCGAAACGGGGGATCCCGTCATTCCCGGTCGCGCTCTTATCGCACCTGGCAATCATCATATGTTGCTGGAGCGGCTTGGGAAGCAATACCGGGTCGTCATCAAAGATGGTCCGCACGTGTCACGGCATCGGCCATCTGTAGACGTCCTGTTCCGGTCTGCGGCCCAGGCCGCGGGGGCGAACGCGATGGGCATTTTGCTCACGGGGATGGGTGATGATGGTGCGCATGGACTTCTGGAAATGCGCTCTGCCGGTGCGCGCACAGTCGCGCAGGATGAGGCGACCTGCGTCGTATTCGGAATGCCGAAAGAAGCGATCGCGTTGGGCGCGGCCGAAAAGATTTTACCCCTAGATCGTATAGCCCGTCAGATTACAGAGGACGTCCGGCGTAGCCCGGAGGCGTGTGCATCGTGAGTAAGTCTGAGAATCTAGCTGTGTCAGCCTCGTCGTTCGACCCGCGAGCGGTCTCATTTGCTGGGAAGAGGAAACAGCTTGCGGAGCCGCGCGATACGATTGAGCAGACCTTTACCGAGATGGGTGGGAGGCTGATTGGCTGCACAAGTCAGCTGCGCCAAATCGCTGACGCCCATGAGAATATGCCTGCGGAACTGCAGAGCGCAGAGTTTGAGTCCGCCATCGAGATGCTGGAGGCAATTCGCGAGCAGTTGGCAGAGTTGGTGGTGGCGCACTCTGCCGAGCAGGACGATATTGTTCAGCTGACGAGCACTGCCGGACGCGTGAAAAAGCCTCTCACCGATTTGCGGGAGGCGGTGCGTGCCATCCGCTTTATTGCGGTCAACGCGCGTGTCGTCGCTGCGGGGATCAAGGGCGCACATGGGACGTTTGACGCTTCCACAACGGATATGGCCGAATTAGGCCGCAGCGTCGAAGGTGCCGTTTCCGCATTTTCCCGTTCATTCGAGGGACTAGGAGCTGGTCTTGCAGTCGCTCGTTCGGCGAATGCTGCTTTTGCTGTTCGGCACGAAGCGACGCTCAATCATGTCTCGGGCAAATTGAGCGAACATCTTTCTATCCTTACACAGCACCGTTCGAGAGCCGCGGATAAGGCCGGAGATCATGCCGCCTCTCTCAGCCGTCTCACGGCACGAGTAGGAGAGGCTGTCGCAGCTCTTCAGATCGGGGATATTACGCGCCAACGCGTGGAGCATATTGAAGAAGCGCTGGGTATGCTTGACGACTATTCCAACGACACGGAGAAGTCGGCTAGCGATCCGACACTTGGTTCCAATACCATTTCCGTAGTTCTCGGTATTCAAGCTGAGCAACTGGATGAAGCTATTTCGGACTTTGATGAACAAGTCGCGGGACTCGCACAGATACTCGGCCAGCTTGCAGAAGATACGGCCGCGGTTTTGAGGGAGAACAGCGAAGAAGCAGAGCAGCTGTTTTCAAAGAGTGGTACGGCCTTGGCGGCGTTGATCGACGACCTTCGCGAAATCTGCGTTTTGTTCGACGATTTTGAGAAGACGCATGCTGGCTTACAGAAAATTACCGGAGAAGTTGCGAAATCGGTTGGTGCGATGGTGGCGGCAATGGCTGAACACGTCGAGACTATCCGCGATATCGAGCTGCGCATCCGTATGCTCAGCCTCAACACTGTTATTCAGTGCAGTCAGTTGGGGGATCAGGGTGATGCATTGATGGTTGTGGCACAGAACCTGCGTTCTCTGGCGGAAGCGACGGTGGAAGCGGCGGAGTCGATTATGACCGAGTTGGCTGAGGTTGATATGCTCGCGCAGCGACTCGTTGAACGACGTTCGGCAGCGGCGGCTGATAACGCCTCGGCTCTCGGCCAAGGCGCACGGGACGCTATCGCCTTGTTTGAAACGGCCGTTGGCCGCATGCGGGCATGCGTAGAGACGATGTCGTCCGCCGGGCCTCGGACGATTTCTCTTTTGGATGAAACAATTCGAAGCGTTTCCGGACGTCGTGAGTTTGCGGACACCTGGCGGGCGGTTCTGCGCGAATTCCAGGTGATTGCTCCGACAAATGTTCAGAAGACGGCAGCTTCCGGGTTCGATCAGGCCTTCATGGGTAAGTTGCGCGCCCGTTATACGATGGACAGTGAGCGTCGCTTGCATGATCTATTGTTGGGTGCGGCTCCGGATAGTCAGGCCGTCACCGCACCGTTGGAGCTGGAAACGAGCCTCGACGACATTTTCTTTTAACAGGCGGGAACACCCTCGCACCACGCTGACGGTGCCTGCTCAGATCGCCCGCATGTCGCTGGGGTGAGTAAATCGAGGCCCCGGGGTCCCTTCCGTATTTTCTGTTGTCCTAAGCGTGGATTTACACGCTCCGTATCCGTTGCACAATTCATCGTGATGATGCGTGCAACGGATTTTGCCGGGCTTTCTCGTTGTGCTGTTTGAATTGACGGTTGGTCGTGTCTCGGCGACTAGTACCGCGCAATAGGGCACACCTTGAGGGTCACCGGATGATTGGGATTTTTCCTGGTTCTACTCGTGGTTACGGGCAGAACGTGATTTATACGGCCGCCGTCTTCTTGTTGGCGGCCTCGTTTTTCGCTCCGCCTGCCGAAGCGCAACGCCGTCGCGGCGGGGATGAACCTCCGGCAATCACGTTTGTCGACGTGTCTATGCGGCCACGCAATGACCGTGTTGCCGCAGTCGGGTCAAGCCGCGCACGTCAGGAAGTGACGCTTACGGCTCGGGTGGCTGGTGTGGTGTCGGATGTATTTTTTGAAGGTGGGTCCAAGGTCTCAGCGGACGAGCCTCTATTAAAGCTCTTATCGGAGCCGGAGGCTATTGCCGTTGAAACAGCCGAGGCTCAGCGCGCCCAGGCATTTGATACCGTCGAAAGATACAATCAGCTCAGTTCCGGTTCCATTACCCGCGTGGCGAAGTCGGAGGCTGAAACCGCGCTCAAAGTCGCCGATGCTGCGCTACGCGCGGCGCGTTACCAGCTCGATCAGATGACCATCCGGGCTCCCTTTGCAGGTGTCATGGGACTGACGAACTTGCAACCTGGTGATTACGTTGCTGTTGGTGATGCGATCGCCACGATCGACGATCGATCTACCTTGATCATCGAATTCACGGTGCCGGAAGCGGTCGCGTCCTCGGTCAAGATTGGGTTGCCGGTTCGGGCCAACCCGATCGCGCGAACAGGTGATGTTTCCAATGGCAAAGTACAGGCTGTGGGTACGCGCATCGACCCAGTTTCACGGACATTGCGGGTCCGCGCCGAAATCCCGAATACAGATCTTTCCCTCATCCCGGGGTCAACCTTTTCTGTCAGCATCCGCCTCCCTGGCGAAGAGGCTCCAGAGCTTCCTGGTCTCGCGATTCAATGGGATCGCGCGGGTGCATTTGTCTGGCGCTTGACTGGGGAGAACACCGTCGAACGCGTCGATGCCGTAATCCTTGCACGTAACGGCGGCCGCGTGCTTGTCGAGGCCGATCTCGAGGCCGGCGATAAAGTTGTGCATGAAGGCGGTGGCTTTCTGCGCGCGGGACAAACCGTCAATCCGCAAAACTCCTAACGAGCGCCTTCCTGGTGTCGTGAACGCTTCCCTCGGAACAACTTTGGAATTCAGACGATGACCGCTGCGCCCGAAGGCTCGCAATCAAGCTCGAAACCGGATGATGGGGGATGGGTTGGCGTCTTTATTCGCCGGCCGATTCTCGCCTTGGTGGTCAATCTGTTGATCATCATTGCCGGTGTCGCGGCTCTGCAATCTATCGAAATTCGCGAGCTTCCTGACGTTGACCGTCCCGTCGTTACGGTGCGCGCGAGTTATCCCGGGGCAACACCGGAAAGTATGGATGCTCAAATCACGGCGATCATCGAAAGTGCTGTGTCTCGGGTGCAGGGGATTACCGGCATATCGTCAACGTCCTCGTACGGCTCGAGCCGCGTTTCCATCGAGTTCTCCAGTGAGACGAATATGGAAACTGCGGCGATGGACGTGCGTGATGCCGTTGCCGGGATCACCAATCAACTGCCCGACGATATGGATGAAGAACCCCGCGTGATTAAAGCTGACTCGGATGCTTCGCCGATCATTCGGATAGCCGTTTCTTCGACGACGCTTTCCGAAAGTGAGCTTACGGACTACGTCGAAAACATCATCGAGGATCGTCTTGCTGCCGTTGAGGGCGTCGCGGCTGCCAACTCCTACGGCTTACGTGCCAAGACCATCGAGGTGAGGGCGTCGCTCGTCGCTCTGGCGGGACGTGGCTTAAGCCTTCAGGATCTCATCGCCGCGATCAACAAAGCTTCTGTGGTCACGCCATCAGGTGCTCTTGAAAACGAGACGCAGCAGCTTCTCGTTCGTGCGGAAGCGCCCGTTATGTCTCCAACAGATGTGAGCGCCTTAGAGATCAATTCACACACGAAGGTTGGCGACGTTGCCTTTGTCCGGTGGGCGTTTCAAGAGGCGACCGCCGTGACCCGTCTCAATGGGGAAACCGCCATCGGAATGGAGATCATCCGTCAGGCGCAAGCGAACACGATCCGCATCTCCGATGGTGTGCGCGCCGCGGTCGAAGAGCTTCGCAAATCATTGCCCGAAGGCGTGACCATCGCGATCACGTCTGATGACGCGACGTTCATACGTGAGTCCATCTCGGAAGTTTTCATCAGCCTTTTGTTGGCGACGGCAATTGTGATCTTGATCATTTTTGCCTTTCTGCAGTCGGTGCGTGCGACGGTGGCGCCGGCGTTGGCGATCCCTGTATCGCTTATCGGCACGTTAGCCGCGATATGGATGGCAGGGTTTTCGATTAACCTACTGACGCTTTTGGCGCTCGTGGTCGCGACGGGCCTCGTTGTCGACGACGCTATTGTGGTTCTTGAAAACATAGCCAGACGGCGAGCGATGGGCGCAGGTCCTCGCGCGGCCGCGGTTCTCGGAACGAAGGAGATCGTCTTCGCCGTTCTTTCCACCACGGCGACGCTCGCGGCTGTGTTTGTGCCCATTTCGTTTATGCCGGGCATCGTGGGCAACCTGTTCTCCGAGTTCGGATTTGTGCTGGCCTTCGCGGTGACGATTTCGTCTGCGGTGGCGTTGATCCTTTGCCCGATGTTGGCATCGAAGCTTGGAACCGGGGTCTCGATCTCTGATGGAGAAACACGCAAAGGCCTGTTGGGAGGCGTGGGAGCGCTGGGGTCCGCCGCTTACGGTGCAATTCTCAATCTGTGTTTGAAGTTGCGTTATCTCGTCATTGCACTTTGCCTCGGCTTTGCTGCTCTGGGCTGGTTTGCGTACGAGAACTTGCCTAAGGAGATCACGCCGACGGAGGATCGTGGCGTTGTGCTTATCCGTCTTGGGACGCAGCAAGGCAGCAATCTCCAGTATTCAGCGCAGAAGACAGAGCGCGTCGAGGCCGTTCTTCACGAACTCAAGGATCGTGGAGAGGTGACCGATGTGTTGGCGATGATCGGTCGCGGTGGGGTGAACCGGGCTTTTGTGATTGCACCGCTCGCACCTTGGTCGGAGAGATCACGTAGCCAGCAGGAGATACAAGCTGAGCTTCAACGCCGCTTCGCGTCCATACCGGGTATAACGGTTTCACTGTTGTCACCAAACAGTCTTGGTATACGTGGTGGAGGACAGGGCCTGAGGTTTGCGGTTGCAGGGCCGAACTATGACCGGCTTGCCGATGTTGCTCTTAAGATTGCAAACAAACTTTCTGAGACGCCCGGCTTTCGTAACGCGCGGACTGATTACGACACCACGCAACCGCAGCTTTCCGTTCGCATCAACCGCGAGGCGGCGACGACACTCGGCGTGTCGATCGACACCATCACAAGCCTGATCAACACGATGGTGGACTATGGCAAGGCGGCGGATCTCTTCATTGACGATGAGATCGTTGAAGTGCAGGTCAAGGCGGGTGGGCGCCCGATCAATGATCCTTCGGACCTTGAAAATCTTTTCGTCAAAGCATCGGATGGTAGCTTCATCACCTTGTCCTCCCTTGTGACAATGGAGGAGGTGGCTATTGCTCCAAGCTTAAGCCGTGAGGATCGACAACGGTCCGTGCCGATCACCGCGTCGTTGAATCAGGATGTCGTGCTCGGTGACGCGGTGGCAACGATGCGGACGGTGGCCGCCCCGCTTATGGATCCGAACATGTCAATTATCCTGCTCGGTGAAGCACGGACGCTATCGGAAACGAGCGAAAACACGGCACTGGTTTTCTCCATCGCGCTTATCATTGTCTTCCTGGTTTTGGCTGCGCAGTTTGAGAGTATTGTCAGCGCGCTCGTCATTCTCCTGACCGTTCCATTTGGTTTGGCGGCTGCGGTCTTCGCTATCCAGCTCACCGGTGGGACGCTCAATGTTTATAGCCAGATTGGGCTTGTTCTCCTCGTGGGTGTGATGGCGAAGAACGGTATTTTGATTGTTGAATTCGCAAACCTGCGCCGGGATGAAGGCGCGGACGTCGATACTGCGATCCGTGATGCGGCGACGACCCGGTTGCGGCCCGTGATGATGACGATGGCGTCGACCGTCTTGGGTGCGCTCCCCCTGATATTCGCGACGGGTGCCGGTGCGGAGTCGCGTTTGGCTTTGGGCTGGGTGATTATCGGCGGCTTGGGGTTTGCGACGATCTTCACGCTCTTCCTGACGCCGATTACATTTCGGATACTGGCGCCGTTTTCAAAACCGCGGGCTGATGAAACGCGCTTGCTGGTGGAGGAGTTGAAATCGGCGCCGCAGTAGCGTTAGAGGACGCATCAAGCATTTTCAAAACCATCGCGGCCTCTAACGATCTGTTCGCTAGAGGCCGCAATCTTATGGCTATGGTATCGGACGTCACGTGAAGACGGGGGAAAGGTCCTTCAGGTGTTTTAAGGCGCGTGCACGTTCGCTGGTTGCGGAAAGCGGTTCCGACAACCGGACACCCACCGTTTTATAGGCACGGCGGACGACGGTGGCTTCGCGAAGTGACAACTCAGCTCTTCTGAACAGAAAAAATTGGTCAGGAAGTTCCTCATTGCTCTCCATAAGAAGGCGCGCGCCGCCTTCTGACGTGTCGAGTATGATGCAATTCAGGGGAGTGCGGCCGTCGTCAAAGACAATCTTGGCCAGCTTCTTAGTGTGGGTTCTACGGGATTTTCGGTGTTCGTTCATGGGGCGATACACCAGCCTTTTCGGGACAATTGCTCTAGATGACAGAAATCCCTCATACTTTAGCTGTCACTCATTTAAAATCGGATAATCGAATTGCAGATTTCTAGTTTTATTAATTTGTGCGCAGATGTCCCTTTTCTAGGCAGCGATTTATCTCTTTGCGCCGCGCTATCGGCATCTTCTTCCGTCAGCGCGGCGCATGATCATTGTGTTCTTTCTAGGTGTGCACGGGATCAGCAGAGATTGATCCTTGGCTTTGATTTGTTGCTTGTCTGCGGGTGAGCAGACGGCGCACCGTCACGTAGAAGACCGGCGTAAAGAACAGGCCGAATACGGTGACGCCGAGCATCCCAAAGAATACCGCTGTACCAATGGCGTGGCGTAGTTCTGCGCCGGCACCTTCAGCGATCATCAGTGGCACAACGCCGAGAATGAACGCCAGCGATGTCATCAAGATCGGACGCAACCGCAAGCGGCCAGCCTCCACGACGGCATCGTCAATGGATTGGCCATGAGCTTCGAGGTCACGTGCAAACTCGACGATCAGGATTGCGTTCTTTGCGGCCAAGCCAACGAGAACAACGAGGCCCACCTGCGTCAGAATGTTGTTGTCCTGGCCCAGCCACATCACGCCGCCGATTGCTGAGAGTAAGCACATTGGAACGATCAGGATGACGGCAAGTGGCAACGACCAGCTTTCGTATTGTGAGGCCAGGACGAGGTAGACGAAGACCACGCTCAGGAGGAAGATCACAATACCGCCTCCGGCCAAACGCTGCTGATAGGACAGCTCGGTCCATTCGATGGCGTAATCGCTCGATAAGGTCTTTGCTGCGATTTCCTCCACCAGATCGAGTGCGGCGCCAGAACTTACATTCGGGACTGCGGACCCAATGACTTCAGCGGTTGGGAACAAGTTATAGCGTGGCACGCGATCGGGTGCGGCTTGGGTCTTGAAGGTCGCAATCGACCCCAGCGGAACCATCGCACCGGAGTCGCCCTTCGTTTTGAGCCTGCTAATTTGCTCGATATCGAGACGGTTCCGGCCCTCCGCCTGGGCGATTACCTGATACGTGCGTCCGGAGAGGTTAAAGTCATTGACGTAGCTGCTGCCGAGATAGGTTTCGAGGGTTTCGTGGACGCTTGCTACGGCGACGCCGAGCATCTCAGCTTGCGTGCGGTCGATGTCGAAGAAGTACTCCGGCGCCGACGCGTTGAACGGCGTGAACGTAAACGCAATTCGAGGATCCGCCCTGAGCGCAGCCAACAGTTTCTGGGTGGCATCTTCGAGCGCTACAGAGCCGTGGTTGTTGAGATCCTGCACCCGCAATGAGAAGCCGCCGGATGCGCCAATGCCACGGATCGTCGGAGGTGCGATGATTGTAATCTGGGCACCTGCGATATCGGCGAAACGCTTGTTCAGCTCGGCTTGGATTGCCGTTGCGGATTTTGATTTGTCATGGCGTTTTTTAAAATCCTCCAGCTGGACGAAGACCACGCCAGCGCTGCTGCTCTGTGTTCCGGTTGCCAGATTTTGGCCTGGGAACATGTGTGCCCACTCCACTCCTGGAATTTGGCGGGAGCGGGCTCCCACTTCGCGAACGATGTCGTCTGTCCGCTGCAAGGATGCGCCTGGCGGCAACTGAACCAAGGCAATGAGATAGCCCTGGTCCGCAGCGGGGACGAAGCCGCGCGGAACCTGGACGAACGCCCAGACAGCCGCCGCGATCAATCCCGCGTAGAGCACCAACATGAAACCCGTCCTGCGGATCGCTTGTCGCGTTAGTGCGGCGTATCCGGAAGCCAACTTGTCGAAGAAAGTATTGAAGCCGTTGATGAGGGGCTGAAGCAGTCTGGCCAAGATACTCGGACGGCGCGTATGGGTGTCGTGCTTTTTGAGAAGCAACCCAGCTAGGGCAGGACTCAAGGTCAGCGAGTTGAACGCCGAGATCAACGTCGCGACTGCGATCACTACGGCAAACTGCCGGAAGAACTCACCAGAGATGCCATCGAGGAACATGGTTGGAACGAACACCGACGTCAGCACGAGTGCGATTGAAATCAGTGCCCCGCCCACTTCGTCCATGGTCTTGCGCGCAGCTTCCTTGGGTGACAATCCCTCGCGTAGATAGCGTTCGACGTTTTCGACGACGACGATGGCGTCGTCGACAACGATGCCAACGGCCAGCACCAATGCGAACAGTGTCAGGGTATTGATGGTGTAACCGAGCGCCGCCATGACGGCGAACGTTCCAACAAGAGATACTGGAATAGCCAGAAGCGGAATGATCGTGGCTCTTCCGCTTTGCAAGAAGAGGATGACCACGAAGACGACGAGGGCGATGGCCTCGTAGATGGTGTGTTCCAACGCTTCGATGGATGTCCGGACGAAGAATTCGGTTGGATTATAGGTCATCCGATAATCGACACCGGATGGAAAACCTTCCGCCAATTTCGCCATCGTCGATTGAATAGACGTCGAGGCATCGAGCGCGTTGGTGCCGGGTCGCTGGAAGACGAGCAGCGCGACCACGGGAGTGTCGTTGATGTAGGCATTAGTGCCGTAGTTGCGGGCACCGAGTTCGGTCCGTGCGATATCGCGCAGACGCACGACACGGCCGTCGTCGGTGCGCTTGACAATGATTTGCTCGAACTCTTGGGGTTCGATGAAGCGGCCTTGGACAGTCAAAGACGGTTGAAAGGCGCGATCCGTCGGAACTGGCGGCTGGCCGAGAACGCCGCCTGCAACCTGTACGTTCTGGGCGCGCAAAGCTTCTACAACTTCCGATGCCGACAAGCCCATTTCAGCGACTTTGTCAGGGTCCAACCACACGCGCATTGCGTAGTCGCGTGCACCCAGTATCTGGACGCTGCCGATGCCGGACAACCGGCTGAGAACCGGGACAATTCGTTGGGTCGCGTAGTTGGATAGATAGAGCTGGTCGCGGCTATTGTCGGGAGAAATGAGCTGGGCAACAAGAAGGAAATCGGGTGAGTTTTTCTCTACCGTGACGCCGATGCGCCGAACGACCTCGGGAAGGCGAGGTTCGGCGAGTGCAACGCGGTTCTGAACCAGCATCTGCGCTTTGTCCAAATCGGTTCCGATGCGGAATGTCACAGTGAGACTGAGGCGACCGTCCTGAGTTGATTGAGACTGCATGTAGAGCATGTCGTCGACGCCGTTCACTTCTTGCTCAATTGGCGTCGCGACCGTGTCGGCAATCGTTTTAGCGTTGGCGCCGGGGTATTGAGCTGACACCGTCACTGTTGGCGGAATAACTTCTGGGTACTGGGAAATTGGGAGCCGGCTTGCGGCGACGGCTCCGATGATCAGGGTAGCGATCGACAAGGCGATCGCGAATACCGGCCGATCAATGAAGTAGCGACCGAGTGTCATCGGGCGATCTCCTCAGAGGTAATGCGAGCAGTTTTGATATCGGGCTCGGAGGGGGTAGAGCTGATGGCGACTTCCTGGCCGGCTCGAATGCGCTGCAGGCCGGAGGTCACCACAATATCGCTGGGCGTAATGCCGGTGCGAATGACGCGTAGGCCGTCGACGATGGGCCCTAGCGTGACATTGCGCAGTTCGGCCTTGCCATTTTTAACGACGTAGACGACGCGGGAAGCTTGGTCGGTGGCGATGGCTTCGTCTGGGATCAACACGGCATCGTAAGCACCGCTCGCGATAAGCTTAACGCGTGCGAACAGTCCAGGAGTGAAGACGAGATCCTGGTTACTCACGATGGCGCGCGCCCGAACCGTTGCGCTTGCCCGATCCACCTGATTGGACAGAAAGTCCATGGTTCCGGAATGGGGAAATCCCTTATCGTCTGGCAGTGCAATTTGAACTGGGTTGGGGGCTTCGCGTGAACTTGGCCGCGTGCCATTCCGCGCGGCGCGGACGTATTTCAGGTATGCGTTCTGATCGACGTCGAAAACCACGTGGATGGGGTCCAGAGACACGATGTCAGTGAGAACCGTGGCGTCAATTCCGCCGCCGCCGATCAAGTTGCCGACGTCGACCTTATGACTGTCGATGCGCCCAGAAACGGGTGCACGGATTTCCGTGAACTCCAGGTCGAGCAGCGCGCGGTCCAACGCAGCTTTCGCGGTGAGGACGCGTGCTTCGGCCTGCCGGACGCCTGACGCGCGCTCGTCATAAAGCCGCTCAGGTACGGTCTGCGACGGACGCAACGCTGCCGCGCGAGACAGTTCCTGGCGAGCGAATTCCAGTGCGGCTTCCGCAGCCCCGACATCGGCTTGCGTGGATGCGACTGCCAGTTTGAAGGGTCGCTGATCGATCGTGAACAGCAAGTCACCCTCTTTTACGAGCTGGCCATCCTTGAAGTGAATGGCGGTGAGGTAGCCGCTTACACGCGCTCGGACCTGGACACTTTCAACGGCGGTGAACCGTCCTGTGTATTCGTCCCACTCGGTGATTTTTTTGACTGTCGGCGCTACAGCGACGACCTGCGGTGGCGCAGGGGATGCGGCGGCGGTTTTGGTCTCGTTGAGGTCGCAGCCAGCAAGCACCATCGCGATGGCCACGAGGAAGGCAAGCCCTAGGGCTATAAAGGCGGGGGATCGGATCATCTCTTATGGGCTCCGTTTGGGACCGTTTGTTGTTGTGGCAGCGAGCGTTCTGTTTCAGCTGCTGCCTAGGATGAGGACGCTGAACAAGACGATGAGAACGGCTTCGCCGGCGAAGACGCGGAGCAGGAATTGATTGCGGCTCATGACTGCCTCTTGTGACTTTTTGATTGGCTGCTGTCGGGCAACAGTTCCCCGTTCGGTGTGTCGAGCGTCAGCGGAGGTCGCTGTCGTTCGGCACGCCGGGACATGGGTGTAAGTGATGTGAGAGGCGGTAGATCAGGACACTTGGCTGAGTGCCGGATCCTCCAGAAGTGGTTGGGGGCGACTTAGGGAATTAGGCTGTGTAACCCCCGTCGATTGTCAGGACGGTGCCGGTTACATACGAAGCCGCTGGGCTTGCGAGGAATGCTACGCCTGCTGCGATTTCTTCCGGGCGACCGTACCGACCGAGGGCCGTCACGGCATTAAGGTGACTGGCAAAATCACCGTCCGCCGGGTTCATGTCCGTATCAACAGCGCCGGGTTGCACCACGTTGACTGTGATGTTGCGCGATGCGAGGTCGCGCGCGATGCCCTTTGTGTAACCAACGATAGCGCCCTTCGTCGCCGCGTAGTCGGCGAGATTTGGAAAACCGACGCGCGTTGCAATGGCGGACCCGATTGTGATGATCCGGCCGTTATCGCTTAGGACTTTGGATGCTTCGCGAATGGCCGCAACAACGCCGTTCACGTTGATGGCCTGCTGGCGATCAAGTGCGTTGTAGTCATTGTTCGCGTCGTCGCCGACCGCACCGGTCACGAACACACCGGCGTTGTTGACGAGGATGTCCAGGCGACCAAATTTGTCGACGACAGCCTTTACGAGACCAGCCGCCTCTGTGGGATTGGCTTGGTCAGCCTTGAAAGCTGCGGCCTTGACACCTTTCTTTTCAAGTTCGCGAACGACGGCCTCAGCCTTGTCTGCTGAGGCTGCGTAACTGATTGCGACGTGGGCGCCTTCGTCGGCGAGTGCGTATGCCGCTGCTGCGCCGATTCCGCGAGATGCTCCTGTGACAAGAGCAACCTTACCTTTGAGGGAATGTGACATTGTATGCCTCGTGCTCTATATTTGTACTGTGCGGTACACATATAGGTCTGGCATCCGGGCTGTCAATCACTATTTGTATCGATGAGTATGTTAATGGTATAGGGGGTTCGTTCAAGAAAGGAGAAGAGCGGTGCAGAAAGGCCGTCCGAGAGAATTCGATACTGACAAAGCGCTAGATAAGGCCCTCCACGTTTTCTGGAGTCGGGGCTATGAAGGAACGTCTTTGTCCGATCTAACCGAGGCCATGGGCATCAATCGCCCGAGCCTCTATGCCGCGTTCGGCAACAAGGAGGAGTTATTCCGCCTCGCCTTGGACCGTTATGTCGAGACCGGGCCGGGTGCACTCCAACGTGCCGCATTGGAAGAGCCCACCGCCCGCGCCGTGGTTGAGCGACTCCTTACAAGCGCAGCCAAGAGCTTGACGGATCCCTGTAACCCACGTGGTTGTCTTGCCGTCCAGGGCGCTTTGTCGTGTGGTGAAGCCGCACAGTCCATCAAGGATGAGCTGTGCTCACGCCGGTCCGCCAGTGAAACAGCGCTTCGCGCACGACTTGAACGGGCCAAAGTGGAGGGTGACTTGTCGCCTGAAAGCGATCCGGCTTCTCTTGCACGCTATGTGGAGACGGTTGTTCAGGGCATGTCGGTTCAAGCGTCAGGTGGCGCGTCGCACGCGGATCTCCTGAACGTGGTGGAGATGTCATTGAAGGCGTGGCCTGACTGATCGGCCAGCTGGTACAAGTCTGACAACTCCTCAATCTCAAGCCATCGCGAAATTCGCTTGCGACGCTTTTAAGCGGGCAACGTCTCGCACCGGCGGTGCGCCGATAGTCATCAGGCTTTGGAGGTCTCCGCGCCGCTCGCAGTAGACGGCGAGCGGATGTACTGAAACACAAGAGCTGTGAGCGACGGCAGGAACGTCAAGGTGACGATCGTGCTGCCGAGAATCCCGAACAGAACGATCGCTCCAACGCCGCGATAAAGCTCGGTTCCGGCGCCGGGGATGAAGACGAGTGGCGCCAAGGCGATGATCGTCGTCAGGGTTGTCATTGTGATGGGGCGTATACGGGATTGAACCGCTTCAGTGACGGCTTGCCGCGCGTCCATGCCCATCTCCCGAACGTTATATGACGTACGGTCCACGACAAGAATTGGGTTGTTTACCACTGTTCCCATCAGGATCAGGAAGCCCAGCATCGAGATCATGTCGAAGGGCTGATGGAAGCCCGTCAGTCCAATTGAAGGCAAGGCCGCGCCAGCCAAGTTCATGAGCGCCAGCCCGACAATGCCGCTTGCGATGCCGAGAGGTATCGTCGTCATAATCAGTATCGGATAGCCCCAGTGGCTGAAGACTGCGACCAGCAACAAATAGATGATGATGATGGCCACCACGTAGTTGCCGGAGAGCGCATCACGCGTGCGTTCCAGTTGGTCGCTTGCCCCTGAGATGTCGAGAGCAATGTTCTGCGGAATTTGGCCGGTTCGCCGTAAATGCTCGACGACTTCCCGCTCGACGATTTCAACGCCGGTTTCAAGCGCAATGGACGGCGGGGGGATGATGTTGAGTGTCACCGTTCGTCTTCCGTTTATGCGCCGGATGGTGCTCGTATCGACAGTTTCGCGTACGTCCGCGAGTGCGGACAGCGGCACCATCGTTCCTTGCGGTGTGTAAACGGGCAGCTTCTCGATATTTTCGACGGCGACGTTGGAGGGATCGTGCGCGTAGAAGTAGAGATCGATCTTCTCGTCGTCTTGATAGAAATATCCGGCAAAGGCGCCGTCGGTCAGTGCTGCGACGGTAAAGCCGAGATCATTGGCGGCCATGCCAAGCTCTGCAGCACGTTGCCAATTGGGCCGTATTTCCACGAGGGGCTGCGAGAGGGTTAGCGTAGGCGGATCGGCTTGAATCCGTGGGTTGTTGAAGACTTCCTCCGCTCGGCGGTATGCGGCTGCGGCGACCGCAAAAATGTCTTCAAGCCTCGGGCCGGAAATATCAAGGCTTACACTGCGCGTCCCCCCATCATTGCTGGTAATGATTGAGCCTCGCGAGGCGAAGGCCTGCATACCGGCGTAGGTCTGATACTTGGCCGATATAGCCGTCATAAACGGTTCTATATCAGCGGGATCGACTGTTTCACCGATGATGCGAAGACCTTCGGCATTCACTCTCAAAAAAACGTATTTGAGAGCTGGGAAGGGGACTTCTCCGCGCTTGAAACGCTCAGGGTCGTCGTTGACGTACTGCAGGAGTTCAGTCTGCAATCCCAAGCCGAGTTGGTGCATCGTTTCGAGATTGTAGCCGGGCGGCGCGTTCATTCTGGCGAAGACCTTTGGCTCTTCGCCCTCGGGCAAATATTCTGCGGGCGGAGTCAAATACGTGATGACGGCGGTGCCCAATCCAGTGATCACCGCAATACACATCACGGCGCGTACGCGGCTTTTCACGAGCCAGCCGACGAGCGTGGTTGAACCCGCTTCGAGCATGCTCCCGGTCTGCTTATTCTTTCCTGCAATGTCGATGCGTGCGCAGGCTGTCGGGATCACCGTGATGGCTACGAGCATCGAAGCCAATACGGACGCAGCGACCGCAATCGCAATGTCAGAGTAAAGCTGCCCTGCTTCTTCCTCGATGAAGACGATGGGGACGAACACTAGCACGGTTGTCATCGTGGATGCGATCACAGCGGGCCAAACCTTGCGTACCCCCTCGATCGCGGCCTGCATTCGGTCAAGGCCCCGCCGCCGCTCGTATTCGATGCTTTCGAGCACGACAATGGAATTGTCGACTGTCATGCCGATGGCAAACGCAACGCCTGCGAGCGAGATGACGTTGATGGTGCGCCCGAATAGCAAAAGGCCGAGGAAGGCTGCGATCGTACAGATCGGAATGCCGATGACGCCGATTAGTGTTCCCGACAAGGTGCGCAGGAACAGAAACATTACGAGAGTTGCGAGAACCGCGCCGATGGCGAGGTTCGTCCAGACATTCGTGATTGAGGCTTCAACGTACACAACGTCGTCGGCGGTGAGTTCCAGGACCATACCGGCGGGTTTCAGCACATTCCGGTTTATCGCTTCCATTTCTTCGAGCACCAGCTTTTTGATGTCGATGACGTTGGAGCCGGCTTCCCGTTGGATGGAAAGGAATATGATCGGTTTGCCGTTGACGTAAGCGTGCTGTCGTATCTCGAAGTGATCGAGTCTCACATCGGCCACATCACGGAGTCTGGTGACCGTGTCGCCGCGGCGAACGATGATCAGGTCTCTGAGTGACTCCAAGTCGTCGAAGCGACCTATGGTGCGTAACAAGTACCGGCGCTTGCCGCTTTCGATTTCGCCGCCGGATGTGTCGCGGTTTCTTGAGGCTAGCGCATTGCGAACATCGGAGAGGGTGAGCCCGCGTTCTGCCAGAGCTGGGGCGTTGACGAGAATCTGAACCTGTTTTTCTGCGCCACCCCCAATATTGACGCGCGAAACGTTTGGCACCCCTTCGAGACGAACCCGCACGTGGTCGTCGACGAAGTCGCGCATCATGTCCATGTCGAGCTGGTTTGGATTCCCGTCCAGCGGCGAGACGCGCAAGTACATGAATGAGTTTGCGCTGAAGGAACTTGCGAAGATGCGCGGCTGGTCAACGTTCTCAGGGTAGGATGGGACTTGGCTTAGCGCGTTGTTGATACGTATCAGCGTTTCGTTGAGGTCTATGTCGTAGGGAAATTCAAGTTCAATTTCCGCACTGCCGCTCGATGAACGCGAGATGATCCGTTCGAGGCTTGGAATCGAGCGGAGGTATTCCTCTTGCTCGATGAGAATTTCCTTCTCGATATCTTGCGGTGTCGCGCCAGACCAAGTGGTTTCGACGGTGACGGTCCTTACGTCGAGGTCCGGAATCATCTGCACGGGAATGCGCATCGTTGCTACGATGCCTATAACGCAAACGATCAGTGTGATCACTGCCGTTAGCGTGCCTCTCTTGATCAAGGCCTCGAACACGATGGCAATCCTTTCGTGGCGCTGATCACGGTTCAGCTCGAGAGCCGAACGGCTTGTCCCTCATTTAATGATTCATTGCCGCGGACAACGACCTGATCATCGAGTTTGAGGCCGGAGCGAATCTCCGTCAGCCCATCAAATGAAATACCGATTTCGACACGCCGTTCGCGAACCAGATTTGCCTTGCCATTCGGTTCGACGACCCAAACCGTGATGCGGCCATCAGGTTGGCGTAGCAGAGCGTCGCGGCTGACAACGAGACCCTTCCTATTCGTTTGCAGGCTTATGCTTGCGCGCGCCGACATCCCCGGCGTGATGTCGTTGCGCTCGGTCTTAGGAATGACCCGCAGGGTAAATGTACGTGCGGTCGGATCGCTCACTGGGATGATTGCTTCGACGCGGGCTGGAACATTGGTATTTGGGACGGCGTCGAAGTTCAGATTGATGTCGATGTCATCGTCAATTTTCGCGAAATGCTGTTGGGGGACGGGCAGCTCGATCCGCAGGCCCGACATTTCGACCAGTTCGAAAACGGCTGTTCCAGGTACGACCCATTGACCTGCTTCAGCCAGTTTGCGTGAGATGGTTCCGGCGAATGGCGCCTTTACAACGTGTCGAACAAGGCGCTCATCGGATGCATTGCGCTGGGCGTGGAGCCGTTCCAACGTGGCTTTGCGAATTGCGATCTCTGTCTTGATCGTGTCGACAGCATTCTGCGGCCCATGCGACCTGGTAGCCAGGTCTTCCGCGATTTTTAGGCGTCTATGGGCATCCGCCAGCTGTGCTTCAGCCTCGGCGATATTAGCCAGCGTCTGTTCCTGCGTAATCTGTTCGAGTTTGGGATCCAGCTCCAGTAGGACTTCTCCGGCTTTAACCTGTGCGCCGGCGTCATAGTGAACCGTCGTGATCAAGCCTGGGACGGCGGTTGAAAGTTGCGAGACACGTCGTGAGGTCACGGTTCCGGAAAGCTCAAGCTTACTGATGAGTGGAACTTCTCGAACCCTTTCTACGATCACCGGGGCAGCATCTGCTGCATGCAGCCCTTTCGTGGGAAGTGTGAAGACCGCCGTGACAAACAGGCAAGCTAGAACTCTATAGCTCTGTCCAGCGACAATACCTGCAAGCGTCCTCAGCAACTGGTCTCTCCCAAGACTACTATGACTAAAATTTTATCATAGCATTTAGCTCAATACTCCGTAATTGAAGCCAACTTACGGAGTACATCGGGCGGGTCAACCCAGTAAATATCTTTGTTGGTCTGATATATTTTGCGCTTAGCTAAGATGTTCGCGAACTTGGAAGTTGAACGTGCAAAGCGTTCATCGCGCACATTCAGAGTATTTAACCTTTAAATGATTGCTCGAGAGAAAATGTCACCGCCGCGGAGGGGGTAAGGGGTCGGCTTTGTCTTTACTCCGCAGCCATCTGTCTGCCATGCGGTTGTTAAGGCGAAGGCTTGTTAAATCTGGTTTTGTTTGATCTGCAGTAGCTAGGGATGATGAGTGTTCAAGTAAGAATAATCCAATGAATTGCGAGAATGTCACTTTCGCTAGGTGTTTGCTTGGGTCGATGGGTTATCCCCTGCCCTCTCGCTTTCTTGAGCTCACTCGATCTGGTACCCGCACGGTCCTCGCTATACCCATGGGCATAGCGGGTTGATCCTGGTCCGAGCGCTTCTGCCTCGCCAGCGACCTTAGAAAATAATAGATATACAACCGAGCCTCAATGCGCAGGGGCTTTGTTGGGTTGGCGTGAGCAGGAGGGGGCGATGCGTCTCCAGCGCGGCATAACAATCGTTATAACAGCGCTTGCTGCGACGGTTATCGCCTTTCAGATCAACCTCACAACGGTGGTGGAAACCCTTGGTCGCGGGTTTGGGGTTCCGACTGCAGTTGCGTTTTCGTGCATCCTTGCCAATCTGCTTCTGTCGTTCCTGCGGTTCCACTACTCGTTCCGGATTCTCGGGCTTCAAGTGCCCATGTCCGACACGTTCAGGTCGTTTCTTGTCGGACACTTGGGCAGTCTTCTCATATTCAGTGTGGTCGGTCAGGCGGTCGGTCGCGCTGCGATCCTGACGAACGCCGGTGTGTCTGCTTCGGCTGTTACATTTCTTAGTCTCGTTGAGCGCATGATAGCGCTTGGATCGTTGCTAATCTTTGCGCTCATCGGCGGGGGCTACACTCTCGGATCTCTTGGCTTCGATATGGAGCATGGCGGTCTTTACCTGCTGAATCTCTTGGTCTCTCTCCCTCTGATCTTTTTGCTTTACGCGTTCTTCAATCGACGTCGTATCCGCATCCTGTTTGCTCAGCTGGCGGATCGCTTGTCGTGGCCTGCGATTGCGGGTTGCTTTCTCCTGTCAGTGGTTGCCCATTGCGCGATGCTCGGTGCGTTTTATGCGCAGTTTTCCGCGTATGATCAGCCTGTGCCGGTCGCTTCGGCGCTCGGTGCCCTGGCGGTTGTCATGTTTCTTGCTGCTTTGCCGATCAGCTTTGCCGGGTGGGGTATTCGAGAACTCAGCGCTGCGCACGTCTTGGGGCAATTGGGGGTACCGGCTGCCATCGGCGTTGCTGTCGGCGCTGCGATCGGGATTTTGTCGTTGCTGCTTGTCGCGGTTTGTTTTGTCGCGACCATTTTCCTTTCAGTACGCCCTCGCTCGCACCCCCGTTTCGCTGTTGACCGTCTAGGCGCAGAAGCCGCCAAGCATGACATCGATCGGTTGTTTGCGGCGATCATTTCTGTTCTGTTGCCTTTCGCGATTATGTTTCAGGTGCGTGTTCCAATGCCGGAGCATTCCCTGAACGTGAATCTGGCAGACATTCTTGCAATCTCGGCCTCTGCCGTTCTGGCACTTACGTGGGGTTCTACCCGGAGCACCGTACGGCGGGCCCAGTGGCTTTTTGCACCGCTGGGTGCGATCACCGCGGCGATCGTCATTTCCTTGATCGTAGGGGTCGTTTCTCACGGCTTTCTGTCGTGGGCTTTCGTTAACCGCACACTCGGTTGGTTTGTTATTCTTTCCTACGTGAGCGTTGGTCTTTTGCTGTGGGGACACGGTGGGCGTAGCCGCATTGTGCAAACGCTACGTCTCCTGGTTTCTGCCGTTGCGATCGTGGCTGCGTTACAAATTGTTTTGTTTGTGATCGACAGCATGATCGTCAAGTTGCCACGCGATATTCTTGGGAAGGAGCTTGAGGGGTTCCTCGCCGATAGGAATGCCTTTGCATTCCAGTGCGTCATTGCCTTCATTGGATACTTTTTCTTGCGGTCCTATGTGATCTGTCGCGATGCGTGGGGTTTCAGGTTGATCCCGGCGGTGCTTGCGCTTGCGGTTGTACTCGCGCAATCGCGTACCGGATGGATTATGCTTGGTGCTTCATCCCTTTTGATCTTCGTTTTGTATCCGTCTTGCCGACGCGAACTCAGCGCTGGTGTGGTGATTGGGCTGGTCTTGGCCGTCGCGATCTCAAATGTTCCGCTTCTGTGGCAAGGCGACGGTATACAGTTGGCGCAGATCAGCAAAACCGTCGTTCGCAAGGGGTCCGATCAGGAGCGTATGGAGTCAATCGTGCAGGGTCTTGAGCTCTGGCGTCAGGCTCCATTGTTGGGGCACGGGCTTGGCGGGTTTATTCATGACCGCATTGCACATGGGCAAAAGGCGCTGGTTATTCACAACGTACCTGTTTGGATCTTGGCTGAGATGGGGCTCGTCGGTTTTGCGCTCATCGCCACGGGGTTTGTGATGTTCGTTGGTGGATTAATGAGCTATCGGCTGTTGCCCAACGCGAAAATTGTGGCGAATGCAGCCTTCATCTGTCTTGTCGCGTTTTGTCTTGGGGGGCTCACTCAGGATTTCTTTTACCAGCGTATTTTCTGGTTCATTGCGGGGCTGCTGGTTGCTCTTGCCAGTAGCGCGCCGCGCTATACGGGGCATGTCTCATTTGTGAATGAAAGTGCGGACGCCGATCACGCTGTTGACGGACGCAGCGTGGAAAGATTGTATCCTAGCGGATAAAGGTCCTTGCGTTGTTCGGGAGATGCCGCCGTGAAAATGCCGATTGCCAGAGCAGTGCTATCGGCGTTGTTCTTCCTTTTCATTTTGCCGGTTCAAGCTGAGCCTATTCAGGTCACCTTAGCTACGGCGACACGAGGTGGTGGTTTTACACTGTTTGGGGACGTCGCCGCGGCTGCGATCAACGCCGCGGATGGCTCGATCTCCGTCAGCACCCACAACACCAAGGGCAGTGTTGAGAACATCGGTCTCCTCGAAGAGGGGAAATTCGATATCGGACTTGTTCAGGGCGTTGCGGCCTATGAAGCATTCACTGGTATCGGGCGCCAACCGGCGGACCTCAAAGTTATTGCGGCGATTTATTCAAGCCCAGGCATGTTCGCGGTGCGCGGCGACAGTTCCGCGAGGTCGGTGGGCGACTTGATTGGAAAGCCCATAGCATGGGGGACGCGTACGTCTGGTCTAACGCTCATGGCCAAGTACGTGATGGATGGGCTTGGTCTCAAGCGTGATGCCGACTTTGAGCCGCACTTTCTCGAGAAGGCCGGCGATGGGCCGGGCATGGTGCGGGAGGGGCGCGTCGCGGCACTTTGGGGTGCAGGGATCGGCTGGCCGGGGTTCACCAAGGTCATGGCGTCCGGCGGTCGGCTGATGGGCTTTTCTGCGGACGAGATCAAGGCAGTCACGGCGAAGTATTCTTTTCTTAAATCCATGACGGTCCCCGCCGGAGCCTATGAGGGGCAAAGGGAACCGGTCAACACCGTTGGGGTATGGAGCTACATCCTCGCGCGACCAGATCTTCCGGACGATACAGGCTACCGGTTGGCGAAGGCGCTGCATATGGGCCAAAGCGCAATGGTGTCTCGTCTAGATCAGGCGCGTGAGACCACGCCTGCGAACACACGGGGCGCCGCTGATGCGGACAAGATTCATCCAGGTGTCGAGAGATACTTGCGCGATCTAGGTTTGTAGTGGTGCGGCTTTTTATGGGAGCGGACGGCGCATGAAAATCGTGCCTGCAATCGGCGTGTCGTAGTAAGGCTCCGTCACCTCGAAACCGGCTTTGCCATATAGCGCAATCGCTTCTGATAATTTCGGAAGTGTGTCCAATCGTATCTCTCGATATCCGAGTTTGGTTGCTCCCTTCAGGATCCGGTTAACCAAGTGATGGCCCAATCCGCTACGGCGGGCGTCAGGCGCGACGTACAGGCGTTTCATCTCGCAGCAGGCGGGAAATTCTAACGGCCGCAAGGCGACGCATCCGATAGCGTTTCCGTTTAAAGATCGTGCGAGAAGTAGACACCCGGCGGGTGGGCCATATTCGCCAGGGAGGCTCGCCAGTTCAGCTTCGAAATTCTGATACGATAGGTCGATATTGAGGGCTGCGGCGTACGCTCGAAATAGTGTGGCCACGGCTTCAAGGTCCATCGCCGTTTGGGCCGTCTTGATATGAAAAGAGTTTTGTGTGTGCATGCGTGAAAATGTAGGGCGTGTCAGGTGGTCCTACGGATTACGTGGCCATCACCACCGTGCCGCGTCCGCTTCTCTTGCCTTCGTACATTGCGAGATCTGCGGCGTGGATCAAGTCTTCTGCGCGGCGTCCATTGGCGGGACCGATGGCGATGCCGATCGTGGCGCTGATGGCTATATTGTGCCCATTTATGCCAATCGGCTTTTCAAGTTCACGCAGGATGCCTTGCGCTAAACTCGTTGCAGCCGTGCCGCCGAGAGGAGCTTCACAAAGTACGGCGAACTCGTCGCCACCCAACCGTGCGACCATGCCGGTTTTCGGAGAGCAAGACTTTAGGCGTTCCGCCACCTCGAGGAGGGCTGCGTCACCCGAGGCATGTCCCCATGTGTCGTTGATCGGTTTGAACCCATCCAAATCGATGAGGAGCACTGCGCAATCCGTGCCACGGTTCCATGAATTGCTAAGCGCCTCTCCAGCGCGTTCGGCAAAGAGTTTACGATTTGGCAGGCCTGTAAGCGTGTCATGACGCGCGGACTGATGGGCATCTTGTTCTGCCGCCATTCTGCGCATGAGTTCGTCCGCGCGGTCGCGCATGCGCCGCCAGGAAAATATCAGCAGTTCGGCTATCAGGATCGAGGCAAGTACGAAGATTTCTTCAACTTGCAGCTTCTTTTGTTCGCTGGGCTTTAAATCCCAGTTGCGAATGAGGTCGTATTCCAGTGCCATCAAAAGGGCCGCGAAAAATATAGCAGTCGAGAAGAAGAGATAATGGACCGGCGGCGTATGCATGACAGGTTTCCAAGCGGCACAGTCGTGGCTCGAAGAAGAACTATCGACCGTGGAACTCTCCGCCCGCTCGTCGACTATATTGACCGATTTATCAGCGAACATCGTATCATAATGCAGTTGACTAGCCGTTAACTTGCGATACGAGGACGGCTTTCTGCGCAGGCCCCTACCCTTCTGAAAAGGATCGTGCCGTAGTAGTTGTGGGGACCGTAGCCTGTTTAAAACAACGAGAGATCTGTAATCCCAGTGCAGTTTAAACCACATAGATTTTGCATTGCGCCCATGATGGATTGGACTGATCGGCATTGCCGGTTTTTCCATCGGTTGCTGACGCGCAAAGCACTGCTCTATACAGAGATGGTGACGGCGCCTGCGGTATTGCATGGTGCGCGCGAGCGGTTGTTGGGTTTTGCACCTGGCGAGCATCCGTTGGCACTTCAACTCGGTGGTAGTGATCCGGCGCAACTTGCTGACGCTGCGGAAATCGGAGAAGCCTTCGGATATGACGAGATCAACCTCAATGTTGGTTGTCCTTCAGATCGCGTGCAGGAGGGACGGTTTGGCGCCTGTCTGATGGCCGAGCCAGAGTTGGTCGCAAAATGCATAGCCGTTATGCGGGCACGAGTTCGCGTTCCCGTAACTGTGAAGTGTCGCATTGGAATCGACGATCAGGACAGCGAAGTGCATTTCCAGCGCTTTATCGACACGGTCGCGGATGCAGGTGCGGAGGTGTTCATTGTGCATGCGCGTAAGGCTTGGCTCAAGGGGCTGTCTCCCAAGGAAAACCGGGAGGTTCCACCGCTTGATTATGCGCGTGTCTATCGGCTTAAGTCGGCGCGGCCCGACCTCACCATCGTTATTAATGGCGGCATCGCAGACGTCGATGAAAGCGAGCGGCATTTGCAGCATGTTGATGGGGTGATGCTGGGGCGTGCTGCTTATCAGACGCCTTACCTACTTGCGGACGTGGATCAAAGGTTGTTCATTTCCGACTCGGCTGTGCCGTCGCGGGGTGACGTCCTGAGGCAACTCGTTCCTTACGTGGAACGGCATCTCGATGCTGGCGGCAGGCTCAATAACGTGACCCGTCATATTTTGGGGCTTTATCACGGTCGACCGCGTGCACGCGCTTTCCGGCGTCACCTGAGTGAGAACGCAGTTCGTGATGGAGCCCGCAGCGATGTCCTGTTACAGGCGATAGCTATTGCCGAGGGTGTTGCCGGCCAAGCAAGAACCGGCGCGGTCGTATAAAGGGGAGCTGCTCCTGTGCCTCAATGGGCCGGGAGAGCGTCGGAGACGTCGGGTTTATGGACATCGGTATGACTTGGGCTGGCTTCAGCATGCTGGCTTTCGCGCTTCTGGCCGCGGGCGTAATCGTAGGTTTTCTCTCTGGATTGCTTGGTATCGGTGGCGGCGGCATTTTGGTGCCGGTCCTTTACGAAACCTTCGCTGCGCTTGGTGTAGATCCGGCTATCCGGATGCACATGGCTATTGGGACATCTCTCGCTGTTATTATTCCGACGTCCCTGCGTGCGCTCATGGCTCACAGTGCTAACGGCGTCGTGGATTGGGTTGCGGTTCGACGCATTGGCCCCTGGATCGTCATTGGCGTTGTTCTCGGCATTATGTTCGCGGATCAAGTGACCGGTACGACGCTGAAATGGGTCTGGGTGGTGTTTGGGACGCTATTTGCAGCCAAGATGGCGTTTGGACGGGATACGTGGCGCCTGGGGCATGATCTTCCTGCGTTGCCGAAGCTTGAGATCTTCAGTGTTTTAGTCGGAATCATTTCTGTTTTGATGAGCATTGGCGGTGCTGCGTTTATTGTGACCTTCCTCACGCTTTACGGCCGGCCAATCCTGACGGCGGTGGCAACATCGTCGGCAATCGGCCCCCTGATTGCGATACCTGGAGCTATCGGGATGATGTGGGCCGGCTGGGGGCACCCCGGCTTGCCGCCACTGTCGCTTGGATTTGTGAGTTTGCTCGGTGCGGCATTGATCGTTCCTTCGAGTGTTTTGGTGGCCCCAGTGGGGGTACGGCTCGCACACGGCGTCTCACGGCGTAAACTCGAACTGGCGTTTGCTGTGTTTCTGGTGGTCATTGTTTTGCGGTTCCTCAGCAGCCTTATATTGGAATAGGATGATGGCGTTGCTTGCGGTTCCTGGCCAAGGCTACGGCATGCCGCTCTCGGCTCCTGGAGGAAAGGTCCATAAAATGCTTTTGCGACGGCTACGGATTGGCGTGACCTTGGGTGTTTTGGTGCTGGGTGCAGGCATCCCGGCAACGGCAAGCGATTTGCCGCCACCTATTGGTGTGGAAGAGCCGGCCGCAGCGCCGATCAAGGGCGAAGATGGGATCTATCATCAGCCTTGGTTCAACACCGCGTCGTTTCTCGATCTGCGCGAGGACTTTGAAGAGGCGCGAAAGGCAGGCAAGCGATTTGCCGTGATCTTCGAGCAGCGCGGTTGCGTGTATTGCGTGAAGATGCACACGGAAGTTCTCTCCAAGCGATATATCAATGATTATGTCCGGGAGAACTTCACCATCCTCCAATTTGATATGTGGGGCGCGCGTGAGGTTACCGACTTTGATGGCACGGCGATGCCTGAGAAGAAGCTTGCCGAGCGTTGGGGCGTGATGTTCACGCCGACCATCGTCTTCTTCAAAGACGATCTCTCCGGGCTCGATGGCAAATGGGGCCAGCCACTAGAAGTTACGCGCATGAACTTGGGTATTGGTGCGGGAACCTTCTACGATATGTTCGTTTGGATTGATCACAAGATCTACGAGCAGGACCGCAACTTCCAGCGGTTCCATCTCGCGCGGTATAATGAGCGTGAAGCATTGGCTGAAGCCAAGAAAAAGGATGCGGCCAGCAGGCCAAGCAACTGAGCTGCGGATCTGTTCGGGCTAGCTGGGTTAGCTGTTGTTGGCCTTGAGCCCAGCGGTCTCCAGGACGAACGCGCAGCGGTCTGCGACAGATGCTTTGGGAAGCTCGACGAGGACGTATCCAAGTCTCTGATAGGTGTCCGTCATCGCGTCGTATGTTCGTTGAGCTTCGTCGAAGTTCTGCTTGCGTTCGTTGTCCTGCTCGAAAATCTCTCGCCAGGGCGGAGCTATGAAGACGCGGCCATAGCGGAAGAGCTGCGCTGCGGTTTGTACGTGGGTTGGTGTCGGTACGTTTGATAGCGTCAGATAGCCGAGAACGTCGGGGATGCCGCGATCGAAGAAGACAGGGCCCTTGAGCTCGCGTGCCCGCTCGTAAGATCGCATATCCCAAGAGAGCATCAATTCGGCGAATGCCGTTGGGTCCGTCCAGGGTAGTGCTTTGCCGCCAATGGCGGCCTGTGCCTGGATGATCGCGCGACCCGCTTCTGGCGCATGCGCGTAGCCAGATTTTGCGAGCTCGGCGATGAGCGTGCTTTTGCCGGATCCGGGACCTCCGGTGAGGATGATGAAGCGGTCTATATCGTCCATATGTTCTCCATGATGCGTGGGCGTTCGAGAGGCACACGTTGCCTTACGACGAACACGGGGGGCGAGGTGAGGGTGTGGGGCTTTGGGCCGGAAGTGACCGACTGTGCCAAGAGCCGTCAGCTCAGCAACGGCAGATTGTTTTGCGGAGCAGGCTCACGCGTCAGTTTTGTAATTTTTTCGAATATCGGCCAGCACTTCGTATCGATCAGGTTTGCTGGATGTCTTGGGACGGAGGATAGCTGATGCAAGCTATAGCAACGCCCAGCTCCTTAATCGATGTTTGGTGATCGTAGACTGAAATGTGGAGGTGGCGGCTGTTCCCGTCAGCCGTAGCCGCCACCTAAGTCTCGTACCGGTTTGATTTGCGGTTGGCCGTTGGCCAGAAAATCAAATCTTCTGATTGTACGCGCCGACTTCCGGTTCCTTCTGCAGTTCGGAGTCGATGTCCGCGAAGATGGCGCGCATATTCGCTTCTGACGTCGGGCTCTCCACGACGATGACGAGTTCGGGTTTGTTCGATGAGGCGCGCACCAGGCCCCATGTACCGTCTTCCAGGACGATACGCACGCCGTTGACGGTGATGAGTTCGCGAACGGACTGTCCGGCGATCTTTTCTCCCGCATCGGCTTTTGCCTGATAGTGCGCGACCATGCGGTCGACGACGCCGTACTTCACTTCGTCTCCGCATTTCGGAGACATCGTGGGTGATTGCCACGTTCGCGGGAGATCGTTCTTTAAGTCGGCCATGGACTTATCCGGATTGCGATCAAGCATGTCGCAAACGGCCAGGGCCGCGATAATGCCGTCATCATAGCCGCGGCCGAGTGGCGGATTGAAGAAGAAGTGGCCGGACTTTTCGAAGCCCACAAGCGCTTTGGTTTCATGGCTGAATCGCTTGATGTATGAGTGCCCCGTCTTCCAATAGGTGGTCGTGGCGCCGTTCGCGTTCAGTACGGGATCAGTCATGAAAAGACCCGTCGACTTCACGTCGGCGACGAACTTGGCATCCTTGTGCAGGTTAGAGATGTCGCGTGCCAGCATGACGCCGACCTTATCGGCAAAGATTTCATGCCCCTCGTTATCGACGACCCCGCAGCGGTCGCCATCGCCGTCGAAGGCCAAACCAACGTCCGCGCCGGTTCGCTTTACCTCGTCGGCGATGGCGTGGAGCATGGCCAAATCTTCGGGATTGGGATTGTGGTTGGGGAATGCGTAATCAAGGTCGGCGTTCAGTGGAACGACCTCGCAGCCGACGGCCTCCAGGACTTGGGGGGCGAAGGCGCCTGCCGTGCCGTTCCCGCACGCGGCGACGACCTTGAGCGGGCGGGTTAGCTTCGGACGGTCGGTAAGCATGGTCAAATAGCGCCGGGCCATGTCCTCAACGAAGATATATTTGCCGCCGCCGGGAGCATCGTAGGTGCCGTCCAGTACGATGGCTTTAAGTTCGGACATTTCATCCGGGCCGAACGTCAGGGGGCGATCAAGGCCCATCTTGATGCCCGTCCAGCCGTTGTCGTTATGGCTTGCCGTGACCATGGCCACGCCTTCGACATCGAGCGCAAACTGCGCGTAATACGCCATGGGCGAGAGTGCCAGACCGATGTCATGGACCTCAAAGCCGCCAGCCAGCAGGCCCGTCATGAGCGCCTGTTTTACGGCTCCGGAGTAAGAGCGATAATCGTGTCCGACGACGATGCGCTTTTTGACGCCGCGGCGGTCGAACAGGGTTGCCATGCCGAGTCCTACGGCATTCAGCCCCATGAGGTTGATTTCCTCGGGGAATAGCCAGCGTGCGTCGTACTCGCGGAAGCCGGTGGGTTTGACGAGTGGAAAGCGCTCGAAGTCGGCGGTATTGGGCTTCAGATCTGCGCGCGGCTTGGGGAGCATTTGGTCGTCCTTATGAGAAGTCCGCCTGCAACGGCGGCAAGATCCAGCTTGTATTCAGCCTAGGAACTCCGTCTTGCGCTGGGAGCACAAGGTGAGATTCCGGCATTCCGCATATGTCTTTCGGAGAATTCGATGACAAACCGATGGCATGGCGTCAACGATGGATGATTAATCCTGAAGTACTAGAACGCCGTCGCGCATCTCAAGCCGGGAGATGCGGCCAAGAAACGACATTCCCAGGAGTGTGCCGTTTAGCCGCCCCCGTTCGGCGACGGCGGCGCGTACGTCGCGCACCTCTATGGATCCGAGACGTACGCGATCGAGCGTTACGGGAGCGACACGGGCGACCCCATTCGCAGTGTTGACGCGATGGGTGAAGTTGGACGGAGAAAGGAAAATACCGGCGTGTTCGGCATCTTCGTAGCTCATAGCTACCATCGTTGCGCCGGTGTCTACCATGGCATGGACGGTGCGTCCGTTGATCTCGATGTCGCTATTGTAGTGACCCTGGGTGTCGGCGCGAAGTTCGACGTACCCATACGGGCTGGAGTCGGGGACGGACCGGGCGTCTGTGATCTGCGTAACGTTATTCTGAGAGGAGCTGAGAGTTTGCAAAGCGAAATCGCGGATCTCAGTATAGTGCGCCGCTACAACGGCGATCATGGCTGCCGCTGCTGTCCAACTCAGGGCTTCGCTCAGAAGTGCGCGCGTTCCAGTTGATAGCGCCATATCACGAAACAACCGTGCGTTTTTGATCTGCAATTTGTGGCGACACGCCAGAGGCACCGATTGCAGGGAGCTGCGACGGTTAACTGCGGAGTGTCAAAAACTCACCCGAGAACTCATAGGACCGGAGACGTCTTAAAAAACTCATACCGAGCAGGCTTTCGTTGAGCGCTCCCGGCTTGGCAACCAAGGCCTCGACATTGTCCAGGGCAATGGGGCCGATCGAGACAGAACGCAGGCGCACGGGCGCTGCGAAGCCGGTGCCGTTTGCTGTCCGCACAGGAATTGTGAACGAGAGCGTACTTGTATCAATTCCAGCCCGTTCCGCGTCTGCGGGTTTCAGAACGACGGTTGATGCTCCGGTATCCACAAGCATGAATAGGTGAGCGCCATTGACCTTTGCGCGGGCGGTAAAGTGGCCATCATTGCGCTGACGGATGCGGACCGATGCCGGGCCGTCGCCGTTTCGGGTGACCGTCATGGTTTCGCCGGGGGGCAGCAATTCACCAGCCACGCGGTTGGCGACCATCGAAACGTCGTTGCGGTAGGTATATCCCACGATCAGCAGCAGCCCTATGACAAGCCAAATGCCGAGATGGCGAACGGCCTGCATGAAGCGGCCGCCATGGCCCATGAGCAGCACGCCTGCATAGAGGCAAATGAGGGCTGCAGAGATGACAAGAAGCCAACGTTCTAGGCCGCCCATTTCCGCAATCACAGCGGTGTTGCCGGACAGGAAATAGAATACACCGATCAAGACAGCGAGGATTGCGACGAGCCAGCCGAGCATTCGTTATACCCTCGCTTTCGCCTTGCGTTCGGGCAGAAGCGCCATGATCCGCTTGCGTTCTTCAGCGGTTAACCGGCTCCAGGATGCAATCTCGTCAATGGTTCGGTAGCAGCCTTCACACATCTCGGTTTCGTCGCTAATGGCGCAAATATTGATGCAGGGTGACTCCATAGGCGCGATAATTCCTTTGCCGGTTGCGCATCGCAATGCGGGCGACCTGCGTTTGCACGTGTGCCGTATGGATGTAAGCCGACATCCGTGTGAGTACAATCGTCAGACGGCTCAATGATGAACCACTGTGGCTGTCTTGTGCACGGTGAAGGTTGGCGTAGCGGCCTGATCGCGGACCAGCCGTGGTGGCCTGCTGGCGCGCTGTGTGACGCCGGCGTTTTGGCGGTGCCGTTCGCTTCCAAGGGGTTGCAACGGAGCGACGGCGCGCAGCACCCGTTGCCGTGGAAGGTAGACGATGGCTTCGGTACCTTTGCGCAGTTCGGACCTAAGTTCGAAGCGTCCGCCGTGGAGCTCGATCAGTTTCTTGACGATCGGCAAGCCGAGGCCGGTTCCGCCTTCCGCTGTGTGCAGGGCCAACGATCCTTGGCCAAATGCCTGCATTACTTTCGGAATTTCTTCACGCGGGATGCCTGGCCCTGTGTCCCGGACCGAAATGAAGTGTGCACCGTCAGCCGTATGGCCTACTGTCAGCTTCACGGTTCCGCCCTGCGGTGTGAATTTGAAGGCATTCGACATGAGGTTCAGCACGATCTGGCGCATAGCGCGCGGATCGGCCCAAACGGGCGGGAGTTCGGCGTCGAAATCCTCTAAGACCCGCAGATTTTTGTTATTTGCGCGCAGTTTTAACAGACGATGGCCATCTTCCACGACCTCCGTCAGGCGCAGAGGTTCTTCGTTGAGATCGTAGCGTCCCGCCTCAATGCGTGACAGGTCAAGGATCTCGTTGATCAGGTTCAGCAGATGGCTGCCGCTGTCGTGGATATTGGACGCGTACTCCCGGTATGTGGGATTGGACAGCGGTCCAAGAATTTCCGCTTTCATGACCTCCGAAAAGCCCATGATGGCGTTCAGCGGCGTGCGCAATTCATGGCTCATCGTTGCGAGGAACTGCGACTTTGCCTTGTTGGCGGCTTCGGCGCGACGGCGGGCTTCATCCGATCGAGCTTTTTCCTCTTCGAGCTCAGCGATTAACGCGTCCTTCTGGTCGCGGAACTCGAGCATTGCTTGAGCCGTCGATTTGAGGCCGATCGCTAGGAAGATGAAATAGAGGTGGACACCAACCGCCATTGTCGCGAGTGCGAAATAGAGCGGATCATTCATTTCCACGCCGAGATATGCGAGGCGCCCGACAACGGCTACCGTTACCGGAATTGTTCCGGCGTGCATGATCGGTAGAATGGAAGATGAAAACGTCATGCGGATCGCCAAAATGACAATCAGCATAGCGAAAATAAATACGTGGGCGGAAAACAGAGCTGCGGGACTCGACAGCGTATGCGCGCCGATGCCAACTAAAGCAAAGCCGGCCCATGTCATGCCGTTGATCAATTCGGCAATTACAAAACGCCGGCGCCAAACGCGCACGTCAACTTCGGCGCGGGGCAGGGCTAGGAAACGACGGCACAGCTCGAGGAGGAGCACCTTGGCGGAGATGACGAGGATCATCCACAGCGCTGCTTCCAAGGGCGTTGCCCATAACATGGAAGCGATCGAGATGATGATGGACAGCGCTGGCATGGTCGCGGCCGCTGCCATTTCGTTGCGCACGAACATCGTCAGAAGATCGTATTCGTTTTCGGGACGGAGCTCGCCGCCGTTGGTCAGGCGTTCGCGCACGGCCTTGACGTTGTCGAAGGCGCGATTGCGAGTTTCTCGACGGCCTTGGAGAGGCGCGAACTCATCTGATGTGGGAGACCAGGTCATATGTCCCGAACTTCTAATCAAGGTGAAGGAACCGCGTGGTTACGTCTGATTCCGATACAACTACATGGCCCTAGTAGGGCAGAGCTACAGTCTACACGATGTGTTAATATCTACTAAACTCATTAACTTAGTGTTTATCGGTGAGTTCAATTTGTTAAGGTCTGCGGCATGGTGAGCATGGTCTTCAGAGGCCGGACTTGGCGCAATCGATGGGTGTCAATCGCCCTGTTGGCGGGGCTTATCGCAGCTGCCTTCCTTGTGCGTCAGCTAGAACAGACCGACGTCGGCGATGTCGAAGGACATGCAACTGCGATCGACGGAGACAGCCTTTATGTGGTCGGCCGGGAGGTGCGCCTACAAGGCATTGATGCTCCGGAAGGTCAGCAGGTTTGCCGCCGCGGCGGTGCGAAATGGGAATGTGGCGAGGCTGCAACTCAAGAGCTTACTGCGCTGATCGGTGGGCAGACGGTGCGCTGCGAGGGGCTTGAGATCGACAAGCATGGGCGGCTTCTCGCTTTATGTTTTGTCGGAAATTTGAATCTCAATCAAGAAATGGTGATTCGCGGATTTGCAGTCGCCTATGGTCGATATGGCTCTGAAGAGCGAGAGGCGGCAAATTCCAATAGAGGTCTTTGGGCTGGAGAATTTGAAAGGCCACGCGATTGGCGCCGTGAGCGCGGCATCGGCAACTAATGAATTGACGTTGAGATTTGGCTTCGCGGGCCAAAACGGGGAGCACCATATGAAAATTCTAGATACGACTACGGCGCCAAATCCGAGACGTGTCCGTATTTTTTTGGCTGAAAAAGGATTGAGCGTTCCATTTGAGCCTTTCGAAATGAATATGACAAACCTGCGTTCTGAGGAATTCACAGCAATGAATCCGATGCAACGCGTTCCGATTCTCGTGCTCGATGATGGGACGTGTATCAGCGAGAGCGTCGCGATCTGCCGGTATTTTGAAGAGTTGCACCCGGAGCCCCCGCTCTTCGGCACAGGAGCGTTGGGCAAGGCGCTCGTCGAAATGTGGAACCGGCGTATGGAGCTCAATTTCTTTACGGCTGTCGGTCAAGCTTTCCGGCATCTACATCCCAACATGCGCGAGCGGGAAGTGCCTCAGGTCGCTGAGTGGGGTGAGGCGAACAAAGCAAAGTGCTTGGGCGCTCTGAAGATTCTTGATGATCAACTTGCGAACACCCAATACGTCGCGGGCGAAAACTATTCGATTGCGGACATCACAGGCCTCGTTGCTGTGGACTTTATGAAGGTTGCCCGCATCGACATGCCCGATACTCTTTCCAATGTTCAGCGCTGGTATAATGAGGTTAGTGCGAGACCGAGCGCGAAAGCCTAATTCCCATTATCATGTTCGTTTTCTGTTGCCGCGGGCATGTTCCCTAGGTAACAGCCCGTAATTTATCCCTATGGCAATCTGGGAGATCGCGGGATAGATGCGGGCAACATCGCCATGAAACTGACCATTGTGGGTTCAGGTGACGCGTTTGGTTCGGGCGGTCGATTGCAGACGAGTTTCCACGTCGCAATCGGCGAATGGAACTGTCTTATAGATTGCGGCGCGACAACCCTGATGGGGATGTCGCGTCTCGGACTCGACCCGAACGGTGTCTCCGCTATTTTTATTTCTCACCTGCACGGGGATCATTTTTCGGGGCTTGTCTGGTGGCTGCTTCACGCACGGCATGTTGCAAAGCGACAGACGCCGCTGACTATTGTCGGGCCGAGCACGATCGCGGAACGTTATCGCGCGGCAACGGAAGCTTTGTTTCCAGGCTCTTCAGATAAGAGCTTGGCCTTCGATCTGAATTTTATCGAGTTTGACGAAGCCGTGCCTTGTGAGGTCGGGCCTGTGGTGGTGACGGTCGTTCCTGTCAGCCATCCATCTGGTGCGCCTTCCTATGCGGTTCGTCTCGCCGCGGAAGGTAAGGTTGTTAGTTATTCTGGAGATACCGAATGGGTTGATGCCTTGCTTGATGTCGCTAGCGGGGCTGATGTCTACATCACGGAGTGCTTCAGTTTCGACCAAGACATTCCGCATCACATGAATTGGCAGAAGATTTCAAGCCATCTTGATGAGTTCAATGCGCGCCGTGTAGTTGTAACGCATATGGGCGATGACATGCTGTCGCGAGTGGCAGCTGGTCTTGATGTTGGTGACGTAATCCTTGCAAAAGATGGACTCAGTCTCGACGTTTGATGTTTCGTCATTTGAGTAAAGGTGAGTTCCATTCCTCCTGCCTCCGCACATCGCCAGGCAAAGAACGCGGCTAGCGGGCTGGGGCGCTTGTTGCGTGAGATCTCTGGGTGCCGTGTGTGCGTTGACACACCGACCGGCCAGCCTTTGCCGCATGAGCCTCGTCCCGTTCTGCGCGTACGATCGAGCGCGCGCGTTGGGGTTTTTGGGCAAGCACCGGGGCTGCGCGCCCATGATGCCGGGCTCCCATTCAAAGATCCCTCCGGCGTTCGTTTGCGTGAATGGATGGGCGTCGATGAACAAGAATTCTACGATGAGGACCGTATTGCCTTCGTTCCGATGGGCTTTTGCTTTCCTGGCTACAATGAGAAGGGTAGCGACCTGCCGCCGCGCCGGGAATGTGCGCGGACCTGGCGTGCCCGGCTCATCAAGGAGCTCCCCAACCTCGAACTCGTCTTGTTGGTTGGCTCTTATGCGCAGCGCTGGCATTTGCCGGAGGCTCGTAGGCAGTCCCTGACGGATGTCGTGCGCGCTTGGAGAGAGACTTACGAGCAGAGTGATTTTCCTCGTTTTATTCCCTTACCGCATCCGTCTTGGCGCAATTCAGCTTGGCTGAAAGCGAACCCATGGTTTGAGGTGGACGTTTTGCCGGTGGTACGATCTGAAGTGCGCAGACTTATTGCGACGGCGTCGGACCCTGTTGCGCACGACGGTGGACGTTAGAAACCGCCATCCGCGACCGGTGTCTGCTCAGTTCGCATGGAGGGCATTCCGGTGCATTCAAGCTTCTCGACGCACGAGATTACGAACCAAAGCCCGTCGTTTTGCGACATCAATCTTTTCTTGAGTGATGCGGCTCTTCAAAGCGCGATCGCAGCAGAAGGTGCGGCTCACGAGACAGAAGAACTGGCAAGATTTGGGCAAAAGGCGGGAAGTGCGCAAGCGTTCGAAGCCGGGCGCTTGGCGAATGAAAACCCACCGAAGCTCCGACGCTTTGACGAGAAGGGATTTCCGCTCGACACGGTCGAATTTCACGCTGCCTATCATGACTGTATGGCGATGAGTTTTGCCGTGGGGCTGCATTGCAGCCCGTGGGACTATCTCGGCGCTGCCGAGTCCGGTCCACGTCCGGGTGCGCACGTGATGCGTGCCGCCAGACTCTACATGATGACGCAAATGGAGCCGGGCCATGTTTGTCCGGTGACTATGACGAACGCAGCCGTTCCTACACTGCTGCTACAGCCTGATCTGGCTACGTCACTTCTGCCGAAGATCCTTTCGCGAACTTATGACAAAGCCTTTCGGCCATGGCCTCAGAAAGAGAGCGTCAGCATCGGAATGGGGCTCACGGAAAAGCAAGGCGGAACAGATGTCCGTGCGAATGCCAGCACGGCCATTGCCGCCGTGAATGCCGGGGCCGGGCAGGAGTATATTCTCACTGGCCACAAGTGGTTTATGTCAGCGCCGATGAGCGACGCATTTCTGATGCTTGCGCAGGCCCCCGGCGGCCTTTCCTGCTTCTTGGTTCCGCGGTTTCTTCCTGACGGCTCGATCAACGCTTTGCGTCTGCAGCGGCTCAAGAACAAGCTCGGGAATCACTCCAATGCCTCATCGGAAGTTGAGCTCCAGGGCGCGTCCGGTTGGCTTATTGGGGAAGAAGGGCGCGGCATTGCCAACATCATCGAGATGGTGACGATGACGCGGCTCGATTGTGCCGTCGCGTCAGCAGGTCAGATGCGTCTTGCGCTGGCGGTGGCCCTTCATCATTGCCACTATCGCTACGTGTTTCAGAAGCGACTTGTGGATCAGCCAATGATGGCCGCTGTTCTTGCTGATATGGCGATCGACGTTGAGGCCGCGACGGTGCTTGCTGTGCGGTTGGCCGGTGCATTTGAGCGCGCTTGGATGGATCCGCATGAGGCTGCGTGGCGTCGGGTTATGACGCCGGTCACGAAGTATTGGGTGTGCAAGATGGCGCCAGCGCTGGGCTTTGAAGCGATGGAGTGCCTCGGCGGGAATGGATACGTCGAGGATGGGCTCGCCGCCCGGCTTTATCGTGAGTTGCCGCTCAACGCCATTTGGGAAGGGTCGGGCAACGTTATGTGCCTTGACCTCCTGCGGGTATTGCAACGCACTCCTGAGGCCGTATGGACGGTTATGGCTGTGTTGAAAGAGAGCAGCGCAGGGGATGCCGTACTTTCAGCTTCGGTCGCACGGCTTGAGACGTTGATGCGTGGCAGCGCGCAGGAGGGCGATGCACGCACACTTGTCGAAACGTTGGCGCGGACGGCGGCTGGATGTTTGCTGCGCCAATCTTCGCCCGATTTTGTGGCCGATGCGTTTATCGCGAGCCGCTTAGGGGGAGAGTTTCGCCACACCTACGGCACGGGCGTTGGGAAGGCAGGCCATCGCGAAATTCTCGAGCGGGCGCGGCCTCTCCAATGATTGGTGTCATGTAAGTCTTAGGCCGTTTCCGTACCGGCGGCATGTGCGGCTTGCTGCTCCAGTTCATCGTGCAGGAAGCTCAGGTCGAAGGGGCCCTGACTGAGGATTTTCTCGACTTCCGCGACTGGTCGGGTTCTTGCGCTGGCTGCTGCCCAGACTATTGCCGAGCGCATCCCCGATTTGCAGTGTGCGAGTATCGGGCCGTCCAGCTTGGCAAGGGTATCTGCCATGGCGCCGACGACGCTGTCGCTGAAGATGTTCGCCTGATTTACAGGGATGTGGACGTACTGGAGGCCATGCTTTTCTGCAATTGCCTTTTGGGATGCCGCCGTTGGTTGGCCAGGTGCTTCGCCGTCGGGACGATTGTTGATGATGGCTTTGAAGCCGCTTGCGGCCGCTTCTTCAAAATCCGCGTCGCTCAATTCTCCGGCGACCGCGAAGTTTGGCGTCAGGTGGGTAACGGTTTGCATGGGCCTCGCTCGTTTCAATTCGTTTGCCGCGTCGCAGGTTTAGGTGTTGCGCGCGTGTTGGTCGACGCGACAATTCGATCTCAGTCACGGATTTTACGCGACGCGGTGTAGTCCCACTTGAAATCATATGCTAATAAATTTGCGTTTCGTCATGGATATTGAAATTTTTTTCTAGTGACGACATGTCCCAATTTTTAATAGCCGGTGGAGATGTGCTGTGCTCGATGAGATGGACGTCAAGATCCTCAAGGTGCTGCAGCAGGATACGACGCGTGCGGTCGCTGATATCGGCAAAGAGGTTGGATTGTCGACCACGCCCTGCTGGCGGCGCATTCAGAAGCTTGAGGAGGCTGGCGTGATTCAACGCCGTGTTGCCTTGCTTGAGCCAACCAAGGTGAATGCAGGCGTTACCGTGTTTGTGCAGATCAAGACGGATCAGCACAGCCTGGAATGGTTAGAGAAGTTTCATGCGGCTGTCGTCGATTTCGAGGAGGTCGTCGAGTTCTACCGCATGTCTGGTGATATTGACTATTTGCTGCGCGTGGTTGTGCCGGATATTGCCGCCTACGACGCATTTTACAAAAAGCTGATCGGCCGCATCGAAATCGCCAAGGTCTCTTCAACGTTTGCGATGGAGCAGATCAAGTACACCACGGCGTTGCCGTTAGATTTCGTTCTCGAAGATGCGCAGCACTCCAAACGAACCTAGGCAAAGCCAGCTTAGGAGTTGGCTTCCGGGTCCGTGATGACCGGTCCGCCAAGAATACGCATTCGTCCGCGCGCAATCGCCGTTGTCGTTCCATCCTCCAAATGCAGGCGCACATCGTAGTAGACATTTCGCCCTTTGATGGCAGCTTCGGTCACATCTGCATAAAGATAAGCGCCGAGGGGGATCGGTGCGAGATATTCGATGCTCGCTCCCGCCGTCATGGACCGTTCGCCCCTGGCGTTACACGTGAAACCAAAAGCCAAATCGGCCAGGGCGAAAGTGACACCGCCGTGGCAGACGCCGAACGTGTTGGTGTGTTGAGGCTTCACGCGCATCGCGAAGCGGCTGCGCTGGGCACCCGCTTCGATGATTTCGACACCGAGTTCTCTAAAAGCCGGATTATTGGCGGCCATTGCTTCCATGAGTTGCCGCGGATCAGGCTGGTCCACTGCAGAGGTGGTGTCCGTGATCATAATTGTCCTTATTTTCGGTCGCAAGCGTTCAGGCGCGCAATCAAGCTCGACGTATCCCAGCGATTGCCGCCCATCTTCTGGACCTCGCTATAGAATTGGTCGACGACGGCTGCAACCGGAAGGCTGGCGCCATTACGCCGTGCCTCATCGATGCAGATGGAGAGGTCCTTGCGCATCCAATCCACGGCAAACCCGAAATCGAACTTGCCGGCGTTCATGGCTTCCCAGCGGTTTTCCATTTGCCAGGATTGGGCTGCACCCTTGGAAATTGTATCGATTACGGTCGGGATATCCAGGTCAGCCTTCTGAGCGAAATGGATAGCTTCTGCCAAGCCCTGGACCAATCCTGCAATCGCGATTTGGTTCACCATTTTGGTGAGCTGGCCTGCGCCTGGCGCGCCGATGTGTTTGATCATCCGGGCGTAGTGCGTGATCACCGGTTCTGCACGCGCGAAGACATCTGCGTCGCCACCGCACATGACGGTTAGCACACCGTTTTCTGCACCGGCCTGCCCGCCGGAGACCGGGGCGTCGATGAAACCGATGCCCTTTTCTTTGGCAGCAGCGTAAAGTTCGCGTGCGACGTTGGCGGAAGCCGTTGTGTTGTCGATCAGGATGGATCCGGGTTTCATCGCGGCGAGCGCGCCATCGGGCCCAATGATGACGGAGCGCAGGTCGTCGTCGTTGCCAACGCAGCAGAAGACAAAGTCGGCATCCCTGGCAGCTTCAGCGGGCGTCGCTGCCGTTTGTCCTGAGCCGTGCTGCTCAACCCACTCCTTGGCTTTGGCGGCGGTGCGATTATAGACAACGAGGTCGTGTCCGCCTTTCTTAAGGATGTGGCCCGCCATCGGGAAGCCCATAACGCCGAGCCCAATCCACGCAACTTTTGCCATGCCCCTGCTCCTTCCCAGAATTATCGATGGTTCGTATTTGTTGATCCGGCACTTTTAGCCAATGGGTGATGATGGAAGCAAAGAAAAAGGGGCTAGCTGGGACTATGGTTCAGTGACAACACTGAAGAAAGGACACCTCAGTGAATTCGAAGCAGCTTGATGACGGCGGTTCTCTGGCTTCGGGATCTGGTGCGCGTGCGTTGGCTGTGACGCTGGCGGATGTCAAACGCGCTGCTGAGACCATAGCGGGAGCGGTGGTCGATACGGATTGCGACCGCAGTCGTACGCTGTCGGAAATGTTCGGCGCGGACATCTGGCTCAAGTTTGAGAATCTACAGTTTACCGGGGCCTTTAAGGAGCGTGGCGCTCTTAATCGCCTGATGGCGCTGAGTGCTGAAGAACGCCGCAAAGGCGTTATCGCGATGTCGGCGGGCAATCACGCGCAAGGCGTAGCTTATCATGCGAACCGGCTTGGTGTTCCGACGGTTATTGTCATGCCTGAAGCGACGCCGACTGTAAAAGTCGAGAACACGCGGGGGCACGGCGCTCAGGTCATTCTCAAAGGCCCGACCTTGGAAGAGGCGTCTGCTTTCGCGCACGACTATGGGCGTGAACATGGGCTCACGTTTGTGCATCCCTATGATGATCCACTCGTAATCGCGGGGCAGGGGACGATCGCTTTGGAGATGCTGCGTGATGTGCCCGATCTCGATGTTCTCGTGGTGCCGATCGGCGGAGGCGGCTTGATTTCCGGCATTGCCGCCGCTGCGAAGGCTTTGAAGCCGGAAATTTGCGTCGTCGGCGTTCAGGCAAAGCTTTATCCATCCATGTACAACGCAACGCGTGGCATGAGCTTGCCGATGCGCGGGGATACATTGGCGGAAGGGATCGCGGTCAAAGCGCCGGGCAAGTTGACGAGCCCCATGGTGAAAGAGCTCGTCGACGACATTGTGCTTGTCTCCGAGCCGGAACTTGAGCGGGCCGTCAGTTTGTTGCTCGCAATCGAAAAGACGGTGGTCGAGGGTGCGGGCGCGGCGGGCTTGGCGGCTCTTATCGCGGAGCCGGGACGGTTTGCCGGACAGAAGGTCGGCTTGGTCTTGTGCGGAGGCAATATCGATACGCGTCTGTTGGCCAGTGTGTTGACGCGGGAACTCGCGCGCGAGGGCAGGCTGTCTCAGCTCACCATCGATATCCCCGATCGGCCAGGCCAGCTGGCTGCGGTGTCAGCCATTATCGCGGAGGCTGACGCCAATGTTGTTGAGGTTTATCACCAGCGCGTGTTTACGGACCTGCCGGCCAAAGGTACCGAGCTGCACATTGTCATCGAGACGCGCGATAGGGATCATCTCGGTAGAGTTTTGCGACAGCTTGAAGAGGCTGGCTTTGCCGTTGAGGTGAAGGGCGCCCGTTGAGCTTTCGGACTTTGCGGGCGCACTCACTCATGGAGCGTCACTGCTTAATCGGCGTTTCCGGATAGGCTAGCTGTTCCCGGGCACGCCATTCGTTTGTGACGTAATTGATGATCACTGACTTACGAACGCCTTCAATGGGGCGCGACTCGAAGCCGTGATAGGTGTTGTCGGACGGAACGAAGATCATGGCGGAGTTTGATTGGAATGGTGAACGTCCAAGATGCTTCTTGTCGTTGTCGTAGATGTCGGTGCCGAGGTTGGCGTGTGAGGGTTCACGCGACATGTAGAGCAACATCGTGAAGACCTTCACGCCGAGATCCGTGTGTGGCTCCAGCCAAAACCCGTCGATGTCTTGCGCATATTCTACGCGGAGATAGCTACCATTCAGGTTGGTGCCGAAATGGTCTGCGAGCGCGTGCGTGAGTTGGTCAGCCTGGAAGGCTTCATTGAACGCCTTGCAGACGGGGAACTTCGCCATGTTCTCAGCATCGAAGTAGGTGCGCGTTGCGTTGTGCAATTCACGCTTTCCGGAAACACCGTCCAGAGCCGGAGCCGGGAAGGGAAGATGGACAATGTCTTCAGCGGCGGCGGCGGGGAGGCAGTCCGTCAGATACCAGTGTCGATAAGGTTCGTCGGTCCGTTTCGACGACTCAATGCTCGCCAGCATGCTGTCGATGATCGCTTGCGAAGAGATGGTCATTTTGTGGACGTCCCCGATTGAGATCAACTGGCGGAATGTGGCCGCCTCGTGGGTTAGGCACGGTGCTAGGGCCGTCTGTCAAGGGGCAAGTGCGTGAGGAGTTTGGTGAGCGGGAGCTGTGACGGTTACGGACTTTTGCGGGTGGACAGCGACGAGCTTGAACGGTTTTGGCCGTAGCTGTCCATAACGCCTTGCCTGCAGGTTGGCTGGCATTTGTGGAAAAGTTGGGGAAAGAAAGGCTCGGATCGGCTGAGGCCGCGTGCCGTCGGCCTTATGGCAGTAAAGCCCTCAGGTAAGAGCTTGATCTGTAATTTAAAAAAGTTGACCCCGTTCGGTGAGGAACGGGGTCATAGAGTTGGAAGGAGCAGTATCGGGTTGGGTCGGAGGTAATCTCGATTTCGGCTTGTCTTAGTCTAAGCGTGTTTTCGCGAAAAATTGCGGGGACGGCTCGTTAAGGGCGACATCGTCTTTGAGCATAGGGTTCGACGACAGCGATACCCTAACGAGAATGAGGGCGGCCAGTAGAAGGCATCCGAGCGCGGCGATCATCGTGTAGCGACAGATATTGCCGCTGAGTAACTTGGCTGCCTCGAGATCCATGGTTTCCTCACAGGCTATTCAGAGAAATGCCGTTAGGATTTTTATAACCGATAACTTCTTGTTAGTCGAAGAAGTAGAATGGACATGGATAACGACCATTTCTTGAAATTAACTTCACGCTAACCTAAGTTAATGAGTAATTACTTTTATTTTTATGTAATTCAATTTTGGTAGTCGCGCGCGGATGGTTGGCGATGCCCCAGAAGCAGTTTGTGGTATTTATTTGAAAGCTTGAGTCGAATTTGCGGGAAGGTGGCGGCTCGTTGGTTCCGGGAGCTCAACGGCGGAAATGGCTGGCGGTGGCCGTCCTCGTGGCGCTCGGCTGTCTTGTCGTTCCGTGTCAGGCACAAGATCAAGATCCCCCTGCAGTGCTTGCACCTTCCGCGGCCAGCGATGCGGTGCGCGCGTACAAGGTTCTGGATCAGCACTGCGCGCGATGCCACCAGACGGGTCGTCTCAAGCGGAGTGTCTCGGCGGGGGATCTGGGAAATGTCCTAGATCTTGATGCTCTTGCACGGCGCGCGGACTTAGTGCGCCCTGGCTATCCGGATGCTTCTCCACTTTTTACCGTAATGCAGACGCGGCATATGCCGAATGACGTTACGAACGGCTTTGGCGACCTCAAGGAGCCCAGCGTCGAGGAAATTGCGGCGGTTAGGACTTGGATTGCCGGTTTGCGTGCCGTTTCCCGTTGTGTATGGGGAGTCACGGACACCGAGGACGTGGATGCGCTGATCCGGGCCGATCAGCAAGGGGCCGACCCTGAGACCGCAAGGTTTCGCCGGTACGTGCAACTTTCGCATCTTGGCACATCATGTGGCGGAAAGAGCCAACTGGATGCTTACAGGCAGGCTCTCGTCAAACTCCTCAATAGTGTTTCGCGCGCGCCGAAGCCGTTGCGTCCGGATAACGTCGATATCCGAGGAAGTTTCATTGCTTTTGATGTGCGCAATCTGGGATGGTCTCCCGACGAATGGGAAGCCATTGCCAAGCAAACGCCTGAAGCAACACGGCCTGATTTAGGTTCGGATATTTTAGAGGGTTCCGGGAGCCGTCAGCCGCTTTTACGGGCTGACTGGTTGGCGTACGCCCTCTCTGAGCCTGGAAACTACTACGCGCGTTTGCGGATCCCTGTCCGAGAGAGGAATTTTGATGCGTGGTTAGGTTTCACGGGAAACATTGATCTTGCGCAGACACGTGTTGCTGGCGTTGCGCAAAGTGCCGTTACGGGTGCCGCGCGCACTTTTTTGCGCCGCGCGGATAAGGATGGGCGGGTACTTTGGGAGGCTTTTGATTTCGTGCCTGGGACTGGGGAGCAGTCGGACGCACTCACAAATTTGTCGAACCGACTAAGCCGCGGGGCGGGAGATGACGTGGCGGCGGGTGCTGAACAGTCTCGCTTGCTGTTTCAGCTTCCGAACGGCTTTTTTGGCTCGGCCGTGTTTTCTGCGGATGGTACCCGGCGGGACGAGGCAAAGGAGATAGGGACTGAAAGCCATGTCTCTGAATTGGCTGGGCGCGCGACAGGTGGAGGGCTTGGGTGTTTTGTCTGTCATCAGCCGGTCCTGTTGCCCTTTCAGGATGATTTGCGTGGCATTGCCATGGAAGAGGTCAGCCAGAGCGGAGGCGGTGCAAACCACCTGGTTTCTCAGGCGGAGCTTGATGCGCTCTTGGCGAACGATGCCAACGCACAGACGATCGTCCTCCGTTCGGCGGGCATTGGACCTGATCTGACAATCGATGGGTTGGAGCCGATTCACGCGTTGGTTCTGAACTATCTGCGCGCGCTTGATATTCGCCGCGTGGCCCGCGAAATGGGTCGAAGCGTCCAGCAGATTTCTCAAACGCTTGAGAAGCTTGACGGCGATTTGGCGCCTGCCGCCCGGCGCTTGCGTCAGGGGGTGATCACACGCGCGGAGTTTGACTGGCTCGCTTCTGAGCTTGTTGAGGATGCGGATCAAAGGCAGTCAATTCGGCCCCATGCGGATGACTTGCGCCTTTCGTTATGGAGCGACAAGCCAAGCTACAAAGCGGGTGAAGCGGCCTACTTCTTTGCTTCTAGCACACAGGATTGTCATCTGACATTGATTTCGGTTGATGCCAAGGGGCTGGCTACCGTCTTGTTTCCCAACGACTTTAATCCCGATAACCTTCTCAAGGCCCGCCAACGTTTACGCGTGCCGGGACCGGCTGATGAGTTCAGGTTCCGATTGCGGACTGTTGGTGAGGAAATGATCGTTGGGATTTGCATGGCGGGCGGACGTACCTCGCCGCCCGGTGTTTTCCACGACTTCGAGCGTCAACGCTTTACCAGTCTGGGGGATTGGGAAGCCTTTCTCCGCGATGAGCTGGCAGCGGATAGCAAGGAGCGTGCCGGCGGAGGGACGGTGCAGCGGGCGAAATTAGTGTCCGGCCGCAAGCGCCGGGACACAGTGCCCGCCCGCAGCGACCCGACACCGCTGCCGCAAGCCCGCGACGCGATCGTCATCAAGATAGACTGAGCTTTATTGCGGATCAGGCCAAGCGCTCTAGGGCTTTCAAGCCGAGAATGCCACCGAGAACGATCGCGACAAATGTCAGGTATGAGCCCAAAGCCAGCGTCGAGATGCCTGTCAGGCCCTGGCCGATCGTGCACCCGAGCGCCATCACACCCCCGAAGCCCATGAGTGCGGCGCCTGATAAGGTCCGCACGGTGTCACCGGCATCGGAAAAGGACGCCACGCGGAAACGTCCCATAGACATGGCGGCAAGGAAGGCGCCGAATAATGCCCCGAAGACGCTTGCGGCTCCAAAGCCCGGATAGCCTAGTGCGGTGTAGCGCTGGATCCATTCTAGGCTGTCGCCCGCGGGGCGGACGTAGGTCAACGAGATTGGAGGAACGGGCGCTTCGGTGAACTCATCGAAGGCGAGGCCAGTGGCCGCCCAGCCTGCGATCACGCACAACCCGACTGCAATACCGGCGATGATATGGACGGGGCTTGCGCGCATTTCGCGGCTTGCGAAGCAATAGAGCATCATTAGACCCGCGATGATCGCACCGACGGCGAGGCCCGCGATGTCGCCCGGAACGATTTGGTGGGCTGAAGCCATGTCGGCAAGGCTTGTCGATGGCGCGCCGAGGCCGCTCATTGGGAGTGCTGTCGCGTCCGCAATTGCAGCTCGCAGAGGGCCTAGGACGCCGCCGATTGTGGCGTATGCAAAGATCCCGACGACGACGAGAGTGAGCAAAGCCCGCAAGTCGCCGCCACCGGCGCGCGCCAGGTTGCGGCTCGGGCAGCCGCCGGAAAAGACCATGCCGAAGCCGAAGATCAGTCCGCCGAGGATATGGCCTGACCAATTCAACGAGGGGCCGAGATACATCGACTTCTCGACCGACACGATGCCAGTGTAGGCGAGCGCCTGGGTGCCGAGGATTGCGACCGCGCCTGCCAGGATCCATGAGCGGAAGCGGCGGTAGTCGCCAAAGTTAAAAGCGTCGGAGATCCCGCCCATCGTGCAGAAGTTTGTGGCGTAGACGATGCAGCCAAACGCGAAGCCGACCACCAATCCTGAGATCATCAGGTAAAGTGGTGCGTTTTCGATAAAGGCTTGGCGTAGTTCTTCCATCGTCAGTGGTCTCCGAGACTGTCCGTTGTCGGCGGCAGCGTTATCATAGTCAAACTTGAGAATGTTAACTGAATTCCACTGTTCTAAACGCCCCTGGAACAAGATGGCGCGGTGACAGCGGGCCTGGAACAACAAATTTGCTTCACGCTAGTGTCCGGTTTCCAAAGTTCGCTGCAGGGGATGCTTGTTTGGGAGCAAACTTCGGAATCAAAAGGGACACTAGAATCATGGGGTTGCTCGTGTGTTTCAGAGCGAGTAATTCGCTGACGGCCATTCCGCGATAACCGGCGAATTTCTCGATCATCACACGAGGGGTTTACGTGGGGGGCAAATGACCATATATCCGCGCTTCTTTGCGATAAGGCGGTCTCTGCTGGTATGAGCAGCGCCCTCGGATTTTTAAACCCGACTGGTGGAGGTCCCATGAAATGGAAAAGCTCGCTTCCGCGGCAGCTCTGATCCAATCCCGACGCCCTGAAAAGCCCGTACTTGGACTTCGTCCGCAGGCGGCTGGCCGGGCGGCGCGTTGGTTTATAGACAACTTTGATGGCGATGTGGCCTATGCCTACAAGGCCAACAGCTCGGTCTTTCTGATCGGCGCGCTGTATGGTGCCGGAATCCGGCATTTCGACGTTGCCTCGCTCCCTGAGCTTGAGGACGCCGCCACGATTCCTGGGGCAGAGCTTCATTTCATGCATCCGGTCAAATCGCGCAGCGCAATTCGTCGCGCGTATGATTTGGGTGTCCGTAGTTTTTCCCTCGATGGGCTCGATGAGCTTACTAAAATTGTCGAGGAGACGACTGGGGCGGATGGCCGCCCGGCGCGGGATTTGAAGCTGTTTGTGCGCGTGGCGGTACCTGCGATCAACAGCCTCATCCCACTTGAGCACAAATTTGGGATCGCTGGTGCTGCAGCCGCGGATCTTCTCGTTAAGACGCGTCAGGTGGCAGCCGAATTGGGCATCACGTTCCATGTCGGTTCCCAAACAACGACACCAGACGCGTTCGTCGCCGCATTGCAGGCGGTGCGCGAATTGATCGGCGTTGCTGGCGTTGTCGTCGACCGTATCGATGTCGGCGGCGGCTATCCTTCGCGGTATCCGAACAGTGAGCCTTCACCGCTCGTCGATTTTATCGACGCGATTGATGCTGGCCTCGAAGAGATGCCCGTGCGTGAAGATGTCCGCGTGATGTGTGAGCCAGGCCGTGCGCTGGTCGCAGAGGCTGAAAGCCTAATCGTGCGGGTGGATGCGCGCCGCGGTAGCCATCTTTATATTAATGACGGCTCTTACGGGACGCTGTTCGATGCCGCGCATCTTGGCTTCGTATTTCCGGCACGCATGGTTTCGCGTGAGCCGGAAGCTGGTGAACCGCTCACGGGGTTTGAACTGTGGGGGCCGACCTGCGATTCAATTGATCACATGCCAGGACCCTTCATGTTGCCGGCGTCCATTCGGCCAGGAGATTACATTGAGATTGGCAACATCGGCGCTTATGGCCGGGCGATGGCTGGCAAGTTCAATGGTTATGGCGACTACGAGGAGGTCATCCTGCTCGATGAGCCTCAGGTGACCATGTACTCGGAAGATGCCGCTGTGCCGGCGCGGTTTGCGCGCGGCTAAAATTTCGCTGCCGGCTTCGTCTGGCGGAACACAATTGATAAACAACGAGGCTCGGGGGTAGACGCTTTCGAGCCTCGTTTTGTGACTAGTGCCAGGGACCAAAAGATATGGGCCAACAACCGAGCGACCCCTTCACTTACCTACATGCGGACGAGGCCTTTCTCGATCCAGATCGGTCCGACGTGCTTTGTCCGCATTTGGCCCGTGCTCTCGTTATTCCGTTTGGGCTCGAGGCGACGGTGAGCTACGGCTCCGGTACGGCGCGGGGTCCTGCGGCCATCCTTGCGGCCAGTCATCAGCTTGAGTTGTACGACGACGAACTCATGCGTCAGCCTTGTGATGATTTCGGTATCGCGACGTTGAAACCGCCGATGATTGATCTCGAAAAGGGTCCTGAACCTGCTTTGGATAAGCTCGCACGCATCGTCGAGCAAACATTGGAAGCTGGCCGATTTCCGTTCGTGCTTGGTGGCGAGCATTCGTTGACTGCAGGTGCCATCCGGCCTTTTGCGGCACACTATGACAACCTCGTTGTTTTGCAGTTCGATGCTCATGCCGATTTGCGGGATGGTTATCTGGGTGAGCGCTTTTCGCATGCGGCAGCGATGCGGCGTGTGCTTGACTATCAGCACGTCAGTTTAGTTTCGGTTGGTATCCGTGCGGTATCGGCTCCAGAGGTTGGTTTTGCCGAAGCGAACAAGCATCGTGTTCACATCCATTGGGGCAAAGACCAAGCACATTGGTCGATCGAAGATATCGTTGCGCCGCTGAAGGGGCGTCCGATCTACGTCACTTTCGATATCGACGGTCTGGACGGGTCAATCATGCCTGCGACGGGTACGCCTACGCCCGGCGGTATGAATTATCCGCAGGCGCTTGCGATCCTGCGCCGCGCGGCGCAGGTTGGCACGATCGTAGGTGCGGATCTCGTAGAGCTGGCGCCGATACCGGGCTTCCATGCGTATGATTTTCTTGCGGCGCAACTTGCCTACAAGATGATGGCGTATGCTTTGTCCGGGACGGGGCCTGGCGTGCGCCGTTCGCGCGTCTTGTCCTGATAATCTTAGGACTGGTGGGCGGTACTGGGATTGAACCAGTGACCCCACGCGTGTGAAGCGTGTGCTCTACCGCTGAGCTAACCGCCCGGTTCCAGGGAAGCCAGCTTATGCTGACATTCTTCACCTGCTGTCAAGGTCCGTGGTGACCGAACTTCGCACCCTTCACTTACCGTCGCGCATCAGTCAGCTCGAAGCTTTGGGCGATGCGTCGGAACTCCGGGATAAGCGTTTGTGATGTTGGTGTGATGCCAAGCAATCGATAGTATCCACCACCGGGTGCCGGAAGCAAAATCTGTAGCAGGTTGACCGGATTTTCGTCTGTTGCGTCTACGGCGGTTGCCTCTATCGATATGCCTTCCAGGCCGCCGATAGTCACTTCTGTGGGCGTGCTCAGCTTAAGCTGGCGATAGCCCGTGAGTGAGGTCAGCAGCTTTGTTGCAAACGCTTGGGGCTCCTTGACCGGTCGCTTGTCGAGGGAGGGGGCAATCATGAAAACGGGGCGACTTTGTCCTTTGCGCTCAGGTTCAAATCGGCCGTCCCGGGTATAGACCGTGCTTGTGCCGATAACGGTGCCCGCTCGTTTGAATTCTCCGAGATATCCAAGACGGTAAAGCTCCCGCACCGTGAGATGAGCGGCGGTTTTCGCCGAACTGAGAACGCGCTCAATATCCTCTGCCGTTATCGTGCGATTACGCATGATCTCGACCGGCACATTCGCGGAAACCAATACCGACTGATCGGCCGTACGGAACACAACGAAGAACTTTTCGTACGTACCGGTTGGCGAGGTTTGTTGGGCGCGAATGTAAATGTGGTCATCCGTCCGGGGCAGTGTCCCACGTTCGACGGATGTAATTCCGCGCTTGGCAAGCCCTTCCGCCGTAAAACCTGAAATCAATTCGTCATAGGCTTCGTGAGGCGTTTCGAAGATCACGTAGCTCACACCGAGATTTTCGTTTGTAAAACCGGAGAATAGCGGGGACGGTTCGAAGCCTTCCGGGAGGTCGAGCACGACCCGACTGTTGAGAGCCTGTTGGGGCAGGGCGGAGGCTTGAAGTGCGCCGAACATGAAAGAGGCCGCGAGGACCACGAAAAGCGCCACCGTTCGAACGACGCTTGCTCTTCGATCAGCGCTCAGATCGATGGTGTGGCACTCAGCTGTCGGAAGGCGCATCGGTTATCTCGCTCGCCTGAAACGGTACCCAGTCGCCGTTCTGGCCCCAGAATTAGTTTCTTCATAGCGAGAGGAGAGGGGGTGGATGCGGCTGAATTGCGGCGCCTCAGCTGACTGCTACAGGGCGTCGCGAATGAGGCACTTTGCGCGAAAAAGGGGCGCCGCGTGGACCTACGGCGCCTCTGGTATGGGTCAGGCGGAATGTTGGATCAGGAAGCGATATACGCCGCCGCTTTCTTCGTGTTCCAACAAGGTGTTTCCGGTTGTTTTGCAGAACGCTTGGAAGTCGGCGACAGATCCGGGATCGGTGGCCAGGACCTCAAGGGTGCCGCCGCGGGGAACGTCCTTGATGATTTTTTTGGTTTTCAAGATTGGCAGCGGACAATTCAAACCCTTTGTATCCAGTGTCATATCGGCCATGGTCGTCGCAGTCTCCGGACAGATTTTTGTTTTTATCGGCGCCTAATTCTCAGCCGCTCACGAGAGGTTGATAGCAGAGGTAGAAGGCGCGCGACGATATCAAAACGTGCAAATTGGCGATAGGTTTGGCGGCCTGACGCCCGAATCGCACGGTGTGAGTGGGTATATCGCGGCAATTAGGCATTGCCGGATTGGTTGTCATCAGGCATCAGCGGGTGTCACCATTATACGGTTTGCGTCGGGTTTGGCTTACCTAGGGGCTGTCGGCTTTTTTTCGGCATGGGAACGCGAGGGGAATCATGAACGTGTCTGAACCCAAACCCAGGACGTTCCGGTTTTCATTCGGTCTGGAAAAACTTGGGCTGATTGCGCTTCGCGCCCCTCTTCTCTCGGCTTTGTTGATCGTCGTTCTTTCGGGCTTGGCGGCGCTTGGCGTTTCGCGGCTCAAGGTGGACGATTCGCTTTCGGAGCTCTTTCGCACCGATACACCAGAGTTTCATCAGTACGAAACTATCGATCGGTTGTTCCCATCAAGTGAATATGACGTTTTGATTGTTGCTTCGGGGCCTGATCTTCTGAGCCGCGAGGTTTTGACGGCGTTTCGCGAAACGACGATTGATCTGCAACTAGCAGATGGCGTCAACGGTCTCGTTTCCATGATGTCGGCGCGTGATAAACCGGACGAGACCGGCTATGCGCCCCCGATTGTTCCAGACGATCTTCCGGAGGATGACGCTGGCCTGTCGGCCATGGCTGAGCGGCTCAAGACAAATGACATTGTGAAAGGGAAATTCCTGTCAGATGACGGGAAGCTGGCTTTGATCGTTATTTCTCTGGATCGCGCTGCGGTTGCCAGAGACGGTTCCAAGGCTGTCATCGAGGGACTGAGAAAGACCGCAGAGGATGGCTTCGCGGGGACAGGCGTCACCATCAAGCTGACCGGTGCGCCAGTCATGCAGCTTGAGATCCGCAATGCGGTGGAGCAAGACCGTCTTGTCTATAACGGGTTGGGCTTCCTCGCAGGACTCGTTGTTGCATTCATTTTCTTCAAGCGTCTATCCTTGACGATCATTGCGGTAGCGGGGCCTGGGATTGCCATTCTCTGGACGTTGGGCGTCCTGGGTGCGCTCGACTTTCGGCTCAATCTCTTCATCAACGTTATTACGCCCTTGATTCTGGTGCAGGGTTTTTCAGATTCCATGCACTTGGTTCTTGCGGTTCGTCGCGGCATCATGGCTGGCGTGGACCGGGTCGCTGCAGCGCGCGCGGCTGTTATAGACGTGGCGCCTGCGTGTCTTCTGACGGCTATGAACGCGGGGATTGCGATCCTGTCGTTATCGCTGGCTGAATCCGCTCTCATTCGAACATTCGGTGTCGCGGCTTTGTTGGCTGTCGGGATTTCTTATCTTGCGGTGGCCGTGGTCGTGCCGACGCTTGCTGCAATTTTCGTAAAGCGCGAAACCCACGTGCTTGCCGATCCTGATGAAGAAAGCGGTGGCGTCGGACTGCTGCAGCGGGTGACCGACCGCGTGATGGGGACGGCAGCCCGAAATCCGGCGTTGTTCACTACGCTTGGCGTCGTTGCTGTGGTGCTGACCGGCACCGCCTACGCCCAGCTTGAACCGAAGTATCGGCTCGCCGATCAAGTGCCGGATCAGGAGCAGGCCTTGGCGGGTTCAGCGCAATTGGATCAGAAACTAACGGGCGCCAACCCGATCCATGTCATGATCCTTTTGCCTGACGATAAAGACGCGTCAGGCGCCCCTAAAAATACTCTTTTCGATGAAGAAACGCTGGATACGATCCGGACGGCTCATGACGTTCTCGAAAAGCGCGCTGGGCTCGGCAACGTTTGGTCGCTCGACAGTTTGAGGCGCTGGCTGGCAGAAGCCGGGGAAGACAATGTCGAGACCGTTCAACGCTACGTATCAATTTTGCCGGAACATCTAGTGCGACGGTTCATTTCAGGCGATGAGCGGGCTGTCTTGGTGACGGCTCGCATGCCGGACCTTGATGCCAGTGAAATCCTGCCTGTTGTCGAGCAGATTGACGCTGCGTTGGCGCCGGTGCGCGCGGCGCATCCCGGCTATGAAATCAACGTTACGGGCCTGCCGGCCATCGCGGCGCGCAACTCGGCGACGTTGATCACAGAGCTCAATTGGGGCCTCGTCGGCGATATTTTCGTGATCTTTATCTTCCTAGGGTTGGCATTACGATCGGTTCTGGTGGGTGTTGCAAGTATTCTGCCATCCCTGTTCCCGATCTTTGCGACAGGTGCTCTTCTCTGGGCTTCTGGTGAAGGGCTGCAGTTTGCGTCGATCATCGCGATTACCGTGGCATTTTCGTTAGCTATCGACTCTACAATTCACTTCCTGAACAGGTTCCGGCTGGAGGAAGACCGTCTCGGTGGCGGCTCGGGCATGCACTTCGAGGCGTTAAGGCGCACCGCCCATCACATTGGTCCCGCGGTCGTTTTAACGACGATCGTTCTGGCGATGGGGCTTGGCGTTACGGTGCTTTCGGACCTGCCGTCGCTGAGGCTCTTTGGGCAGCTTTCGGCAGTGTGTCTGTTTGCTTCTCTGATCGCGCAACTTGTTATCCTGCCGGCGACAATTTCCCTTTATCGCGGATGGATACCGCGCAATCCGTAACCCTAACGATTTGCGACGGGGCGGGGGCCGACAGGGAGGCTTGCGCTCTTGTTGCTCAGATGCTTATGGACTGGGGTTCAGACGTGGCGTTCGGCGGGGCCGACAATGAGAACACGCGAATTCTTGTGTGCGACCGGTACTTTGCGGTTTGGAGGAGACCCCTTATGGCTCGTATTTTGACGTTTGTTCGGTCTTTCGGTGTGCTTGTGGCTTTGGTGGGGTTCGGCGCCTCCGTCACGTTGGCCGATGATAAGCCAGAGTTCAGTGAACAAGGCTTTCTCAGCGCGGCGTATGATAACTGCGCCACCGTCGAAAATCGTAATCCCAAGTCTTGCGAATGCGAGCAGAAGCTTATGAGCGATCCGGATCGGATGAGCCTCGAAGACAAGCAAATGGCATTTTACTATTGGCGCGATAAGGAACGCTATATCAAAGAGTTCGAGGCAAAGCGCACGGCGGATCCTAAGTGGCAGGAGGCGTTTGCGCTGCGGATGGCGCAGGTTCAGGCGCTTATAATCGCTGCCTGCGGGGTTTGAGGGAAAAATACTCGGTTTCTACTATTGGGGCTTCTCTAAGGTCGGTCGTTGCCTGTAACATGACTGACATGAAGTGAGAGTGGAGACGTTGGGGATGGGACCGTTCTGTATCTTCCCAATTTCCGTCTCTAGTAAACCCTAATCGTGCCGAGGCCGCGTGACCGACGCATCCTCACCTAAGAGCACCAAATCAGCCACCCGCCACCATCGTGGCTGGAGGGAATGGCTTCGTAATGTATTCCTTGGGCCTCTCGCGTTTCTGATCGTTATCAACGATACGATTTATCGGCGTATTTTAGGCGCTCGCTTTAGCCGGGAACGACCTGAAGTCATCGGACTTAAGGCTCGTCCTCGTTCGATGCTTCGCCGCAATGCCGTGAGTGTGGTCCCGTCGTCGGGCGGTACGGAGAGGCAGGCTCATCGGGTTGGCGGACGGCTTGTTCTCGTTGGTACTAAAGATGTGCGCCGGCGTGCGCCTGCTACGCGCATTATACGGGCGACATCCATTGAGGTTTCACCGGAAGCGCACGACGCGTTGATTAGTAACCTCAGGCGGTGTCTCAGCCCTGCCGCCGTTGGTGCTGTGCTCGAGGAGATCAGCGAAAGGGGCTTATGCGGGTATCAGCAGTTTGTGGCCATTCTTGATCGGCTGGTTGATCTTGAGGCCACCGAAGAGGAAGTGAAGGGCACACTAGCCTGTGCAGGACTGATGGGTACTTGCGAAGTCGATATGATCCGCCGCGTCATCAAGCTGAAATTCGATCCCATCAGCGGGCACATGGATTGGCACCACCGCGCTGTGCGAAGCATTGGCTTCAGCCGAAAGGGCCGGGCGTTGTTGCCTGCAGCCCGACGCGACATGTCGCGGTTAAGAGCCGTGGTTCATCTCGACGCGATGGACCGCATGGTCGGCTGGGATCTGCCGCCAGAGGATACTCTTCTCGGGAACGGATAAGGGCGGCCAAAGACATCGGCGGTTGTTCGCCAGCACGAGATGCTGCAGCCATTGTTCCGTTGGGTTATCGCCACATTGCGCCAAACGGCTACGGCGTTTCAATTTCGGTCTTGATTTGGCCGGCGACAGTGGCGGCTTCGTCAAATTTGTTAGAGTCGCAGTGCCCCTCCATGGTGGTCAAGAGCTCTTCAAGCTTATCGAGCTTGGCATCAGGGAGGTTCTTTTCCTCGGCCGATTGAGCCAGGTCAAAGGCCTGTTTCAGACAATCGTCAACGTTAGCGGCCACATCCTGTGCGAAAGCGGGACTGGAGACGAGGAGGCCTGCAGCGACGGCGAGGACGATACGTTTGATCATGTCTTAGGTTTCCTCTTTTGAGAGCCGTTACGGCCGAGCGTATCTTGCGGTTGAATATGGTTCTTCAAGGACAAGTGCAATGGTGCTTTGGAGTGTGGCTTGAGGCCTACACATTGTGTCAGTCGGAGCCCAACAATTCCTGTAGAGCCTGTTCCAGCTGACCGTAGTGGTGGATCAGGATATCAGCTCCCAGATCTTCCGGAGGCACTTCAGTATAACCAAAAGAAACGGCGATGACTTTAATTCCGGCGGCGCGGGCGGTGGCCACATCGGTTGGGCTGTCACCAACCATTATCGCGCGCGTGAGCTCTCCGCCTGCAAGTTTAACGGCGCCGAACAGGTGATCGGGGTGGGGTTTGCAGACTGGAAAAGTATCGCGTCCAGCCAATGCATCAAAGCTGTCGAGCCAAGCCAGTTCGGTAAGGAGTTGTCGCGATAATGTTTCGCGTTTGTTGGTACAAATGGCCAATCGGCTGCCCGCGATGCGGAGACGGCCTATAACGTCGCGGGCTCCTTCGAAAGGACGGCTGGTTGCGGCGATGTTTTCGCTGTAGTGGCTCAAGAAGCTGGCAAGGAGTTGATCGACGTCTTCGTCGGTTTTTTCCATACCAGACTGCCGCAGGCCTTCGATAATCATCCGCCGCGCGCCAAAGCTGATCCAGGGTCGCAGATCTGCTGGCGCGACTGCGGGAATGCCGCACAGTTCAAGAACGTGGTTGGCAGCGTGGATGAGATCGGGTGCCGTGTCGACCAGAGTGCCATCGAGATCAAAGACGACCGTCGCATCGCGCATGCTGGCGTTCCTTAGGTTTGGTTGGTTGTGATGGGGTGGTGAAATTGCGACTACCAGTCGGGTGTAGGTTGAATGACGACTATTGCGCGCTTACACAAAACCTACAGGCGGGTCCAGGCGCTAGGGCCGATTTTAAATAGTGCGCGCATAAATCAGCGGGCCAGAAAGGCTAGGTTATGGATAAAAAGGTCATGACGCTTCTTAAGACGCAAGCTCTCATCGATGGGGCTTGGGTTGGCACTCCTGCGATGCCTGTTACCGACAAAGCGACCGGTGAAGAGATTGCGCGCGTCCCCGATCTCGGCGTGGCTGAAGCGAAAGCAGCGATTGAGGCTGCTCACAACGCATTTCCGGCCTGGTCGAAGCTTCTTGCCAAGGAGCGCACCGCCATCCTACGCCGTTGGTACGAGCTGATCATCGAACATGCGGATGAGCTGGCGCTTCTTCTTTCCAAAGAGCAAGGAAAGCCACTGAGTGAGGCGCGCGGTGAGATAATGTACGGTGCGGGCTTTGTCGAATTCTTCGCCGAGCAGGCCAAGCGCGTTTACGGCGAGACGCTGCCGACCTTCAAGGCAGGGGCGCGTACGGTTATTTTGAAACAGCCAGTCGGTGTCGTTACGGCGATCACGCCGTGGAATTTTCCCAATGCGATGATTACACGGAAAGTCAGTCCCGCGCTCGCGGTGGGATGCACTGCTGTTGTGAAGCCTGCGGAGGATACGCCTCTCTCTGCGCTCGCTCTTGCAGAACTTGCCGTTCGTGCTGGTGTTCCCAAAGGTGTTTTGAATGTCATCACCACTGCGGATGCGGCGACGGTCGGCAAAGAACTGTCGACGAATCCGCTGGTACGTGTCGTCACATTCACGGGCTCGACGGAAGTGGGCCGCATTCTCATGGGGCAAGCGGCTAGTACGATCAAGAAAGTGTCGCTGGAGTTGGGCGGGAATGCGCCGTTCATCGTGTTCGACGATGCGGATGTCGATCAGGCCGTTGCAGGTGCGTTGGCTTCGAAGTTCCGGAATGCGGGTCAAACGTGCGTCTGTGCCAATCGGATCTATGTACAAGACAAGGTCTATGATGCTTTCGCGGAGAAGCTGTCAGCAGGGGCGGCGAAGCTCAAGGTTGGGGCAGGTACGGAATCTGGCGTTGAGATTGGCCCACTGATCAACGAAGCAGGCATTGCCAAGGTGGAAGATCATGTCGCCGATGCTGTGAACAAGGGCGCACGTGTTCTCATCGGCGGAAGCCGGCATGACCGTGGCGGCACGTTTTTCCAGCCTACGGTTCTAGCGAATGTCGATTCCAGCATGAAGGTGACGCGGGAAGAAACATTCGGTCCTGTTGCTCCTCTGTTCCGGTTCACTGACGAAGCCGACGTTGTCGCACAAGCCAACGATACGCAGTTTGGGCTTGCGGCTTACTTCTATGCGCGCGATATCGGTCGCGTTTGGCGTGTCGCTGAGGCTCTCGAATACGGAATGGTTGGTGTCAACGAAGGTGTGATGTCGACCGAACTGGCCCCCTTCGGTGGTGTTAAGCAATCGGGCCTGGGGCGTGAAGGCTCTCATCACGGTATCGAGGAATTTCTCGATACGAAGTATGTGCTGATGGGTGGTCTTTAGTCCTCGCCATAATTTTCGGGCGCGCAACCCTCGAGTGGTTGCGCGCATTATCGAACTCTTCTGGCCGAATTAGCTGAGCGGCCGCAAGCCAAGGATGGTCAGAATGTCGGATGAGCTGAAGCGTCAAGCGGCGGCGAAAGCTGTCGAATTCGTTGAGGCGGGGATGCGGGTTGGTCTCGGGACGGGATCGACGGCCGCGCATTTTGTGGATCTTTTGGCGGCGCGTGTGCGCGAAGGCCTTTCCGACATCGTTGGAGTCCCGACGTCTGAGGCGACACGGGCGCAGGCGGAGAAGCTCGGCATTAAGCTCGCGACACTCGATGAATTCCCAGTGCTTGATTTGACCGTCGATGGGGCCGATGAAATCGACGCTGAATTGCGCATGATCAAGGGCGGTGGCGGCGCGCTTTTGCGCGAGAAGATCGTCGCCACGGCTTCGGAGCAGGTCGTGATCATTGCGGACAAGAGCAAGCTTGTCGGAACCCTGGGTGCATTTCCTCTGCCGTTAGAGATCGTGCCGTTTGGGCTCGGCGCGACGCGCAATCTCGTTGAGCTTCTCGCCGCGGACGCGGGATGCGAGGGGGAGATCTCTCTCAGAATGGGAGCCGACGGCAAGCCGTTCATGACGGACAGCGGCAACGTGATCCTCGATTGCGCCTTTGGCCGCATCGAAGATCCGGAAGGGCTTGATGACGCATTGAAGTTGGTGCCCGGCGTGGTTGAAACGGGGCTGTTTATCGGGATCGCGGATGTCGCAATCCTGTCTGCTGCCGACGGGATCGAGGTTCTGGAAACAGATTACAGCGGCGAGATCTAAATTAAGCGTCGTTAGTGAGAAACTTCTGTCTCGGTTCTGAGTCTTTCTACTTCCGGTGAAGTTATGAGCAATTACGACTACGACCTGTTTGTCATCGGTGGCGGTTCGGGTGGCGTTCGCGCTGCGCGCATTGCAGCCGGATATGGCGCACGAGTGGGCCTAGCTGAGGAATATCGGCTTGGCGGCACGTGTGTGATCCGGGGCTGCGTGCCGAAGAAGCTTTTCGTCTACGCGTCGCGCTATGCCGATGAGTTTGAAGATGCCGCGGGTTACGGCTGGTCTGTTGGTTCGACTAAGTTTGATTGGCCGAGCCTTGTCGCCGCAAAGGACAAAGAGATCAGCCGCCTCGAGGGTCTGTATGGTGGTACGCTTGAAAGAGCGGGTGTCACCGTGTTCGGTGAGCGGGCAGAGTTTGTCGATGCGCACACCTTGCGGCTTAAGACTTCCGGCCGGACGGTGACTGCGGACAAAGTGCTCATTGCGACGGGCGGCACGCCATTTGTCGACTCAAAGCTTGAAGGCCATGAATTGGGGATCACGTCGAATGAGGCGTTTCACCTAAAGCGCTTACCGGAGCGTATTGTCATTTATGGCGGTGGTTACATACATAGCCATCGAGTTCGCGGGCATCTTCGCCGGGCTCGGTGTCGACACGACGATCGTTTATCGCGGTGACAAAATATTACGTGGCTTTGACGATGATTTACGCGATGGTCTAACGACTGCTTACACCAAGCGCGGAATCAAGCTCGTCTTAGGGCGGGTGTTCACCAAGCTTGAAAAGGTCAACGGTCGGCTCGTTGGTCATCTTGACGACGGCTCCACCTTGGAAGCGGACGAGATCATGTTGGCGATCGGCCGCAATCCGAACGTTGTGGGGCTCGGGCTCGATGCCATTGGCGTTGAGCGCGGATGGAACGGAAGCATCGTTGTTGATGACGAGCAACGGACGAACGTTGAGAACATCTTCGCGGTTGGTGACGTCTGTGACCGGTTTAATCTTACGCCGGTCGCCATTGCTGAGGGGCATGCATTTGCGGATGCCCAGTTTGGGAACAACGCGCGGTTGGTTTCTTACGAGATGATCCCGACGGCGGTGTTCTCGACACCGGAGATTGGGACGGTGGGGCTTGGCGAGTGCGATGCCCGTGAACGGTGCGCCAAGCTCGACGTCTACAAATCCGAATTCCGGCCGATGAAGGCCACGTTATCCGGCCGCGATGAGAAAATGCTCATGAAGCTGCTGGTTGACGGGGAATCCGGGCGCGTTGTTGGGTGTCACGTCATCGGAGAGGGTGCCGCTGAAATCGTTCAGATGGCGGCCATTGCTTTGCGCATCGGCGTGACGAAAGCACAGTTCGATCAAACGATGGCGCTGCATCCGAGTGCTGCGGAAGAATTCGTGACCATGCGGCAAAAGTGGCAACTCGTAGCAGCCGCTGCCGAATGAGTCCCTCGGAGACATGTCTGTTAGGGACGTTACGGCTTGGCTGATTGCACGTGGCATCGCGCGCGGCTATGAGTGCCGTCAAATCCATTTTGTGAGGGATCATGCGACGGCTCGATGGCAAAATCATCGTGGTGACCGGTGCGGCTTCCGGCATTGGCCGGGGTATTGCGCATGTCTTTGCCGCTGAAGGTGGACATGTGCACGTCACAGACGTTGACGGCGACGGCGCGGAGCGGGTCGCTGGCGAAATCGCGTCCAATGGGGGACAGGCGACGCCTTTCACCGTTGATGTGTCGCGGGGACAGGATGTCCAGGCTCTTTTTCGCGCGGTCGAAAGTGCCCATGGCCGTGCGGACGTCATCGTTAACAACGCCGGCTTAAATGTCCGTGCCGATTTCCGGCATTTGGCGGACGCGGAGTGGGAGCGCATTCGCGAAGTCAACCTGGACGGCGTCGTCCGCATCGCGCGCGATGGCTTTGGGCTCTTGAAGGCAGCCGGGAGCGGCTCGCTGATCAATATTGCCTCGATCATGGGGCATCGCGGGATGCGGCAGCTCGCGGCTTATTCAGCCTCGAAGGGTGCCGTTGCGGCGCTGACGCGCGCACTCGCTGTCGAATACGCGCCGTTTGGCATCCGCGTAAACGCTTTGGCACCGGGCTTTATTGAGACGGCGCTGACGGAGCGTGTGCTTCGCAACCCTATGGTAAACAGGGCTCTTCTCGACCGAACACCCATGCGGCGGTTTGGAACCAGCGAGGAGGTGGCCAAGGCGGCATTGTTTTTTGCCAGCGACGATTCCGCCTTCGTTACGGGGGCCGAATTGGCCGTTGATGGCGGGATGTCGGCCTCGCTTTGAGGCTTGGATCTGCTTTATGGGAGGCCGGGTGAAGCAAATTCGCGCGTCAATGTGCCGAAACCATTGAAAAGCTCTGGCCTTGGGTAGTAGGTTCGCGCGTTCTTAAGCGGCTGGTTGCCTTATGTGCCCTCGCCGCCCAATCTCTCGCAAGTCTAATCGACGAACAACAACAACCGAAAGGGGCAACCCATGCGCGTGTTCTATGATCGCGACGCCGACCTCAATCTCATTAAATCCAAGAAGGTAGCGGTCATTGGCTACGGTTCGCAGGGCCGTGCGCATGCACTGAACCTGCGCGACTCTGGCGTCAAAGATATTGTTATTGCACTGCGCCTCAGTTCGTCGACGGTCAAAAAGGCGGAAGCCGACGGCTTCAAGGTGATGTCGGTGGAAGAAGCCGCTGGCTGGGCCGATATGATGATGATGGCGACGCCTGACGAATTGCAGGCCGACATCTATCGGGACAATATCGCCGACAACATTAGGGACGGTGCAGCGATCGCATTCGCGCATGGTCTCAACGTTCACTTCAATCTCATTGAGCCGAAGAATACGGTCGACGTCGTCATGATCGCGCCGAAGGGTCCGGGACACACGGTGCGTGGCGAATATGAGAAGGGCGGCGGTGTGCCCTGCCTCATTGCAATCCATCAGGATGCGTCCGGCAATGCGCATGAACTGGCGCTGTCCTATGCGTGCGGCGTCGGTGGTGGCCGATCCGGCGTAATCGAGACGACCTTCAAGGAAGAATGCGAAACCGACCTGTTCGGTGAGCAGGTCGTGCTTTGCGGTGGCCTCGTCGAGTTGATCCGCGCTGGTTTTGAGACGCTCGTTGAAGCCGGTTACGCTCCGGAAATGGCGTACTTCGAGTGCTTGCACGAAGTGAAGCTGATCGTCGACCTGATCTACGAAGGCGGCATTGCAAACATGAACTACTCCATCTCCAACACGGCGGAGTGGGGCGAGTATGTTTCTGGACCGCGCATCATCACACCTGAGACGAAGGAAGAGATGCGCCGCGTTCTGCGCGAAATCCAGACGGGTCAGTTTACGTCGCAGTGGATGCAGGAATGCAAGGCTGGCCAGGCCCGCTTCAAGGGCATTCGTCGTCTCAACGACGCGCATCAGATCGAGGAAGTCGGCGGCAAGCTGCGCGGCATGATGCCCTGGATCAAAGACAAGGCTTTGGTGGATAAGTCTCGCAACTGATGCCTTGGCGCTCTAGCGCCGAGACGAAAGCAGACGCAAACTGCGCGCGCGAAAGCTATCCTTGAAGGAGTGTGATTTCATGCGCGTGGTGTCTGCTGTTGTTGCTGCCGCCGTGTTTATGGCTCTTATGCCGACTTCGGCGGTAATGGGTGCTGAAGGCGAGGCTCGGTCGATGAAGTCGTGGCCAAGCCCGACGCGCTCTGCCGGCAAAGACGAAAAAGTCTGTAAATATAAGTTCCCGAACGGCGAAAAGACCGTTTGGGTCTGCGATAAGTCGGTTCCGTGCTGTGCTTGGGATGAAATTCAATACGTGAAGTGCGGCACGACCTTCACCGGATGCCTCTAACCATCCTGCGATATCTCTAGAGTCTTACATGGCGCGTTTTCCCTATATAGTGGGAAACGCGCCAGCGGACTTTGTTGGCTGCCTTCGCTGCTGTGATGTAACGGTCGTCTGCTTATGTGCTGATGAGAATTGGCACAAAGTCTGAGTGGGACGCATTCTGATTATTAGGGTGCTACCGGAAGACTCGCGCCACCGCGTCGGGGAGGGAGGTGTGTGGCGGTGCAGCAGCACGAGCCTTCCAGCAGCTACTCGTCCGCCCGTTGTCGCAGTCGCGACTTGGGCGGACGAGCATCCTAACAGGCGACGAAGAAGCGGGGACCTTCATCTCCTGTCATACGAGCGGTTCCCCGGTAAGGTCTCCACTCGAGCCCGGCGTGATCGGGCCTTGATGCGGCGCGCGCTCGCGCGCCGTCTATCTCGACAGCACAAACATCGGAAACTGCGGTCCGGCTCGGGCACAGGTGTGCCAAGGGGCCGAACGGCTATCTTGCAAATTCAGTGATGTTGGGTGTGATTGTCCCAAAAACCCCCTGAAAAGAATCCCGGAAGCGCAGCATTGCTTCAGGCCTTCTCTAGCGGCGCGTCAAGAACCCCCTGTCAGCGTCCGCTTGGTTAAGGATTTCAAGCTTCACCGGCGGCGGAAAATTGTTTCAATCGTGATAAAAAAGTGACGTGCAGTAAGATCTTTGAAATGTTCTGAAACAATGTTCACAAAAACACTTTTGCCGAATTTTTATACTCGAAATTGACGAATTCACTGGGCCAATTTCGGGCGCGAGGGCCGACCGGTCAATGCGGTGTGCTGTGTTTTTGTGATTCTGATGTGAGTGTGTTGCCCATCGGCCAATTCAGGCATCAGAGGGCACGGCTTATCGTGTCTTGTATTCTTTTCGAGGGGCGCAGTTTGATTGGCAAAGTGCCGTTTGGCGCGACGCGTGAGGTTCTGCGCGTTCGCAATTGTTGCTTATGTCTTGAGAGGTGTTCGTGGGACTTTGCGACGAACAGAGAGGCGGAAATTTCCGCGCACTGGGGGCGCCGAAAAGCTGAAAATCCCGACTTCTTCAATGGCGGTATTCTCGTAATGCAATCGCCGCGCATCGAGAGCGGCACGTTTTTCGCTGAGCTCATCCAGACGGATTTCAAGTCTTATCTGTTCTGGCGCGAGAGCGGATTTCCCGAGGCGGGTGTCTTTGACGGTTTTGGCGCTGCGCTGATCAGGTCGGCTGATGGGGCTGTTCTGCTGGGCCGGCAAGGGGCGGGCAACATCAATTCTGGATTGGCTTATCTTCCTGGCGGGTTCATCGATCCGCGTGATGTTCGGGAGGATGGTTCTGTCAGTATTGATGAGAGCATAGCTCGCGAGCTGGTGGAGGAAACCGGTCTTAATGCCGAGGAACTTCGACGTCGCCCGGGGTATTATGTGACGGTCTTCGGCGCCAAGATTTCGATTGCGGTTGAATACTGTTCCGCGCTTCCAGCGGATGCGTTGCGGCGCACGATGTTAAACAGGATCGCGACGCAGGACGATCCCGAGCTTGAGGATATTGTTGCGGTGAGCGAGAGGGATCTCATGTCGTCGAGCGCTATGGCAGACTATGTGCAGATGCTGCTACCGGCAGTCTTTTCCGCGCCCGGTGACTAATGCCGCTATAGGTCGGCCTATTCGTCGTATATGCCTTTAAAATCGCGACCGAATAAGGCAAAGTCCGCGCGATTTCCGGACCAGGGGCCGGAACTAAGCCAACGTTAGTAGCTACCCGGAGCCCTCGATACGGATGTCGCTGGAATTTCACACGATCGATGTTTTCACTGATAAGCGCTTCGGTGGAAATCCCTTAGGCGTTGTGCTTGGCGCGGATAGGCTCGATGCGCCGACGATGCACGCCATTGCGCGTGAAATCAATCTGTCGGAAACCGTCTTTGTAACGGCGGCTCAGAACCCAGCTCATACGGCACGTGTGCGCATCTTCACACCGGGGCAGGAGTTGCAATTCGCAGGGCATCCGACCATTGGCACGGCGATCTTGCTTGCGGATCTCAAGGAGCTCGCCGGTGCAAACGGCTGTGGCGATGCTATTGTGACTCTCGAATTGCCGATCGGGACAGTTCGCGTTGGCGTTCGGCATAAGGCGGGCGAAGCGACGTTCGCTGAATTTGAAGCTCCTAAGCTTCCGCAAGATGCGGGGGTGTTGCCGCCCCTCGAAAAGTTGGCGGCGGGGCTTGGTCTCATTCCCAGTGAGATCGGATTTGAAAATCATCGCCCCCGCTGCTTTGCGGCGGGAAACGCGTTTGCCTGCATTCCGGTCGCGTCGCTTGAGGCGATGGAAAAGGCTTACGTGAATACCTTGCATTGGTCCGCGGCGTTCGAAGAGCAGGGGCTTGCTGGTGCATACCTCTATACGCGCCAATGCGTGCATACGACGGCTGCGTTCCATACGCGTATGTTTGCCCCTGCGGCAGGTGTGCCAGAAGACCCAGCAACAGGATCCGCGGCGATCTGCCTAGCGGGGGTTATTACGGCGTTTGATGGTTTGCCTGACGGAACTCACAAACGCGTATTGGAGCAGGGCTTTGAAATGAACCGGCCCAGTCGGATCGTGATGAACCTCGTGGTGAAAGGCGGCAAGCTCAGCGTCGTCCGGATTGGGGGGCACGCTGTTCGTGTTATCTCTGGCCAGATTGAAGTTTGAATTGATCCCGCTTTGTCGGCCTTAGGCCTACGTCAAACGTAAAACCATTGCTCCGCAGGCGACGGCACTCACTGCGGCGACCCGGCCGAGGGTGATGCGCTCGCTGAGGGTTATCCCGGCGATGGCTGTTCCAAACAGGATTGAGGTTTCCCGTAGCGCGGCGATGATGGCGACGGGGGCAAGGGTCATGGCCCAGAGCACCAATCCATATGATGCGAGTGTCCCAAAGCCGCCAATGAGGCCCAGGTGCCAATGGCGCGCAACATAGCGGGTGAATTTTTTGCGTTTTGCCACAAGCGCCCAGAGTGCGAAGAGGAAGCCGGTGAGCAGAAACATCCACATGTTGTAGGCTAAGGGCGCGCCGGATAGGCGCGCGCCGATCCCATCCAACAGTGTGTAGCCCGCTATGACTAGGGCATTGAGCATCGCGAGCGCTATACCACGGGTATTTGTTCCTCGGCTTCCGAAGGCCAGACTTAAGATCCCCAGGCAGATCGTTGAAACGCCGATCCAACCGGCGAGCGAGAGGTGTTCTCCGATCCAGTAGCCACTCGTCAGGGCAACAAGCAGCGGCGCGGTGCCTCTCATCAAGGGATAGGCCTGGCTCATGTCGGCGAAGTGGTAGGCCCAAGCGACCAGAGCGAAATAAGCGATATGTACAGCGACGGAGACGGCGATAAATGACCAGCTTTCCGGGGCGGGTTGGGTGACAAAAGGGAGCGCGAGAGCAGCTAAAAAGGCCGCCGAGCCGGTTACCATAGCCGTTGTTAGAAGTGTGTCCTCGGTGCCTTTAACGATGGCGTTCCAGGTGGCATGGAGTGCTGCTGCGAACAGGACGACTACAAAAACCGTTGCTGACATCACCCTGTTCCATTGGATTCCCGCGTACTATCTATCATGTGCTGACGGAAGAAATCTCGTTTACTATGAGACTTCCTCTTGCATTTTGTTAATTGCTTTGCCTTATTGCGGGGAGAGTTGGAATCCTTCCCGAAATCGGGACGCGGGAGCGCTGATCTCAATGCCGATGCATTGGACAATCGCTGAATGTGACCGTTCGCACGCCATTTTGGCGTGGCGGGATCCGCGGACGTGTGCGCTCGCTCTAGACCTGCTGCTTAGCAGCCCCTGAGCCTTAACGGGTCCCGGCCAATGGCTAATGTGGGATCAGTGCTCAGGGGTGATCGAATTGATCGAAGCCAGGCAACAATCTTGTGCAGGCTGACGCATAATGTCGGGCCGGCCAGAGACGAGAGACATGAAATCAGATGACCAACGATAGCCAATCAGCTCAAAGCGATGCCGATCGCGTCGTAATTTTTGATACAACTTTGCGTGACGGCGAGCAGTGCCCCGGCGCTACGATGACCTTCGAAGAAAAGCTCGAGGTTGCCGAATTGCTCGACATCATGGGCGTCGACATCATCGAAGCTGGGTTTCCGATAGCTTCAGAAGGTGATTTCGAGGCTGTCGCCACGGTTGCAAACCGCGCCAAAAACGCAGTGATCGCTGGCTTGGCGCGCGCTATTCCGGCGGATATCGATCGCTGCGGGCAAGCGGTGAAGGGTGCGCGCCGCGGTCGTATCCATACTTTTGTTTCGACGTCCCCCATCCACTTGGCGCACCAGATGCGCAAGTCACAGGACGAAGTCCTCGAAATCATCACTGCGACCGTTACTCAGGCGCGCAACCTCGTCGAGGACGTTGAATGGTCGGCGATGGATGCGACCCGCACGCCGATCGAGTATTTGTGCCGATGTGTCGATGCCGCGATCGCTGCGGGTGCTACAACGATCAATCTGCCCGACACGGTCGGTTATGCGACGCCGCAGGAATATCGTGACATGTTCCTCGCGGTCCGCGAGCGCGTACCTAATTCCGATAAGGCTGTGTTTTCCGTGCACTGCCATAACGACTTGGGCTTGGCGGTCGCGAACTCTTTGGCTGGCGTGGCGGGCGGTGCGCGGCAAGTCGAATGCACGATCAACGGCATCGGTGAACGTGCGGGTAACGCGGCGCTTGAAGAGGTCGTTATGGCCATTCAGACGCGCGCCGACGTTCTCCCCTATCACACGAATATCGATACGACGTGGTTGTCGCGTGCGTCGCGGCTTGTGTCAGCGGTCACCAATTTCCCGGTGCAGTACAACAAGGCGATCGTTGGCCGTAATGCGTTTGCGCATGAAAGCGGTATCCATCAGGACGGCATGCTGAAGCATACGCAAACGTATGAGATCATGACGCCTGAATCGGTTGGGGTGTCCAAGACATCTCTTGTCATGGGCAAGCACTCCGGCCGCAACGCTTTCCGCTCGAAATTGAAGGAATTGGGATACGAACTGGGTGACAACCAGTTCGAGGATGCGTTCACCCGGTTCAAGGCGTTGGCCGACCGTAAGAAGCATGTGTACGACGAAGACATCGAAGCGTTGGTCGATGAAGAAATCGCGCACATGCACGATCGGACGAAGGTGGTGGCTTTGACTGTGATTGCGGGCACGATGGGCCCACAGACGGCGACTTTGACGCTGGACGTGGAAGGCGAGCATCGCACCGTTCAATCAATCGGCAATGGTCCTGTCGATGCAACTTTCAATGCCATTAAGGAGATCATGCCGCATCAGGGTTCGCTGCAGCTCTACCAGGTGCATGCGGTCACGCAGGGTACGGACGCTCAGGCGGAAGTATCTGTGCGATTGGAAGAAGATGGCCGCACCGTCACGGGACGTGGTGCGGACACCGATACATTGGTTGCGTCGGCCCGCGCCTATGTGGCGGCTGTAAACAAGCTGAAATTGACGCGAGAAAAAACGGCGCGTGCGCAAGCGCTCGGCTAAGCCGCAGCCTGTTCGTTAGGCTGCAATCAGTGTAAATTGCTGCATTGAGATTCGCGAGTAGTGGTTCGGGTTACGGCGCGTCGTATCCCGAACCGTTCGCTGTTCAGCTATGTGTCCTATTGGGTGCACTCTTGCTCGCATGTGCCGGCATTCGCGGTGATGTGCGTTTTTATAGATTTTAGATCAACGAGGCGGAACGCGTGGCGAGTGTCTTTTCCGATGACATCGCAATCGATCTCGGCACAGTGAACACGCTCGTGCACGTGATCGGGCGCGGCATCATCCTGGATGAACCCTCGGCGGTTGCGGTCAGCAATAGTGGTGGGCGGCGCGAGGTTTTGGCCGTCGGGCTCAAGGCCAAGGGCACGCCTGGGCGGGCGCCAGAGAATATTGAGGTAATCCGGCCGTTGCGCGATGGCGTCATCGCCGATTTCGTCGCGACTGAAGAAATGCTACGTCAGTTCATCAAGCGCACGAAGACGATGCTCGGGTTTCGCCGGCCGCGCATTCTCGTGTGCGTTCCTGCCGGTGCCACGCCTGTCGAACGGCGCGCCGTTTATGAATCAGCGTTGTCGGCAGGGTCGCGCAGAGTCTATCTCTTGGATGAGCCCGTGGCGGCCGCCATCGGTGCGGGGATGCCCGTTGATGAGCCTATCGGTTCGATGGTCATCGACATCGGCGGCGGGACGACAGACATCGGTGTACTTTCGCTTGGGGGCGTGTTGCAGGCGCGGTCTCTCAGATGTGCTGGTAATGCCATGGATGAGGCAATTATCCGCTACGTTCGCCGACAGCATCAGCTGCTGATCGGAGAGTTGAATGCCGAGCGGATCAAGATTGAAGCTGGGTCGGCCCTTGTGAGTAGCGACGGCCGTGATCTCGACATCCACATTCGTGGCCGCGATCTGAGGCAGGGGCGCGCGAAGAGCATCGTGTTGGGCCCGGCGGACATTGCGGAAGCGCTCGATGGACCTATCGAGCTTATTGCAGAGTTTATTCAGAGGTCCCTCGAGGACCTCCCCCCGGAAGTTTCAGCAGATATCTGTAGCCGTGGTATTTGCCTTACAGGCGGTGGCTCGCTACTCGATGGGCTTGATCAAGAGCTTGAGGCGCGCGTGGGCGTTGAATTCTTCCGTCCCGATAACCCGATGCACTGCGTTATTCGTGGTGCTGCAAAGGTCATGGAGCACTTGGGTGACCGTAGCCATTTACTGCTAACACCCTAGTGTATTTATACTTGCCGAAGGGCTGCGGGTCGCCTATATCCAGCACTTCGCATGGACATTCAAAGCGTCTGGACAGCGATTTCTCTCGGTGCTAACAAGCGCCGACGGGGGCCTGAAGGCCCCGCTTTCATTTGGTGTGGACCGGTAGCTCAGTTGGTAGAGCATCCGACTCTTAATCGGATTGTCGGGAGTTCGAACCTCCCCCGGTCTACCAAAGCGCTTTTTTCAAAACCTCGGAAAAGTTTGGGCCTTTAGCTTTGCGGGAGACGCGAAGGCATGTTGTTGGAGAACTGGCTGGCTTTTTCGGCGGCTTCAGCGCTTATGCTTGCGATTCCAGGACCGACAGTGCTGCTCGTCGTTACCTACGCTCTCACGCATGGGCGAAAGCCGGCGGCTGCGATTGTGGCAGGTGTTGCTCTTGGCGATCTCACGGCCATGACGGCTTCGATGCTAGGCCTTGGTGTGATGCTGGCCACGTCCGCCACGCTCTTCACCATTTTACGCTGGGTCGGTGGGCTGTACCTCATTTATCTCGGCATCAAGCTGTGGCGTTCTCCGGTTTATGTGTCAGAGGAGGTTGAGGCGCCGAAGATCAGTCTTGGCCGGATGTTCATCCACTCCTATACGGTGACAGCGCTCAATCCGAAGAGCATTGTTTTCTTTGTGGCGTTTGTCCCGCACTTCATCGTTGCGAGCGATCCTTTCCTCCCGCAGTTGCTGATTATGGAGGCTACGTTTGTCACGTTGGCTGCGTTGAACGCTGCTTTGTTTGCGCTGTTGGCAGCGTCTGCTCGCACAACCTTACGAAGCCCTACAGTAAAGCGGACAGTCAATCGCATGGGGGGTGGGCTCTTGGTGGGTGCCGGGATTATGGCCGCGGGTTACCGCAAGGCCGCTTAGGATCCACCGCCCCGGGAACGGTTTGCGAAAATAATTGATTTGGGTGGCCCCGCTACCTCAAAGGGAAACGAAAGCGATAGCGGGGCCGAGGCGCACGACTAGGATGCGCTGGGAGCGTCAATCGGCTGGCTGCAGCCGATTGACTCGCCGTAGCTTAGGAAATTGGCTGGGGCTGGGTCCAATTCATCAGTTCTAATACTATGTAGCCAATATCCATTGCGCTGCGTTGTCCGACCCGAATGTCCCGACTTTGTGGTTTTTCGCGTAAGGGAGTTGAAACATGGTGTCCGCAGCTGACCGCGCAAAAATCATTCGTCCTGGCCAAACATATGTCGGTCAGCAAGGTTTTACCTATCAGGCTGGCGTGTCGCGGGGCACGGTGGGTGAGACGAGTGTTTGTATGAATGTGCTTCCCATGCCGCCAGGTGCGAAGGCCAAGGCGCATTATCACAAAGACATAGATACGATCGCGTATCTGTTGGAAGGGCGCTGTTCCGTCTATTACGGCGATCAATTTGAACATCGCGTGGAGATGGTGCAGGGCGAGCAAATGTTTATGCCGCGGGATGTTCCGCACGCTCCCGTCAACGACAGTGGCGCGCCGTGCACTTGGATCGTTGTCCACTCTTCCGGAGATGATCAGGACGACATCATCATGACACCGCATCTTGATGCGCTGTTGCCAAAATTTTGAGATGCGCATCATTTGCCGATGTTCACTCGGAGCTGTCTGACTTCGGCGTGTTGTTCAAAGTGTCTTTCACGTAAAGCTCTGTGACTAAGAAATACGCGATGAGACCGAGAGGGCCGGCGACGAGAACGCCGACGGGGCCAAATAGCAGGCCGAGGGCAAGTATGCCAAAGAGGACCACAAAAGGCGGGATGTTCGCGACCTGCTGTTGAACCAGCGGTGTGATGATGAAGGACTCGAGTTGCTGAACGGCAAGAAACAGAACCGCAGTCCAAACCGCCATTTCCCAACTGACGCTTAAGGCGATGAGAAGTGCCGGGACGGCGCCAATCCAGGGACCAACGATTGGGATGAATTCCGTCAGTCCGGCAAAAAAGCCAACAGCTAGCGGGGCGGGGAGTCCGATTGCCCAGGCCCCCACCCCTGACAATAGCCCGACGAGCCCCATCGAAATAAGCTGTGCGCGCAGCCAAAGCTGCAGGACGCGTCCGCATTCACGCAACGCCGAATCTGCCTGACTTTGGCGATCCTTGGGGACTAGCAGCACGATACCGCGCCGATATGTTGTGGGATCGAAAGCTAAAAACACGCCTCCGACAATTACCAAAGCCAAGCTGACCAATCCGTTGAGGAGAAGGCTTCCGGCGGACATTATCTTGTCGGTTACGGAACGGACCGCCCCCATCACATCAGGGATTCCGTTTCTTAGCCCACTTGGGCGGGAGGCGGCGTTCGTCGATCCGCCCTCATTGGGAAGAAGTTGTTCGGCCTTTACGCCGAGCCGCTCTTCGACTTGTTCTAATGCGGCGGGCAGCTTCTGTCGTAATTCCCCGAATTGATTGTACAGTTGCGTACCGATCAAGACGGAGAAAAGTCCGATAAATGTGAGAAGCACCAAGCCGCTTATCGGTACCGACCATCGGCGGCTAAGAGATGTGAATTTTTCAATCGGGTGAGCTATCGCCAACAGTACGACTGCAAATACGACCGATGCGAAAGCAAGAAGGAGAGCTGCACGGATCTGCCAAAGAGCGAGAGCTGCCGCTACGACCAGTGCGCCAACAGAAAACACGATCAGAGCCCAGCGGGCGGTGCCCATGGCTGAGTCGTGATTATTTCGTGTCATGTGGTATCGGACTTTCGAGAATGTCTTTCATTGCTATAACGATGTGCGGCGAGGTTCTTACGTAACAGCTCAATCGGGTTTTAGGTGAGAACGTGTCTGCCGAACACGAACTAAGCGCGTCAGAAGCGAGTGACTTGGTGCGTTGGCTTGACCGGCTCGAACAGCCGTTCCGTAGGGGAACCGATTTAATCGGCCAAGGTTCCATGCTTGATTAGGGCCTTGCTCGATTTGCTTGTTTCAACCCAGGCTGATGTCAATTTTTTTGTACTGGCCCTTTTTCCGTCGTGTTCAGCTGGCAGCGGTTTTCCAGCCGGACACGGATGGCCGGTGATGGGTGCTGGGGCACCAGTTTTTGTTGGGGGATTTTTGAAGTGGTATGGAAGGGTGGTAGGCGTACGGCGCACCGCGCGCAGGAGGATTCACTCGAGCAGGCGACACGGGGACGTTTGAGTGATGGAGGGTTATGGGCAACGCTGATTTCAGCGTTCGCGTTGGCCTTTTCCGGTTATAGTTTTTATGAATCCGTGCTGCGTTCGCCCGAACTGAGCGTGTATGTCCCGCCCCGGATCGAATATACGGATCCAGATTCTCCCGACAGTCCGTTTGAAGTTTTTGTGCTGCCGTTGACGGTCCTAAACGACGGGGCGCGAACCGGAACCGTCCTTTCAATAGATCTCGAAGTGACGAACCCTCGGCGGAATGAGGTTAAGCGTTTTTATGCCGCGCGAACGGGAACCTGGGGAACTCAACCGTTTCAGCCTTTTGCACCTGTCTCCCTGGAAGGCAAGGGTTCGTCTTCGCAAGCGCTGCAGTTTTTTCCGCGCTCGGGCGAACGGGTGGCGCGCATTCTGGATCTAGAGGCTGGCACCTATTCTTTTCGGTTGGTTCTCAATACGGCGACAACGTCGTCGTATCGTTTTCTTGAGCCAAAGACCAACCCGCTCGAGTTCGAGATGCAGATTGATCAACTCGACTACCGGAATTTTTCCGGTGCCGGGACAATGGCAATGTGGGCTGCAGATTACCGTCCTATCTCGTCGGGGAATTAGACTTCGCAACGATTTGCGATCAGTTATTTAAAAGTTTAAACCGCTCGGGTTCATACAATATGCGAAAGTGTTGCGTGTTTCCGCGCGCTTTACTGTTTTCGTCGCCGTCTCGTTTTTTGATGGGATTCGTCGCGCGTTCATAATGATCTTTACTGCCCGTTAAAGGCTCTCGTTTAACCAAAGCATCATGGTGGATTGGGGAGATGATTAAATGTCCTCAAAGGTATGATGCCGCTCCACTATGCCGTGAAAGCCGGTATGTCCCAGTCGTTTTTTCCTCTCGAGTTTTAGGGGCAGTAAGTAAATGAACAGCATCAATACCAACTTCGCGGCAATGACCGCTCTGCAATCCCTCAATCAGACCAACAAGAGCATGATCGAGACGCAGTCGCGCATCTCGACAGGCTTTCGCGTTGGCCAAGCTTCTGACAACGCTGCATACTGGTCCATGGCCACCACCATGCGTTCCGACAACAAGTCGCTGTCAGCTGTCTCCGACGCGCTCGGTCTTGGCGCAGCGACGGTCGACGTCGCTTATGTCGCCATGGAAAAATCCATCGACGTCATGACGGACCTGCAGAAGAAGCTGGTTCTTGCCCGTCAGCCAGGTGCTGATCGCGCGAAGATCCAGACGGAAATCGATGAGCTGCAGAACCAGCTCCGGTCGAT
>NZ_JAILWT010000007.1:0-196682 GCF_025698805.1 Filomicrobium sp.
CATGAGGCCCAGCGCCGCATTCAAAGCCGCCGACGTAGGATCGGTAGCGGCACCACGTAGGATCGGTAGCAAGAGAGCTTCCATCAACGTAGGTTCGGTAGCAGGCCTGCGTGCGTTCGGTAGCAATACCAACGTAGGTTCGGTAGCAGCATTCACGTAGGATCGGTAGTCGCTCTATATAGAACAGAACATCTCAGAACACCGTCCGAACATTTTCCGGAACATTCTTCCAGAACCTTTTCCAGAATTCAGAACAGGCGCTGCGCGGCTTTTCATGGAAAAGGGAAGGGGACATTCGCCACACCCCCATCCTCCCATGCCATCCACTTCGGCATATTCACTAGACAGCCAATCAGAGCTCACTCATGCTGCCCCCATGGAAAATCTTGAGAGCCCACTCAGCTGTCATCGTATTGCCGTCAGCACGTTGTCCCAAGCCGCCTAACGGAACCAAGAATGAGCGAAAATGATCGCATCGCCGCGCTCGACCAAGCAGGCGTGCCACAAAAAGGCGTACACAGAGGAGCAATCGAAGACGTCGGTCTTGCAAGGGACCAAAACGGCACTCATAATAATCCCATGAAGAAAGCGGACGCCATCAGCCGGTTACACCGAAACGCCCAGCGCTTACGAAGCATGGGCGCGGCGTCGTTGTACCTGTTTGGTTCAACCGCGCGCGACAAGGCCCGCTCCGACAGCGACATCGACATCTTCATCGAGCCAGTGAAAAACAAGCCATTCAGCCTCGTCGACCTCATTCGGATGCGCGACTTCCTGCGGCGCAGCCTTGGAAGCGACGTCGACCTGACCACGCGCCGTAGCCTGCATCCCGCGCTACGCAAGGACATTCATCGCTCAGCGGTGAAAGTCTTCTGACATGGCGCGTAGCGTCGATCATCTCCTCAAGGACATCCTTGAGGAAATCGCGTTCATCAAGAAGGCCACAAGCAAGCTTACCCTAAATTCGTACGCCGCCGATGACTTGACGCGGCGCGCGGTGGAACGGGCGATACTCACAATCTCGGAAGCTGTTCGAGGTATTCCGGCCAAGGATCTAAACAGCCAGCCGAGCATTCCCTGGGTCGAGATCAAAGGCATCGGAAACATACTGCGACACGAATACCATAAAGTGGCCAACGAGGTGATCTGGGACACCCTGAAGAAGGACTTTCCCCCGCTCGGGAAAGCCATCAGAGCAATCATCAAAGCAAAGAAAAGCGAGAAACTCAAAGCACCTAGGAAGCCGGCTAATAGGGCCACTTCAACGAAGCGAAAGCCGAAAGCGAAGAAGTAATTTTGCAGCCGGTAAAACCCGGCAAGCCGAGCCTAAGCCCTAGGCCACGACTTTTCCAAATGCCACGTCCCGGAACTCGAGGTTCGACCCGCTCTGTTCCATCGGGATCCCGACCTCATGGGCCAGCGCCATCAGCTGCTCAACAAACACGCCCTCGCGCATCGCCACGAAATTGTGGTCGCGGCACCAGGCCTCATAATCGTTGAACACCACATTGGCCGTCAGGCGTTCGCCGCGCACCGCCTCCAACCGTTCATCAGCCCAAACCGCTACGTCACCTAGCGTCGTCATCCTGCGCCCAACATCCCTGTCACGGTGCCGCCACGGCGTCGTCACCGTGTAAAGCCCCAACCCACTCCCCAGCTCAAGCAATAATCCAAGCCCAAGCAGCAGCCCCGTCCGGATGTCGGCCTGCTCCACGGGAGCATCGAACCAGCGGAACACCCGGTCAAGGACATCCAGCTGCGGGTCCGCGCTTTGCACAGAGGAGTCCAGCCCTCCTAGCGCCGCCTGCACCTCTCTAAGCCTTCCCCACGAAGCTTCTGCTTCCCGGGCCTGTTCCAGCGTCACCTGCATCCGCGCAATCTTCGCGCAGGCCACCCGCGTGGCGATCATGTTCTTCCGGCAGCGGTCCGAATGCACCGCCACGGTCCGCTTCCCCCGGCCGTAGGGTTGCGCGTACGCCGCCTCAATCGCGTTTTCGACCTCCTGATGGGTTCCGACCTGCCCGATAGCTTCCAACCGCCCTTGAAGGCGTTTCTGTTCAGCCTGGAGGTTGTTGCGCCGGTCAATGACGCTCTGATTGTTCCCCGCGTTCGCAAGGCGGTGTTCGGCGGCAAGTCCGATCCCCGCATAAAAGGAACTCACGCTGGCCACCACAAGGAATACCCCCGCGCCCAAGGCTGCCAGCCAATCACGCTTGCCAACGGCCAAGGCCAAGCAGAACGGCATCAGGGCCTTCACGATGTCCGCGAGCCCCAAGCCGAAGCCGTAAAGGTGCCGTTCCACCTCATCCTGCCCGCCGAGGCGAATACCGAAGCGATAGTTGAGCACCGCCGACACCGCCACCAGGCCAAGGCTCCCCACGACGCCCGCGCAAATCAGGACATCAATCACCAGCGCCTTCGCGCCAGCCGCCGTGGGCCGAGGCCACGATCGCTTCCCAGGTATCGACGCTGAAGCGCAACTTAAGCTCCGCGATCCTCTTGGCCGCGCCCTCTGCAATTTGTCCCTCACAGAATTTGTTGGTTGAACCGCCCTCCGCCAACTTGATCACCGCCAGCTGCAGCAGCAGCTCATCCGGGACACGCAGTTGCAGGCGCTTCGATTTGCCCCGCTCCGAGACGACCGGAGGGGCGCGCTGTTCGACGCTGGCCCTCAGGGCCGCGAAGCGTTCTCTAAGTGTTCTGGCCATGCTCTACCTCCAAACGGAGAACACAACCTCAGACACAACACGCTTGCAACGCAGGCAGGCCGTAACCTACATTTCGACTGCAAAGCACGGTAAGAGTACGGATTGTTACGGAAGGAAGGCGCGTGGCCCTGGTAGCCCATTGGTAGCCCGAGCCCAGCGCCGACAAAATTGGTCACCAAATTAGCCAATGAAATCATGGCGATCCCGGCAGGATTCGAACCTGCGACCTACTGCTTAGAAGGCAGTTGCTCTATCCAGCTGAGCTACGGGACCACAATTGACCGACGGCACATGACTACCACAGCTGACGTAGAGGACGCATTAATGCGTCCAGGAACCGATCCGGCCGAACTTGAAATTATCGGCATACGACTTGCGCACAGGCTTGCGGTCCTTCGGCTCAATAAGCCGATAAGCCAGCCCGTGGCGCTCAGCATAGGCGATCGCATCTTCCTTGCTGGCAAACTCCAACCGGACTTGAGAATGCATGTCAGCCGAAGATGTCCACCCCATCAGAGGTTCCACCTCACGCGGAGACTCCGGCTCGTATTCAACGACCCATTCCATCGTCCGCGCGCGGCCCGATTGCATAGCCGTCTTGGCAGGCTTGTAGATGCGCACAACCATGCTGATTTCCCGCAAATGAAGCGAAAACACGTCCGTTCATCGAATAGCCGCAGCCACCCGGACGCGCAACCCACATGAGGTAATTTCTAGGTATTTGAAAAGGAAATGGTCGGGGCACGGGGATTCGAACTCCGGACCCCCTGCTCCCAAAGCAGGTGCTCTACCAGGCTGAGCTATGCCCCGACATGCCAAGTTCGTAACTGGCTGACTGTCTGTGCCGCCTCTTGCCGCTCAGGTCAAGCGTGCAGAACAACTGAGCCTCATAAATCTGATGTGACACGGTGGCCCAAGACGCTGATTAACGCGATGAAGCGGTTCCAAAATGGGCGTGTCGCACAAGATCACCCGCCTTGATTCCCAATCGCGAGGCTTCGCCCCCACCAATCTCTAGAACGCCTGTCGCATCCCCGTGCGAACTAACGATATCGTCCGACATCGGCTCCGTATAAGCCGCGATGCGATGAACGCGCCCATCCGCTCGAATAAAGACCATATCGAGAGATATGTATGTGTTGCGCATCCACATCTGAATTTCAGTGGGCTCTTCATAGGGAAAGAGCATCCCTGTCCCAACAGGGAGCTCGGTCCGGTACATTAGCCCCCGCGACTTCTCTTGCGGCAACCGAGCAACCTCCACCTCGAAGGTATGAGTTTTTTCTCCACTTTGAATCGTCAGCGTCTCGCGTGGCATTTGTCCGTCTGCGATGCTCTCCGTCATCCCAAAGAAGCCACAGGCCGCCAAAATGACAACCGACAACGACAACAGGGCCGCGAAGTTCGCAGCCCTGCCTGAGAGTGTACGGTAAAATGTCAAATCGCTGGCTTTAATGCTGGACCGGAAAGCCCATCGTTTGCTGGCCATCCGGCTTGAGTTCCGCCGCCATGCAGCCCTTCTCACCATAGCCATAACGAACCTGTACCACTTGCCCTGGACGCAGCTCAGTAAAACCGAACCGACGCAGCGTCTCCATGTGGCAGAAGATATCAGGCGTGCCCTCGCCACGCGTTAAAAAGCCAAATCCGCGTACGCGATTAAACCACTTGCAGATCGCCCTCTCCCAATCGCTCTCTGGCGTCACGATAACGTGCGTGCGCTGCGGAAGCTGGGATGGGTGAATCGCCGTACTTTCGTCCATGGACAGAATGCGGAAAGCCTGCATGCCCTTGGGCCGCTTCATAACCTGGCAATGAACCCGAGCCCCTTCGTAAGCGGTCTGAAAACCGCCGGCTCGCAAACACGTAACGTGCAACAGCACGTCCCCCAGCCCATTATCCGGTACAATGAACCCGTAACCCTTGGACGCATCGAACCACTTTATTGAGCCAGCAACTTCGAACACCTCCAGACCGGCTTCTTCCAGGGCTTCCACGCTCTCATACGTGATAAAGTCCTCAGAAAACGGACCGGAAGGTCGCTTTGAATCGCTCATAGTGTACCCCCGCTGCCATGTGACATGGCCTACGATAATGCTAACATTTAACTAGACCGCGGAGGCCGTATCGTCGGGCTGCCCTCTGCCCTCAAACCAGTGATCCGCGGTTGAGCGGAACATACCATCTCCGAACGCCAAAGGTAGTCCCCTGGCAAGCCGTCATCCCCAGCAAACAGGGGAGCACCCCCCTAATTTGCCTCAACTTTTTATGGTTAAACATCTGTCAGCAAAGAGCCTTTCGGCTGTCACGATTCTTCAACAAAATAAGTTTTGCACGATCTTTTCTGGGGCGGTTTGGTAATCAAATTTCGACGAAATTGTGCCCGCGGGCGCAGCGAATCGGTCGCGATGATTCGCCTGAGCCCTAAGATTTTGCCCAAACGAAGCTTCTTGCCTGGCATTTCTTGCCCGGACCTTGCGCATCCTTGAAACTCCGCCCCTGTCCCAACCGGACAGCACATGCGATAACCGTTTACAAGCGGGTCGCGCCCGGCAGCGGCTACGGATTTCGCGCGATCAGAACCTGACAAGGAGACATCATGCGCTATCTGCATACGATGGTCCGGATTTCCGACATCGACGAGAGCCTCAACTTCTACTGCAAGATACTCGGCATGCGAGAAATGCACCGCATGGAGAATGAGGCGGGCCGGTTCACGTTGATCTTCCTCGCAGCTCCCGAAGATCGCCAACGTGCAGCCGCCGAAAAAGCCCCCGTCCTGGAGCTCACATATAACTGGGATCCAGAACCCTACGGCGAAGGCCGCAACTTCGGACATCTCGCGTTCGAGGTTGATGACATCTATGCCACGTGCCAACACATTGCCGACGCTGGCGTCACAATAAACCGTCCCCCGCGCGATGGACGCATGGCTTTCGTCCGCTCGCCTGACAACGTCTCGATTGAGTTCTTGCAAAAAGGCGATGCACTGCCCCAGCAAGAGCCTTGGGCCTCCATGCCAAACACCGGTCACTGGTGAGCGAAAAGAACGGCGAGCTCACGCCGGCACACTCCAGCAAGCAAACCGAGAACTCTCATGTCGCGCCGACAATTATAATTGTCGGCGCCGGTCCGGCTGGCCTGATGGCTGCTGAAACGGTCGCATCCGCAGGTCTCAGAACCCATATCTTCGACCATATGGCAGCACCCGGCCGCAAGTTCCTAATGGCTGGGCGGGGCGGACTTAACCTGACGCACTCCGAGCCATTGCCGGACTTTCTGAACCGGTATGGCCCTGCAAACACGCCGCTTTCCGACATTGTCGAAAGCTTCCCCCCCGAAGCCCTGCGCGCATGGGCCGAAGATCTCGGCCAGCCGACGTTTGTCGGCACAAGCGGAAGAGTTTTCCCGCAAACCTTGAAGGCTTCCCCATTATTGCGGGCTTGGCTTCAGCGGCTGACGGACCTTGGTGTTGAACTCAATTTGCGCCACCGCTGGCTCGGATGGGACGATACAGGGCACCAAATATTTGCACGTCCCGACGCCGACAATTTACTTATCAGAGCCGACGCCACGATCCTCGCCCTGGGCGGCGCCAGTTGGCCACGCCTAGGTTCCGATGGCACGTGGACCGAAACGCTCGCACACGCAGGGATCGGCATCACCCCCATTGGCCCATTCAACGCTGGTGTCTGCATCGCCTGGTCCAAGCATCTCATTGACGGCTTCGCGGGGCAGCCGCTCAAACGCATTGCGCTAAACTACGCAGGTCGGACAGTACGCGGCGAAGCAGTCATCACGCGCACCGGCCTCGAAGGGGGATGCGTATATGCGCTCAATGAGCTGATCCGAGACGAACTTAACGCGCACCACGCCCCGATAGTCCTGGATCTCGATCTTCGTCCCGATCTTGACCTTCAACAGCTGACCGAACGACTGAGTACGTCTCGCAGCCGGCAATCCATGGCAACATTCCTGCGTCGCAAGACCGGCCTGACCACCGCAGCCGTAGCGTTGGCTCGGGAGCCGGATGGCAGATTACCGGAGGACCCGCAAGAACTCGCGGCACACTTAAAAAAAATCAAGCTTGAAGTCACGGAGCTGTCTCCGTTGGGTCGCGCCATTTCAACAAGCGGCGGCGTGGCCTGGGACGCTATCGATGAGAACATGATGCTGCGCGATCGGCCTGGCGTCTTTTGTGCCGGCGAGATGCTGGACTGGCACGCACCAACGGGCGGCTATCTTCTCCAGGGCGTGTTTGCCACCGCGGTCAAAGCTGCCCGCGGCGCTCTCAACTGGCTCGGACACCCGCATCCCGCAAAAATAAAATGAAATAACATTACACATGCTTTTATTTCCCAGAGCTACCAAAATAACCCGGATCACAAGAGGAACATTTAGAAATGTTAGATCATAACACCTGACATGTTATTCTGTTACGGTTATAGAGTATCGGAATTGCTTGCGTTCCGCCCCATCTGATCGTGACAATAAGAAGAAATACTTAGAATTGGGCGATAATCGCGCGTTTTGCTCTTGAAATAGTCGCTTCCCGATGTTTATTGGTAGTCAGGCGCCAACGGAGCGCGCCAAGAAATTTGGCACTCAAACTAACGGAGGAAATCATGAAGGTTTGGAACAAGCCACAGGTTCGCGAGCAGGAAGTTGGTCTCGAAGTAACGAGCTACCTGCCGGCAGAGATCGACGTCATCTAATGACGTTCTGATTTGCCCGACATGCATGTCATGTAGGCACGGCGGTCGAGGCATCGGCCGCCGTTTCTTTTTTCTACCCCTGCAAACAGGCAGAGCTTCAGCGTTACGGCGCAACGGCATACAGCTGCGGCTGTGGTCACTGAATAGATAATTAGGTCAGCGCCCTGTAGGCCGCTTAACGCACCATGCTTCTATTAGGAAAGCAGCTCGCGACGTTCCGCCTTCCCTGATCCGCTATGGAACGGGAACTGTGATTGCGGGGAAACTGACTATGAGTTCACACATGATCATAAAGGTGTTGGGGTCAGCCGCCGGCGGCGGTTTTCCGCAATGGAATTGCAACTGCTCAAATTGCGCCAGCGCCCGCGCCGGTGAGCCGGGGTTCTCCCCCCGCACCCAATCGTCACTGGCCGTAAGTGCGAATGGTACGGACTGGCTTTTGCTCAACGCCTCTCCAGATCTGCGCCAGCAAATCAATGAAACTCCGGAACTTGGCGCCGTCCGCAGCGGCAGCCTGCGCAATACACCGATTAAAGCTGTCGTCGTCACAAACGCCGACGTCGACCATATCGCTGGCCTCATCAATCTGCGCGAACAACAACCGTTGGCCCTTTATGGCTCGCACCGGGTGCTCTCGACGCTCGCGGCCAACAGCATTTTCAATGTCCTCTCGAAGGACTTCGTTACCCGCTCCGACCTTCCTTCTGACGAGCGGGTTGCGGTAAAGGGGGCGGACTGCGATCTCGGCCTCACCGTCGAAGCCTTCGATGTACCCGGCAAGGTCGCACTCTTTTTAGAGGATGAAAGCCGCGGGCCAGATTTCGGCACCCAAAAGGGCGACACCATCGGCCTTGAAATAACAGAAACCGCTACCGGCAAGAGATTTCTCTATATTCCAGGCTGCGCCACCATCGACGCGGCTCTCGCAAAACGCCTCGAGGGCGCACCGTTGGTCTTCTTCGACGGCACGCTATTCGACGACGAGGAAATGATCCGCCAAAAGCTGTCGCAAAAAACCGGCAAGCGCATGGGCCACATCTCAATATCCGGCCCGGAAGGTTCCATATCATCTTTCAAGAACTTGAATGTTGATCGGAAGATATTCATCCACATCAACAACTCGAACCCCATCCTCAACGATAATTCCGAAGAGCGGCAGGCAGCCGAAGCAGCCGGATGGGAGGTAAGCCATGACGGCATGGAGGTACGACTATGAGTGAGCGGCGTTTTTCCGAGGCTCCAGTTACGGACCTCATGACGATTGATGAATTCGATGCCGCAATCCGAGCGGTTGGTGCTGAGCGGTATCACGACAAGCACCCGTTTCATCAATTGCTACACGGCGGCCACCTCAGCAAGGGCCAGGTGCAAGCATGGGCACTGAATCGCTACTGCTATCAATCAGCCGTTCCGCGTAAGGATGCAGCCTTGATCTCACGCGTCCATGATCGCGAACTACGCCGCGAGTGGCTGCACCGCATCCATGACCACGATGGCCTCGGCGATGAACCGGGCGGCATCGAGCGCTGGCTCGTTCTAACAGACGGCTTGGGTCTTGATCGTGAATACGTAACGAGCATGCAGGGCGCCTTGCCCGCGACACGCTTTGCCGTTGAAGCTTATGTCCAGTTTGTCCGCGAGCAACCCCTTGTCGTCGCCGTCGCCTCATCGCTGACTGAGCTGTTTGCTCCTAAAATTCATAAGGAGCGTATTGCCGGAATGCTCGAGAACTACGATTTCATTGACGACAATGTCATGGCGTACTTCAAGCGCCGCCTTAATCAAGCACCGCGCGATGCGGACTTCGCACTCGACTACATCAAGCGCAACGCCAAAACCCGCCCTGAACAGGATGCTTGCGTCGAAGCCGTGCGCTTCAAATGTAACGTACTGTGGGTCCAGCTGGACGCCTTGCATCATGCCTACGTTGAGCCGGGCAACATCCCACCCGGAGCTTTCCGTCCAGGAGAAGCAAATGACTGAGGCTGCACAACCCTCACGCCTCGTTGTTACACAAGACAGCCGACTGCGGCTGCCCCGGCATATTAAGCTGCGTCACGACCAGGGACGCGGCAAGTGGCTCATACTTGCACCCGAACGGGTTTTTGAACCCGATGAGATCTCCGTCGAGGTCCTCAAGCTGTGCGATGGCGAACGCTCCGTAAGCGAGATCGCACAAAAATTGGCAGCGGACTATCAGGCCCCAGTCGATGTCATCCTTACCGATGTTATTGCCATGCTGCAGGACCTGGCTGACAAAGGAGTTTTAAAATCATGAATGAAATGGCGCCAGGAACCGTTGCCGAAGCGACGCCCGTCAATGAAAGTACGAACTGCGCGCGCGCCCCGATCGGTCTATTAGCCGAGTTAACTCACCGTTGCCCGCTGCAGTGTCCATATTGCTCCAACCCGGTCGAGCTTGAACGCGCCAATACCGAGCTTTCGACAGAGGACTGGCAAAACGTGATGCGTCAAGCCGCTGAGCTTGGCGTTCTTCAAATCCACTTGTCGGGTGGCGAACCAACCGCACGCCGTGACCTCGAAGATATCGTCGCGACCGCTGCAGAAGTCGGCCTCTATACAAACCTGATTACGGCTGGGGTTTTGCTGACGAAAGAGCGGCTGCAGAAACTTCGAGACCTGGGACTGGACCACGTTCAGCTCTCGATTCAGGACGTCGATCCAGAAAACGCGAACCGCATCGCAGCCTACAAAGGCGGCGCGGAAAAGAAGCACGAAGTCGCCAAGTGGGTCCGCGAGCTAGATATGCCGTTGACCATCAACGCTCCCCTCCACCGTCAGAACATCGACAGCTTACCGCGCATCATCGACTATGCCGTCGAAGTCGGCGCTGGCAGGTTGGAAGTTGCCCATATTCAATACTACGCCTGGGCGCTGAAGAACCGCGCCGCGTTGATGCCGACCCGCGAAGCTTTCATGAAGACGGCCCAGATCGTCGATGAGGCAAAGGAGCGCCTGAAGGGCATTCTCGTCATCGACTTCGTCGTCCCCGATTACTACGCAAAATATCCTAAGCCCTGCATGGGCGGTTGGGGGCGTGGCATCATGAACGTTACACCATCAGGACGCGTCTTACCCTGCCACGCAGCGGAATCACTTCCCGGTTTAGAATTCGACAATGTTCGCGACAGACCGCTCGCCGACATCTGGCTGCAAGGTCAAGCATTCCAAAAATTCCGCGGCACGGACTGGATGAAAGAACCATGCCGCTCCTGCCCGCGTAAGGAAATCGACTTCGGCGGCTGCCGTTGCCAAGCCTTCGCGCTCACCGGCGATCCAGCTAACACCGATCCGGCATGTTCACTCTCACCACTTCACAAAGAGTGGGCAGAAGTGGCAACGCAAGAATCTCACGTTGAGCCACCCGAGTTCATCTATCGCCGCATGGGTAAACCCACGACCGAGCCCACACGCGGCTAATATGCGGTTTACTGTCATTCCTGGCGCTGCACACTGAAGCAACTTGCAGTTTTGCTGCAGCGCCGAAGAAAACGCTCTCCCTCACGCACGTCGCAACGTCACTCATGCGCCATGTTCACGCACCGTTCAAAAAGCGCTTGCCACTATGTTGATACACGGTATCGATAACCGTCCGAGCGGCATCAGAATAACCGACCAAGGGAGAACCACTTCAATGCTTAGCAGAATACTTGCACTGGCTCTTGTCGTCGCGCTACCAACCGTGGCCGCAGCTCAAGATGCCGAGGAAGGCAAGAACGTCTTCAAGAAGTGCCGCGCGTGCCACACAATTGGTGAGAAGGCCGTTAACCGCGTTGGCCCAGAACTCAATGGTGTCGTCGGCCGCAAAGCAGGCTCCATCGAAGGCTTCAACTATTCCGCCGCGATGAAGGATTCCGGCATCACTTGGGACGAAGCATCTCTGAGTGAATTCCTGGCGAAGCCCAAAGATAAGGTTCCCGGAACCAAGATGGTGTTCGCGGGTCTCAAGGACGACACCGATCGTGCAAACCTGATTGCATATCTCAAGTCGTTCAACGCGGATGGTTCTGAAGCGAAGTAAGCTTCAGCTTACGAACCCCATACAGATTGCAACGCCATGCTCGCAAAATCGGGCGTGGCGTTTTCTAATTGGAAGACACTGCGCAGAAGAATTGTCCTCTTGCCTTCAAGCGAGCGGCGTCACACCCTCCGCATCGATGTCATGCAGCCATTCCTCAATAGTGCGCCCATTAAGTTCCATGTCTGCAGCGACGTCTGCTAACGGCGCCAGCACGAACGCACGCTGGGTGATATGCGGATGCGGCAACACAAGTTCTTTGTCGGACATCTCGACACCGCGATAGACAAGAACATCGAGATCGATGACACGCGGACCCCATTTTTCGGTGCGTTCGCGCCCCATCTGAGTTTCGACCTCAAGACACCGCCGCAAAAGACCGTGAGGAGAAAGTTCCGTCGTCACACTGACACATGCATTGACGAACCAATCTTGGTCGGTCTTCCCCCACGGCGGAGTACGATAATTGCGCGAGCGCTTAACAAGTTGCACATCACCACTTTTAGCGATGAGACTAAGAGCACGCTCAATATTGCCGACCTTGTCGCCGATGTTCGAACCTAACGCGACAATGGCGTCAAAAGCCGGCGCGTGCCCATCATCCCTATTCATGGCAACTCCGTTACCGGATCAAAAGAATGCGTTAAAACGCACGTGGGCCCAACGCGGATATCCCGTAGTCAGCCGCACATCTAACGCGTCACTCTTGTGTGGAATACAAACCAGAAGTCGAACACCCGCGTTAGTCATACTTAATGTATGCAAATCGCAGATCGCCCGTCGGCGTGCCTTCAAGGGCGCCGCCTTCCTTAGCTGGTTGCCACTCGACGACGTCTTCGATCTTGCGAGCAAGTTCAAGATCTTTCATCGTAATGCCCTTAGCCGTATGGGTTTGCAGACGCACCTCGACCCAAGCATAAGAGGCGGTTATATCAGGGTGGTGCCAGGCAGCTTCCGCCAGGTGACCGACGGTATTAATGACCATCAAAGTCCCCTTCCAGCTCGCCGTCTTATAAGTGCGGCGAATCCAACCACCTTCGAGTTTCCACTTCGCAAGATTGGCGCCGAGCCACTCGACAACCTCGGTGTCTTCCATCGCCTGTTCACGCGCGTTCATGTTGCCCTCTCTCGGCCTTTCGTGGACATTGTAAAAGACGCATCAATCTAATGCGAGCTATGGACCACAGACACATGTCTGCAATCGCTGAAGGCAGCAAGTCAATCGCAAAGACCCTGAAATCTCGGGTCGATAGCGTACACATCGTCGCCCCGGCCCGGCTGCACCTGGGTTTTCTCGATCTGAACGGAGGACTAGGTCGCCAGTTCGGCTCGATCGGACTTGCCCTCGACACTCCCGTAACGGAATTGACATTGCGGCGTGCCAACTACGACGCAGCCGAGGGCGTTGAACAGCACCGCAGCGCGCGCGCTCTCAAGCACTTTAAGGCCGCGCTCAATATTGACGGTAACTATCATCTGGATGTCGCCCGCGCCATCCCAGCGCACGCCGGTCTCGGCTCAGGCACACAGCTGGCGCTCGCTATTGGCGTCGCTCTCAAAACACTAGAGCAACAGCACATAACCGCCGTCGAATTAGCCGAAGTAATCGGGCGAGGCGCACGCTCCGCAATCGGAATGGCAGCTTTCGAGGCGGGCGGATTCGTTGTAGATGGAGGGCGTGGGCGGTCTTCTACTCCGCCGCCAGTGGTATTCCGTGGAGATTTTCCCGCTGACTGGCGCATTATGCTCGTCAAGGACCCCGAGCGAGCAGGCGTCCACGGCGATACAGAAACAGAGGCTTTCGCCAATCTCGATGGCATGACGCCCGAAGAAAGTGGCGCGCTCTGCCGGCTGATGATGATGCAGCTTCTGCCTGCTTTAATCGAACAAGACATCGCAAATTTTGGTAGTGCGCTCAGTAAGATACAGGAAGTTGTCGGTCGCCAGTTTGCCGTCGCTCAGGGGGGGATATGGGCGAGCCCAGCCGTCGAAAGCATCGTCAAGAAAATGGCTGATCTCGGTGCGGTTGGAATAGGCCAGAGTTCATGGGGCCCGACAGGGTTTGCATTCGTCCCGTCTCAGGCTGTGGCGGATAGTCTCTATCAATCTTTAATCGATGACGCTAAACGGCTGGATCTGGAGATCGACATCGTCCGTGGGCGGAACCACGGTGCGTCGATCCAGTTCTAAGTCTCAAACGCCACTTGAAACCAAGAGGACCGTCCCGTGAGCGAGCCGACCCCGATTCTGCATATGTTTGCGCCGCAAAAGCACATGAGCCCTTTTGATGTGAATATGGCCGCCGATGCTGGTTATAAGGTCATCACCCCTTATTTGAATGTCACGTTGGAAGAGGTTACGGGCCTCGTTCAGGACGCCATTTTCTCCCGTCCGCCCGCGTCCGGTGTGCGCACGGGCGTATTCATCGGCGGCAAGGACGCACTCCTCGCCCTCGACATGCTCAAGGCTACCAAGGAAGCGATGGTTCCGCCGTTCGAGCTGTCGGCCTTCGCCGATCCAGCCGGGTCCTTCACGACCGCAGCAGCGATGGTCGCGTGCGTTGAAAAGGTCATGAAGGACAAGTTCCAACGCGACTGGAAGGGCACCAAGGTCGCCATCTTCGGTGCCACCGGCGTCGTGGGCTTCGCATCTGCGGTAATCGCAGCTCTCGAAGGCGCGGACGTGAAGATGGTCGCTCACCGCGGCATCGATCGCGTTATTGCCACGTCTAACGCTGCCAAGGAACGCTTCGGCGTTGACCTCGAACCCGTGCCGGGCGAGACACCCGACCAAAAGGCATCCATTGTCGCTGAAGCTGAAATTGTATTCGCCGCCGCCGCCGCTGGTGTTCAGGTGCTCGGCAACAGCGAACTAAAGAATGCCCGCAAGTTGCTTGTAACAGCGGACGTCAACGCAGTGCCGCCCCCCGGCATTGAAGGGATGGAGCTGTTCATGAATGGTGAGCTCCTACCAGGCTGCTCAACGACCCTCGGGGTTGGCCCCCTGGCCATCGGCGACATTAAGTACAAAACCGAGTCCGGCCTCTTTAAGCGCATGATCAGCTCCGACAAGCCCTTGCTGTTGGATTTCCGCGACGCCTTCGCGCTCGCACGCACGTTGGTCGGTTGACCACCGAAACGATCCTGATTGTCGCCTTGTCTGGGCGGATGCTCGCTGCGTCCGCCGAGCGAGCTGGTTATTGCCCGCTCGTCGTTGACTGCTTCGCGGACGACGATACCCTCGCACTATCCGGTGCCGTCGAAAAGCTGCCTTCAGCCTTCACGTATGGTTTCGATGAGCGAAGCCTAAGTGACGCACTGCATGCCATAATGAGCAAGGCAGGCGTCGGCCCAACAAGCAATCCGCTCATCGTCCTGGGCGCAGGTTTCGAATGCGAGCCGGAGGTTATTGCAGCGCTCTCTCGCGAATTCCGTCTCTGCGCCTGCGATGCAAGTGTCGTCAGCCGCAGCAAAGACCCAGCCGTTCTATTTCCGCTCCTGCGCGACCTCGGCATCGTGCATCCAGAAACGCGACTTGATCCACCGGCCGCAGCCACAGAGCCGTGGCTGTCAAAGCGTATCGGTGGAAGTGGAGGAACTCATATCTTCCGCTATGATGCTCGGCGGAAAGTTCGCCCCAATCGCTACTACCAACGCGAAGTTTCCGGCGAGTTGATCTCGGCGACCTCACTCATCGGCAGCGATGGGCAAGCCTTCGCCTTCACGCGTTCGTGGCTAAGCCCCTCTGATCGCCATCCCTTCCGCTTCGGCGGCATCACCGGCCATGTCGAACTCGACGAGGATATCGAGGCACGTATTGTGGACGCTTGCGTCAGCCTCGCCCCCGCGCTTGCATTAAAGGGATTGGTCTCATTTGACTTCATTGTCGTCGGCGACGAACCCCATCTCATCGAAGTAAATCCACGTCCCGGCGCGTCGCTCGATATCCTCGACGATGCCTCTGGTACTTTGTTCAAAGCTCACCTCGCAGCCTTTACGGAAAACGAAGCCGTTGAGCTTCTGTCACGCGAATGGCGCCCCCACCCTCAAGCTGCAGCTTATGTCTACGCAGATCGTGGAGAGCTAACCGTTCCTGACGTTGCTTGGCCGGAATGGGTGAGTGACCGCCCGCCTCCCGGACGGGTCATCCCGCCACACGCTCCGGTCGTCACCGTCCGCGCCCTCGCCGAAGATCCAGATACCGCAGAACAAGTTTGTCGCGTTCGCACCCGCGAAATCGCGGACGTGCTATATCAATCCTCCGAAAACCAAGGGAAACGCCCAGATGAATGCAAGTAACGCGGCAGCAGTCAGCGTAAATGCCAACGGAGTGCAGATTGCTGACGACATCGTAAGGCGCGCTGCGGCTTTGCGTGCGCAAGTACGAATTGGCGAGATCGGCGAACGCCTGATCGACTGTGGTGCGGAAACGATTGGCAGCTTGGAACTAGGCCGCTTGCTCGGCGAAATCTGCATGGGTGGTCTTGGCACCGTAACCCTCACCGGATCCTCGCCTTTGCCGAAATGGCCGCTTGGTGTCGTCGTCCACGCGTCCAATCCAGTCGTCTCTTGCCTCGCAAGCCAATACGCTGGCTGGACGATTCAGGACGAAGTAACGGGATTTTTCGCGCTCGGTTCCGGTCCAGCGCGCGCACTTTCACGCGTTGAGAAACTCTTCGAGGAATTGAACTACGCGGATAACCATCCGCGTGCATGTCTCGTCATCGAAGGCGACAAGGCGCCCCCCCCAACCGTTGCCAAACTCGTAGCCGACGCGTGCAAAATCTTACCATCAAACCTAACGATCTTATACGCGCCGACGAGTTCACTCGCAGGCTCCGTGCAGATCGCCGCTCGTGTCCTGGAAGTCGCGCTCCATAAGGCGCACGAGTTGCACTTCCCGCTGGACGATATCCTCGACGGCTATGGTGCGACGCCAATTGCCCCTCCATCACCTGATTTCATCAAGGCCATGGGGCGCACCAACGACGCCATCATTTATGGCGGCCATATCCAGCTCTTCGTGCGGGGCACCGACGAAGACGCCGAACAGCTCGCCAACGCATTGCCCTCGAGCCAATCGCGCTCTTACGGAAAGCCGTTCGCGGAAACCTTTGCCGAGGTGGGTGGAGATTTCTACAAAATAGACCCGCTCCTATTCAGCCCAGCGCTGGTCACCGTCTCAAACGTTCAAACAGGCCGTTCGTTCAATGCTGGAAAGCTCGCCTCCGATATCGTCGACGCCAGCTTCGCCTGACGCGCCGCCGGTTTCCGAAAACACACCTGATGTCGTCATCTTCGTCGAAGAGAACGGAGGTGATTGGCATGCGGGACGCTTGGCACGTGCACTCGAGTTACGCGGCGCACGAACTTTCACGACAACGTTACGCCGTTGTGCGTTCGATACGGTGTCCTCCACGGGCCTGCGCATTCCAGGCTTTGACGGCACTTTACCCAAGGGTGCATTCGTCAGGGCCATCTCAACGGGCAGCCTTGAAGAGATAACGTTCCGCCTCGGCATCCTGCATGCCCTGCGCGAAAGCGGCGTGAGAGTTTGGAACGACGCCCGCGCGATAGAACGATCCGTAGATAAATCGACGACCACCTTTTTCTTCCAGCGCGCCGGGCTTCCTATCCCGACGACGCGTACGTTCGAAGCCATTCAGCGTGAGCGCTATTGTCACGGGCTCGCACCGCCACTGGTGTCAAAACCGCTTTTTGGTTCGCAGGGCAATGGCGTCCGTCGCCTCGAAAGCTGGTCGGACCTGCCTGACGCCGCAACGGTCAATGGCGTTTACCATCTACAGGAATACCTCCCGCCACACAGGCCAGACAGCTTCGAAGATTGGCGTCTCTTTGTCTCTGGCGGACGCTTGGTAGCGGGCATGACTCGGCGCAGCACTCAATGGGTAACGAACGTACACCAAGGTGCCGAACCTACTGCGCTAAAGCCAGATGTCAGGACCGCTGAACTCGCGATCGCAGCTGCCGCCGCAGTCGGTGCGGACTACGCCGGTGTAGACATCATGCGGACTGAGAACGACAAGCTCTTCCTCCTTGAGATCAATTCCAATCCAGCATGGAAAGGCTTGCAAGGCGTGACTGATGTCGACGTCGCCCAATGCCTCGCGGATGATTTCCTCGCCGCCGTCATGCCGACGCTCATCAAATGACGCGGCTGCTTGCAGCACACGACGTCGCACAGGCGTTCGTGGCCGCATGCCGTCTCGAATTATCCGCATTGAAACCCGGAAACGTGCATGTCCACGCAAGTGGGCATGGCATGCAACCAAGTGATTTCGAGCGAGCCGCGGAAGCTGCAGCGCCCCATATAACGACGCCTGGCCTGCCTGTGGGCACGCGAATTCGCCGCGCTGTCGAAGCGAGTTTCTCGACTGTGGGGTGCAATACCAATCTGGGCATTGTCCTGCTTTGTGCCCCGCTCGCCTACGCGACCAGTGAACCCGTCGACGGCGAAGCTCTCCGCGATCGTCTTGCGAATGTACTCGCAGACTTGAGTCAGAATGACGCCGCTGAGACCTTCAAAGCAATCGCACGTGCGAACCCTGGCGGCCTTGGCCATTCCGAACAGGCCGACGTAACGGCCCCCGCCGAGATAACCCTATTGCAAGCGATGAAAATCGCCGCCGACCGCGATCGCATCGCCCGTGCCTACGTCACTGCATATGCAGATATATTTGAAATCGGTTTGCCTCTTTACGAGACCGCGCTGCGCTTCGCTGAAACACCTGAACTCGCGATAACCACGCTGCACATGCACTATCTATCGCGATTTCCAGACACGCATATCGCGCGTAAATTTGGCCCTGAAACGGCACTTCACGTACAAAATGCTGCACGTGCGCTGGCACCCAGCTGGCAGCCTGTCGCACGCACAATGTCCCTGCCGGATTTGCTGAACTTCGACGCCCAGCTGAAGGCCGAGGGCATTAATCCGGGAACAACTGCAGATTTCGTGGTTGCGACAATCTTTACCGAGAAACTCCTTGCCCTCCTTGCATCACCAAGCAGGTAGGAAGAGGCTTGTCTTTCGGCGACTCTCTGCGGTATCTACGGGCGGGGCTCAGGCGCGCCGCTATCCGGCCAACCGGTTCGAGGATCTAGTGTCCTCGTTCGCTGCATCAGGGATGGCTCAGCTCGGCTGAGGCCAACAACGCTCGGTCGGACCAAGCGTCCACCGGGATTTTCTTGTTTCCAGCTTTGGGAGGAATTCCAGCTATGGCCAAAATCGACAAGGTTCTGGTTGGCGAGTCGCTCGTCGGTGACGGTAACGAAGTCGCGCACATCGATCTACTCATCGGTCCTCGCGGCTCAGCTGCCGAAGCGGCTTTCTGCAACAGCCTCACGAACAACAAGGACGGCTTCACGTCGCTGCTCGCAGTGATCGCGCCGAACCTGCCCTGCAAGCCCAACACCGTTATGTTCAACAAGGTCACCATCAAGGACGCCCGTCAGGCCGTTCAGATGTTCGGCCCTGCTCAGCACGGCGTTGCTAAGGCTGTTCAGGACTGCGTTGCCGAAGGCACGATCCCCGCTGACCAGGCCGACGATCTCTACATCTGCGTTGGCGTGTTCATTCACTGGGAAGCTGCCGACGACGCCAAGATCCAGGATTACAACTATCGCGCCACGAAGGAAGCGATCGAGCGCGCCGTTGCCGGCAAGCCGACCGCTGCTGAAGTCACGGCTCAGCGTGACAGCGCAGTACACCCCTTCGGCGCCAATTGAAGCGGAAACCATCCTGGGCAGGACGATAAAGCCCCTCCCATGAAGGGGGGTCTGCTTCAGCGATTGGGCAAGCTGCTTTCAGGCCGTTGGAACGGCTGAGAAGAGATTGCTGGCAGGTGGGAATGCCCACGAGGCATTTCCACGTCCTACACTAAAATGATGCCTTAGCCGGCGGCTCCTACCCCCAAATGGAGTCGCCGGTTATTTCATTTCTGAAGGCTCGGAAGTTTTCAGAATGCGCTCAAGGTCACTGCGGCTGATCACACCGTCATGCAGCGCAGATGCGACCAACGCCCCGCTGGCAAGCCCTTCAAGATCGTAAAGGTCTTGGGCATGACGAACCCCGCCTGCGGCATAAACTCTCCGGCTCCCCGCAATTGTTTTGATCTGACGAAGCCGGGCAACATCCGGCCCTAACCCGCTTCCAACCCGCGCTAACGTCATCACAATGACGTCATCCGGCCAAAGCCATGAATCTTGAAAAATCTCTGAGGGTCCCAATGGCGTATCGCGCCGCCAGTCCAACGACAGGACAAACCCATCTCGCGGCAATTGCGAACGTATCCGCTCCAGCGCCGAGACATTTGCCAACGTTTCAGAACCGATGACAGGCCAGATGCCCCGGTCGGCGCTATAAGTCTCCAAGGCTTCTACCGTTGCCGAGCCGTCATCGACAAACAACGTGATATCCGGCAAGGCCTCCCGCAGCGCAAACACGGTATCCATGTTTCGCCCACGCCCTTCGATCCCGTCGAGATCCGCGATATACAGCCAGCGTAATTCGCTCGTGAGCCCCAGCAGGCCGCGCGCCAAGTCGAGGGGCTCGCTCGTCCGCGCAAGCGGCGTTTCAATTGGTTGATATCTGCTGCGGTCCCCACCAGCCGCACGTACGACACACCCATTGCGAATGTCGATCACCGGAATAACGCGCATCGCGTTCCTTTCTCATGCGCTGCTAGATTGGGCGCTCTAATCTACCGAAGGAGAAACGAATGACCATCGTTGCGGGGCTCGATGTTGGTGGCGCCCACCTCAAGGTAAGCCTCGTCGAAAACGCGACGCCCATCGCCGCACGGCAATACCTGTGCCCTTTATGGCAGGGCCTTGACCATCTCGATACTGCCCTTCGCGAAGCTGAAGAACTGACAGGCCGCGCCGACGCTTTCGCAATCACCATGACTGGCGAACTCTCCGATCTTTTCGAAACCCGCGAGCAAGGCGTTCAAACCCTGGTGGATCGCCTGACAGAAAAGTTTGGCACCGCAGCACGTTTCTGGGGAGGCCAAAAGTTCTTTGACACAGCGAACGATGCAAAGACCAATTTCTTCGACGTCGCATCCACCAACTTCCTCGCGACAGCAACACTCGCAGGTCAACGTCTTGCGGCGACGGGGCAGTCCGCAAACGCCCTCCTGATCGATATGGGCTCGACGACGACCGATCTCATTCCAATCGTCGCTGGCGCACCAACCCCACGCGGTCTGACCGACCCGGATCGCTTAACGTCGGGCGAACTCGTCTACACTGGCCTGACGCGCACCTCAGTCATGGCTGTTTGCACGCGTGCACCATTTGCCGGGCGATGGCAGTCTCTCGCACGCGAATACCTCGCCACGATGGCTGATGTCCGCCGCGTATTGGGGTGCCTGCCAGACGGCCTCGACGTTCACGCCACAGCCGACGGACGTGGAAAGTCGCAAGCCGAAAGCGTGGCCCGCTTCGCTCGCATGTTCTGTCGCGAGCCCGCCGACGCCGACTTGGCGACGTGGCAACAGGCGGCTCAGCATGTGGTCGAGTTGCAGCTCCGATCAATTCAAGAGGGGTGCGCGCAGGTTCTCTCCGGCGTGCCTCGCGCCGACATCATCGTAGCAACGGGGTTAGACACTTCGCTAGTCACCGAGATATCCCGCAGGCTTCAACGTCCCTGCCAAACATTTTCGCAGTTAGTCGGAACACCAGCCACCTTACAAGCCGCCGTTGATTGCAACGCACCAGCCGTCGCCGTTGCTTTGCTACTGGGGGAGTAAGTGCTTACGACGCTCGCCCGCCGCGGCCGCGGACCTATACGCGTTACCACACAGGGAAAGGCGGATGAGCCATCTCTCCTAGGGAGGCGAGCGGAACCTTCACAACACTCTCAACCGTCATCCCGGTGCTTGCCACCGGGATCCAATCCTGAGCAATGACCGGGTATGCCGCGCAGCATCGGCGATTGGAGAAACCCAAACAAAAAACACCCCGTCTTACCGGGGCTTGTCCCCGGCATCCAAGGCTCCACGATTCCGTCGAACAGCAGTGAGAGAACGCCCTTGCAACGCGCGAGACGTCATCCCGAACTCGGGCGAGGCCAGTTGGAGCAGAGCATGTTTAAGGGTCCGCAGAGCGAGCTACTCGCCTCCAAGCAAGCCCTCACGCCGCGCCGCGTTCCGCACGCCAAGCATCGACCTTCTCCATCAGCCACCCCCAGGCTTCCTCTTCACGTGGGCCAGCGGTCTTGGAAATGGCGATCTGGAGATAAGCGAGCTCGTTTTCAATCTTATCTGCGGGCAACATCTTGAGCCGGGAGACAAGAACTGCGCATTCAATCACGGCCGCCTGGGCTCGGTTGAACCCTCCCCAGGGACCATGCTGTGCGCGATCAAGCACGTTGCAGTAAAACCGTGGACGCAACGCGTCTTCCTCGACCCTGTCGACCTTCAATTCCCAGTGTGACAGTGCCGCGCGCAGCACCGCGCCATCCACTTTGTCCGCACGCCGCACTTGCCAGTTACGTCGTCCAGTCAAACATCCCGCGAAGATGCGCACGTCATCAACGTGATTGACGACGGCAACGGGGTTCTCTCGAAGATTGTCTAGTGTCCGTGACGGGGCAAAGGGAGCGATGATCCACTGCTCGCCATCCGCAATCACTCCAAGCGGCGCAATGTGGATGTCACCGGCCAGGCTCCGCGTCGTCACGATCGCCTCTACGATCAGCGGCATCGAGCGTCTCCTCCGAATTATTGCCAGCTTCGGAAACCGGCTTCTGCTTCTTAGACGCCAAGGTTGCACCCTCCGGCGCGTGGTGTGTCAAGTCTTCTGCTTTAGCATCCGCCGCCACACCCCAGCGCAGGGGTTGATCTTGCACATAGCGCTTACCGAGTTGCCATGCGATTTCCGCCTTCGCCAGCTCATAGCCGAGATAAAACGCATGGGCCCCGTCATCTTTGACATTGAGCTTGGGGAACAACTCGAAGGGATCGATAGCAACATGATGTCCGTCACGATTGAAGATGTGGACCCCATCGGCACTGGCTTCGATCCGGAAATTGCGGTCACGAAGGCTCTTCGCAAGCTCCTCAATCTCACCCGGGGTATAGGGAAATGGCCGCAACTCGTGCAACGATAGCAATCCGGCGTCATACCCCTTCGGAAGGCTCTGATCCTTATGCGCCCGGTACATCAACCGTCGTGATGCATCATGCTCTTGCACCGTACGCCGCGTATGCGGTGAAACCTGCACGACAAGCACATTCGTGATCGCCAACTCCGAGCAAATCCCAACGAGAAGCGCCGTCAGTCCCTGGCTATCAACGTCCGTCAATTCCGTTAGATTGCCGGTTCCCATAAGCATCGGCGCATCAGGCCGCTGCCGACGCAGCTCCGCGTAGCGTTCGAGTGAAGTCGTGAACCCGAAGTTTATCGGGTCGAGGATGGGGTCAGCCATGTAGGTAAGCCCCATCTCCTCGGCCTTATCGATCGCCCGAATGAGAGAAGGCAGATCACCGTGCGGCTTCGGAACAAGCACCGGAACAGCAGACGTCCCGGCAATCACGTCCAGCGTAGTTTCATCGAGACTGAGCACAAAATCCGCCCCGGCTTGCGCGCCCCGGCGGAGTTCGTCGAAATCACCAGAATCGACGCTGACCTTGAAGCCCTCTGAAGCCAATGCACGAACCGTATCTTCCAGATGCGGAAAAGGCGTGTCGGGCTGACAACCAATATCTATGATATCGGCACCCGCCGCAGCGTGAACGCGCGCCCGCGCCACAATCTGATCGACGCTAAGCATCGGCGCTTCGATAATCTCGGCAAAAATCTTGAGATCGTGCTGGCTGAGATCTGGAGGCTTACCACCCCTCCCGAAGAAGGCGGGCAGATCAATCACTTCATCGGGGCCGCGTTGAAAGGGAATGCCGTAGTGCGCCGAAAGGCTCTCAAGGTCCATGCGTGAGCGTCCAGGCACAATAACCCGGTCTGCCGCCAGCGGCTCCTTCAGACGGTTCTTGATAATCTTTTCCGTCATCAGGGCCGCAACCTTGATGCCGATATTGATCACCCGCCAATGGCCGTTCGCATGCGCAAGCGCCAGATCGTCAACGGTTTCCCGAAGCCGATCTTCAGCGAGATGCCCGGTTAGGAAGACAAGCTTTTCAGACATGTTAGCCGCTCGTCGACAGCCTGTTCGAGTTCAGCCAGACTTTCGACGACGACAGTGTCATCAAAGGTCTTCAGCTTAGCGGTATTTTCCAGATCAATGCGCCGCGGATAGACCTTCACCATCCCTTTCGGAGCTTCCGTGTCGAGTTCCGGCGCGGTGTCACAGGCAAAGACAATCGCCGGAACACGGCACTTGCCTGCCTGAGCGAAAACATTCGTCGCCAGGTTATCAGAGATGCCATAGACGCACTTGGCCACAGTGTTGGACGTCGCAGGCGCCACGATCAGCGTGTGGTAGACACCGTAATAGAAATTACCCACGGGAGCAGCACTCGCCGTCCGATCTTTGAAGATCCGTGTGCCTTCGGGCAAATTCAGTTGCTGCTTGTACATGCTGAGCACTTCTTCCGCAGCCTGCGACAGGAAAACGTCAAGGTTCGGGAGACGTGTCATAATATCGAGACTTTCCTTGAAGAAATGTCCCGACCCCGTGAGGGCCCATGCGAAACGCGGTGTCTTGATTTCTGTTCGTGTCATGAAAAGCCCCCTAACACGGCGCCGGCGGCACGTCGACTTGCATGCTCACACCCAGAATTTCGCAAAGACGCGTCTCCTCGTCGGCAGCGATCACTTCAAAATCGAGACCTGCATTCTCTATAATCCGCGCAGCGATAGGATCGATAATCCTCTCCTCGGCAAGAGCATGAACTGAGGACAGCTCCCCACCCGAGCGAGACTTAAGGAAAATGACCTTCAAGCGGCCAAGACGCTCAGCCAGCCGTGCCGCGATGGCATCCGACGTCGTATCCCAGGTTGCCGGTAGCGCAGCATCGTTTTCGCAGTCATTCAGCGGCAGCCACACAAGCTTTTCACCACTGGGCACCTTGTCTGCGATCTCTGCGAGGTTCTCGCTCGTATCCAATGCTGGCGCCATCGCGGCAAACATCAAACCCGTTTGATGCATGCCGAGGATCGCCATCCGATGCGCCGCGAGGTCATCAAAACCAAACATCGTTTGCGCCTGCCTCACGGCGTCAGCAAAGACGCCGCCGCCAGGAACCACGGCAACACCTCTCGGGGAGCGCGCCACAATAGCCAGAACGCGCTCCAAGACGTCAGCTGACCGCGCCAGACTGCCACCGATTTTGACGACGATAGGTTCTTGGCTCACCCGCGAACTACTCTAACAGGATGATCCCCGCGGACGTACGATTTCAACGCCGACGGCTGCCGGACCACGCTCCAACTTCTCGATGCGCACGCGCACGGACACAATACGGCGATCCTCAAGAATACGCGCCGCTATACGTTCAGCGATAGTCTCAACGAGATTAATGTGGCCTTCTGCCATAACGGATTTAACAGCGTTGGTTAAATCATCATACGAAGGCACTTCCGCGATTTCGTCGGTTCGTGAGCCAACGTCCGGAGATACCGCCGCAACAATCGAAAACCCGACCTTCTGCGTGATACCTTTTTCCTCGGCATAGACGCCAAGCTCACAATCCAGCACGAGATCTCGCACGAATATGCGGTCGCACTGAACGGGATCCGTTTCACTCATCTGCATAATCGTAGCCGCCCCGGTCGTCTTGTTCATGAGGCGCGTTCCTCGCGTGCCAGTTCTTCAGCCTTACTCATCATAAGATCAGTCTCGATTTTTTCCGCTTTAGCAATGGCATCACGTATTTCCACCACTGCCCGCAAGTCCAATGAGCCCGTGCGCGCATTCTCGCAACACAAAGCCCCACGAAAACCAATGAGATCCGGAGCCAGCCGGACTAAAGCCGGGATATGCCGCGTACGAAGGCTCCCTGCAAGTCCACAAAACATCTCATGTGCGCGCGCAATCTCAACAAAGTGCTCCAATTGATCGACGGCGAGAACATCAGGCAGCGCCCCATCAGACTTATTTGCGGTATCAAGAACGACGCCTGCGAAACCGGCCGCAGCCATCTCTGCCACAAGCTCAAAATCCGGAGAGGCATCCGCAAATAGAACGCCTGCGATCTGAGCTTTGCCGGTTTCGCCCCGCAGCCGTCCAAGCGCACGCACGACCTCTGCTGCATCCCCACCGGGCAGAAACCCAATCTTCACGTAGTCCACGCCAGTCGCTGCAGCCTGCAACGTGGCCTCGACGATTGGACCAACTTCGCAAGGGTGGTCTCCGATAGTGGCGCTAACCGGCACCCGGCCACCAACGGTCTCAACAATTGCGCGCGCGGCTTCAGGTGTCACCGCCCCGAGAGCACCCCGTGACGGGTCCTTGCAGTCGATAACGTCGACACCACCCTCCAGGCAGAGGGTCGCTTCGCGTGCGTCAACAACACTTGCAAGCATCGAGACGCGGCCGCAGTCAGCCGCCCGCCTCGGACGAATTATTTGCATTTAGGCATCCTGGAACACGCGCACGCGCTCAGCCAGTATGGAATCTCGATCACGGCGCTCGGACACTGTCAAATTAACAGGGATATCCTGCACCACGGTCGCCGGGCGGCCGTCAACCCGGATTAAGCGCGTACCCAACATCACCGCTTCAAAGCGATCATGGGTCACGAACAGAACCGTGGTCGGCCGCCGCGACCATAGCTCGATCAGAAGCTGGCGCAAGGCTTCTGCCGTGGGATCGTCAAGCGAAACGAACGGTTCGTCCATCAAGAGCAGATCGGGCTCCAGCACAAACGCCCGCGCCAAAGCAGCGCGTCGCTGCATCCCTACTGAAAGCCGCTCGGGGTAAGCTGTGGCCGCATCGCTCAATCCGACCCTGTCGATAAGCTCAGTCACCCGCTGGTCATGGCTCTCACCGTCTGGAAGAACAAGGCGGATATTTTCCTCCACGGTGCGCCACGGCAGAAGGCGCGGCGTTTGGAACATATAAGACAGCCGCAGGTCACCTTCTTGGGTATTCACCGAACCCGTGAAGTCCTTATCCAAGCCCGCGATAATATTGAGCAACGTGGACTTGCCACACCCTGATGGCCCTGTAATCGAGACAAAAGACCCACGTGCGATGCTCAACTTGATATTACGCAGAACGGGTAACCGTGCGCGTTGTCCGACCGCGGGAAAATCCTTCTCGACAATGTTGACTTCTAGCGGACGATCTACCGGCGCCATTGATTGACCCTCGCCTCGATCGGCTGCAGCACCCCAATTTCAATAATCTGCACGACAATAATGAACGCTATCGCGTAGGCGAGGATCATCGACACATCAAACAGCTGGAAAGCAATATTGAGCTGATGACCAACACCGTTCGGGCGTCCGAGAAGTTCAACGACAAGCACGATCTTCCACACGAGCGCTAGGCCGCCTCGTGCTGCGGCAGCAAAAAACGGCGCGAGCTGCGGCAATGTCACGTGACGCAGCGTCTTCCACCAGCCGAAACGATAAATCTCTGCCATCTCTTCAAGATCTCGCGACAGGGAGCGCGCTCCCTCCCGCACCGTTACGGCGACGTTCGGAATCTTGTTGATCGTAACGGCAAGAATGGCCGCAACCTCCGTCAGTCCAAACCAGACGTAACAAAGGATGATGGTCACCAACGCCGGCAGGTTTAGGAAAAAGATCAACCACGTATCGAAAAACCTATCGGCACGTTTTGTCCGCCCAAGCGCGATGCCAATCGAACATCCGATAAACATGGCAAGCACGAACGATACGGCGACGCGCGCCAGCGTTACACCGACGTGGTAGGCCAGCTCTCCGCTGGCCAGTTCCCGCACAAGCGTATGCGCGACATCTAGCGGGCCTGGAAAGACTCGACTGTTCGCGAAAGCGGCCGCCACAAACCAGACCGCCAACAGAACCAAGAACGAGCCAAGCGACCACCCAAAGCGCCCAGACAACACCGAACCGACGATACCGCGGCCCACACGTCCAGCTTTTGTAGTTCCAGCGTCAAGCACCATAGAACAGCTTCGCGTCGAATTTCGTATCGCTTCCTACAAGCGTACCTTCACCGTATTCAAGAAGCAATTTCAGCAGCTTATCAGCAGATCTCGTTGCTTCTGGAGACCATGGCTGCGGGATGCCGTCTCGATAAGATTTGCGCAGAGCTTCAAACTCACCCTGGCTTGAAACACGCATCAAAGGCTTAAGCGGCTCCCAATCCTCATCGGAGGTCGCAAGAATGCGATTTCCTTCCTCGACGACCTTGAGGAAGGCTGCGAGTTCAGCATCCTTTCCAGCAGTGGTCTCCTCGCTCCATACGAAACCGACAAGTGGTGGCGGCGGATCAATACCGAGCCCGCGCAGGATGTCTGCCATCGTGATGAGTTCTTTATACCCCTCACCTTCGAGACGTGCCGAGAACGTCCAGAAGTTTAAGGCCGCGTCGACCCGGCCCTGACGCATTTGTTCAGTAATCAGAGGGGGGGCTCCAAAGACCGGCTCTGCAAACTGCGCAATATCTTCGCCCAACGTTTTGTGAGAATAAGCACGCAACAAAATCCAGCTCTTGTCGATCGCCGTGCCAGCAACACCCAACCGCTTGCCCTTGAGATCCGCAATCGACTTGATGCCGCTATCGGCACCTACCATTACGGCCCCCAACGCCGAGGAGTAGGGCGCAAATTTGAGCGGCGCGCCCCCAGAGCGCTGCCGCATCGCCCATGGCCAATCACTGACGACGACGTCCGTTTCACCCGAGAGCAAGGCAATGCGAGCGGCACCAGTCCCCGCAAGGTCCAGCACCGACATTTCTAGGCCATTCGCTTTGTCGAGACCACGGCGCTTGATTGTCTCCAACAGCCAGCTCAGCGAACCAAATTTCAGGGATCCAATTTTCAATCGACCGGATGCCGCAGCCGGAAGCGCAGGCACACCGACAACGGTCACCGCCGCAGCCCCTATCATCAGCTGTCTTCGATCAATCATTTCTGCGGCTCCTGATCTGACAGTCGATTTTTCACCAGCCACCGGACAGCGCGGAGCCAGCCCTTGTCGTCATTTTCGTGAATACTGACCGCCATCGAGTTCCGCAAAGTCCCGTCGTCGACATTGCGGACGAAAATGCTCACATTCAGCAACACAGCGGTCGCCTCGTGCACCACACCCAGCACCGACAATTCTGCACCAGCCTTCTTTGCAACCTCGACTTCGCAGCCATCGCATCTATTGAAAGGTGTCTGTTCCTCGATATCGCTATTCACAGAGCTAAGGTCCAGAGGTTCATACTTACCCGTTTCCTTCAGCAAACGCTTGAGTTCGTCCGTAATGAGCTCAAGCCGTGCCCGCTCCGCCTCGTTGGGTACCGGGGGCAAGCCAACGCCGCCCATCTGTTGTTCGATGACCATTTCAAAGGGGAAGATCGCGGTTTTGGTCGCGCCGGATGCAAAACTTGCCTGCGCAAACCCAATGAGCATTAGATAAATTGCAACCGTACGCAGGATCATTTCCTTACCCCTCGGGACGCATCGTTCACTGACTATTCTTTACCAAGCGCCTCTGGTAAATAAACTGCACAATGTTTGCTCGCAGATCTGGGTACGCATGCACACCCCACCCGCCTACCACAACCCTCACATATGCGTGAACGCTGTATTTTCGTCGCCTTGCCTTAGATGGAAGCGTAACTATGTTACGAAAAGCCGTATCCTCGATAGGCTAAGCTTATCGAGCCGCTAAAGAAAAATACGATTGGCTGGAGAGGTGCAAGAACGAGCTCAAGCAGCTACGCTCTTCCGGCATGCGTTGCGAACACCCTAAAATGATCGCGACAAGAAAAGAATTTCGGGAGGAGTTCTCATGAGCAATTTGCTTAATCGCAACATTGTAACAGGCCGACGGAAATCCTTACCCATTTTCCTTTGTGCGGTTGCCGTTGCGATTATGAGCTCAACGTTCAATTCAAAACCTGTATTCTCTCAAGAAGCACCTACACAAAATCAGAATAAATCCGACTCTAAACAAGATGGCGTAATCGAAATTCCGATTGCCTATCTCAGCGAAAAGCGGGATCGGCTCCCACCGCTATCACTGCTGGATTTCCGACCCGATGATGACGGGATAGCCGGAGCCCAGCTGGCCGTTGACGACAACAACACAACCGGCCGTTTCCTCAAGCAGAGTTTTCGCGTGGAAGAGAGTCCCGCAACCACGCGGGACGAGCTGATCAAGATTGCTACGCAGAAAGCCGAGCAGGGTCTCGGCTTCTTCGTCGTCGATGTCACACCAGACACCCTGCTGGCGCTCTCAGATGCGTTGAAAGATTACAACGCGGTCATCTTCAACGCGGGCGCGACTGATGATCGGTTGCGCCAGGAGGACTGCCGCCTCAACGTCAAACATACAGCACCTTCGCGGGCCATGCTGACGGACGCGCTCATTCAATACTTAGCGTGGAAACGCTGGCGCAATCTCGTTTTGATTTCCGGACCACAGCCCAACGACCAGTTGTTCGCCGCTTCAATTCGTCATTCTGCCAAACGCTTCGGTCTCAAAATTCTCGAAGACCGAACGTTCAAGTATGAAGCCGGGAGTCGCCGCGCCGACGGCGGCTACGAACAGGTTCAGCAACAGATCCCTTCCTTCACACAGGATCTTCCCGACTACGACGTCCTTATCGTTGCTGATGAGAGCAAACAGTTTGGGGACTATTTCCCATATCGAACCTGGATCGCCCGCCCCGTAGCAGGAACACAAGGTCTCTATCCAACCTCTTGGCATCCCGCGTCAGAACTTTGGGGCGCAACGCAATTTCAAAATCGCTTCCAGCGTAAGTCAGGTCGCGTTATGCGCCCGCTAGATTACGCCGCCTGGATGGCCGTACGGTCCATCGGCGAAGCCGCCACGCGCACAAACACCGGCGACCCCAAAACATTGATTGGCTACATGCTTTCTGACCGGTTCGAACTCGCGGCATTCAAGGGCCAAAAGCTCACTTACCGCCCTTGGAACGCTCAGCTACGGCAACCGTTATTCGTCGCCACGGATAAAATTCATGTATCCGTATCCCCGCAGCCCGGGTTTCTCCATCAGGTGACAGAACTCGACACGCTCGGCATCGATCGTCCGGAAACAAAGTGTACGGCATTCACCAACCGCTGAATCGTGGAAGCAGCCATGTCCACGTCAACAAGCCAGAACTGAAATCAGGAAACGACAGGAATCGTCAGTGAGACAGCATAGATCCATCATCGCAAGCCTCACGGTGCTCGCCGCTTTGATCTTGGCACCTTTCCCTGCCGCCGCCTACAAAGTGTTTGTCAGCAACGAAAAGGACAACACGGTCTCCGTAATAGACAGCGAAACGTTAAAAGTGATCCATGAGATCAAGGTCGGTCAGCGTCCCCGCGGCATCATACTCGCGAAGAACGATACGTGGCTTCTGATCTGCACAAGTGATGACCATCGCATCGAGGTCTATGACGCCAACACCTACGAGTTCATCAAAAACCTTCCGTCCGGTCCGGACCCCGAGTTGTTCGATTTGCATCCATCCGGCAACCCGCTCTACATCGCCAACGAGGACGATAACCTCGTCACCGTGGTCGACATCGATACCGATAAAATTCTTGCCGAGATCCCCGTAGGCGTGGAACCGGAAGGCATGGCCGTGAGCCCCGATGGCAAGATCGTCGTGAATACGTCAGAAACGACCAACATGGCGCATTTCATCGACACCAAGACGCATGAAATCGTCGCTAATATCCTCGTCGACAACCGGCCTCGAGTCGCGCAGTTCACTTCTGACGGCAAGCAACTTTGGGTTTCCGCAGAAATCGGCGGCACCGTTACGGTTATCGACCCTGCGAAAAAAGAAGCCGTCCACAAGATCACTTTCGAGATACCTGGAATTAATGACGACGCGATTCAACCTGTTGGAATTCGCTTCACAAAAGACGGAAAACTGGCATTTGTCGCATTGGGTCCATCAAATCGCGTCGCCGTCATCAATGCCCAAACCTACGAAGTCGAAAAATATTTGCTCGTTGGCCAGCGCGTCTGGAACCTCGCTCTTACTCCGGATGAAAAACTTTTGTTCACGACCAATGGCACGTCAAACGATGTGTCGGTTATCGACGTGCAAAAGCTTCGCGTGATTAAATCGATAACGGTCGGGCGTTATCCGTGGGGCGTCGTAGTAGCCAATCATTGATGTTAGAAATTTCCCCCTCATCATTTTCGAAAGGGGGAAATTTCCCAAAAGGAATTGGACAAAACGGAAAAGTCTGCGTCTAGAACTCACCGGGTTTGAATTGCCGAACCGTAAAGACGTGAGTACAGGGAGCAAAGACTCCCAGTTATGCCGACAGTCACCGAGGAATAGTGATGATCAACAATGCTGCGCCGCAAAATGGTTGACGCTCTGACATCCCAGAAAGGATCTTCCAGCCCAGGCGAGGCGCTGCGCGTGCGCAACGTATCGCATAGTTTCGGCGATACGCGTGCACTCAACGACGTCTCCCTAGACGTTGCGCCAGGAAGCTTCACGATCCTGCTCGGCCTCAATGGCGCCGGCAAATCGACGCTGTTTTCCCTGATCACCCGCCTTTACGACAACACGTCGGGAGAGATCCACATTCTAGGAAATGATGTCCGGCGGCGGCCCAGCGCGGCTTTGCAGCGTCTCGGCGTCGTCTTTCAGAGCCGCACTCTCGATTCCGACCTGACCCTCTTACAGAACCTGACTTACCACGCTGCGTTACATGGTTTTGGCCGGCGCGAAAGCAAACGACGCGCTCATGAGGCTTTGAAAACGGTAGGTCTCGATGAACGCGCCAAGGAAAAGGTGCGCAACCTTTCCGGCGGTCAAGCCCGCCGTGTCGAAATTGCACGCTCCATGCTGCATGATCCGGGCCTTCTGCTACTAGACGAGCCCACAGTCGGTCTGGATATTGACTCCCGCCAGAGCGTGATCAGCATCGTACGCCGCCTAGTCAATGAACACGGCATCGGCGTGCTCTGGGCCACGCACCTCATTGATGAGATCGACAAGACCGACAAAATTATAGTTATGCACAAAGGCCGGGTTCTCTACTCCGGCTCGGTTCCCGGCCTCCTTGAGGCAGGTCAGGCGAACGATCCGGCATCCGCATTCCGGAACCTAACCGAAACAACGCGTGCGGAGGCGGCATGAGCATAGACACCATGGCCGAGACCTCAGCATCGGTCCCGCATAAACCAATGCCATCACATCTCACATTCAGCGGATTTTTCGCTTGCTTCCGTGGGATCGTCTGGCGGGAAGTTCTCCGCTTCCTCCACCAACGCGAGCGATTTCTTTCCGCTTTGGTTCGCCCGCTCGTTTGGCTCTTCATCTTCGCTGCTGGCTTTCGCCAGGTACTCGGCGTCTCGATTATCCCGCCCTATCAGACATACGTACTCTACGAGACGTATGTTGCGCCAGGACTGCTTGGGATGATTTTGTTGTTCAATGCTATGCAGTCATCTCTGTCGATGGTCTACGACCGCGAGACAGGCGCGATGCGCACCCTTCTCGTAAGCCCATACCCGCGTTGGTTCCTGCTTTTCTCTAAGCTGATCGGCGGCGTTTCCGTCGCCCTGCTGCAGGTCTATACCTTCCTCGCAATCGCCTATTTTTGGGAGATTCAACCGGATGCCGCAGCACTGCCAGTCGGCCTCACGATCGGCGGCCAATTCGTCGGCTTCGAGATACCCGCTCCCTACAATGGATACATCACAGTCCTCCCAGCCATCATTTTGTCTGGACTGATGCTCGGAGCCTTCGGACTGTTCCTGTCGTCGGTCATACGTCAGCTTGAAAACTTCGCAGGCGTGATGAACTTCGTCATCTTCCCGATGTTCTTCGCCTCATCCGCACTCTATCCGCTGTGGCGCATCCGAGAATCGAGCCCGCTGCTTTACGAGATCTGCCGCTTCAACCCCTTCACCCATGCAGTCGAGCTCATCCGCTTCGCCTTCTACGGCCAATTGGATCCAACGTCGTTTTACGTCGTCGCCGGCTGCACCATCCTCTTCCTTGCCTGCGCGATCTATGCCTACAATCCGTCCAAGGGATTGATTGCGCGACGGGGACCAGGAGCCCGCAGCTAAACGCCAGAGAAATGAAACCAATGCTCCGAACCTCAAATATCGTCCTCCCGAAGCCTCACCGTGCTACGAAGTGCACGAGCGTTCGAATGGCAGCGGTCATCGCCACGTTTTTAGCAACAACCGGCATAATGGCAGCCGCGACTGCGTGGGCGGGCCCTCCCGGCCAGATGCAAGATGGAAGCCCAACGCCCGCGACGCAGACAGAAGTGCCCGCCGCAAACACAAAAACGCCCGAGCCGGGCTCTGACTGGCCGTGTGTCCAACGTAAGATCGATACCCTGACATCAGCTCAAATATGGGACGGCCCCCCGGTTGAGGAGATCAAGAACTGGCGCGACGACAAAGAGATCGCTGAGCTCGTATCCTACGTGATTAGCCGGCGTATCGAGATGGACGCGGTCGAAGAAGCAATCAAAAACTATGCCGAGAAGGTCCCCGAAGCCGAACGGGATAAGAAGTTGACACTGTTGTTCGCCGGGGTGCTTCACGAAACGAACGTCGTCCGCAGTTCAGTCGTGAATGGTATCGAGACATTTCAACGGCGCCAGCGCGCACGCGCCAAACGGCTTGAGGAACAAGGCAAGGAACTCGCCGCACTCCATGATCGCGCAGCAAAAGGCGAAAAGATTTCACAGGAAATCGACACGCTGCAAAATCACTACGATTGGAATGCACGGGTCTTTAAAGAGCGACAGGACAACCTGCCTCTTGCTTGTGAAATTCCCGTACTAATTGAACAGCGCGCCTTCGCAGTTGCCCGCGCCATTCGCAGTCACATGAACGATTAGTCTTTTGCTGCACTGGGCGACAGAGCTTATGACACCGGCTTGATCTGAGCCACGGGAAGGCCCAGTTCTTTCCAACCATCCGTACCATCGGGAAACCAGATCACGTTGCGGTAACCCCACGAGAGGGCCCGTCGCGCGGCATTCCACGACATCCAGCAATCACGGAGACAGAAGAAAACAACCGGGCGCGAGAGGTCTCCCTCAGTAAGGCGCTCCAGCCCTGCGCGGAAATAGCCCTCGAACTCAAGCGACAGCACACCGTAACCGACATTGGCAAGCCAATGCGCGCCCGCGATACTCTCATGCGACGGTGTCCGCCAGATCGTGCCTTCTGGAAGATTAGGCGGCTTGGGAGGTTGCGGATAAACGTCAATGAATACTGCCGCCTTGGTGTTCCAAAGGTCTTCCGCAGCACCGACATCAACAACCTGAGCCCCCTTCAACGTCGCCGGCACCGGAGCCCGATAGTTGTCTGTGCGATAAGTGTCAGGCTCCCTGACCAGTGGCTCAACGCTTTTGCCACCGGCCGCAAAGACGTCCGATACACCGGACAATACAAAAAGCCCGATCACCTGAACCAAAAGCACATAGCGAACGAGAAGAAAAAACGATCTCGCACCACAACCGCTTCCCACCAAACCCACGATATGTGCCACCACTTCAACCTACCTCGCCGTACCAAAGTGCGGTGCCATCAAAGTCATCAAAACAGCCGCCGCGTAAACGCGAAAAAGGCGACAAGCCATCGTGCGCTTGTCGCCTTCCGCAATTCTCATCGTCCCGAGTCCCACCACGGTAAAGTTCTTTATTTACGGGCCTTGGTGATCAACTGATCTTGCTCGTCGATAATAGGAACGCCGTAGTCTAGAAGCACCTGATCGATATCACCTTGCCGCTTCGCAATGATCTCGTTCAACTCATGCTTCCAGGTATCTTCGCCCTGTCGCACACCCATCGTGATCCGATACGTCATGCGCGGACTGTTGCCCTCTTTCAGGAGCGGAACGACTTCCAGTTCTTCGCCACCACGCTTTGAGAAATAACCCGCATTAGGCCCCCACAGCACACCGGCAGCAATTTCACCGGAGCGAATATCGGCGACCATCAATTCCGATGGAGACATGTAACGCCGATCAACGAACAACTGATACGGCTTCACGTTGCCCATCATGCCAAGACGGCTGATGATCGTTGCCGGTGGGCTACCAGCCACAACACCCAATCGCTTGCCCAGCAGCCGGGGGTCAGACAACGTGCTGATCCCATCAAGCCCTTGGCCTTTCCGGAATACCAGCGCATACGCTGAGCGATAGTAATGGTTCGTATTGAGAACCATTTCATCACCCTGCGCGTAGCCCATCACGACGTCACAAGCTTTCGCGAACAGCGTACGCCGGATGAAGCCCGTAGACTGCGGGAACCACGTATACTCCACCGGAATTCCAAGCTCCGCCGCAACAATGTCAGCGATCTTGTTTTCGAAACCAGGATTTTTAGGATCCTGGTTTGAGAACGGCATGTTCGCGGGGTCGGCGCAGACACGCAAGACTTGGCGGTTGACCAGATCAACGCGCTCGCCCTCTGCTGCCTCGGCGGCTGCGCCGCCGAGGAGAATTACGCCAAGCGCAACAATCAGACCAATGGAACTAGCCCGCAAGGCAAGCATTTTCCGCGTCGCCAAGTTCTTGCGGCTTGTCTTCCTTACCCGCCGGCCGACCGCGAGGAATGACACCATCTGCGCGCCCTTTCAAATAAGTATAGATACCGTCAATATAGCACATGACGTTCTTATTATCGCCGAGTGCGGGCATCACGCTTTCTCCGCCGCCGGGCGTATGGACAGTCCGACCACTCGCAACAACACCGAGGAAGTCGAAGTAATCCATCGTCTTGAGCGAATCCATTAGTGCCGGCGCGTAGGTCGAGCCGACGCCTTCAGGTCCATGGCAGACGTGACACTCGGAATGGTAGCGCTGAAAGCCGCGATAGGTGAGAAAGTCCATCTTACCGTCCTTATCGATACGATAAGTCGGCGCGCCCGATGGCAGCATCCATTTACCGCCTTCGAAAGTGGCCCCTTCTCCGGCCATCCGGTAGCCTTCGGCATCAACGTAAGGTCCGCTCTGCTTGGCATCTTCAGCGCTCACGGATGAGAACCCGAAGCTCGCAACTCCAGCTGCCAAAGCGATAACTGCGAAGCCAGTCCATATGCTCTTCACGAATTTCCCTTTCTTCTCCACGTCCGTACCTAGCCTGTGTATCGCCAAGGCTATGCGAAAGACTGTGTGCCCGGTGGCCATCTGAATGACAAGCCTGACCGCATATAAAACTTTCGTTAGCAGAAGTACTCGGAGCGCGCGTTTGGGTTCCGCGACATCACGACCTAATCCGCCTCACCAAAAAAGGCCGGCGCGAGAGGTTCTCGCGCCGGCCCTAAGCCGATCAGGCCTCGCTTATGGCAGCGAGAAGACCGTGAGCGTGCCACCGAGAGCGGTGTAGTTGCTCAGGCCGGCATAGCCACCAACGGCACCCAGACCATCGGTCGGGTTCGTCAGACCAGCAGCCAGACCGATACCGGCCCAACCACCAATACCCGACAAGATGCCAACGTACTGCTTACCCTTGTGAGAGTAGGTCATAACGTTGCCAATGATGCCGGAAGGCGTACGGAACTTGAACAGTTCCTTGCCGTCCTTCTCGTCGACGGCCTTCAGGTAACCTTCAAGGGTACCGTAGAAGACAACGCCGCCGGCCGTGGCAAGAGCGCCAGACCAGACCGAGAATGGCTCAGGTTGCGACCATACGATCTCACCCTTGCCCGCGTCCCAAGCGATAAAGTTACCCATACCGCCGTGGCTGTTTGGAGCCGGATACATCGACAGCGTCGCGCCAACATAGGGCTGACCAGCCGTGTACGAAACACGGAATGGTTCGTAGTCCATGCAGACGTGGTTCGTCGGCACATAGAACAGACCCGTACGTGGCGAGAAGGTTGCTGGCTGCATATCCTTCGAGCCGAGAGCAGCCGGGCAAACGCCCTTCGTGTTCACGTCTTCGCCGTTCTTAGCGGTCGAGTACTTGTCGACAACATACGGACGACCATAGTTGGGCTTAGACTTGTCAAACTCGACGCCCGTCGTCCAGTTGACGGCTGGGTCAAACTTCTCAGCGACAAGCAGTTCGCCCGTGCCACGATCAAGGGTGTAACCCAGGCCGTTACGGTCGAAGTGCACGAGCACTTTGCGCTTTTCGCCCTTCACGTCGATGTCAGCGAGAATCATCTCGTTGATACCGTCGTAGTCCCACTCGTCGAACGGGGTCATCTGATAGGCCCACTTCGCAACACCCGTGTCAGGGTTACGAGCGAAGATGGTCATTGACCACTTGTTGTCGCCCGGACGCTGTGCAGGGTTCCACGTCGAGGGGTTACCCGAACCGTAGTAGATCAGGTCGAGATCAGGATCGTAAGAATACCAACCCCAAGTCGTGCCGCCGCCGATCTTCCACTGATCGCCTTGCCAGGTCTTCAGAGAAGAGTCCTTGCCGACAGGCTTGCCAAGCGACATCGTCTTCTGCGGATCGAACAGGATTTGATCGTCCGGTCCCGAAGAGTAAGCACGCCATACCCGCTTGCCGGTTTTGATGTCGTAGGCCGTAACGTGACCTGCAACACCGAATTCACCGCCGGAAATACCGACAACGAGCTTGTCCTTCACCGGAAGAACGGTCGCCGTGTTGGTTTCACCCTTCTTCGGGTCACCATTCACAGCTTTCCAGACTTCCTTGCCGGTCTTGGCGTCGAGCGCCACAACCGTCGTGTCGGCCTGATGCAAGAAGATCATGCCGTCTGCATAGGCGAGACCGCGGTTAACCGTGTCACAGCACATGACCGGAATAACGGACGGGTCCTGCTTCGGCTTGTAGGTCCAGATGATCTTGCCAGGCTCGTTCAGGTCGAGGGCAAAGACGTTGTTGGGAAACGGCGTATGAAGCCACATGGTGTCGCCAATAACGAGCGGCGAACCTTCGTGACCGCGCAGAACACCCGTAGAGAACGTCCATGCGACCTTAAGGTCTTTAACGTTGTCACGGTTGATCTGGTCCAGCTTCGAATAGCGCTGGTTGGTATAGTCACCGGTCTGAATGGCCCAGTTGTTAGGATCAGCCGTCAGCTTCGTAACGCTGTCGTTCGCCAGGGCTGGCGACGCGAAAATCGTCACGAGCAATGCACCGGTAAGTGCACTTTTGCGCATTGCGCTTCCTCCTTGTGAGATCTTGCCACGCTTGCAAGCGGCAGCAGCGTCAGCGTGTCACAACCCGGATTGACGAAATGCCGGCTTTTCCCGGTCTTGGCCGTCAAGGTTTTCGAATGAGTTGGGACTTTTTTTCCCGACCCTGAAAACGTCTGCTACCGTGTGTGGCATCTATGCACTTTTTGTCGCACTCCGCAAGACCATCCGTAAAGACAAAATCCGGGGTCGCAAAAGGTCAGCAAAACTGACCTAATTAATTGAATTATAGCAATCATTTGCCGCGTTCGACGATGCAAACACATGAATAACCGACAGCCGTTTTTTACGCGTGATGAACGTCGGAGATGCTGGTCGGACCGTTCACGGATAGATGAAACCGATAAGAACATCGGTGCGGGAATGACTAAATATAAGGACGGCAACAATGGCCGGGAAACTCTGCAAAAAGCGCTGACAATGACGAGCAATCTAAGGCCGAGACGACCGCGAAGGTCGGTATGCGGTGGAAATATCTCGCGCCGTGACGTCCTGTGCGCGACCGTATGCCTGGGACTGATCTCGCCACTATTAGCGATGTCTTGGCAAAACGCACACGCGGCGTCAGAGGCCATAAAGCCACTCGGGGTGTCCGAAATCGCACCGGGCCTTTTCGTCCATCAGGGACGACATGAACTGACCAGTGCGAACAACCTCGGCGGAATTTCAAACGCAGCATTCATTATCGGCGAGGAGGCAGTCGCGGTCATCGATACGGGTGGCAGCTATCGTTTCGGTCAATCACTTCGCGCTGCGATCAAAGAAAAAACAGATCGGCCGATCCGCTACGTGATCAATACCCACATGCATCCCGATCATGTGCTCGGAAACGCGGCCTTCAAGACTGACAATCCAGAATTCGTTGCGCATTACAAAATGAGCCGGGCCCTCGCAGCACGCGCGGAGAACTATCTCGCGGCGGCGAAGAACCTATTGGGAGACGCAGCCTTCGAAGGCACGGAAGTCATCCTGCCCACACGCAGTATTGAGTCGCTTGAAACGATCGACCTGGGCGGCCGTCAGTTAAGCCTTGATCCCCAGCCAACGGCCCATACCGATAACGATTTGTTGATCCTGGACGAGCGGACACAAACGCTTCTGCTGGGGGATTTGCTGTTCGTCGAACACATTCCAGCCCTCGACGGCTCGATCCTGGGATGGCTGCAGGTCATCGAAAAACTGCGCAAGGTAGGCGCCGCCAGCGCTGTTCCTGGACACGGTCCCGCGTCAGTGTCTTGGCCCGACTCAATAGCGCCCGAGGAGCGTTATCTGCAAAAGGTCGTAACGGATATCCGGGAGATAATCGCAAGCGGAGGCACTCTTGCTTCCGCCACGAAGACTGCCGGCTTCAGCGAAAAAGATGCATGGCAACAGTTTGACGACTATCATGCCCGTAACGTTTCAGCCGCGTTCGCCGAATTAGAGTGGGAATAGCGAAGGCACTCAAAAACCACCGTGCACGCGCAATAAATAGAATCCTATGGAGGAATTTGAGATGTGGCTTACCAAGGGACTGCACCTCGGGGTGGTTACGGCGCTAGCCCTGTCCTTTATGGTCTTATCTCCGGCAGTCAGAGCCGACGATGAGGACTTGTGGCCGAGCATTAAGAAGGAACTGTACGGCAGCGACCGTTCCATCTCTGAAGAAGACGGAACCGTCAAACTCGACGCGCCTTATCGGGCAGAAGACGCCGCCATCGTCCCTTTGACCATCACGATGCCGGCAACGATCGCGCCAGATGTGAAGTCGTTGACCCTTGTCATCGACAAGAACCCAGCTCCTGTCGTCGCGAGTTTCAAGTTTGGTGAAGGCGCAGGACTGGGAGAACGCAAGATCTCCACGCGCGTCCGCGTCGACATGTACTCGAATGTACGCGCCATCATCGAAACGCAGGATGGCAAACTTCACATGACGACGAAGTTCGTGAAGGCGGCAGGCGGTTGCTCGGCGCCAGCACTCAAAGACATGGATGCCGCGCTCGCCAACATCGGCAAAATGAAGTTACGCAGCTTCAAGCCGGACGACACCACCAAGCTTGCCCGCGAAGCTCAGGTCATGGTGCGCCATCCCAACTACTCCGGAATGCAAATGAACCAGCTGACCGGACTCTATATTCCAGCCAAGTACCTCGACCACATGGTTGTACGTAAGGGCGACAAACTGATCTTCGAGATGGAGGGGGGGATTTCCCTGTCGGAAAACCCCAACATCCGCTTCACCTATGCAGCCAGCGCAGACGGGCCGTTGTCCGTCACCGCACGAGATACCGACGGCAAGGTTTTCACAACCCAGACAGAAGCAAAGGGCTCTTGATACGCCCCGACGTCAACATTAGTTACAAGAAAGCCGGCAGGATTTTTTTCCTGCCGGCTTTCTTGTTAAAACAGCGGAATGATCAGGTGCGGTAGCGAGCGATTAGAAGCAACGCAACTCAGCTTCAACCTGCGCGCGCTTCATATTGTTCACCTTCTCGACCAGAGGCTTGTAGGACAGAAACATCGAGACGTTCTCGCCACCCTTCTGGCGAACCGACATCACCGTCTCCGCTTCCTCGTAGTCTTTGTAGGGAAGCAATTCCGCGATCGTGTCGATCGAGCACGAACACTTCATTAGGTTCTCTCGCGTCTGCCCGTTCACCTGCATGCAGGCAAACACGTAGTCTGCTCGCGTCGACGTCGGATAATCATTCTCAGGAAGAGAGACAGCCCCAACGTGGCTCGCCAAACCAATAGATACGAGGGCACACATCCCTGCGCCCACTAAAAGCTTGTGAAATTTAATCATTTTTCGACTCCCACTCCATCAAGCACTATTCGCTCATTGAGCTTCGGAGCGCCGGGTTGCGGACTTTCGAAATGAGACTTCAGCTCGACAAGGTAGCCGGGCACCTCGTCGCTCACAAAGACATCGAAACGCGCCTTCTCATAGCCCGACATTTTCTCTTTGCTCGGGTCGTTGGCGTACGGAGTCACCCAGACATGGTGACCGTCGACAGTCTTCCCATTGTATTGAATCTTCGCAGGTTCGATTTTAGCTGTGGTCCGCAGCGCGAGGCGAAAGCGGTTCTTGAGATAGCCTTTGCTTCCACCACCCAAAAGGGCAAAGTTAGAAACAGCCCGATCTAAATAGAAAACCAGAACGGGGTTTGCCGTCATTCCCGACAAATGCCGGACATCACGGCCCCGGTCGCCCGAAAATATCTGCACGTCCACATCACGCTTACCATCCTCGCTGGCCTTCGCGACATCGACTTTAATTTCATCCGTGAAATTTGGCCCAAGCAGTTTGGGCTCCGACGCGTCTCGAGAGAAATTGTATTTCAACGTTTCTCCGGCAGAAACGAGATTGAGCTGAGGCGTGTCAAACAGGATGTCGCGAACGCCTTCTTTATCCTCGGCGGCGACCGCTTGCGACTGGGCAAAACCATTGGCAACGCCCAACATGAGCATCGCACCGGCAGCCGCACAAAGCACCGCACCGCGAACATACATGTGTCGTGTCGTCATTTGTCCTCCCGAGACATCTGCATCTTCGCCATATTTAAAGAAGGTTGCATCAATCGACTTTCACTGTTTTGCGAGGATCACATCGTCAATACAAGAAGTATTTGGTTCTGCGTAATTACAGTTAAAGCCCACATTAGCGCTTTAACGTAGAAACAGCCCAAAAGCGCGGGGGCCGTCATTGACCTCAACCGTTTTCGTTACCTCAAGCGTAACGGCATCGATACGCTCAAGCGTATTCGCTTCCCAGCAGGCAACATAAACGTGGCGGCCATCACGGTCCGTTGCGATGCCCTCGGGGTATTCTCCAACTGCAATCGTCTTGATGACCTTGAAGGATTGAAGATCAACAACGCTGACCGTTCCGCCATACTGGTCGGTAACAAAAGCGCGCCCCTTGGCAAGAGCAACATCGTAAGGACGCTGTCCGACAGGAACGGTAGCGATAACCTTACGCGACGTTAGATCAACGACGCTCAGATCGTTGCTTTTGACGTTGGCCGTATACGCACGTTCACCGGATGCGTCGATGGTAATCCCGAACGGCCGCTGTCCTACTTTGACGGCGGCAACTCTCTTGAGTGTCTGCGCATCGATGATTGACACTTCATCGCTGTCTCGGTCGGCACTGACGATATAACCGCCATCCGGTGTAACCGCGACCCCCGAAGGGGACTCCCCGGTTTCAACCGTACCGACCACATCAAAGGTTGCCGGATCAACGACCGTAAGTTGATGATCATACCAGTCCGCGACAATGATACGTCCATCGACGGGATGCACCGCAATGCCGAGCGGGCCATCTCCCAACTTCACGCGCCGTGTAACCGCACGCTTGTCCGCGTCGATCACGACGAGCTCTTTAGCTTCAGGGGTCGTAATATAAACCCACCGCCCATCCGGCGACATTGCTATGCCGGCAGGCTTACCGGAAACTTCGATCTCAGCGACACTCTTAAACGTCGCCAAGTCGACAACCGCAACTTTGTCAGCGACCTGAGCGGTAACGAAAGCCTCACGGCTTGCCTCAGCGGTCCCACCATCAGCGGCAGCCGCTTGGCCGAGCAAGCCCTGGGCGAGGATCAGCATCCCGCCCAGTGCGAGTGTCCCGACCAAACCCGCGCACAACAGCCGCTGCGTCACAGAAAATCGCAGCAAAGCCGTCGCGTACCGGCAAACGCGGTGTTGTGTACGCTCAAACATATACTTGCAGCGCTTTAACCGCCCGCCTCAAGAAGCTTCTTCAGGTTGTCGAGACCACCCCGGTAGACCCCTTTTACGGCCTTGACCGCAGCCTCGTCGTTGAGCTCCGGCGGCGGGTCATTGTTCATGTAGCCACGATAGAACGCACCCTTCCACGTAACGACTGACTTCCCGCCATCTGCCTCTTCGACACTCAGCCAGGAAGAATAATTGTTCACCGGCAGAACCTTCACGTCGACGTCAGTGATTTGGTACTTGAGCGACTTCTTGTCGGCATCATAGTTCAGAAGGCTTTCATGGATGAGCCCGCCGCCGTCCAAAGTGAGCGTACGCTTTGCGCCCTCCGCGTTTCCGCCCTCGCCTTCGGTCTTTGTGACTGCCGGATGCCAGCTCATGTCCTGAAAGTTCCCGATGACGGCCCAAACTTTGTCCGCCGGCGCATTGATTTCTACGGTCTCGGTAACTTTCTGCCGCGTCGGGCCGTGGGCAGCCGCCGGAAGTGCAAGCACGGCGGGCGTCAGCGCCAGCAGCAAAGCAAGACATCGCAGCATTCGTATCCTCCGTTGTAATCACATCTGGAATTTAAACAAAATTAGCATTGTGCTTGATAACGCTGCGGGACATTAACGGCACTGAGAGTGCGGTGCAAACCCACCTGCGAACCCGGCCTCCAATTTAGTTGGCCGTTATTCCGTCCTGAGGTTGTGCTTCGGGAGTGACCGTGCTTTTGTCTGCGCCGATCCGCGTATAGAGATCGCCAATACCATGCTGACAAGACATGCTCCTTAACCTAGTGAGGGTGACAAGTCCGGCTTGGTGTGACTGTCAACATTGCTGACGGCAGGGGACTTGCGATCCCGGCCAACCTACGCCATGCCAAATCGTCAGAGGCTCTTAATGCGCAAACTAAGTCGATTTGAGGTAGTGCCTTGTCCGCGGTGAACTCGAAAGATTCGCAGCCCATGAACATTAACGGAATCGCCATCGACGATACGTTCGCCGAGGCCTTCGGCATGAGCGCCACCGGCATCATCATTACCGCCGATACAATGAAGTGGGCGCGCCAAGCAGCCATCACAATGACGGGCTTCGGCACGTCCGTCATCGGCTGCGGTGCAGAATGCGGCATCGATTATGAAGTCCCGGCCGAAGAAACACCGGACGGGCGCCCCGGCGTACGCGTTCTTGTCTTCGGCTTCGCGCCGGAAAGTATTGAGGGCCAGCTGAAGAACCGAGTCGGCCAATGCGTCCTGACGAGTCCGGGCTCCGCCTGCTTCAACGGCCTTGAGGCAGAGCGACGCATCCCGTTGAGTTCGGGACCACGATTCTTCGGCGATGGTTGGCAAACCGCGCGGAAACTTGGCGACCGCCGTTTCTGGCGCGTGCCGGTCATGGATGGCGAATTCATTATCGAAGATACGACAGGCGTCACGACGGACGCCGTCGGTGGCGGCAACCTACTCGTCATCGGTCGCGACCGGCCTGGCGTGCTCAGGACGTGCGAAGCAGCGATCGAAGCGATGAATGATGTCCGGGACGTCATCATGCCGTTTCCTGGCGGGATCGTCCGCTCCGGCTCCAAGGTCGGCTCCAAGTATAAAGGCGCTGTGGCCTCTACCAACGATGCGTTCTGTCCAACGCTCCGCGGCGCCACCAACTCACAACTTGGTCCAGAAGACCGTGCCGTCCTCGAAATCGTTATCGACGGACTAACATCTGAGTCTGTGGCCGAAGCGATGAAAGTCGGCCTGAAAGCGGTGCTCGAAACCGGCCCAGAAAACCAAGTAACCCGTGTCAGCGCCGGAAACTACGGCGGCAACCTTGGTCAACACCACTATCACCTGAAGGACTGTCTGCCATGAGTGCGCTGAAGCTTCAGCTGACCATATCGCCAACCGGCCGTCTGAATCTGTCCGGCATTACGCCAGCAAAACTCGCCGGACTCTCAGCTACGGAAGTGTCGCGGCTTCATATCGAGGCTGGCCCAGAGAAGCTAAGTCTTGGCGAATGCTTCAAAGTGGAAGGCGCAGGCACGGATACGCTTATCATCGAAGGCGCAACCCCGCGTTGCGACTTCATCGGCGCCGAAAACGAGGATGGCACCATCATCGTTGAAGGCGATGTCGGATTTTATGCCGGACGCCAGATGCGCGGCGGACGCCTTGAGATTCGCGGCAACGCAGGCGCATTTCTCGCTTCGAGCCTCGCTGATGGCCTCATCGTCGTCAACGGTTCGGTGGGCGACAATCTCGGCGCACCGCTTCGCGGAGAACGCGACGGCATGAGCGGCGGTATTGTTGTTGTCAAAGGTCAGATAGGAAATTCGGCTGGAGCCCGCATGCGGCGCGGCACTATTGTCGCGTCAGGTAAGATCGGGAGTGCTGCGGGCGAACGCATGATGGGCGGCACAGTGTGGTCCGCATCAGGCTTTGGAACCGACGCGGGTGTTCAGATGCGTCGCGGCACATTGATCGCCCCAAGCGTTGATCAGATGCGACCAACGTTTGTTGATTGCGGCCTGCACGAACTTGGCATCCTCAACATTACGAACCGCTATCTGCGGGAAAAGCTGGGAGATCTGGCGCCTTCCCCGATCACTGGATCGGTTCGTCGTTTTGCAGGCGATATGGCCAGCATCGGACGCGGCGAAATTCTTTTGACGGCAAGCTGACGCAACGGGAGTGCATGCAGCTCCCCGTCAACGCGCGATATCCCGCCTTCCGCGCGAAGCAAGCGACAGCGGAGGGCGATGAGAATTCTCGATTCCGCTGATCTCAACGATGAATTTCTGCCGGATCGCACGGCCAAAATCCTCAAAGCCGTCAGCCGGGAGAATAAAGGACCCCGGCCCAGCTTTCACATTGTCACGATACCAGTCTTCCAACGTCACGGCTTCGCTGCCCTCCAGGATGGGCAAACCATTGATCGTCGTGCCGAAACTCGCGATCTCGTCTCGCACTGCCGTGACAGGCTCACGCGCATTACAATTATCTGCCCCATCCCCCGAGACATCGACCACCGTTCGCAGCGCATTCACGGGCACTTGCGGCAGGATTTTATCGTTGAGGAAGCGCAACATAGTTCCCAGACAAGTAAACTCGCCCGTGAAACGGGGAAGCTGACGGACCTTCTGCGCAACGGCCTTAGCGTCCTCCTCGCTGCCGATCCGCATCCAGGGCATGGCGACGTTGGGGCGATCAGACCAAGTCACCAACGTCACTAGGATGCTGCTACGGGGACCGTTGAGAATTGTGCGAATAACCCCGGCATCTTCGAGCGCGGCAGCAATACCTTCCATCTGGAGACGATAACGGTGATCGTCGACGGAATTGGAAACATCGACAGAAATGACAAGAGCAGTATCAACGCCATCCGCATACGGCTGCGCGTCCGCAGGACTTTTGACAATCCCTACCGATAGAATGACGGTAAAAAAAATGGCGACGCCCCTCCGCAGAAGGTGCCCCACAACGGATGGTATCGCCCCGGGCAATGACTGGTGTCTCACGGCGTTTCCTTTTTGACTGACTGGGCGCCTTTGACACCCTTCGCAGTTTGCAGCCCACGGACGCCCTCGAAATTTGCTTCCGTGAGATTAGCTCCAGTAAAATCAACTCCCGCTAGGTTTGCCCCGGTGAAATCCGCACCCGTTAGATCAGCACCATGAAAATCCGCATCGCGCGCGTCAACTCCGCGAAACTTTGCAAAGGCAAGGTTGGAGCCTGACAAGTTTACCCCTTTAAGAACTGCACCTGAAAAATCCGCTCCCGGCAGCTGGCTGCTCGCCTTGGTCGAGATCGTTCCACTGCGCAGGTCGAGCGGTGAAAAATCAGCTTCTGTCAAATCGGCGCTACGGAAATCTGCACCGTCCAGCCGCGCATGCACACGGAGACGCACCAAGCGCGCGCGCCTGAAACGTGCGACATCGTCCGTATCAAAAGTATCGTTCGCGAACGTCGTCGGACGCAATAGCGTCGCATCCGTCAAATTCGCATCTGAAAAATCCGTCCGGATAATCGTAGCACGATCAAGCCGCGTTTCAGATAGGTCGGCCCCCACAAGCTTGGCATCCGTAAGATCTGCACCATACAGATCAGCGCCGGTCAGGAGCGCAGCCTTGAAATCAAGATGCGAAAGATCAGTCAGCGTGAGGTTTCTATCTGAGAAATCAACCCGTTGGCCAGGCTTCGCCTCAAAGAGCTTCTGAGCCACCTGACGCGCGCTGAAATCAGCCGCGTGAACTCCCTCCTGCAAGCCAACAATCCCAGCGACAAGGAAGAAAATGGCGAGCAGCTGAAAGCCCCAACGGCCACCGAGAGCCAATAACGATCTCACATCGCCTCCGCATTACCGCTCCAGGACCCGACGTCTTCTCGACTCAACAGATCAAAAAAGCGGGAACCATGTCCACGCAACCAGATTAGCCTCTAACGATCTGCTTTTGAAACTGACATCCGCGTGCGGTACCCACACATAGCCAACCACAACGCGGTACGAGCCAGCTCCGCACGAGGCAAGGAGGGATCCAACTGCCATGGCCGGCAACCAGTTCCTCGACGACGTCAACCGCCAATTTAACGAAGCCGCGCAGCACGTGCCTATGGAAGATGGCCTGGCGGAAAAAGTTCGCGTCTGTAACGCGACCTATGTGACACGCTTCGGCGTTCGGCTTCGCGGCCGCATGGAAACCTTTATCGGCTGGCGCGCGGTTCACAGTACGCACGTCACCCCAGCCAAAGGCGGCATCCGTTATGCCCTCAGCGTCGATCAACAGGACGTGGAAGCCCTCGCCGCATTAATGACCTACAAATGCGCGCTCACGGGCCTCCCCTTCGGCGGCTCAAAGGGTGGTCTGCTCATCGATCCCAGCCAATGGGAACGCGAAGAACTGGAGAAGATCACGCGCCGCTTCACCCAAGAGCTTGTGCGCCACAACTTCCTAAGCCCCAGCCAAAATGTACCAGCGCCCGATGTCGGTACCAACGAGCTGACTATGGTTTGGATGGCCGATGAATACCGACGGTGGGCCCCAAACGACATAAACGCATTTGCTTGCGTTACGGGCAAACCTCTCGCCGCTGGCGGCATAGAAGGTCGGATAGAAGCAACGGGCCGCGGGGTTCAGTACGCCATACGCGCGTTCTTCCGAAGCCCTAGAGACGTTGCCTGGACAAAACTGACGCCGGAACTGCGCGACAAATCCATTATCATTCAAGGCTTGGGCAACGTGGGCTACCACGCCGCCAAATTTCTCAGCGAAGAAGACGGCTGCCGTATCATAGCGATCATCGAACGGGACGGCGCACTTCTCAACTCGGAGGGGCTACCCGTCGAAGCCGTGAAACAGCACATGGGGCAGACAGGCGGCGTCAAGGGCTTCCCCGGCGCGGAATATATCTCAGACGGCTCTCGGGCACTCGAACACGACTGCGACATTCTCATTCCCGCCGCCACGGAACGGGTAATTGACGAATACAACGCACCTCGCATCCAGGCAAAACTGATTGTTGAAGCCGCCAACGGCCCCGTCACCTTCGAGGCGGACAGCATTCTGAGAAACCGCGGCATCGTCATCCTGCCCGACCTTTTCGTGAATTCAGGGGGTGTAATCGTCAGTTACTTTGAATGGGTCAGAAATCTTACGCATATGCCCTTCGGCCTGATGGAACGACGCCACGACGAGGTTAGCAACCGCCTCTTGGCCAGTTCATTGGAAACAATGACAGGCGCCAAATTTCCAAGTGATATTGCCCGGCCATTCCTGGACGGAGCCCGGGAAATCGATCTGGTGCGCAGCGGGCTCGATGAGATAATGCAGTCCACCTATCGACAGCTTTCCGATCTTTGCCATTCAGGGAAAGATGTCTGCGACATGCGTCGTGCCGCCTATATCATCGCGATAAAGCACACCGCCGAAGCCTACCGGGCCATTGGCATCTAAGCTTGGCAATCACTTCAAAGTTGCATCACCTAACATTAGCCGTATGGCGCCAGCCTCTCCCAGCGCATCCACCTTGCCGAGCGGCCCCCAAGGTGGGACAATTACATCGATAAGTTCGAAGAAACTGTGAGGCCTCTCGCGTCGATGTCCACCAAATCCGCCAAACGCCGCCCCGCCGCCGAACAAGATAAGATGCTGCTTGAGGCTTTGCGTGAAGCACCCGGCCCCGTGAGCGCGTATGACATCATCGAAATGTTGCGCCCCGAAGCCGTTCTCGCGCCACAAACCGTATACCGATCGCTAGAGCGCTTGATCGATGAAGGCCGAGCACATCGCTTGGAAAGCCTGAACGCCTACGTCTCGTGCAGCCACCCTGAGCACCATGAAGCAACTGCGTTTGCGATCTGTCAAAACTGCCGTCAGGTCATTGAGTTCGATGACGCGGGCGTAACCGCGCAATTGAAAAGCTGGGCCAGAAAGAACGGCTTTGACATCTCACAAATGACGCTTGAACTACGGGGAACCTGCGCAGCCTGCCGTACAGCAAACGTGGGCTGATTTTTTCAATCGCCTCTCCTTTGAAGCTGCTATCGGCGTACGGCGGGCGCCTCAACCGGCACGCCCTCAGCCCGTTTGGCAAGATAAAGCTCGAGGCTCAGATATTCCGGCGATCCAGAATCGAATTGTCGCGCGCGCACACCCAATGAACAGGCCCGGAGCCGTCGGTGAAGTGAGCCAAGTGTCTGCCACTCCAATCGATAGGCCGGCCAACCGCTGCCCACACCATCACTGATTGTATCGCCCCGCAATCGCCGTCCGGCATTCGCCTCGTGACATTGGGCACAGGACAAGTTGAGCTGCCCGACCCGCGTGTAGAAACGCTTGCGCCCAGCCTCGTAAAAAGGTGCGGCGGGGCCATCAATATGAACCTTCACCCGCTCGCCCCGTGATTGATGCGCGACGTAAGCCGTCAACGCCAGAAGCTCGTCTGTTTCATAGGCCAACGCCGCCGCACCCTGATGGCGCGTACGACAGGTATTGATGCGTTTTTCCAAATTGAAGAGCTCGCCGCTCTCGGCATCGACAGCCGGATACCGCGCGGCAACGCCCTTCATCGTTACGTCCGCAGCATCATGACAGGACGCGCAGGATTTTTGCGCGCGACCGACCGGTTGCCTCCACAAGCTCTCGCCATCGCTGACCCAGAGCATTCCTGGATTTGCAATGTCATCCGCCTGAAGAGCCAGCAGATTTTTCGACATATAGAAGCTGCCCGGCCGCACCGGCCGATCAGCAGCCAGCACCGGCAGCAGGACCCCCATGAGACCAGCCACCCCGCAGAACCCGGACACAAGGAAGCGGGAACACTGCATTACGTCACCGTCAGCATCCGGCTCTCACGGAAAATCTGTCCCGTATCGTCCGTCCAGGTAAACACCAATTCACCCGTTTCGATCGCGACCGTCGAGAAACCAATGAAGGGGTTGGCAGCCACACCAGGCTGCAATTTCCATCGCATCACTTCGACGCCACCGTAAGTGACGGTCATATCCGTCACGATGTTTCGCGGGATCTTCTTGCCCACATTATCAACGCGATAGCCGGTCTCCATTGGATGGCGCAGGATCGCCTTGATATCGACGATCTCGCCCTTCTTTGCCTCGTCCGGCATGGAAATGCGAACTGGTGCGCGTGCCATAGGCGTTCCTCAACCACCATCAATGCAAGCCGCGATCGTAACGATCACCTTCTTGCTGTCTTTCCAAAAACTGCCATCACTCATCTCCGCCACTGCCGCCACCTCCTGCGATCCCGCAAGGCGTATACTCGTCGAGACTTTCGGACGTCCCGCGCGGGGACCAAGATGGAAACTGCTGATCAAAGCAATTGGATTTCTCGGTGACAGAATATGGATCGCCCGCACATGATCTGCTTCCGTCATCGGGCTATCAACGGCGACGGTCGTGTAAACGGACAGACCATTTTCCGCGATGCCCGGGATCGTCAAAGTCACCCGCCCCGCTTTGACCTCCGCCCCGTTCGTCAGAGACTGAAGCGCCTCGTCGAATAAAACCTCCGTCGCCCCAACCGGCAAAGGCGCGATTGCCAAACTGACGAGCCCCGCGCCACCTCCGATCAGCAGATGTCTACGCGTCGTCATTGTTGTCCCTTAAGGCTCACGAGGTACGCGGTCACGTCTTCAATTTCCTGCGCTTCCAGTGCGGGCTTCCCCTGATACTCCGGAGCTACTTCGCGCAATCCATCCACCTTATAGTAGGCAGGCATCAAGCTCTTTGGATTGAGCCGCAGCGGATCAATCAAACGCAACCGTATCTGCCCCTCGCTCAATCTCTTTCCGACGTCTCCCAGGGCAGGTCCGAGATCGCCTTGGAATGGTTCATTCGCAACTGGAAACGTATGACAAATCAGACAGTTTCCACGCCTGCGATCAAGCACGATTACCTTTCCGCGTTGCCGATCGCCAACGCGCCCGCCCAGCGCCATAGGCACCGCATCACCCACAATCTCATAAGAGACGACCTCATGACCAAAAACCGGCGTAGCGGCCACAAGCGCAGCCGCCAGCCATAGGCATGTCAGACGAGACTTCACCACCGCACACGGCCTAAGCCTTCGCAAGGCTATGATGCTTTAGCGGCAGCGTGCGAATCCGTTTTCCGGTTGCCGCAAAGATCGCATTGAGGACCGCTGGTGCGGCAACGGCGATCGTCGGTTCGCCCACTCCACCCCAGAACCCGCCCGAAGGCATCACGATGGTTTCAACCTCCGGCATCTCGGAAATCGTCATCACTCGATAGGTATCAAAGTTCTGCTGCTCTACGCGCCCGCCCTTCACCGTGCATTCGCCGTAGAGCATGGCTGACAGACCGTAGACGAACGAACCTTCCACCTGTGCCTCAATCTGCTGCGGATTAACGGCATGGCCGCTATCCGTCGCCGCCACAATCCGATGGATCTTGACCTTGCCATCATCGCCGACCGAGACCTCAGCGCACGCAGCAATATGGCTGGCAAACGCCGTGCACTGGGCAAGACCGCGGTACACACCTTCCGGAGCCGGCTTACCCCAGCCCGCGCCTTCGGCCGCTGCTTTTAGAACAGCCGCGTTCTTGGGATAATCACCCATCAGTTTGAGCCGGAATTCTAGCGGGTCTTGGCCTGTCGCGTGCGCCACCTCATCCAGGAAACATTCCATATAAATGGCGTTCTGATTGGCATTGACCCCTCGCCAGAAACCCGGCGGAACGGGCGGATTGCGCATCGCGTGATCGACCAGCAAGTTCGGGAATGAATAGCTGATCGAATGCTCCCCACCTGGCAGCAGCGTCTGGAACGTCACCATATCGGCACCGTTCTTCATGCGTTGCGGCATCACGCTGGCCAAAATCGACTGGCCGGCGATCCGCACTCTCAATCCCGTGACGTCGCCATTCTCATCAAGCGCGGCCGTCAATTTGCACTGGGTGTAAGGATGATACATGCCATGCGCCATGTCCTCCTCACGCGTCCAGATCAGCTTGACCGGCGTACCCGGAAACTCCATGGCGATCATCACGGCCTGCCGGACGTAGTCATGAAACGCACCACGGCGACCAAACCCGCCGCCAAGGTGGATCTTATAAACGTCGCACTGCGCAGGCGAGAGCCCCGCAGCTTCCGCACATGCCGCGAGCGCAGCTTCACCGTTCTGCGTCGGACACCAGACTTCGCAACGCTCCTCTGTCCACTTGGCAGTAGCGTTCATAGGCTCCATCGTCGCATGGTGCTGAAACGGATACGTATAAGTCGCTTCAACTGTCTTGGCGGCTCCTTTGAGAGCCCCGTCAATGTCGCCGGCTTCGTTGCCGACAAAGGCATCCTTCGCATCAAGGCCCTCGGCAACGAACTCACGGATCGTCTCGCTGGTGACGCCTTTATTTTCACCCTCATCCCAGACAATGGGCAGGGCCTGCAGGGCGGAATTTGCCTGCCACCACGTCTCGGCAACAACGGCCACAGCATCCTCGCCCACCGCGACGACACCCCTCACACCCGGCATCGATTTAACTTTGCTGTCGTCAAAGGAAGCAAGCTTGCCGCCAAATACCGGGCAAGCCTTGATGCTCGCGTTCAACATACCAGGCAGCTTCAGATCAACGCCGTAAATCTGTTTCCCGGTGAGCTTGTCCGCGGTATCGAGGCGCTTCACGGGCTTACCCGCCAGCTTCCAGTCTTTCGGATCTTTGAGCTGAACTTCTTTCGGAGGTTCAAGCTTTGATGCTGCCACGGCGACCTTGCCGTAAGTGGTTGAACGGTTTGAGGCCTTGTGCGTGATCACGCTGTTGACCGCTGTGCAGTCGCTCGCGGAAACACCCCAGTCCTTGGCGGCCGCGGCGATCAGCATTTCACGCGCCGCCGCGCCACCTTGGCGGACGTAGTCATGGGACTCGCGGATACCGCGGCTGCCCCCCGTTGAGAAACTTTGCCAGATACGGCCCCGCTCAAGATTTGTCGCCGGACTTGGATATTCCGTCGTCACCTTCGACCAGTCGCACTCGAGCTCTTCGGCAACCAGCTGAGCCAAACCCGTCAACGTGCCTTGGCCCATTTCCGAACGCGCAATACGAATAATCACTTGGTCGTCCGGCTTGACCACAACCCAGGCGTTGATCTCGTCGATCGCTGCCTTCGCCTCAGCCGCCTCCCGTCCAAACGGAATCGAAAAGCCCAGTGTCAGGCCTGCGACAGCACCCGCGCCAGCAACGAAGCCGCGCCGCGTAATATCGAGAGATACGGTCATCGTCGCGCTCCTTAGGCTTTGGCTGCTGCAGCAAGATGAATGCCTTTGCGAACGCGCCTATAGGTGCCGCACCGGCAGATGTTCGTTATCTCAGCATCGATTTCTTCATCTGATGGTTTGGGGTTTTTCTCGAGGAGAGCCGCAACGGCCATGATCATGCCAGCCTGGCAATACCCACACTGCGGAACGTCGAGTTGTAGCCAAGCTTGTTGGACAGGATGTGATCCATCTGCCGAAAGCCCCTCGATCGTCACAATCGTGTCGCTCTCAGAAATGCTCTCCAACGGTAGCACGCAGGAACGCTGCGCCTCACCATTGATATGCACCGTGCAAGCCCCGCATTGCGCTATGCCGCAGCCGAATTTGGTGCCGGTCAACCCCAACTGTTCACGCAGAACCCACAAGAGAGGTGTCGCGGGGTCCGCCGCGACGTCCAAAACACTGCCGTTGACATTGATCTTTGCCATATCGTTTTTTCCCTTCGAAGGGCATCGCGATACGCGGCCATCAACCTCTAAGCAGCCCCAGAGATTTTGCCTCCGCACATCGGCAACCAATGCGACGCCATTGTCTGATAGGCGCAAAGCGCCGGTGGCTTGCTCGCAATAATGCAGCGATGGCGAAGCTGCGCAATCGTCAGGGCGCGACCATCGCAAACCTGTGATGATAAAGGATGAAATTGTTATCCGCAGAGCACAATATAAGACCGGCACGCGCTCGGATATTCCGAGTTCAGATATGCTCGGTTGTGAAATTTTCCGAGATTGCGCCCGGGGTCAAGCAGGCCTTTCGGTGCCTTCTGCAAGCCTCTCTCGAAGGCTCTCAACAGCTCCAATCAGCTGACGGCTGTTAAACGGCTTAGACACCAGCAAGGCCTCCTGAAATCCGGCAGGCAGACCCTCACGGCCATACCCTGATACAAACGCGAACGGGATACCGCGCGCTTTCAAGGTTTGAGCCAACTCATCAACACGCGTCCCCGCAAGATTTGCGTCCATGAGCGCAATGTCAAAAGTCTCATTTTGAATCAGCCGCATAGCCTGTTCGGCATTGGCTGCCGGACCCAAGACAGAACAACCAGCCTCCTTGAGGCAGTCTTCAATATCGATCGCTACGAGCGGCTCGTCTTCCACCACCAGAACACGCGTTCCGGCCATGTCACTTACCTCACTCTGTCCGACGGCAACCGCCGCGATACTTCTGCTGAAACCATTATCAATTTCCACGTCCTTCCTAGCCGGAACCGATAAACCTGTCAGGGGTAGGCTTATCCTGCAACCGAAGCCTTCGGCTTCGAACCGCAATTCGGCCATGCCGCCATAAGCAGCCAGACCACTTTCAATAAGTGTGGATCCAAATCCCCGAGTAGCCGGCGTAACGACTGGCGGGCCACCGGACTCCTGCCAATCTAGAATGAGTATCGGACTAGCGTCGCCGTCAACACGCCATGTCAGATCCAGACGGCCTTCTGACACCGATAATGCACCGTATCTGCGCGCATTAGCAGCTAATTCATGGAGAAGAAGAGCCAGATGCAAAGCCGGCTGCGCCGCCAGCGTCACGCTTGGACCGGAGGTGTCCACGCGCGCTCTGTCGGCTTCATGCAGGATCACCTGACCACCTATCAGCCGACCCAACTCCGCTCCCCGCCACGTTTCCTGCGTTAGAATCGTATGCGTGTTCGCGAGCGACTGAACTCTACCGCTGAATTTTTCCACGAAATCCGCAGGAGACGTCGCGCTTTTAAATGATTGCCCCGCAATCGATTGCACCGTGGCCAAAGTGTTCTTCACGCGGTGATTGAGCTCATCGATTAGAAAACTCTGAGCTTCTTGAGCCTTTTTTCTCTCAGTAATATCGACGAGCACGTTCACGCCACCCGTCAAACGTCCGACAGCATCAAAAATCGGCGTCGTATACGCGAGAATAGGCACCTGCTCGCCATCAGGCCTCTCGATAATCACCTCAGCCTCCGTCAATGGCCGCTTCTCATGAAGCGCCACAGCCATTGGGTATTCGTCATGCGACATGGCGGAGCCGTCGGGACTAAAAAGCTTCGATGAGCAGCACCATTGATCTTCGCCCAATCGCGGCTCACGTCCGACCATCTCAACGGAAGCCTTATTATAAAATGTCAGCTTGCCATCTGTGTCGGTCGTATAAACTGCCGCCGGAAGCGCATCGAACACAGCGTGTAATTTCTTCTCGCTAAGCTCAACTCGCTCCAAGGCACGCTTAAGTTCGCTAATATCCTGAAAGCTGTTGATCGCGCCTTCGAGATTGCCGTCATCGTCAAACACGGGCTCGATATTGGCGAGAACCGTAATCCTCGTACCGTCCGGCCGCTCTATCTCGACGGTCTTATCTCTGACGCCGACCCCCGTACGCAGAACCTCCGCCATCGGCGTATCCTCAGGCGTCATACGGCTACCATCCTCGGTACGGAAGAGCCGGTAGGAGCCGGAGAACCGTTCAGAAGGATCTTTTAATGCGGGCTTGCGCCCCCACAACCGAGCCGCGTGAGCGTTAAACTGCAGAACGCAGCCATCTTTGTCACAGACATAAATACCGATAGGTAGCAGATCCAGCCAAGAACCTGCCGCGAACATTTCCAACACGGAAGTTCGCCATCTCGTCCGGTCCGCCGTCTTCATCGATTTTGCAGATCCCGAGCCCATTACCTAGCGCACACCCCCAATTCGACATGGCATAATGCACACGATGCACCAATGGTTCCACCAGGGGCAAAAATAACTGGTCAGGTTGTCTCGGAAATTGAACAAACCCTTTAACTACGCCCCAAAAAAGTCAAACCGCCTCCGTTTGACACACGATTAGGCCGCGTATCAATTTCGAAAGGTCAGAGACGAGGCTTGGAGCACATGCATCAGCATGGGCAGCAGAAACGAGAAGGTAATTCATGAGGTGTGAACGAGCAGCAGCACGGGTCCTCGCACCTCTTATCCTTATTGTGTGCGCTGTGTCCGGCGGTGGTTTCGCAAACGCTGAAAGGAAATCGGTTCCGCCGGAGGCGACGGCCACCGGCCAAGACTCGATGCCGAATGCCTATTTGCTCAATCTGCTGATCCGAACAACGCTCATTGCGCTCAATCAAGCGAATCAAACCGGCAATTACTCGGTCCTACGGGACCTCGCGGCACCCTCATTCCAGCGCGCAAATACCTCAGCCCAGCTTGCCGAAATTTTTGCGGCATTGCGCAAACGCAATCTCGACCTGTCACCAATCCTATTCTTGGAACCCAAGCTAATCCGGCAGCCCAAAATCGACGAAGCTGGAATGCTGCGGCTCTCGGGATTTATGCCCTCCGAACCAGAACGTGTGCTCTTTGATATGCTTTTTCAGCGGCTCGACAACCGTTGGCAGCTCTTCGGGATATCCGTAGACGTTCGGCCACCGGACGCACCCAAGGCTGCAGATGCCGTAGCCGCACCGCCGCAAGGCAAGACATCGCCGCCCCCCCAAAACATCAAGAATCCCAAAGAGAAAAAATAGCTCGCAGTTGATTGGCAATCCCCTGAACCACCGCTGGACTGGCTCCAACAACGCGTTCATTCTCGCATCAAAACTTTACATCATTGCGTTGCCCGCAAAACACACATCAACATCAGACATGACAACACTCCCACTTTCCTCTTGCTGGAAATAGGGGTTTTGGCTGTAGTGCGCACATGTCTGCGGAGGGTAATCGCGTGTTTAAAATCGACAGACGTTATTTATTTTCGACGCTGAAGAATAATTCGGAAAAACGGGCTTTAAAGACTTCCCGAAAGAAGGCGTCAGACAAGTGAAGCAACATTGCTTCCTTCTTCTTATTTTCAGATGTAACGAGCAAATGCTCGGTATTGTCTAGGTACGTTCCCATTTTGAACGGCCGCGACAAATAAATTCAATGCGGGGGCACTTGAGGGAAATTCGGTACGTGGCTGATGCTGCGTCCGATTACTCTCGATTGCGGTAAATTTTAACGTGCTTTGTGCGCGCGGTTAGTGCTGGCGTTTTACCGGGTGTCGAACCATGACAATTGACAAAAATCAGACATTTAATTCTGCGCTTTTTAACGGCGCACATTTTCAAAGCAAATCCAAACACAAGCCCTGGCGGGGGCGCCTACTTTCCTCGGCAAGCATCTTGGTCCTGGGATTGACCATGATCGCAGCCTCAAGCACGGCCAAGGCTGCGGACTGTTCAGGCGTGACTAATACGATTAATAGCGTTCTATCAGGCGTAGGTAACGGCTCTAACGCCGCCTCCCTGAACTGCCAAGGCAACACCATAACTGGCGACGGATCTGGCGCTGGCAACGGATTCGGCGTGCTTGGTGGCCAAGCAACAATCCTCAATAACTTCTTTCTCGGTGACGGCTCCGGCAGCCTCAATGGCAGCGTCTTCCTTGGCTCCGGCTTCGCCGACATTCAGAATAACTTCGTTGTCGGCAATGGCTCGCTGAGCGGAAACGGGACGGGCAACGCCACGCTACACAACAACGTAATCTTTGGCGACGGCTCCGGCAGCCTTAACGGTGTCGGGGGGACCGTCGTTGTCAGCGATAACTTTATCGTTGGCACTGGATCCGGAAGCGGCAACGCCGGCGATGTCACCAACAATACGATATTTGGTGATCTGTCGGGTTCTGCCAACGGCAACAACTTCGCCAACAACACCATTATCGGGAACGCGTCGGGGAGCGGAAACGGAGCCGACTTCGACAACAATACAATCATCGGCAACGGATCCGGCAACCTTGGCGGGGACGGCGTCAACAACAACACCGTCATCGGCGATTTGTCGGGCAACGGCTACGGCGATGGCGCAAGCTACAACAACGTTGTCGGCAACCTGTCGGGGAATGGCGTCAGCGGTTCGAGCAACAACGCTTTCGGCAATGCTTCCGGCAACCTCGTCGAAGGAAACTTCAATTCCGCGCTTGGAACGCTCTCCGGGAATGACGTTTCCGGCGATGGGAATACCGCGATCGGCTTCGGCTCAGGAAATTTCGTCGGAAGCAGCAACAACATCGCAATGGGCGTGCTGTCCGGCAACGTAATTAGTGGGGACAACAATATAGCCTTCGGCACTCTTTCCGGAAACTTTGTGACCGGAAACAACAATCAGGCGGCGGGCCTGATTGTCGGGAATTTTGTCGAGGGCGAAAATAACCAGGCGAGCGGAACCGCCTCGGGCAACGGCGTGACGGGCAATAACAACCAAGCCAACGGAACCTTGTCGGGCAACGACGTAGCCGGCAATAGCAATCTGGCTTCGGGCACAGGAACGGGGAACGTCGTCGAAGGCCTTGGCAACCAAGCTGCCGGCATAGCGTCTGGCAACTTTGTTGCCGGCGTAGGCAACCAAGCCGCAGGAATCCTGTCAGGAAATGGTGTCGAGGGTGTTGGCAATCAGGCCAGCGGCATTGCCGCTGGAAACATTGTCCAGGGCGATAACAACCAGACGAGCGGTACGCTGACAGGCAACGGCGTCTTTGGTAACGACAATCAGTCGAGCGGCTTTGCGTCAGGCAACGTCGTGATCGGCAGCAACAACCAGGCCAGCGGCCAGGGCGTTGGAAATCTTGTCTTCGGCGAAGGCAACCAAGCAAGCGGAACCGGATCCGGCAACCTTGTCGTCGGCGATGATAACCAGGCTAGTGGCGCACTGTCCGGCAATGCGGTCTTCGGAGACGCCAACCAAGCAAGCGGTTTCGGATCTGGAAACCTCATCGCCGGAATCGGCAACCAAGCGCGAGGAATTCTCTCTGGAAACGCCGTTTTCGGTGACGGCAACCAAGCCAGTGGAACCGACACAGGCAATCTGGTCATCGGCAATGACAACCAAGCCAGCGGCGCCTTTTCAGGTAATGGCGTACTTGGCATCGCCAATCAGGCCGACGGCCTCGCTGTCGGCAATCTCGTTGCCGGTGTAGGTCACCAAGCAAGCGGCGTGCTCTCAGGCAACGGCGTCGTTGGCGTCAATCATCAAGCCAGTGGACTTGCAGTCGGCAACGGAGTGAGCGGCTTCAACAATCAGTCGAGCGGGTTTGCATCCGGCAATTTCGTCTCCGGAGCAAACAATCAGGCCAGTGGTGCTCTGTCCGGCAACAACGTCACGGGTGACAACAACATCGCCTTTGGCACGAATTCCGGAAACAACATTGCCGCCTCCAATACAATTGCCATGGGGACCAACGCTCAGGCCGAAGGAAACTCCTCGATTGCTATTGGTAATGGTGCGTTCGCGGCCGGACCGGGCGACACAGCCGTCGGCCAAAACGCCAATGTCCAAGCGAATAACTCCAACGCGTTTGGCAATGGAGCAACGGTCAACGCCGGCCACGTCAACTCTACGGCTGTCGGCACGGGTGCGAGCACGACGAATAACAACCAGATGATGTTTGGTACGTCGAGCCAAACCTACACGACGCCAGGCATCACCTCGAACCTGAGCAAAAACCGGCAGTCCGGCCCGCTCGAAGTCGTGACGTCTGACGCGGCCGGTAATCTCGCGACCGATGGTGGCAGCATCTTCAAACGCCTCGATGAGACGGAAGCCGGTATCGCGATGGCAATTGCGATGGAAAATCCTGATCTCGTGTCCGGCGAAAACATTGGCGTCGCGATGAGCGCGGGCTTCTATGAGGGTGCAGAAGCGTTGGCTTTAAGCGCAATGGGCGTGGTTGGGTACGGTGTGTTCACCCCTGATGATCGCGTTGCTATCTTCGGTGGCGTCGGTGTCGGCTTTGAAAACGGACGCGGCGACCACGTCGTCGGTGGTCGCGTCGGCGCGCAGGTCACATGGAAGTAACAGCACGGATCAACGAACAATTAGCGCCCTGATACAATAAGCGTGGCTCGCCTCGGCGAGCCACTTTTCTCATAAAACGGCAACTCAAGCGCGGCCGAAAACCTTGCGCAATTCGCCTTTAGCGGCTTCAAGGGTCTGCCTACGCTCAGCACTCAGCGATTTCCCTGCGCGATTAATCTCAAACGTGAGCATCGACATAGCCGACTGATATGCAGTGCCCTTGCGGCGCGTGCTATTTTCAGCCGAACGCATGAGTGATAGCGCGATCTCGTGCGGATCACGTTTGGTAAACACGCCTTCTTCCAGATCGAGCGCATTGCTTGAGTGTGTGACCTCGGCAGACCATCGCTTCGCCGAACCAGCTGAACTGCCGCTCTTGTGGGTTCGCGGCATGGCTTCTCTCTCCTTGCCTCGCCCGTCTCAGCCACTTTGGATTGACTAATCCACCTAGGAGCAAAGCGTTCCTCACAAAACGCCCGCCGCATTCTGCCCTTTAGTCGCGTGATAAGCTTGGTCAGATGCGCAATACCCTACGAGCCATGGGCTACCACGGCCGCTTCCTAGGCCAGAAGGCGCTCGGGCAAACCAATTGCGCTGAAGAACTTGCGCAAGGGGTGTTTGAGACCAAGTCGTTGATCTTTTGCCTCACGAACGGGCGCACCGGAACGCGGTCACTTACGTCACTGTTTGACTGCGTCCCCCACGTGCATGCCGCTCACGAAGAAAAGCCCTCATTTCACCTGCTGATGCGATGGGTTCAAAGGAACCCCGCACTTGCGCGCGATTTCTGGTTATTTGCCAAAATACCGGCGATTAGCGACCACCCGCAGCCCGTCCACGTGGACACAAGTCACGTTTTCGGAAAAGGCTTCCTGGAACCGTTGCTCGACCTCGGGGCGAGGCCCAAGCTGATCATCCTAACGCGCAACACGCGCCTCATCGCCAAATCCATGCTGGCGCTCAACGATATTCCCGGCCGCACCAAGCGCGCGCTCAAGTGGTACCTTTCACCAAGCGACCCTGTCTTTCACAGGCTGCCCGAACCCGACAGCTTTTCCGACTACCAGCTTTGCTATTGGCACGCCCTAGAGACCGAAGCGCGGCAAGCTCATTATCGGCGTCTCTGCCAATCTCACGGCCTTACATGTGTGGATGCCGACACAGCGACACTTAACAATCTAGATTGCTTCGAACGTCTGTGCGCGAACCTCGGTATCGAACTCGATGAGCAAGCACGCGAGAACCTCAAAAGCCACGTCGGCCGCACTCTCAATTCCCGAACCAATGAGAAGAAACAACGCCCCATCCTGCTCCCCTCTAACTTCGACGAAGCCGAAGAGGAAGTCCGGCAGAACATCCTGACCGAGCAACCGCTAATGATGCGGAAATCGACATCAGGCAGCTATCTCGCAACCGCCTTGAAAAACCTATGAGGTCTGGACCCAAACGCCCTGCCAGCAACCATACACGGCCACCGACTACGCCTGCTTCGGAATAGGAACAATATACTCGCCTTCGTATCCTGCTCCTTCGGAGTACAGAAAGACACTAAGCTTGCCGGACGGCTCAAAGTAGGCGCATTCGACGGCACCAATGTTTCGCACGCCCTTCGTGCGAAGCATGGAGGTTAGCTCGCGCCTCGTTAGGCTCCCTGAACCCAGCGCTTCCTCGACGACGCGACCGCCGGAAACAACGAGAAGGGGCGTCCCCTCAAGATAAGCTTCGGCGCACGCATGACGCGCCAAAATCCACTGGGTAGCGCGGTGCAATACGATCACGACAGAGATGACCAAAAGCCCGTGAAGAAGCGGAACGTTTGGATAAAACATCGGGTCGCCCGCCGCCGACCCTACGGCAATCACCAAGACGAATTCGAAAGGACCGATCTGTCCGACACTTCCTTGCCCGACGAGCCGTGTCAAAACGATCGTATAGGCATACATCACCATGGTCCTGAGAATGATTTCGATCAGGAAGAGTGCGCTGCCGAGATCACCCTCTCCCAAAAACATCCGAAAAAAATCTAGCGGCGTAAATGGCTCAGACATGCGGATCTCCGAGTTTCACAGCAACCGGCAACGATCATAGTGAGCAATGAACGTCGATGACCAAGTTCTGGATGCACGAAGACTGTCTGAGCCACTCCCGTTTGCGACTATCTCAACGCGTCTCGATAAAACTGTTCGCGATCATCGAGCACAACCGGGTCATGATCATGAACCCGGATTTTGGATCTTCATCGCGCAAGAGTTCCATCACTTGGTCACCGTTGATAGACAGAAGCGTCGAAGGTTCGAGACACTTGGCAGTCCCAAGCCGCTTGGGGTGCTCTGGGATCAATGCAGCCCACCCGAAAATCATGTGCCGCTTCATGACGCTTTCGACGTTGGCATGGCCCACGTTCGCGCCCATCGCAAAGCTCACAAGCCCACGAACTAAAACAAACATATCAAGAGCCTGTCCGCCGGAATCATAGACGACGTCCCCCGCCTTACATTCCTTTAGGATCGCAATCTCGCCAATACGCGCGAGCGTCGCCGGAGCCGTTCCGGCAAACAGGTTAGTCTCATTGAGAATTCGGCTGATTTCTTCTGTCTTCATTGCTTATCTCCTCCAGCGTGATCTCCGTCACGCTAGAGCAAGCCTCGCAGCATTAGGTCGCGCCTTCCAATAAAGTGTATCTATGCAAACGCCGCACTCTCAGGTTGACCTTAAAGGTGAGGCGCTGCCGAAGCTTTACGCGAACGTCTCGTCCAGCCGATCATAGACCACGCCGTTTGAGAGCGGCAGATCGCTGAGCTGACAATACATGTCTCCCCACTCCCCCGACCCGGGAGAGCCGTGCCGTAACCAACCGGAAAACGGAATGCGGAAGGGCGTCGAACTAGCGCAATCATTCAGATCTCAAGTTGTATGCCGAGCTCGATAACCTGATCGGGAGGCAGATTATAAAAATCCGCGGCCGTCTGCGCATTGTGGCTCATCAGTGAGAACAACTTCTTCATCCACATCGGCATGCCCGCCACCTTCTCCGCTGGCACAAGAGTGACCCGGCCAAGGAAAAAGACGGCATCTTCAACATCGATATTGTAGCCAGCCTCTTGAGCCAGACGGAGCGCGACGGGCACATGCGGCGTTTGCATGAATCCGTAGTGCACGAGGACGCGATAAAAACCGGGCGCTATTTCTCGCATCGTGAGCCGCTGAGCTGCGGGGACACGCGGCAAATCCGTGGTCAACACCGTAACGATCAATACGTTTTCCCGAAGCACTCCGGTTCGGTCAGCAAGCCGCCGCAAGAGATAGGGTGTATCGACCTGCAACGGGCTCAAGAAAACAGCGGTGCCGGGTATCCGGTGCAGCCTCTGCTTATCCGCTCGCGCAACAAAATCCTTGATGGGCTCTTCATCTACACCGAGGCGCGTGAAGAGATGTTGTCGCCCCCTGCGCCAGGACACCATCACAACAAACAATGCTGCCGCGATCGCCAAAGGCAACCAGCCGCCCTGCTCAACTTTCAAAAGGTTCGCACCAAAGAAGACGAGATCGACCACCATAAAAAATGCTGTCACGGCAAACGCAACCGGTGCCTGAATCCGCCAGCAGTCGCGCATGACGAAGAACAGCAGGATGGTCGTAATGACCATGGTGGTCGACACCGCGATCCCGTAAGCAGCAGCGAGGTGCGAAGAGGAGCCGAAACCTATGGCGAGCAGCACCGTAGCAACTCCCAACACTCCGTTGACCAACGGAACATAGATCTGCCCGGACTCGCTGGATGAGGTGTGCACGATGCGGATGCGCGGCATGAATCCCAATTGCACGGCCTGACTGGTGAGAGAAAACACTCCCGAAATCATTGCTTGCGAGGCGACGATCGTGGCCAATGTGGCCAGTCCGATAAGTGGATAGAGCCCCCAAGTAGGGGCTAGAGCATAGAATGGATCGGGGGCACGCCCCGGGTCGGCAAGAACGGCAGCACCCTGCCCGAAGTAGTTCAGCAGCAAGCAAGGCCCTGCAATCGCAAACCATGCCAAGCGGATGGGACGGGCCCCGAAATGCCCCATATCTGCGTAAAGAGCTTCGGCCCCAGTCACGACCAGAAAAACCGCTCCTAAGACGATAAAACCAATGACGCCGTTGGTGAAGAGAAACGCAAGTGCGTAGCGTGGATCAAGCGCTGCAAGAACATGCGGGGTCTGCACGATACTGGTCACGCCCAGGATCGCGATCATGACAAACCACACGAACATGATCGGGGCGAACCAGGACGCGAGCCGATATGTTCCGCGCTTTTGAAGGGCAAACAGCAAAACGAGAATGACCACCGAGGTGGGCAGCACCATGAACTCAAGACCATGGCCAGTCGTCGCCAATCCTTCCACGGCACTTAAGACAGAGATGGCCGGTGTGATCGCGCCGTCGCCGTATAAGAGTGCGGCGCCAAGAATGCCCAGCGCGACAATAAGCAATCCGATACGATCTTTCTCCGGCCTGGAATGCATTAGCAGCGCGACCAATGCGAGGATCCCACCTTCGCCATGGTTATCGGCCCTGAGAATAATGATCAGGTATTTAAGAGAAACGATAAGGGTCAACGCCCAGAAAATCAGTGAAAGCAATCCAAGAATGGTCGCTTCTCCGGGTGGCGATTCCTTCAATGCCTCGCGAAAAGCGTAGAGTGGGCTCGTGCCGATATCACCGTAAACGATACCAATCGCCCCAAAGCCCAACTGCCACGACCGAAGGTCTCGATCCGTACGCTGCGAGGCAGAAATCCGTGCCGATAAACTCGTCACCTAATCACCTTCGTATCCGCCTCCCGGACCAGAGGGATATAGGAACTCTCGTTGACCCTGCGAGCCCCCTTACAAAAAACTCCCAGCGATGTTCACGCCAAGAGCGATAAGAATGGCATTGAAGAAGAAAGAAATAACCCCATGGATAAAAACCACGCGGCGTATTTCACGGTTTGTCGTGGCGACATCAGCGACTTGGCACGTCATTCCAATAACAAAGGAAAAAATAAGCAAAATCAGCATAGAGTGGGGGATCGTCATGGGGAAATCCCAATCCAGCTTTGCCACCTTTCCCGTGTGCGCTGTAATACATATGGGCATAGTGCACCGCATATACGGTCTGCACCAACAGCCACGAGAGACAAATCGTTAAGGCCGCTAGTCCCAAGTAGAGCCTGCGCATTAGGGGCTCCAACGATGCCGCAGTACCAATTACAATCACAATGGCGAGGAGGCTGGCGCACGCCGCTGCGACGAGTAACATCGTTACTCCCCAGAAACTCTCATCTTCCATCCCCGCCCGGGCACGAATATCCTGCTCGGTGGCGGTTGCCATCTTCCCCCAGACGAGTCCCAATTAAACAACAAAACCCGCATCCCAGCCGATAACGACTCGAGCCGCGAAATTCGTTTGTGCCGAAACAAGAGAACCTGTTGCGACTGCGACCAGAACCAAAATCAGGAGCGCGCCCAATGTCGGGAGGGGCGCGTCAAACCGAGCCGCATGTCCTTAACCTTCACGCGAACGCCGCAACAAGGTTCAGAATGACATACCAAACGACCGGCAGCCCATGAAAATCACCGTCACCGATAACCTGGCGGCAATACGAGCTCAGCGTTGCCGGAGATACTGACTGTAAGGCACCCTCATCATTAGAAAATACCCGGCAGGTACCGTACAGGCTTGTCGAGGGCGACGAGCCAAGCGGCAGCGCCTTAGCGCAACCCTGCATAAGCTACTCTTCAAGCGTCAAAAGCCTTTACCTCTACACACGCCTGCCCCAGGCGACGATAGAGATCCCTACGGCGCCCCAAAGGCCACCATTCATAAAGAAAAATTTCCATTGGCTTCCAGTTTGCCACCCACCCCAGAATGACAAGCCCTTCGCCAAAAAAACGGCTGATACTTCCCGGCCCAACAATTTCCGGAATTGCTTGCGCGGCCACAGTACATGTGGCCAACACAGCCATTCCGATAAGGAGAGACTTACGGCCGACTTTAAAAAGTTCTTTAAGTTCGCCCTCAACGACATCCGCGCGATAATTGAAGTAGCTGCGCAATGCCGCCTCTAGTTGTTGGGCGTATTTATTCCCGAGCTCATGCTTCGGTGCATGCACGATGATCGTAAAAGCTCGCCGCCGGGGAAATTCTCGTGCCCAGCCAACAATGTACTCTTCCGCGTGTGGATCAAGGTCACGGTCGCGGAAGGGTAGAGGGTCAAGCGTGTCAAAAAGCTGCGAAATCTCGTTGACCCGCACCTCGATCACACCCACTGGATGTACATGGGCCATTTACAGACCTCACCGAAATAACGCATCACGCCAATAGGCGTTCTGAGGTCCTAACGCCTAAGAAGATCGGTAAGCACAACACACTTAAGCCTTCGCGCCAGAAGCAGCGCCACGGTGTTTTTTCTTCGCGCCGCGATCTGCCGGTTTAGATGAGCGAGGACGTGCTCCAAAACCTTCCCGCTCGACACGAGTAATAGCGCCTTTCTTCGACTTATTGACACGCACCGTATCGGCGAACTTGTCTGCAATCCGAGCAGTAATCTCAAAACGCGTATCACGATCAAAAATTTTGATCGATCCAATCTCGGACTTACTGATGCCGCCAGCTTCACAAATCAATGGAATAAGCCATTTCGGATCGGCATTCCGCTCGCGTCCGATGTTTAGCCGGAACCAAATCATATCGCGCGATCCTGAATTGGGGCCACGTGATGGTCGCTTGCCATTATCAGGCGCGGCCGTGGCATCACCATTTGACCAACCCGCTCTCCGTCCATCCCCATTGCTCCGGCGATCCGATCGGGGAGGTGGACCTGCATCTGGCAGCAAATCTTCCGGCGCAGGCAAGCGGGCTTGATGGAGCCGTATAAGAGCAAGAGCAATCTCGTCCGCGGAACGCGACGCCTGTAGATTGCGTACGATCGCGACTTCATCCTCACGCACTACGTCCGCAAAAATTGGATCCGCGAGGAACCTCTCCTGGTCACGTGCTCTGATCTCGTCAGGTGTAGGCGCGGGCAACCACGCAACGTCCAGCTTCGCCCCGCTAAGCAACACCTGCGCTTTGCGTCGTCGATTAAATGGCACGAGCAAAATGCAGAGCCCCTTCCGCCCGGCACGCCCCGTACGTCCTGAACGGTGTAGCAAGGTCTCTGCGTCATGCGGAAGCTCAGCATGAATCACGAGGGAAAGGTCCGGGAGATCGAGCCCGCGAGCGGCAACATCGGTCGCAACGAGAACCCGCGCCCGGCCATCGCGTAACGCTTGCAGCGCTTGGCTGCGCTCGCCCTGGCTCAGCTCACCCGACAAGGCAACAGCAGAAAAGCCGCGCTCCAAAAGTCGCGCATGCAGCCGCTTCACAGCTTCACGAGTTGCACAAAAGACAATTGCGGCGCGCACTTCATGCAAGCGCAAGACATTGACCACGGCATTTTCAACATCCGTCGGCGCCACGCGGATAGCCTGGTAGGCGATATCGGCATGCTGTACGTCGCGCCGCTGCGTTTCGATCCTGACGGCATCCTTCTGATAACGCCGCGCCAACGCTGCGATCTCGCGCGGCATCGTTGCAGAGAAGAGCAGTGTGCGACGGCTCTCAGGCGTTGCGTCCAGAATGAACTCCAGATCTTCACGGAAGCCAAGATCGAGCATCTCATCAGCTTCATCGAGCACAGCCACCTTGAGCTGTCCGAGATCAAGGCGGCCGCGCTCCAAATGATCGCGCAAGCGCCCAGGCGTACCGACGACGATATGAGAACCCCCAGCAAGCTGACGCGCTTCAGAACGTGCGTCCATACCTCCGACGCACGCTAGCACGCGTGCACCCGTCTCAGCGTACAGCCAGCTCAGCTCTCTCTGCACTTGCAAAGCCAGTTCCCGCGTCGGGGCAATGATCAATGCCGAGGGCTGGCTTGCACGTCCGAACCGCTCCTGTGATCCCAGCAACGTCGAAGCCATCGCCAGCCCGAAGGCGACGGTCTTGCCCGATCCGGTCTGCGCGGACACCAGCAAGTCTCGCTCCGACGCATTTGCGTCCAAAACCGCGAGTTGCACATCAGTTGGAACAGAATAGCCACGGGTGGCGAGCGCTCCTGAGAGCGCCGTATGGGTCGACGGAAATGTCATGATCTAAGTTGTATCTCGTGAGGCGCAGCACTTCGATCCTCTGTAGGAACAGGAGGGTATATAAGCTGCGGAGGGTTTAGCCTGGATGCATAGCCACTTTTCTTCGGATCCGCTAGCATCAACTGGCCATGTTGCCCATCACAGGCAGGCGTCAGTAAACTTTTCTCTACCCCCGTGGAATATAAGCAACCATCTTGGCGGTCCGCCGCAATGTCGCATCAGCATCGGTTTCAGTGACAATACAGCACATTGAGCCGCTCATATGCCCAATATGGCGATCGAATAACGAACCCTCGGCCACCCCACCGTCAACGATGTTCGAATTCCGCGAATTCGTTGTGGCGCGAGAATCTAGCTTGGTGTAGCTACGCCTAATTCTTGCCGCGCCCCGTCATTCGCTTCGGAGCTCTTTCCTTAATGACCGTAACAACTCCCGCCGCCCTTTCTGGCGTCGCTCCAGCAAACCCGCGCTCTCGCGTCATCGTCGCCAGCCTGGTCGGCACGACCATTGAATTTTACGATTTCTACGTCTATGCGACGGCGGCCGTTCTAGTTTTCCCGCACCTGTTCTTCCCGCCAGGGAATGAAACAACCGCTCTGTTGGCATCCTTCGCCATCTTCGGAGCAGCGATGATCGCCCGGCCGCTCGGCGCCATTTTCTTCGGCCATCTCGGCGATAAGCGCGGACGCAAGAACACGCTCGTTGGTGCACTCCTTACGATGGGCATCGCAACGTTTCTGATCGGGCTGCTGCCAACATATGAAACGGCCGGTTGGCTCGCCCCAGCTCTGCTGGTCGTAATGCGTCTTGCTCAAGGTTTTGCCCTTGGCGGTGAATGGAGCGGCGCGGCGCTCGTCGCAACGGAAAACGCACCACCAAAGAAACGCGCAATATACGGAACGTTCCCGCAACTCGGAGCCCCGATCGGTTTCATTATCGCCAACGGGCTGTTCCTCCTCATTGCTGCGGCGCTGCCATCCGACGACCCATCGAAGCCTTCCGCCGCGTTTCTCGAATGGGGCTGGCGCATTCCCTTCCTCTTCTCTGCGGTAATGGTCATAGTTGGCCTTTGGGTTCGTCTAAGCCTCGTTGAGAGCACCGCTTTCGAGAAAACTGTACGCACCGGCAACGTTCAAAAAATCCCTCTCGCTACGGTCTTCCGCACCCACTGGAAGGAACTCGTCCTCGGCACATTCTACATGCTCGCGACCTACGTCCTCTTCTATCTTATGACGACGTTTTCGCTGAGCTACGGGCGCGCTGCGACGAACGCCCCACTTCCGGGTCTCGGCTACGACTACACAACCTTTGTTCTGATGATGATCATTGGCGTGGTGTTCTTCGGCATCTTCACGCTCATCTCTGGTCCGTTCGCCGATAAATTGGGTCGCCGCAAAACGCTTATATGGGTCACACTCGCCATCATCGTGTTTGGTCTCGTCTGGACGCCGATGCTCGCTGCCGGCACTGTCGGCGTCATGGCCTGGCTCATCCTCGGCTTCACGTTGATGGGTATGACATTCGGACCGATGGGCGCTCTTTTACCAGAGCTCTTTCCTGCAAACATTCGCTACACAGGCTCTGGCATTTCCTACAATGTCTCATCGATTTTAGGAGCGGCCGTGGCCCCGTTCATCGCGGTTGCCCTTTGGAGCACAGGAGGCGGGAGCCCGTTCTGGGTCGGCATCTATCTGTCCGCGATGGCAGGGCTGACCTTGATCTCTTTGCTGCTCGGGAAAGAGACAAAAGATATCGACATCGAAAAATAAGCGACGTTTTTGGGGGAGTGGCAAAGGTAGCCCTCCCGACCATGCCGAAGCGCAGCCTTTAGCCAACCGGTTAAAGCTTCCGGTGTGGTAGACAAGTGGATCGCGATCCGCCGTGTCGGCCGCCACGACGCGGGCGAAAAACAAGGTATGCGTCCCCACGACGGTCCATTGCCGAGATTCAACGAGATCCCTCGCCGGCGCGGCTCCAGCAAATGGGTTCGGCCATTCGGACCCTATCGAAACAGCACCACGGGAATGGCACAGGAACGGATCATTTCTGTCGTCGTACTGCCAATGATGAAGCTCCGTATGCGCGAATGACCGTAAGCGCCCATCACGAGTAGATCGATCTGACGGTTCTGAACCGACGCAGCGATTGTCGTTTCAGGCTGTCCAGGTTCGATACTTGCTTCCACTGAGTACCCGGAGTTGCCCAACAGGGTCGCAGCCTGATCCAGCCGCTTTGCACCTTCATCCGTAGGAAGCCCCGCGAATAATAAGTGCATCTCCAGGCCTTGGAACTGCGAGCGAGCACGCGCGAGATAATCGATAGCCTTACTCACGCTTGGGCCACCGTCGAACGCGATGAGGATGCGCTGGATCGGCCTGAATTCCCGCGAAGCAACGAGCACCGGACGGTGGCTCGTGCGAACGACGCGCTCAAGATTTGAGCCCAGGTGCAGCTTGGCAAAGTCCGCTGCTTCCCCCCGCTTTCCGATCACAACCAGATCGGCACTTTCCTCGAACTCTTGTACCGTCTCGACCAGATCACCAATACGAAGCTTCGTTGAAACATCAGAAAGACCGTCCGCTTCCAAACGCCGTTTGGCTTGTTCGAGGATCAGTCGCCCTTTCTTTTGCGCGAGTTTAGCTCTCTGTTCGTCGAGGCTCGAAAGCTCTGCAAGAAGTAGGTCCCGTGCGTCTGGATCGAGCGCGCCCGTAAGATCTCCGTTGTGACTGGAAACTTCGCGGCGTCCTAGGACGTGGATAACATCGACAGATGCCGACATGCGTTCCGCCAACCATACCGCATGGTCGCAGACACTCTGCGCATAGATCGATGCGTCGACAAAGGCGACAATCTTGGCCATCGAGCGTTCTCCTAATGCCCCATGAGGCGCTCGAAGGCGCCGGGCTTATCGTGGATTGCAAGCTTATCGACAATCGTCTCGCTAGCTTCGTTAAGCCCGACAATGTCAACCGTCGCCCCCTCTCGGCGAAGCTTCAAGACCACCATGTCGAGCGCCATGACGCTGGAAATATCCCAGATGTGCGCGCGGCTGACATCGATCGTAACTCTCTCCAAGGCTTCCTTGAAATCGAAGGCGGCCATGAAATCCTCGCCGGACGCAAAAAACAGCTGTCCTTCGACAAAGTAGGTTCTGTGTGTCTCATCCGTCGAGAGCTTGGAGGTAACCCGAAAAATCTGCGCAACCTTCCAGGCAAAGAAAAGCCCTGAAAGCAACACGCCAGCAAGCACCCCAATCGCAAGATTATGAGTGAGCACGACACCCACCACAGTCGCGAGCATGACAATGCTGGAACTGCGTGGATGATCTTTGAGATTTTTGATCGACGTCCAGCTGAAAGTCCCGATGGAAACCATGATCATAATCGCCACGAGCGCGGCCATCGGGATTTGCTTCACCCAATCTCCAAGCACGACAATTAGGAACAATAAAAAGACTCCAGCCAGAAACGACGATAGGCGCCCCCGGCCACCCGACTTCACGTTGATGACGGACTGCCCAATCATCGCGCACCCCGCCATGCCCCCGATGAAGCCCGTCGCCATATTTGCCAGGCCCTGTCCCACGCACTCACGGTTCTTGTCGCTGGGCGTGTCGGTTAGCTCATCGACAATCTGTGCCGTCATCAAGGATTCCAAAAGGCCGACGATTGCGACAGCCAGGGAATATGGGAAAATTATTGAAAGCGTCGTGAAGTTCAGCGGAACGTCAGGAAGCAGGAAGACGGGAAGGGTTGATGGCAGCTCGCCCATATCGCCGACCGTTCTGACGTCTAGCCCCATTGCAATGGCGAGTGTCGTCAACACGATGATGCAGATTAGCGGGGACGGCACCGCCTTGGTGAGCCGCGGGACAAGATAGATGATGGCAAGCCCGCCAGCGACCAGAACATAGGTCAGCCAAGGCACGCCGATCAGTTCGGGCAGCTGGGCCATGAAAATGAGAATCGCCAAGGCGTTCACAAAGCCCGTCATTACGGAACGCGAGACGAACCGCATGACGTAACCCAGTTTGAGGAAACCGGCCGCAATCTGCAGAAGCCCGGCGAGAACAGTCGCCGCCAGCAGATATTGGAGCCCATGCTCCTTAACGAGCGTCACCATCAGCACGGCCGTGGCAGCCGTGGCAGCTGAAATCATGCCGGGGCGTCCACCCGCAATTGCGGTGATCACGGCAATCGAGAACGATGCATACAGACCGATCTTGGGATCGACGCCCGCGATTATCGAGAACGCAATGGCTTCCGGTATCAACGCAAGGGCTACAACGAGCCCTGCGAGCGTATCCCCGCGGATGTTTCCAAACCAGTCGAGCTTCAAATTGGATAGTAGATTGGCCTTCAAGACGCGCTCCTGTGTCCGCTCACCTTGCGAAAGGGGCAGCATCAGATCGAATTGTTGAGGAGGGGCGTGAAAAAATGCGGGCCCAGACAATCTTAAATCCCGCGCCACCGTCAGGGCGGATTGATCCGTGGGGAGTGCGCTGAGTTTCCGATCAGTAACACGTCACTTCCAAGCTTTGCTGCGCCGCAGCATTATCGCTTACACAGTCCATCCGGGTGAGGCAAGAGTTTGCACGCTGAGTGCGACATCCCTGCAGCTACCCTGTCGCGCCGGTGAACTCACCCAGCCCCAGCCAAGCAGAGGTGCCACCCACCCAGCGCTCGCCAAATAACTGTTAGTTCCAGAGACCCTTTCCGAAGCCGTACGAGATACTTTCAGGGCATCTCGCGTAAGGCACAGTCCCTGACGCGATACCCACCTCCAACAACCGCAGGGCGCTCACCTCTAGAAAGCCCCTCCTCAGTTCGTCCCACTGTTCGCAGTATGAGCGATGCTAGCCTTTCGCTTGGCCGGAGGCTTCGCAGTCCGGCAACCCAAATGCAGCCAGAGGGCGCGCTTAAACTCTTCCACCGTTTTCAACATATCGAAATCCCGGAGAATCAAAGAACGCGCCAACACACCATCGAGAAAGGCTGAAATCATCGTTGCGATAACGAAGGGCTCAACATCGCGGAAAACACCAGACTCGATTCCGTCGCGAATGATTTCCTGAAGTATCTCGTTTTCGTGGCGGTAGAAGCGCTTTATGGAGCGTCGCGCTTCAGCAAACTCAGGACCGCTGCAGTCCAAGCTGATCTTCACCATATTGCGGAGACGGCGATTGAGCGTGACATGCACGTCGAACCAAGCATTGATCGCAGAGACAGCGTTGTCGTGCTTTTCATTGTCCACGTGATCGCCAAATAGCCGAAACGCTTCATCGATCGCACTATCGATAGCTGCGTTGAACAGGGCCATTTTATCCTTGTAGTGGTAGTAGATCATCGCGCTATTCAGGTCTGCTGCGTTGCCGATATCCTTGATGGTCACCGACGAGAAATGCCTCTCTGCGAACAGATCAAGCGCTATGCGAGCCAGGTCGTCAGCTCCGGGGCCAGCTGTACTTGCTTTGCGCCGGCCGAGTTTCGGATCTTTGGCCTTCTTGGTTCGCGACATGCTCAATAATTCCGATGATGGATTAATTAATTAGCGCAGCAGCATAACTTCCGCGCGTCAGGTCTGTTTTCGGAATGAAGGCCAGCTGTGCAACGGAGACAAGATGCGGAGGTTCTCGTTCGCCGCGAGCATTCCTTCTCCACACCGCACAAGCGGGCGTTCTCTGCTCAAAGGTATATCGACTTCTTACCCGTCAGGCCAGCCGCTTCGATGGCCAGAACTCAGCAACATTCGCCGCAGATCAAGGGCTGGCACTGCGAACCACTCCTTTCATCCGGGCAGCCACGACCGGTTTTTTACTCAATGCCGTTTGCCGACATTCGCGTGTTGGAAGGATACAGGCATGCTCCAACACGCTCATTAGTTTTTGGATCAATCCAACGATCAAGAAAAGCTTCACCGCGCCGAGAATAGGGCGGTGGCATGCCAAGCGTCGCAACATTGCTGCGCACACTATTATTGCTGCAGCACAATATAACTAATCGCTTGATTAATTTACGCACAGAGTTACCGTTGACCTGGGACGCGATGATTATCCAATCGGAAGGACCGGCTTTTCCGCTGGTTGGTCGGACCGGCCGATAAGGAGGTGGGGAGCTTCAAGACGGGAGCATTTCACAAATAAGAACATCGAGAATGCATGCGATCCCAGAACCGTGTGTCCGCAGCCGAGGATGCCAGCTCAAGAGGTAATTATGGCGAAATACATCTTATCGGATCCAAACTTTAGCGACGGAACGCGAAAGGAAGTGATCGAGCAGATCGTCAATCCATTCCGCGACCGAAAAGGGCTCAAGCTAATCGGATATGAACCCGATCCTGATTTCGACCGTCTGCCCGTCGAAATCCTGGGGCGACCCGAGGCAGTCCGAGAAGCACTTCTGGAATCAGCTGCAAAGGCCTACGAGCTGATCGATATGGAAAAGCAGCATGGTCGCCATCCGCGCATTGGCGCCGTGGATACCATAGAAATCTATCCGGCCAAGGACATCAGCATCGAGGAATGCATCGAGTTCGCAGAGGATCTTGGGAAAGAACTGTTCCAACGCCACGGCGTACCAATCTTTTTTACAGGTAGAAACGCGCGACGCCCCGACCGTGAAGGGCTGACAGCAATCCGCAAAGGAAATTACGAGGGACTAAGAGACGTAATCGAGAAGGACCCTGAGCGCGCACCCGACCTTGGGCCGGCAAAAATGCATCCAACGGCAGGTGCTACAATCGTCGGCGCACTCGACGAGCACGACGCGTATTTCAACGTCGTCCTCGATACGACCGACCTAGCCATCGCCAAAAAGCTGGCGAGCTACGTACGCGGTAAAACCGGCGGCTTTACAAACATCCAGGGCGTGATTGGCCTGCCAAACACGCATAGACGCACCGGAAAACCGGTCACGATCGTTTCCTGTGAGGTGAGCAACCCCCGAAAAACACCGCTACATCGCATTTATAACTTACTCAAGGCAGAGGCCGCACGCTACGGCGTCAATGTCCTTGGGGGGCAAGTCTGCGGAACAATCGCTGCCGAAGTTTTGGTCCAGACAGCCGAATGGTACCTGCAGCTAGAGGGAATCAACGGACCTTGGGATTATCAAAGTCAGATTCTCGAGAACCACCTGCTCGAGCTCGAAGGCTAAATCATGATTTCATAATATCAATCGATCTGGATAATTAGGACCGGATTGCACAATTCAATAATCCCGAAAAGGGGAAACGCAATCCGGCCTTAATTCCATTTATCGGGTTCTCGGGAGGAACCGACAATGGAGTATAGCAAGGCACAGTCAATTAATGCACCACCAACTGCTCATGTAGGCAGCTCCTGCATGGTAAGGGCCGTCAACTGGTGGCAGGTCGTTTTCATCGCGGCAGGTTCACCGGCACTGGTAATGTTCAGCCTAGGAGGTATTTCGGCCGTAACCGGCACGGTATCTCCCCTGGTGTGGTTCGTCTCAGTCATGATCGGTTTCGTCGCAATCTTCAGCTACGCTGAAATTGCGGGCATGCATCCCAATAAATCTGGAGGCACAGCCGTATATGGCGCCACGGCGTGGGTTCGACACTCTCGCATAATCGCCCCAATGTCCGTTTGGTCGAACTGGCTCGCCTGGAGCCCCATCCTTGCGATCGGCTCAGGACTGGGTTCTGGGTACCTGTTATCAATATTCCTGCCACCAGATCATGCGCTCAATACCTGGCAGGTCACACTGTTGGATCTCGGCTTTCTAAAACAAGGCCTCACAATTCGAATAAACACGCAATTCATCGTCGGAACAATTTTGATGGTGACAGTGTGGAGCATCCAACACAGTGGAATTGCGAGAACGGCTCGAGTTCAAATCATACTGACGCTTGGCGGGATTATCCCCCTTCTTTTCGTAACATTAATCCCCTTCTTTACCGGCCGTATTGAAATGGCGAATTTTTCGCCCTTCGTACCCTTCAATGGTGAGTGGAATCTCGAAGGGTGGCGCCTCTTCATAGGCGGTCTCTTCCTCGCTGCATGGGCCGCATACGCAGCCGAAAATGCAGTCTGCTACATGAGCGAAATGACCGATCCGGCCCGTGATGGCGCAAAGGCAATCATTTGGTCAGGAGTCGTAGGGGTCATTCTATACACTCTGGTTCCATTTGTTTTCCAAGGTGTGCTCGGTACGGAGTACATGAGGTCTCCGGGGATTGAATCCGGTGAGGGCGTCGGTGTCGCTCTAGCAAGCATGGTTGGCGCGGGTGATTTCTTCGCCAAGCTCTTAGTGGTGATGCTCACCTTCACACTATTCCTCGCGATTATGACAGCCATGGCCGGATCATCGCGGACCCTGTACCAGGGTGCGCATGATGGATGGATGCCGAAATTTCTCGATCAGCTAAATGAGAACGGCGTACCCACCCGGGCCATGTGGACAGACTTAGCGTTCAACGCACTGCTTCTACTGATGTCAGACTACATGTTCGTTATGGCAGTCTCAGCAGTGAACTATGTGCTGTTTCATTACCTGAACCTGAATGCGGGCTGGATTCATCGGCTTGATAATCCAAACGCTAAACGCCCCTACAGGGCACCAAACTGGCTACTTACGTTTGGAACAATTTTGGCATACGTCAATGCGTTCCTCATCGGCGTAGGTGCCAACCTATGGGGCAATCACATCCTGTTCCTCGGATTGGCCGCAGCGTTTATTTCTACCCCGCTATTTTGGTACCGACACTATGTTGTCGATAAAGGTCAGTTTCCACCGGGCATGCTGAATGATCTTATTCCCGAGGGTGAGACAGAACTGCCGCCAACGAGAGCCGGAATACTTCCCTACCTCGCATTGGCTGGGGGACTCGTCTCGATGCTCGCTGGCTACATCATCTTCTGGGTGATGTTCTAAGAGAAGCAGGGCGCGGTTTCATACGGCATTCCCTTGTGTTGCAAGTCACAAAGGCCGCGCCCTGAAACACAACCATCAACACGTAATTATACGATCAATTACTGATCTGAACCGAGATGGTACAGGGCAGCAAGGTCAGCGTCGCACCAAGAATTATCCAACTACGAAAGTGAGAGATTTCAATGCTTACAACGATGTCGCTCGAAGAGTTCGGCGCAGTTCTCGCATCTGATGCACCAGCTCCAGGCGGTGGGAGTGTCGCCGCCCTTTCGGGAGCTGTTGGAGCAGGGCTCATAGCGATGGTGTGCAGGCTCAGTATCGGAAAAAAGGGGTGTGAAGCTTTTACAGAGGAACTGACCAAAACAGTACCGAAAGCCGATGCACTCGCCGCAGGACTTTTACGACGCGTCGATCTCGATACAGAAGCATTCAATTCGGTTATGGCTGCCTTCAAGCTTCCTAAGCAAACCGACGAAGAGAAAGCCAAAAGAACAGCTGCGATCCAGGACGGGTACAAAGAAGCGGTTCAGTCACCAATAGCCATCGCCAGCGAATGCGTCGCGGTCCTGGAACTCAGCCGAAATCTCCTCGGAAAGTCCAACCCCAACGCACTAAGCGATCTCGGAGTGGCCTCTCAACAAGCCTATGCCGGTCTGGAGGGCGCCATAATGAACGTCAAAATCAACCTGCCATCAATCAAGGACGAGAACTTCAAATCAGAGATTTCGACCGAACTGGTCCAGCTACTCAAGCAAGGCCGGGAAGCCAAAGAACAAGTCTACCAATTTGTATCCGACAACCTCTAATCTTTGGCCCGTGGCGCTCTCGACTTCACGTTAGGGGACTTGAGCGCCACCGAGACTCATATGCAGTCGACGGCCTTCACCCACGCTTGTTCATCCAGCAAGCTCTGAGCAACCATCGCAGCAGCAGCGTTCTGTTCAACGATCGCGCGGGTCTCTTTGACCTACAGCTTGAGAGCTTCTGTGCTAGTCCTCAGCTCCTCGCCCCGAACGCTAAGCTGCTGGCGTTGGAGAAAGACCGCGATGACCAACCAAAGGAACGCGAAAGGCGCAGCAATGCCCGCCAAGAAGCCGCCCATCTCGTTGGCTGTAAGCCCGGAGAGCTTTGAACTGACGTCAGCGTAGTAAAGGAGCCAAGCTAACCAGTGCAGTGTCAGCGCGAATGCCAACTTGAGCGGTGTCAACAGCCACACCAGGACCTTGCGGAACCGTCGCATGCCCCTCAAAAAATCTTTGGGTCGAGGCGGGTGTCAATAGGGGTGTTTTAGGCCAGAACCGGAGAAAAAATCAATAAAATCAACAGAACTGGCGCTCCCTACGGGACCTACTCAATTGAGGTTTATCAATAAGTTAGACCGGAGTGGGGAACCGTTTTTTACCAGTGTGTTCCAGGGCTTCCCGCCGAAAAGTTCCCCACCACAAACAAAAAAGAGCGCCCCCGCCACCGGGAGCGCACCGGTGGCGGGGGCTTTCGATCAGGCGTGAGGGCGCCGGGAGACGCGGCCGCGCTTAACAGTTATTGGATACTGGACTGCCGCTCGGTTCGGAGCAGGCGAGCTAGTACGTCGGACAAGTCGTCACTCCCAAATGGCTTCCGTAGGACGGCGCGGTCGCGAAAATCGCCCCACATTTCGTCGACGCTGTTTCCGGTAGCGATAGCGAACGGAATCCCCCGCGCAGCGAGCGCCTCGACCACCGGCCGGCTACTTGTGCCATTCAGGTTCATATCCACCAGAGCGGCGTCAAACGCTTGCCGACTTACCAGACCGACCGCAGCGTTCGCGGTGGCGGCGCTCGTCACAGCCCCACATCCGAGTTCCACTAGCATGTCCTCAATCATTAGGCTGATGAGCGTTTCATCCTCGACGAGGAGAATACGACGGCCCGTTAAGATGCTATTCATGGGGGGCCCCTTCGGGAACTGGAATACTCATTGTACATAGCAAGCCGGCTGGTCGGAAATCGAGTTCCACAGTGGCGCCGAATGCGTCCAAACCATGCTCAATCACACGCGAGCCAAACCCCTTGCGTAAGGAGGGGCTCACCGGCGGTCCACACTTTTCCCGCCATTGCAGAACTAGCCGGCGGCCCTGACCGGTGGATTCCAATTTCCATCCCACATGGATGGATCCTGTAGAGTTCGACAGCGCTCCGTACTTTACTGCGTTGGTTGCAAGCTCATTGAAAGAAATTCCAAGCGCTAGCGCTGATTCTGGCGGGAAGCGAATGTTCTCGCCCTCGATCGCGATACGATCGGCTCTGCCGTCAACCCTAAACGGCTCCAATGCGTCGTGTAGCAGATCGACGAGCCCTGCACCCTCCCAATTCGCTCTTGTCAGCAGATCATGCGACCGTGAAAGTGCCATTAATCGGGACTCGATTGCTTCTCGGATAACACTTGGATCGGTCGCCGTCCGCGTTGCCTGCCAGACGATCGACTGCACCATGGCGAGGGTATTCTTCACGCGATGGTTCAACTCGTCGATGAGAGCCCTCGAATGCGCTTGCTCGACTTTGAGTGCCGTGAGGTCGACGAACGATGCAAAGTATTGAACAATTTCTCCGTCCTCTAACCGGACCGGACTAACGAAGAGAGCCGCCCAGAACTCACTGCCATCCTTGCGGCGGTATCGAATCTCGGCACCAGCGTCGGATGCGGCCAGGAATTGATGGTCGATTTTCTGCAACGCCTCCGCGTCAGCAGCATGCGCCAAAATAAAATTGAAGCTTTGACCAAGTACCTCTGCGCGCGCATAGCCGGTCAAGGAGAGAAAGCTATCGTTGGCGAAAGTTATGGGATTGTCGGGGTGCTTCGCATCGGCAAAAACCATGGCCATGCGTGTCGTCTCAGCGGCAACTACGAAGGGACCAAGCTCGTTCTTGAAGCCTTGCACATCGGCTTCGGCGTCAATCTGCTGTTTTGATTTCTTTGGCATCTTCGGCATTCCTCCGATGCATCGATCGATGCTGAGACATGACCTGACCGCTGCCGATCACTGTACTCAAGGCGTGGACAAGTGTGGGATCATCTGCCCACCGGGTTAATGCTAGCACCTTCCGTATTGCGTACCTCGGAAAAGCCTGCACTGCACCGTGAAAGAACGCAAGGTCGAGAATGCCTGAGACGAATGTCGCAGTCGCGGGTTCGCACTTGAGGTGCCATAGCCCAGTTTCGAAACTCCTGAAGTTCGGACGAATTGACCCGCAGCCCTTCATAAAAGATACGCTGGAACTAACCGATAGCTCGGAGTGTTTACTTCGAGATGGGAATGCATCGTATTCCCGAGGAGAAAAAATATGTTCAAAGCTATAATTGTGGGCGCTTCGATATTGGCCGTCGGTGCGGTTGGCCTAACATCAGTATTAGCGGAAACGCGCGGACTGCTGGCTCAGAACTCAGGCGAAGACAAAACGTCGGATCGCACACCGGGCAATAAGACGCCTGACCGAAGTCAGGGCGCGAGCCGCAGCGGTGCAGCTGGAACAGACGCCGGCCAGACTGAAGAAGGCACCTCTGACCGGACACCCTCCAATCATCCTGCAACGACTGACGCGAAGGGAGCGGAGCGCGGCAATCTGTTCACGGAAAAGCAAGCCCGCACACATCTCGCTCAGCAGGGATACACTAATATTTCCGAGTTGATGAAGGACGAGAGTGGAATCTGGCGTGGCACGGCTATGAAAGACGGCAACACGATAATGGTCGGCGTCGATATTCGAGGAAACGTCTCGACTAATTGAACAGCCGCAAAAAAGAGCGCCCCCGCCACCGGGAGCGCACCGGTGACGGGGGCTTTCGATCAGGCGTGAGGGCGCCGGGAGAGGCGGCCGCGCTGACCGAACTCAGATGATGATAACGATCAGCGTCACGACGAGACAGGCGGCGAGGATCTCATCGCCGAGATCCCATGAGGCGACGTTTAAAACCCGAGCACACCACGAAGGATGGGCAGCGCCTCGCTCCAGGTGATCTTTCCGGCGACGGCGAGGGCGAGGATGAGCATGCCCAGAGCCGCCTTGAGCCACTGACTGATGCGAATCCGGCGGCGTTGTTTCGGGAGCTGCGCCGCAATGCGGGCGGGCAGATCGCGCAGGTCCGCACGGAGCGCGCGCGTCTCCTCGTAGGACGCGAGGAGAATCTCCGTTTGACGGCTGCTCTCGGCGTCCAGGCGACCCAGCAGAACGCCCAGCGCCATCGGGTCGTGGGTGTAACCATTCAGCATGCGCGGCCCTCATCATCGTGAGCTCCCGTCTCGGGTTTCAATTAGCCTGTGATCCACGTCCAGAACCGCCCCCACCAGGTGGGCGACGTGCCGGGCGGGCGTGTCGGCAGGGGTGGTGCAGCGGCCTGCGGGCCTAACCTGACGCCGGTCATGAACATCTCCGCTTCCGCCGCGCGGCGACGCACCAGGCCGCGAAGAACAACGCCGCCGCCCATGCGCCATTTACTGAATTCGCGCGGCACGTCATCCCAGCGCCCAGCATTGACCCGCTTAAGCAACGTCGATGACTTCAGCGCCCCCGTGCCGCAGTTGAACGCGAAGGACACCAACGCCCCACGCGCCAGCGGGTGGAGGGGGACACGGACGTAGCGGTCGACGGCGGGTTCGCAGATCTGCCCGACTTCAAAGGCGAGCAACGCCTCCGCGCGTGTCCGTGCGATCGGCGCATCGCTGAGTTGCACCTTGCGGCGGTCCTCATAAAACGTACTGCCGTAGCCGATCGTCGCCACGCGGGCGGGGCAGAGGTACGGTTTCACGCGTCCGGACCCGTCGCCAAGCTGCCTGAGATACCCCTCAAACTGTTTGATGAGGTCAAGCGCCTCGCGCGGGATAGCCATGCGTTTAACTCTTTATAGTCAGGAGGGATATCGTCGCCCGCGGCTATCTCCTGTCCGGGAGCGACTGCGACCCGGACGAAGTCCGCCCCGCGGAGCTGCCGCGCGACAACGCGAATAGCAGTGTGAGCGCGCTAGCGCGCCGCCGGCGTCGGACACTTCCGCGACGAGCGGTAGCCGAACAAGAAGCCCAACACCGCCTGCACAGCTTCAATGAACAGGGCGGAGAACGCGGCGTGGTCGATCACGCTGGAAAAGCCCAGCGCCACGAACACAAGAAGCACGATCAAGACGCCAGCCGTCAGGGGGCGGAGCACGGCGTTGAGGCCGTCAACCCACGCAATGCCGGTCGGCCGCCCCTGGGTCTCGACGATCGCCGTCAGGCTTTCGCGAAACGCGCGGATTTCCTCCGCGACGATACCAGTCTCGGCCGCCTCGAGTTTCGACCCGGCTTCCGCCTGAAGGCGCGCCATCTGCAGATCGTGCTGCAGGCGGATCAAATCCATTTCCCGCACATGGTCGCGGGAGTCACGGACCTCTTTGAGGACGTCGGGAACGATGCCGGACACGAGTCCGGTCAACGCCGAAATCAGCGCTGTCAGCATGATAGGTCTCCGAATTGTTTGGAAGAACGCTGGCGTAATCGCCTTTGCACGGAATATTCGCTGCGCGTGATTGATTGCGCACCCGGCTAGTAGTTAGCTTCTAGAAAAAGGATGTGAGATCATGATTCAGGACGAGCTAGACCCGATTTTTGCAATCGTCGCCGGCGCAATTGTTGCCCTGGCCGCGATAGTTCTTGTCGGAGGAATTATGTTTGTCGCTGCCGGATTGCCCTTGACGGTAACTGATCTCGCCTTGGTTGCAGCCGTTGGCGTTGCCTCAGGCGCAACTACAGCGCTTGCGACGTCCGTCAGCGCGTGGCGGTATTGGCGATCGACTGAGAGTCGCGACTAGACACTAAACTGCGCATGGTGAACCTGCCGCCCGTCTATCGCGAGACGGTCGTTTAGGATGTGCAATGACATTGATGTGCCTCAAATAAAAAACCCGCCGATGAGGCGGGTTGATCATTACCTATTCCGGATCAGGTTAGACCTCATACCCAAACGCTTCAAAGTCAGTACGGTAAAGCCGCGCGACTATCTCTCGGCACTCGTCGGTGTAGTGCTCCCGCATCATTTCCGCAGCCTTCGTCGCCGGTGGCCCAGCTCTGCTGAATTTATCTGGCAAAGGAAAATCAAGAGCAGCAAACACTGTTGCTAAATCGGCATTCAGCGCCTCAACTCGCCCAATAAAATCAAATCTATCAATCGGCAGCAGTAGAATTGACGATTGAGGTGCCCAATGGGCGTTATTCAGTAATCCGCCGTTGTCGAGGAACCGACAAAATTCTGGAAATGACGACATCCCCTTCGTTTTTCTTCCGGTTCGCACCTTATCAAGGTACGCAGAAAGGATGCGGTGGTATGGATTGCGGACAAACGTAAACTTAAATGTGCTATCAAAATCCGACACTTCTGATCGGCTCAATGCCGATGGCATCTTGAATGCAAACTTGGCCCAATTTCCGTCTGAATCCTCGCTGATCGAGGCGACCCCACAGGCTCTAGCCAACGCAACGGCGACGGTCGAATTAGCAGATTTTGGAACTCTATTGAAGAAGAACCCATGATCGAGCGCAATCATGCCGCGCTTGTCTACCGCGCGGATCCAGACGCTGCCACTATATGGATATTTCCGAAAGAATGGAGATGATACCCTTCTCCTCTCGTCCAAATGCTCGCTGACCAGCAGTGAAATATTTCGCAGAGACGTGATCATCAGCACACGCTACATGCAACGTCCGTACAGAGCAACCTTATCTCCATGAAGCCGCGCCGATGGTACGCACAGAACTACCGCAACCAATTACGTAGCTGGACAGAAGGGTATCCGTCATGTGAGACGCGCACGAGCTTTCATCAAGCTGAAAGTCCTCTGTGGCATTCGTCCAAGACCCACTGCCTCCATCATAAGCGACGGCAATAGCACCGCCACCGGCGGGTATGTCCAACGTAGCAGATCGGCTACCCCCCCCACCACCCGCTGGGAAATGGGCGTCATACGGCGTGTCGTTTTTTGCCCCCTCAATAGTGTACACGTGTATCTCTGAGCGCGCGACAGATGCGCCGAAGTTGAGCGTAATGTCCACTTCTGTCAACGACCCAGAGATGCGCCTATAAGCCATCGCAGATCCACTGTTCTGACCGTCATTCTGGCCGATGATTGTCATGGCGTTACCATCTAGCGTGATCAAGCTGTAGTCAGTATTACCCGAGACTGCATAGATTGATGCAACGACAATCAGCTTTTCAGACGCAGCTGGACCAACTGAAATGCTCGTGAACGGATGAGAAATGCCGGCAGAGGTGCGGCGAGAGCTCGTGGTGTAACTTTGGCTAAAAGGTTTTCTTCCGGTGGTCCTGATAAGAAGATTGGGTGAAAACGGGAGCACCATTATGGAGCCCCCCACAATCCGCCAGCCGCCACGACAAGAACTTCCGTCGCCGTCGTTCCGCTCACGGCGGTCACCTCGCAGTGCACTCGCGTTCGCTCCCCAGCGCCCGTGTTGATCGTCGGGAGTTCCTCGTCAGAACCCACATACCCTGCCGCAAAGCCTGCGGTGACCCCCGATCCCGATCCCTCTGTGAAATGGACGACAAATTCGTCACCGACCGCACAGTGTGTGGGCAGCTGCAAGACGAAGGACTCGTCGAAAGTCAGGCGAAACTTGCGTCCAAGGGCCAAATCAATTCCGGGTGTGGCACTGCTTGTCACCGTCGCCGGAACAAGGGGGCTGAACAGAACGTCCGGGGTCACCACACGCTCCGGCGCTTTCTCGTTGACCTCAGTGTCCGATGCCGTGTCCAGAAGCGCACTGCTGCCCGGATCAATCTCGCTGCCGCGCCCGATGGCGACATAGTCCCAGGTCTTTGAAAACGCGCCCTTGGTCGCCGTGATGCGATACACACCGCCCGGAGCGTGAAACGCCGCAAACCCATCAGACCCGACAGAGAACGGATTCCCCTTAACTTCAGTACCAGCACGGTCGATGTGGATGAGCGCCAGCGGAAATCCGGCTTCCATACGATGCACAGAAACGGTCGCACCATCTTGGACGTTCCCAGCATCGTCGACGATCGTAGCTTGCCAGATTGCTTCCGCCATGTGTTACGTCCTCAATTAATCTGCGGCCCGCGAATGTCGCCGGGGCCAATGGATATCGTCACGAAGCTATCGCCGTCGATCGCCGCTCCGGGAGCGCCTCCAACGCCAGGGGCCCCACCAAACGGAATATTCTTCGTGCCGTTCTGTCCGGATTGTCCGGGATCGCCGCCATCGCCACCATCACCGTACGGCGTGTTGCGTCCGGCCCCGCCACTCTCTGTCGTTCCATCCGCGGCCTTGCCTGTCCCCTTGCTGTTCCCTCCAATACCAGGGAGCGTTCCAGCGCCGCCGCCGCCGCCGCCAGCGGTAAACGCCCCATCGTTGGCCGTGCGGCCGCCGCCACCACCACCGCCGCCACCAAAAACCTGACCGGCATCACCAAATTCGATGGCGATGGGAACGCGTGTAAACAGACCTGGCCCACCGGCTTGCCCGTTCACGCCCCCCTGCGTTTCACCCCTGCCGATACCGCCATTCCCGCCTTTGCCCTGTGCGCGTCCGTTAATCTCAACGGTAATCGGCAACCCGGCGGGCCAATCCGCCGCCGTCCCCACATCAAGAGCGGCCGCGGATGTCGATGCCGAGCCGACGATGACATTCGCCGCGATAACGACGGTGAGATTGACGCCGTCGATGACATCCTGATCGGTCAACGGCGGGTATATGGAATTATGCAGGGAGGGCAGATGCACGTTCGTGATGTTGGAATCGATCGTGATGACGCGGTTCGTGAGGTCGCCTGCGTCGAAACTCTGGAACAGCATTTCCTCGCACTCGACAGAGAGCCGGTCTGAGGAGGTCAGCCGTCGGATGACTTGGACCGGAGCGCCTGCGGAAACGACGTTCCCGGCCTCATCCTGATTGCTGTCCCAGCGCACGCGATACCCGCGCAGCAGCTGCACGTCGCGCGCTCCAGGCCGCCAGAGATCAAAGTTGATCTTACGCGGCGGACGCACAAACCGGCCAAGATGCAGGTCGCCGATCCGCTCCGCCGTCTGCGCAGCAAAACTCGGCACCCACGGCGCATAAATCTTCTTGATGCGGCTCGCGCCATAATTGGCTTCGGCTTCGCCGTCGACGGTTGCGCGGGTTGACCGGTAGTTGTTGGGATCGTCGAGCGGCTCTAGCGGGTTGAGCACACCGTACGACACCCACACCTGGCTGATGCGGCTGTCGGGTTGTTCCTTGGTTTTGAGCGTGCCTTGAAGGATTTCGCCCTCGTCTATGGTTTCCGCATCGAGGGTGATGCCGCGCAGCACCTGAAACAGGATTTGCTGTTGCTCGTCATCCCACGCAATCGACAGTCCCGCCTGCTGAATGAGTTGGTTGATCAGCGTATCGAGCCGCGTCGGCTCGGCGATGACACGCGTATAAAGCAGCTGCAGGAAGTTATCGTCCTCCACCTCCCACGCCGCGCTCGGAATGAAGCTTGAGGGAACGCCGGCATAGGTCGTCAGCAGATCCGCGAGAATCGCGCTGGCCTTGGCCGCGTTGTAGTAGGTGCATTGCTGCACGCGGTCGTCGGCACTGTGGTCCTGAGCTGACGTGCCAAACTGCCCGCGCGTCAGCGTGAGGGCATCCCCGGCCCGCGTGAAGGCACAGATCTCCTTGCCGCCCAGCGCCACATACCCCGACGCCGCATACTCGGCATCGCCGATGCCGGCCGGCGCTAGCGTTGCCGACGTCGTCGAGCTGTTAATCCCAGAAACCAGGAATCCGTTGGACAACATCGGGCATTGCGCCCGGTCTCCATCGGCGAGTTTGAGCGGGTCCTGCGCCGTGACCGCAAAAGCGCCTCCTGGTGTCGGCCCGTCGAAGCTTTGCACGATGTAGTGCTTTGTTTCCCAGTCCGCGAAGGCCTGACTGAGGAGCCCGCGCTTCAACCGGATGGCGCTGTTCTCAAGATGCGGATACCGCGCCCGAAATTTTCCCCAATAGGTGCCGCGTCGAAAACCCTCGCCGTCGTCCGCCGATGGGTGATCCTTGAATTGCACTGTGAGGCGCCCGCGCGTGCCCATCGACTCGCCGATCGCGACCGTGCCCGGCGACAGAGAGACGGACTGAATGTCGGCCTGTGCGTTGAGGTCCGCCGGCAGGTAGTCCGTCGGCATGGCGTAGCGCAGCGTCTCCACCTGTGTTTTAAACAGGCTGCGCGCCATGAAATGCCCGACGTGGACCAGCTCCCCCGCCACGCCGATCGTCGGCCCGCACCAGCCCGCCGTGGTGATCGCGGATGCCGTGTCATCGTAGGAAAAGGAAAATAGCGACGGCGCGGCGGCAAGTTCACCCTTCCACGCTTTCACCCGGATCGACGCGCCGCCGGCGATGTCGACGATATTGACGAGCAGCCAGAGGCTTTGCTCGACGTCCCATGCGAAGTCGGCGGTCGCGAGTTCGGTCGGCGTTCCGCCCACAATCTTATAGATCCCGATCTCGGTGCCATCGCCGATAAACGCGACCAGGTAGCCGCCTTCGGTGCTCTCAGCGCCCGAGCCGCGCACGACGATGCCCGGCGTGCCGAAGACTTCCGGTGAGCCCTGACTCGGGACGCGGAACAACGCCCGCACCTCGGCCTGGCTCATTGCGGGCGGGCGTGTCCATTGCCAGGCGATGAGGTCCTGCGCGCCGGTGTTCTCGAGCGCGAGGGCCTTGCCGGTGGGCATGGCGTCGTCGGTGACGATATCGACGGTCGCGTTTGGGCCCCACTGGCTGGTGAAGCGCGACGGGGCCACGCCGACGCGTTCGGTTTCGAATTGCGTGAGTCGGTAGATGTCGACGTCGAGCTCGACGACGGTCAGGGCTTTCCCGGTCGTCACTCGAATATCCCCTCGACGTCGATCGAGACGCCCATCATGCCATTCGGCTGTTCATTGGCTGGCGAGATATCCCCGGCCGTCCACACAAACCCCACTTCGCGCGGGTAGGATCCCGGCCGCCAGGCCCAGAAAAAGGGATTCTGGTCTGCGAATTTCGCGAACGGTTCGAAGGTCTCCCGATACCACTCCGGCGTGAGATTGCGTTGTTCAATCGCCGTGGCCGTCGACTGGCTGCGGATCACGCGGCCGAGGAAATTGCCCTTCTCGGACACGCCGACGGATCGGTCGGTTTTCCGATTGAGCGGGCCCGGCTGATGACCGACATAGATGCGCCGCTGCAGCACGAGGAGCGCGCCGGCATACATCACCGCTATGCGTGGCACGGTGAGCCCCGCAGAGACGACCAGGCGCAGGCCTGAGAGCGACTGCGGTACGAACCGGAACAGCATGGGCTCGTTCGAGATGAGCATGGTCTCCTGCACCAGCTCGAACCACTCTTGCTCCGGCGGACTGCCGACCTCGTCGCCGATCGTCCCCTCGACAGTGACCGTCCGGCCCGCCAGGTTGTGCCCGGCCAGCGCGACGTAATCGAGAAGGTCCGTGGTCTCGATCGTCAGCTCGATTGTGAAGGTGTCGAGATCGACGCCGCGCCAGGACTGACGCGGGGCCGTGCTCGGGGTCGCCAGATTGGCGACGGGAAAGTCCGGGTCCTCCTGAGTCGCGGACACCGTGTCCACGCTGACGATATTCTGCCACCCGATGAGCGGATTATCTGCATTGACGTCCGCGGGCGTCGCCGGCGGCGCGAGCACCAGGTCGCGGCTGATGACGATCATGCCGTCGCCCTCGCACGCGTCTCGGTGGAGATCAGCACCGCACCGTCCGCGACAGCGGAGTTGATCTCATCGATGATGCCCTTGACCGCCGATCCCGAATACAGCGCCGACGGATCGAACCCCTGAATGGTCAGTGAGCGACCCTGTGCGGGCGTCGGGGCAGACGCCGCCGCCCGACCGGCCCCACCACCGCCCGAGCTTCCGCCACTTCCGCCACCTGAGCCGGATTTGCTCGTTGAGCGGATGTTCTGAACCTGGGCAAATCCGTTCGCGAGTGCAGCCGCGGCCTGCGCATAAGAAAACGGCGGTCCCGGCGGGTTGGCAAGCGCGCGCGTGAACGCTTCATAAGTATTGATCAACGCCGACGCGATAGCCACGCCCTTCGATTGGTTGAACACATTCGTTAGCGCGGTGCCGATCCCAGAAGCCGCAGATGCGTAGGCGTTTTGCATCGCCCAAGCCGCTTGAGCGCCAGCCTTCCCAAGCGTCGCGGCGTCAATGGCTCCGCGTCGGAAAAGTTCGTTGAGCCGGGATTGTTCTGCAGCGAGAATTTCATAGGGCTGCCTGAAGCTCTCGGTGATCGCCTGTCCTTCGCGCATAGCCATATTCAGGTCACGCTGCGCCGCGGCCACGTCCTGGGTTGATTGAATGATCGGCGCCGCGACTTTCGCCGGCATGTTGACCGCGGTTTGCTCCATAATCTGGCCCGTTTCCAGCCAGAGATCACGGAGCGTAACCAATGAACCTCGCGTCGTTTCTAGGACATCGACGACGCCATCCTTGAGGATCGCGTAGGCCTGGCTGAATTCGCCCTCGGCACTCGCCATGACCGCCTTTGCGACCGAGACGACAACAGTCGCGAGATTTTTGAACGCAGCGCCGATAAGGATACCGACAGAGACCAGAGATTTGAGCGTGAAGGCGAGAGCGTCTGCGGCAAAATCGAGCGTCTTTGTATCCTTCGCGAGGGTCAGCAGGTGGCTTGCTAACGTCTGAAGCGTGGGAAGCATACGTGCCGAGACCGTCGTCACAATGCCATCCTTGACGCGCTTCAGACGATGCAATGTGTCCTGGAATTGAGCGGCGGCAGCGGCCGTCTTGGTATCGAAAACGATGCCAAGCTCATCGGCCTCGCGCATCATGGCGCGGAGCCCTTCAGAACCGGCATTCAGCATCGGAATGAGATCGGCCCCGCTCTTGCCGAACAAGGCCATGGCCAATGCTGTCTTTCCGGCGCCGTCTTCGATACCCTGAAAACGGCCTGCCACCTCGGTCAAGATGGCCGTCGCCGACTTCAGAGCGCCGCTCGAGTCCGTTGCTGAGATCCCGAGCGCTTTCAATGATCGCGCGGCAGCACTGGAAACCTCGCCGGCGGCGATCTCCTGCATGTTGGCGCTGAGGCGTTTAACGCCCGTCGCGAGCCCCTCTAAACTCGTGCCTGACAGTTCTGCGGCATGCTTCAGCCGTGACAATTCATCGACCGCGATCCCGACGGATTGGGCCATCTTTCCGATGCGGTCGATCTCCGCGATGTTGCCGCGCACGGCGGCCGCCACGGCGACACCGGCAGCGGTGACGGCCGCCGCGATCGCCGCGCCCGCCTTGGCGGCGACAGCGGCCGCCGACGCCAGGCCGCGGCCGAGACGTCCAATGGCCGTCTGGGCGTTCTTCGTGCCGCGGGTGAATTCACCGGCATCCATCGTCAGGCGCACGCGGAGCGCGCCGACTTCTGCGCTTTTGGCCATGGGCTCTCAGATCCTGAATGATGGAATCGAACTCGTCGGCTGTGGTCTTGTGCTTCTTTCCGAAGGTCGGGGGCGGCGTGTGGGCCTCAAACAACCACCAGAACTCGCGGGGATGCAGAGCCCAGAACTCAGCGGGCTTTAACCAACCCGCCCCGACCGCCGCTTTGAACGCCGCCGCGACGAACGCCGCCCGCGCCCCGGCCGAGCCGGGGCGGACCCATTTCCCTCAGGGGGCGCCTTCGTTTTCCCCGAGCGCAGGCTCGGCGGAATCATCATCGTCAACAGACCATTGATGGAATTGACCATGGCCTGCTGCGTCGCGCCCGAACCGAACATCCCCACATAGACCTGTTCGTCCAAGACCGGGCAGCCAGCGTAACGAAGGACCGCCGCGTAAGCCGCCGCCACCTTCGCCTGCGGAGCGACACCGCGTTCCCCGTAGGCGAGCAGTTCCTGCAGCGTCACAACGTCTTCGATACGCTGGATCGCCCCCATAACGCGGTCGGACGGCACCTCATATTCCCGGTCTTCCCAGGCCAGTTGAATGGGCTCAAAGATGCTCATGCTCAAGCCGCCGGTGTATAGATGACCACGCCGGTCGACTGGAATGTCGCCTCGAACGTAATCTCCCCTTCATGCTCGCCGGTCTCCTCGTATTCAGCGAGGCCGAATTTCCCAGTGAGCGTACCACCGTCGGGGAACTCAAAGGTGAGGTCCTGAATGCGATTGCCAGCGAACCAATCGGTGCGCAAACGGAGGGACGTTAACACGCCGCTAACGGGAATATCGACACTACGGACCCCCGCCACATTGAGCATCTGCCGCCACCCGGCCGAGTCGTCATTGGTGACGTCGACAAGCTCGCCATTGAGCGTGATCCCCTTCTCCCGAACCCCGGCGACGAGCACCTGGGGGCTGTCGTCTCCCCAGTAGACGAACTGAGTTCGGCCGACATTTGCAGTCATCATGGCCTCCTTTATTCGGCGCTAGGTGCGCCACCAGACATTGAAATCGAGTGAGACGCGGAACAAATATTCGACCTGGTTGCCGCCGGCCTCGCGGAAGTCGCGTGCGTCGTTCAGCAGGATCGTTTGAAAGTCGATCCCGCCAGCGATGCCGTGGAACGCTGACAGCGATGCGGTGACGGCGCGGGATAGTGTTTTGGCGACTTCGTAGGTGGCTGCCCACGTGTCGATTTGCACGCGCGCATTGCCGAGTCCGGTCTCGCCATCGTCGGAATACGTCGGGCCACCGTCGATCCGTTGGAGGGTGACGGCGGGGAGCTGATCTCCTTGCGGACGAGACACTGGATATATGCGCGTGCTGGCGTATGCCGCCACGCCGGGATCGGCGAGCAGCCGGGCAATCATCGCCTCTTCCATCGGCTACCCCTTTGCCGCCTTCGCAGCCTTGCGCGCCAAGCGGGCGGAAGCCTTTTCTATCTCCGCCCACATATCCTCGCCGATCCCCTCGAGCAGCGTGCTTTCGTGCGCATCCCATGCGGGCCGCATGAACGGCTGCGCGGGGTGTTTTGATGAGCCGAATTCCTGGAGATGCCCCGCCGGATCGGAGCCGGGACCAACGAACACGTCCACTTCGTCGCGATGCATTTTTTTATGCTGTCGCCGCTGCCGTTTGGTCAGCTTTGTGCTGACCGTAATCGACTTTTTGAGATCACCGGTTTTAACCGCGACCTGCGCTTCGGCTGTGGCCGCGATCGGTTTGGCACGCTTCTTCAGAACCCGCAGCATGACATTCTTCGACGTCGCCGCGGGCAGCTGCGTATGCAGTGCGTTCGCGATCTCGCGCAGCCCGTCGACCTTCACGCGGATCGGTCGCGTCATGCTGCGTCGCTCCGCGCCACCGCGTCGATTTCAATCCATTCGCGACGCGTTCCCTCGGGCTCGCGCACGGCCGTGATGTTGTAGACACGCCCGTCGTAGCTGATGCGATCTTTGGGGTTCACGTCAGACACCGTTGACGAATAGCGGATCGTGAACCGCGTCGTGAGTTGGGCCCCGACTTCCTGCGCGCGGTAGGCCTCGCCGGCGCTTGCATCGCGGCGGTGCGCCCAAACGGTCGCGAGAGGTAACCAGGTCGGAACGCGCTCGTTAAATCCGTTGGTCGTCATCACAGCCCGCTCGATTGTGATGCGGCGGTCGAGGGTGCCGGCTGCCATGGCGCGAGATCCTTAGCGTCGACGCACAGAGTTAAGCAGAGGTGCCGACGATGATGACGTCGTAGGTAACCGGCGAGCCAGCGCCGGAGTTGGCGACGTTGAGAAGGTCCCCGGTGCCGGCGGTGACGTCCCATCCCGCATTGGGCGCCGCAGCGAGAAACGCACCGCCCGGCGGGATCTCAATGCGATCGGAATCGTCACCGAATGGACCGGTGAACCCGTTCGCCGCTGCCGGGCCGACAACGACGTCATTGGTGTTGCCGCTTGCCGCTCGGATCAGAAGGGCCTTGACCGTAGCGAAATTGGCCGCTTCCCCGAGCGCATTTTCCAACACGCCGGTGAGATCGAGGTCCTCGTTGCCACTGGCGTTGAGCGTGCGTTGGTCGGCAAAAATGACATCGGCCTCGTCCGTGCCGGTACCGTTCGCCAGTTTAATAGCGGCATGCGCAGGGATCGACTGTTTGACGGCGGCAAAATCAGCCGTCTTACTGACCTCCGCCCCGATGGCAGCTTGGATCGTCGTTCGCAAAGTCATGGCAGTCTCCTGGTTGCGCGTTAAACGCCAATTCGCCGGTAAGGCGCGATCAGAGCCATTGCCCCGAACGGCAGTTCGGCGAGCGAACTCTCGGCCACCGACTCTCGGTGTTCGTAGAGGTGGCCCACGATCAACAGCATGGCAGCGCGGATCGCGGCCGGAACATCGCCGGCGGCCGCGCCGTAACCCACCGTCATCGTCACCTGGACGGCATCGGCGCGATCATTGTTGACTGCCGGACAGGGAAAACCGTCCTTGACCCGAATGACGGACGACCGCGCATCTTCGATCAGCTCATAGAGCGCAGTGTCGACGGTCTGCCCGACGTTGTCGGGATCGAAATAAGTGAGGGCTGCACTTGAAACATTGGGGAACGGCAGGCGCAGAAACCCACTGGCAGGCCAATCGATATAGTCCTGTCGCCAATCCTGATTGATCATCGGCCGCCCGAGGACACCGGTCCAGCCGTCCAAATGCGCCACGGCGGCATCGATCAGGGCGGCTATCAGCGTGTCGTCGTCATCGAAGTCGACGCGCAAATGGACCTTGGCTTCCGCGAGCGAGACAGGCGCCACGACCGGCGGCGTGACCAGGACGGGGCGCAGCATGGTTCTTATTTCCCGCGCTGACGCGCGTTCTTGCGACGCGGCAACGATCCGCCCTTCCGGCCATCGCCGTCATGGTCTAGTGGATCGCGTTCGGCGGATGTCTCCTCCGCGGCTGCGTTCTCCCCTTTCTGTGGTTTCGCCCAGCCTTCCCGAACGGCAACGACGGCTAGGTCGCCCTCGACGATCTCCCCTTCGCCGATCGTCCGCGTCATGATTTCGTCATCGGGCCGGCCGGGAAAGGCCAATGTTACTTTCGCGCGCATCGCATCCTCCGTTGAACGCCGGCGCACCGACTGCGCGCCGGCCGTTTTGCTTCAGCCGTTACCCAACGGGAGCATCGCTCGAATGGCTACGAACGATGCTCATGCCGTAGATGGCGCCGGTCGTGGCACCAGCGACCGTCATGACGCCGCGGACATAGCGCTTGTTGCCCTTGTAGCCGACCTTATACTCCTGGTTCTGTTCGCCCGCCGAGCCGATGGCCGTGAACGAACCGAGCAGATCTGCCGCCTCCACGTCGTCCCACGTTGCGTTGTCGTCGGACTCCTGGAGCTTCGGTGTGTGCGTGCCATCCGTCCAGGCACCAACATTAACGACGGCCAGAGCGGAGTTGTAGCCACGCAGGTCTACGCCAGTGCCGTTGGCAGAAGCGTTCTGTGCCGCCGGCGCGAGCGTCTGCGCGAAGTTCAAGGCACTCTTGGTGTCCTTCATGGACCATTCCTTTCGCGATCAGGGTATTGGGGGAGCGGGCGGCCCGCCGCCCGCTTTTGTTTTGGCGTTCAAGTTCCGCTTACGCTTCGCACTTCAGAAGCTTGATCGCTTCGAAGTTCTGCACCCCACCGCCGACCCGCTTCGTGGTGTAAAAGTTGACATACGGCTTGTTGGTGTAGGGATCGCGTAGGACACGGACACCCGTGCGGTCGACGATCAAGTAGCCGCGCTGGAAATTACCGAATGCGAGCGGCAATGCGTTCGCGCCGACAGCTGGCATGTTGTCGTCGTTGTAAACCGGCTTCTGCAGGATGGTTGCGACTTCGCCGGCCGCCGTCGGCGGTGCCCAGAGATAATTGCCGTCTCCATCCTTGAACTTGCGAACGGTACCCATCACAGCGTCGGACATCAGCCACGCTGCCCCATTACGATACCCTGACTTCAGGGCGTAGTAGAGGTCAATCATGGCATCGGCGCCGTTGTGCGTTTCGTCCGTCAGCGCGGCTGCGACGCCAGTTGCGACGTAGCCCAACTTGCCCCAGGCATAGGAGGCGTTCGCGACGGTTTCGTATGCCAGAAAACCGCGCGGTTTGTTCACGCCGTTGCCCGAGACAAAGGCGGCGCCTTCCTGCTCGGCGAACTCGATCGACACCTCGTCGGCAAGCCACTGAGCGAGGTCGATGCGGGAATCATCGAGCGATTTTTGCGTGGCAGCAGGATTAGCGTAGATCTCCCCTGTGTTGAAGGCGAGCTCACGCAGCGTTGGCGTATCCGTCTCAGGGCGCGCCTGCTCCTCGCCGACCCAACCCGACGACGCCCCACCCATGTTGACTAACTTCTTGTAGGTGTCGGTCGAGATCTGAATCACGCGCGAGATCGAACGTACCGCCGATACGGTGCCAAGCACGCTGTCGATTGTCGTCTCCATCTCCTCGGGCACCAGATAGCCGCCGTCGGGATCGCTCTGAGTCGTCAGCTTCGCCTTGACTTCAAGGTCCGACAAGCCGTTGTCAACGCCCTTGCGGAACCAGCGATTGAATGCTTGAGCGTGTTCTGCAGCGGCCGGATCAACATCGCTACCAGCGCCCCCGACCTTGAGGGCACCGATCGCCGCGTTGATTTCGTCGAGCGACCTCTGAAGATTTGTGATCTCGGTGTTAATGCGGTCGACTTTCTCGGTCTTGACCACATCTTCCTGACCCTTCCTGAGCGCGGAGATTTCCTCGTCGCGCTCGGCCTTGAACTGCTCAAACGTCCTCTGCAGCTCATTAAGCACCGCTGCGGCAGTGCTCGCGTCTGCGCGCACGCCGACCATCCCGCGAATGCGGGGATTTACCTGCATGGTCATGTTGCTGTGTCCTATGACCGGATTGTTGCGATCAGCCGCTGAACTGCGGCCACGTCCAGGTCAGCGTCGTGCTTGACCGTCGGGGCAGCGTCGTGCATGCCCCCCGTTGCTTCCCGGAGCATTCGGCGCCGCTCGGAACGCGGGACACCGGTTTGCGCCAGAAGCGCATCCAACCGCCGTTTGGCGTGGATAGACTGATGCGATGCGGCTGCGGCGTCCTTTGCCTCCAGTCCATCATCAACGATATCGGCGAAGCCCTTCGCGACCGCTTCCGAAGGTCCCATAAACGTCTCCGCGTCCATCAACTTTTCGATCTCGCTGCGCTTAAGCGCGGTGCGCGCTTCATAGATGTCCGCGATTGCAGCGTCGAATCCGTCGAACAGATCGGCCGCTTCGCGCATATCGTGACGGTTACCGATCACGAGGCCCCACGCGTTGTGCACCATCATGAAGGTGCCGAGGCCCATGCGGATCTCATCTCCAGCCATGGCGATAATCGAGGCTGCCGACGCCGCCCAGCCCATCACTTGCACAGTGACTTTGGCAGGGTGCTCGCGCAGCAGGTTGTAAATGGCGATGCCCTCGAACATGTCGCCGCCTGGCGAGTTGATCTTGACCGTCACATCCTTCTTGCCGATAGCGCGCAGCGCTGCAGAAATACGCTTGGCCGTCACGCCGCCGCCGGTCCAGAAGTCCTCGCCGATCACATCGAACATGCTAATCGAATTGTCGGAGTCCTCGTCTGCAGCAAGAGGACGTTCGGCCCACCGCGCCAGCACGTCGGAGGGGGCATCAAAATGCCAGTTCTTCGGGCGCTGAATCACCTTCGCCTCAGGCAGCTTGCGCAAGCTCATCGCGTTCTCCGTTTTCCTTGTCCGGCGTGCCGGCGGTATTCGGCGGCGGATAAAAGACGTCGCCCCCGTCGCGCGGATTTTTATCCTCAAGCGCGCGCACTTCATTGGGACTGTAGACACCCCACTGCAGTGCTTTGACGTGCGCGTCCCAGCGGGCCTTGATATCGCCTTTGACGAGGGCCGCCCGATTGAAACGGGCATAGAGGTCGCTGTTGTCGGGGATAAGATCGCGATTAATCGACTCCTCCCACGTCGTCAGGTGATCCTCGAGCGTATAGGAGACAAATCCAATCGACTGCTGCTCGATGCCGGAGCCCCAGCTCGTAGATTTCTCGGTGTCACCGATCATGTGTGGCGGAACGCCAAAAAACATAGCGATGTCGTTGCGCGAGAATTTACGGCCTTCTAGCCATTGGGCATCCTCCGCCGTCATCGCCAAAGGTGCGGTCTCCATACCTTCTTCGAGAACGAGCGCCTTGCCCTCGCTATCGCCGCCAGAGCGGTATTCGTCGAGGCTAGCGCGGAGGAACTCTAGTCCCTCCTTGCCGAGCTTACCGGGATGTTTCAGGACGACGCTCACCCGCGCGCCGTTTTTGAACACTGTGGCGCCATGGTTTTCCATAGCCAGCGACAGGCCGATGGTTTCCCTGGCGTATGAGATGACTGAGACGCCGGTGACACCATCGAGTGTCAGGCCGACCAGGTGGAACACCTCACTTTGCTTGAAACTGACCTTGTCGCCTCGCTTGCGCTCATAAATATAGCGGATCGACAGATCGTCGCTCTGCTCCATCGTCACGCGATCAGGGTGCAGCGGCAGAAGTTCCTGGACCCTGCCGCGCGAGCGCACAATCAGCGCATAGGCATTACCGCGCAGCAACAAGTGTGTCTGCATCATGCGCCGGAACTGGGACGGCGTCTGCCAACGGTTAGGCTTACGGCGCAACAATTGCCATAATGGATCCTCGGAGGCATCTTGGCGGGTGCGCTCGTCAACGCGCCGTTTCACGTCGAGTGGCAGCGTCGCGACGGCACCGGATATGATCCGCACGCAGGCATAGACGGCCGCGACGCGCATCGCTGAATCCGGCGTCACCGACTGACCGGACGCGGTACCGTTGCCAGCCCTGAGCAGCTGCTCGAGTTGCCGCGCCGTATTGATAATGATGCCGCCGCCGCTGCTCTGGTAAGACGCACGTGGCAAGCCAGCCGCCGAGGTGCCATTGAACCAGCGATGCCAAAACGACATTCGAAATCCTCGATTATACGACCATAAGGCCGCGGTTGCGGTAGACGGAATCTCCGGCGCCAGCCTCATATGCATGCGCGGCACCGATCGCCATTGCGAGCGCGACGGCGCAGTCGATCTTGTTGACGGCTCGTTCCTTCGCGAGCCAGTAGTTGCCCCAACGATCCTCGTCGGTGACCGCACTGACCATCGCGGAAATCAGAACCGGGTTTGCGTGAATACGAATCCGTCCCTCAGTGATGAGGTCCTCAAGCTGACGCACGCTCATCGGCATCCAAAGCCCTTCAGGATCACGACCGGCCATTTTCGCCGCGTCGATCATTGCCTCGTTGGGCTTGCCCTTCTTGGTGCCGCCCTGCGGGTGCTCGACGTACTCAAGGCTTAGGCCGAGTTCGTCGCACTCGGGCTCGAGACCGCGCTTGAACGCATAACGGTCATAGGCGACACACTGAACGGTGTAGTCATGAGCAACCTCCGCCAACGCTTGCGCAACGTGGCGGTAACTGATGCTCGAGCCCTTCGGAGCGTTGAGGAATCCCTCTCTGACCCAATGGCTATAAGGCGCCTTGTCCCGAAGTTCGCGCGCTTGAACGGTGTCGCCTGGTGTGAAGGCCTGCACCCACGCATCGAACATGGGTTTACCCGCGTGAATACCCTCTGACACCGTCCCAGTCTGCACGGCGAAGGCGAGTGCCGTGATGTCCTTGTTCTGCGAAAGGTCGACACCGACGGATATGTCTTTGCCATAGTGATCCGCTGGATCGAAGTCGGCGATCACCGGCTCGAGTGCCGCGCGCGTCATCCAAGCCGTTTGCGCGTCGGTCCATACGCAGAAATGAAGCCGAAGAATTCCGTTGAGCTTCGCCGGGATATCCTTCGCTTGGGCAACGACGCCGGCGAGATACTCCTCGGTGATGGTAACGCCCAACAGCGGATTGGCTTTTGGCCAACACGTCGGATCGTTCAGCGGGTCATCACCAGCATCCAGCGAACACACGAAAGAAAACGTCGTATCGTCGATGACTTCACCCAGATAGTGGGCGTCGTCATCCTTGGCATCGCGGTTCCCGGCTGCGACGCGGACGGCATGTTCGTGTTCGACCCAGCACGCGGAGTTCCGGTCGCTGCCGCTGTTGGTGATCATCAGCAGCAATGGTTGCCGACGGAATTTGAAGCCGCGCTCGAGGATCTCGATGATGCCCGCGTCGGCGTGTTCGTGCAGTTCGTCGACGAGTGCAGCGTGGGGACGCGGCCCCGAACCCGTGCGCTTGGTTTCCCGCGAGACGGGGCGAAAAAAGGAACCCTTCGCCAAATAACTGATGTTGTACTCTTTGCCTTCAGGCCCGGCGATCTTGAGCCTCTTGTCGAGGTCCGGCGACTTCCGCACCATCTTCGCGGCGTCGCGGAAAAGGATTCCCGCCTGGTCCTTGGTCGCACCGGCTGAGTAGATCTCCGCTCCGGCTTCGCCGTCGGCAGTCAGGCAGTAGAGCCCGATCCCACCGGCGAGGGGCGACTTACCATTGCCCTTGCCCTGCTCGATGTACGCGCGGCGAAAGCGACGTGTCCCGTCACGCTTTTTCCAACCGAAGAGCGAACCGATAATGAAGGCCTGGCTTGGATGCGCCTGGAATGGCCGGCCTTCGAATTGCCCCTCGCTCAGCCGCAGTTTTGTCTCGAAAAACCGTAAACCGCGATCGGCGGACGCACGGTCGAATTGGACGTCCTTGCGTTTCAAATCGTCAAGGTGCCGGCGGCATGCATTGCGGACATGCGGGCCGGCAATTACCTTTCCCGAGAGGACCGCCTTGGCATAGGCCGTGACACGATCCGCGGGCTTAGTCGTCGAAGAACTCGTCCGCTTCGTCTGCGTCTTTTTCCGCACTGCGGTTCCGTTCGTCGGTGAGGCCCAGCTCGCTCATGTAGGCGCGCAATTGGCCATGCTTCGCAGCGGCAAAGGCGCGAGGCGCATCGCGGAACTCTTGCCACAATTCACAGAAAGCGATCGCGGCCGGCTCGCGGGAACCGTCAAGCCAACTCGCTGGTTCAATGAAGCGCTTCCACGCCTTTGCGGCTTCGCCCTTCATCCCTTTCGGTCGAACAAGCTTTCCGAAGGACTCGGTTGCAACCTCAACGGTTGTCGCGGCTTTCGCCTTCGCGCCGTGCCGTGTGTTGCGGTGCGTGCCATCGATCAGCCGAAGGTGCGCCGGCTTCGGCTTTGCCCCCCGCGTTGCCATGACCAGATTGAGCCTTTTCGAATGTTAATTTGGTTTTTTGCTTTTTTTGGTCCCGGCGCCGGTCCCAGCGGAAGCCGCTTTGACTTTTCGACCACCCCCCGCCCTTGGCGCAGTGGCCATGGCCGGGTGTCGTGCATCGATGGGCCAACCATCAGGACCGATCGTCGACGAAAAGCCGCGTCGTTCCTCGCTCTGTTTGGCGCAATCGTGGCAGGGGCTGCAAAGCGATTGTGTGTTGTCGTAGTCAAAGAACAGCAGGGGATCGCCCTTGTGCTCCTTGAGGTGATCGACCACTGTTGCCGGTGTCAGGTGGCCGCGTTTCCGGCATTCCCTGCACAGCGGCTCCTCGGCCAATCGACGATCACGAATGCCGCCCTTGCCACGCCATCGCTTGTCTTTGTACATCCGACGGTAGGCAACAGCCTCGGGTGATCGGCGATCGGTACGCACCATCCTCAGCACTCAACCCGACGCCAGGTGCGTTCGCACATAGGGCAGTAGCACTGCACGATGGGCAGGCCACCCCTGAACGTCACGCGCCGCCCGAACCATCTCAAGGGCAATTCGAATTTGCAGAACAGACACGGGATCTCGCCCACGCCAAGCGTCGGATGCTGCACGTCTTCGACGGTGCGCACACACATGGACAAGGATCTCGATTGTTTCTGGAATTCATCTCAGCGGCGGGCGGAAGCGGGACCAACAGCAAACTCGGCTGCTGCTCCCTGCCGTCACCAACACCCTGTTTCCGCACCATAAAACGCAAAACGCCCGGTGCGATTGTTTCGAACCGGGCGCGCGTCTCGCGAGCGTGGTGATTCATGAGCCTGAATTTGCGATTCGTCAAGAATGAAAATTAACGAACATCGGCAGAACGCAGATATACCGACTTAAATCTTGCCTCACGCCTCCATTTCAATGAGTTCACGGCGGCCGCGAGTGAAATAAGCCAGTAAACCGAAAACCACACCGCCTAACGCCCACACCATTAGGATGATGACGAACGCGACCCCGATGCCGGCTGCGGTGCCATCGCGTTCCGCCTGCGTCGCTAAAGTGTCGTATTCCGCAATAGGTGCCCGCAAACTCGCGACCAGCCACGCCACCATAAGCGCGTTCCAGATCCAGAAAATCGCTAAGAAGAACCAGCCCACTATCCCGCGGCGGCGCTTCTCTACCAGACGCTTGGACATATCGTTCTCCTTGTGACTGAATCTCAAGCGGTCGGAAGTTGCCGCCGAACAGTGCTGCGCGATTCGCATGCGCCACCTCCGTGCACGGATTGAGGGCGCCTAAGCACTGCAAGTCAATTCCAACGGGCGCTTTACCGGTGGATTGTCACTCCTGCGTTTTGCGCAGCGTCTCGATGAAATCCGGCCGCTCTCGCACGATACGCAGGATCGCCGCCGCAGGCCCGCTCGGCTTGCCGCCACTCGCCCATTTCTGCACGCCCATGGGCGACATGCCGATTAGGCGCGCAAACTCCGCTTGCGACACGCCGCTATTGCGCACGATGCGTATGGCTTCATCTCCTGTCATGCCGTCGCTTATATGCAATCCCGCACAAAAATGCAACTTAGTTATATTTTCCTGTGGATAGCCCCTTGCCTGGAATATATAACTTAGTTATATTATAAGCATCAAGACGATGAGGTGGCCCGGACGAACGGCGAGACGACACGAACAAGACAGAAGGCAGACAACAGCCCGCTCGAAGCGCCGACCGACAAGGACCTCCACCCATCCGAGACCAGCCCCAAGCGAGGGAATGGCGAAGCTATGCCACCCAGCGCCGGGCTGTGAGCACCACGACCAACATCACCACCAAGGCGAAACGCTCCCAGCGCGGAGCGTCTGCCGGTCTCGCCGGCACTGACGAGCCTCGGCTCAAATCTCAACCCAGAAAGGAAAAACCGATGACAACCATCAACCTGGCCGTCGTCGCACGGCACCTCAACCAGCTCGAAGCCGCGTTCGGCAACGAGAACGCGTTCGTCAAAGCGTTCACCACCATGAAGGCCGACGCCGACATGAAGGCCCCCGAAGCAAAACGCCTCGCCCGCGAGTTCGCGAAACATACGGCGCGGTCAAAGACAAAGGCGTTCGACGCCATCTGGGGCCGTCATCACAGTTTGATGCGCGCCCGCGCCAAAAACGCTGCCTTGTTCGGTCGCACGGCCGCCTGAACGAAGCGGGCCGGAAAGCTGCTGTCACAGCCTCCGGCCCCTTGGCGATCCCAACCCTTTGGAGAAGGTTTAGAACCATGAAATGTATTACCATCTTCGCCGGGGGCCTGGCAATTGCCATCGGCCTCGGTGCCACGACGGTCGACGTCTGGTCGAACGTCGAATTCATCGCCGGTGACACCGTGCGCAATCCCGCCGACCTGGCGGACGTCACAAACTGGAATTCGCTGATGGCGGCCACGGTCGCCATTGCGGTCGCATCCTTCGGAGCCTTGGGCGGCGCTGCGGCCGCCTGGCGCCTCCAAGCCCGGCTCATCTCCTGCGGACTGCTGTTCGCCTGGATCTGTGCCGCCGCGTTTTCGCTCTCGGCAACCCTCGATCGGGCAGGCTCCCAGCGCGACAACGCCATCCACGCCCAGCGCAGCCACAACGTACAGATTGATCGCGTCGCGGCTGCGATCACCACCCAGCGCGCCCGTCTAAAGGCCGCGACACAAGCGGAAGCTGACGAGTGCAAGGGGTACAAGGCCGGTGTCTCCAAAGACGAGGGCTGGCCGAAGTGCATAACCGCAAAAGGCGAGATCAAATCGGCCACCAACGAGATCGGAGAGCTGGAAGCCAAGCTCGCGGGCCTCGGCGCCGAGAAGGTCGAGGACAGCATGGGCAGCCGTGTGGCGGCCCTATTTCCGTTTCTGACACCTGGGCAGGTGGCCACCTACCAGCCCATCACACTGCCCGTGTCGCTGTTCTTCTTCGGGCAGTTCTTCCCGGCGCTCGGCTTCCTGTTGTGGTCGAGCGTGTTGACGGTCCCAGCGCCTCAGTCGCAACAGACGGCTCAGGTGATGCGAGACATCACTCCAGTGCATCCCGTGATCGCGGCTCTCCCTGCAGGGAAGGCCATTTCCAACAAGGCGCTTGCCGCGGCGTTGGGATATTCCGAAGCCACTGCCAGCCGTCACGTGAAGCAGTTGCGGCGTGAGGGACTCCTCACCGTGGAACGCCGCGGACGTGAACTGGCCATTCGTCGACTGAGCTAAGTCCACTTATCTAGCCCCGGTGCCGGATCTCGGTATCGGGGCTTTTTACTACGGCCTATGTTGTATCAGCGCCGACCCGTTGCCGAGCAAAATTTCCATCTTTCCGTAATCGGGAAATCGCGCCGTTTCAGACGCTTCCGATCCGTCTCTCCCCCTTCCTCGCCCTTGCACCCAGCGCACGCTGCCTTGCACCCACATTTGCAGTTTTGCGACCATTTCACAACGATTTCACCCGTGCAAACGAGCCGCATTTCTTGGGGTTATAGCGCTTGTCTCAAATTTCGCATTAAGACGTTGCAGCCACCACGCTTTCACCGCGTTGCCGGTGGCACGCAAGGGTGTGCAAGCGTAGGTAGTTCTGGCAGCTAAGACAGCCCTTCGCACTTGAGACCCGCGTCTCGTTTGCGACGGAACAGTCCACCGTCATCCCATGGCAGGTCGTCGAACTCAGGTGTATGGCCACACGTGCGATACCGGGACTCTGGAATGGGCATTTCGTAGTTCTCGTATTGCACTATCGCCCAGTTTTCTGGTTCGGCACGCACTCGATAGACACCAAACACGCGAACGGATTGCTTCATCATCGCTTTCACGCCTCCGACCGAATGCCAATGAACTTTTCGAGATATAGCCTTCCGCCTCGGGATTTGAAGAACTGAAGGCTTTTTTTGTCAGTGAGCACTTAAAACCGGAACTCTCAGCTAATCCGTGGCGTTGGACATCCCGCCTAACCTGCTGAGGAGTAAAAGCAGATGTCTGTTAAAACAATGGAAGACCTTTTTGTCGACACGCTGAAGGACATCTATTACGCCGAAAAACAAATCCTGAAGGCGCTGCCGGGAATGGTGAAAAAGGCCAACGCAAGTAAACTTCAAGACGCTCTCGAAACTCACAGAAAAGAAACTGAGGAACAAATCGAGAGACTGGAAAAAGTATTCAAAATCTTCGATGTCTCACCCCGAGGCAAGAAGTGCGAGGCTATTGAAGGCATCCTCGCGGAAGCTAAAGAGCATATGGACGAAATCAAAGATTCTGACGTGCTCGACGCGGGTATGATCGGTTCAGCTCAAGCGGTTGAGCATTACGAAATCACACGATACGGCACACTGATAGCATGGGCGCAGCAGCTCGGCCGAACTGACGCCGCCAAATTGCTAGAGGATAATCTGGAAGAAGAAAAGAACGCAGACAGTTTACTCTCCAAAATTGCGAGAGGTTCGATCAACAAAGAGGCCGCTGAATGAAACGCGCCGTATCGGATGTTCCGGTACTTGCCTCAAATTTACTCGCCGCTGCCAAGAAGCATGGCCTAACAATTGCGACTGCTGAGTCCTGCACGGCAGGAGCCTTGGCCACGGCATTGGCCGACGCGCCCGGCGGCGGCGAGCAATTCCACTGCGGGTTCGTCACTTACACAAAGCAAAGCAAGACCATCATTTTGGGGGTGCCCCCTAGGCTGATCCGAACGTTTACGGCGGTAAGCCAGCCTGTCGCGGAAGCGATGGCTAGAGGATGCTTAGCGCGATCACCAGCGGATTTTGGCATCGCCGTCACCGGCGTAGCCGGGCCAGAGCCAGACGAAGATAATAATCCTATCGGCAAGATTCTCGTTGCAATTGCCCTTTGCGACGGCGGCATTTGGCATAGAGATTATGATTTCAGAAAGCGCGCCCGGCCAGCAATGCGAGAGGCGATTTTAAAGGCCACCCTCATTTTCGCGCTGCAGTGCTGCGAAGTTGCGAAAGTAGCAAAGCAAGCGTCATGACGAAACTCCGGCTCCTCAACCATTGCTTTCAAACCCCTCAGCCCCTATTCCGCTCGCGCACCTGACGCCGCATCCGGACCCATCCCTCCAGGCATGGCATCGAGCAAAAGTAGACTTCAGAGCCAAGTGAAGGCGATGTCGGCATCCGCCCATCGGAATGCGGCACGGCCTCGCACGTGAGCACCAGGCGCCAAGAGCGGCCGGTGGTGAGATCCGACCCGCAGGTTTCACACACTGCCGTCATTCCGCAGCCGTGAGCGCATCCGACGGCCAGCGCGGGATCGTACGCGGCGGCAGCGGCGTGCCCTGAAACTCTTGCGCGAAGGCGGCAGCCTCCGCCGCATCCGCAAAGCAATAAACCATCCGTTCCGTCCGCGCGTCGGTATCAAAATAATGGAACGTGCGCTTGCAGACGTTCCGCTCCCGGCAATAGGCCTCAACCCGAACGAAGCCACCACCGCGCACCTGGTCCGAGCGGATCGCCACGCGATAGGGCCATTGCTGGTTCACCGTCCATTTGTTGATCTTGATCGTGTCTTGCCGTCGCCGCATCTTTGCCTCACGCTACGCTTGAACTCCGGTTGTATGTTCCTATTTTGTTCCTGATGCCGATCGCGGTCAAGAGGAGAGGAGAAAGCCCTGTGTGCAACTGCTTTTCGCAATCCCGCTCGCGCGACGAGGTAGCCCGATGGTTTCGGGTCTCACACAACCGCGCTCCGGATTTCGATCCGCAATCCTCGTTCTGGCCGAAAAGCAAAATCCCCGTCGTACGCCAAGCGGACGACGGTGCGCGCGAGATCGCCATCATGATGTGGGGGTTTGTGTTCCCGCAGAAGGATAAGGCCCCGCGCTTCGTGACCAACGTGCGCGACGACAAGATCCGGACGAGCCCGTTCTGGCGCGCGTCATTCGAATCCCGGCGCTGCCTGGTGCCGGCGACGTCCTACGCGGATCCCAATGGCGAAAAACCGGCCAAGTGGGTGTGGTTTGCGCTCAAGGGCGACGAACAGCGCCCGCTCTTCGCCTTCCCCGGCATCTGGCGGCGCTGGAACGGCCCGATCAAGAAGGACGGCGAGCCCGTCGAGATTGAAACGGTGTCGTTCATGACCACCGATCCCAACGCCCTGACGCGTGAGATCAATCACGACCGCATGCCGGTGTTGCTGACGTCAGAAGACGAGTTCGAGACGTGGCTCACGGGCAGCGTTGAAGACGCCTATAGCTTGGTGCACAGCCACGACCCAGCGCACATGCGCATTGTGCAGGCGGGTAAGGATAAGCAAGATTTGCTGGCGGCATAGGAAATCCCTCAACACCGCGCGGTCGCAATTCGAGAACATCATGTTAATCAAACTCATTTTATGGGCCGTCCTCGGTCTTGTTCTGTTTGGTCTCTTTGTTTTCGGTGCAGCTCTATCGGGCATATCGATTTCGCAGCAAGCGCGAGATTTTTTATCCCAAGCTGCGCCAAGTTGGCTTCAGGGTCTAAGCACGGCGGTTGCCGCCGCACTGGCGTTCGCGGCATACGTTGAATGGCGGCGACCGGATGATGCGCGACGCAGGGCTAATACTGCCCAGCTAATATTGCGGCAGAGCCAAAAGCTGGAGAACGCCGCGGCATCGGCTAGGTACGGCACGATAGCCGTAATGTTCACACAGGATAAAGAGCTTCTCTCGGAGAAGATGAACTTGGCTGAAAGCCTCGCAAGAAAACCAATGCCTAAGAAGGTGGCTCAGCTGGAAAGCGAACTCCACAATTTGCGGACTTTCAGGGCGGAAGCGACAATGCTCTATATAGACCGGCCGGTTGCCGCGCTGATGGACGCAGTTTCGGTCTCTTGCGAAAGTATCCTGCGAGGGCATTCGCGGATCAAAATGATGAATGACAGCCTTCGGTCACTGTTGAAGGATGATGAGCGCTTCGAGAAAGTGCTCAGCGGCTCTCTGGAAGCCCTGGGGGCGAGCATTTTGTTTGTTTGGGAACTTGATGGACCAGAGGTCGACGACCCATTTTGGGAGAAGGTGCAAGATCAGTTCGACACCTTAAGAAACGAGTTGCTGACATATTTGGTCGATCAACGCTGAATCATCGCCCTTTCCCTCCTGCCTTGTGATCCGTCGTCACGATCTGCGTACGCCACGTGATCTCGATCTGGCGGCCGTCCCCCAGCGCGACGCGGCACAGCTCCCCATGCGCCAAAAACGCATCGACGGCCTTGATCAGGCCGAGCACATCGCTGTCCGAATAGGCCCCGTCGTCGCGGCCAAGGCGCCGCAACCGCAGCCGCATGGCCCGAATATTTTCTGTGTTGGTTTGAAATGGCTCACGGGGCTGATCTTCGCTTCGCTCAGGCCCCTGCGCGTGCGCGGCGCTATGCGCCGGGTCGCCTTGCTCCCGGACAGGAGATTTACGGGCACCATAGTAACCCTTCAAAAACCCGTCCCACAGTTCACTGCGTGCTCCGGTCGCCATCGACAGAATTATCACCGCAAGCCAGATCACGCAGGCCTCATCGATCTGGCCGATTGCGGCGTTCGCAAGAGCAAGGCAGGCCGCAAGGATGACAAATCCCGTCATCGCATCCCCCGCCAGTCCGGCTCGATATCATCGAGCAATCGCTCCAACAGGAACCGCGCCCCAACGACGTCACGCGCCGCCAGCCGGTCGTCGATCAGCGCCAGGTCGCGCACCTCGTCGCTGTAAAGCGCCACGCTCAGGTTCTCGTCGGCGCACACACGGCAAACCGGTTTCGCCTGCTGCCGATCGAGCCGCTCAAGGACGATCCCAAACCAGTACATCGCCAAGCCGTACCCCGTGAACGTCAACAGCGGCGAGGTGACGGCGATCCCCGCCACCATCAGCATCGGCCCCATGAGCAGACAGTGCCAGGTTCGCAACCTCATCCCCCCACCCCTTCCAGCAAATCTTCCTCGCGTCGGATCTTCTCCAGCCACGCCACCAGTTCGCGGTCGTTGCGCACGCCATAGCCCTCCTGCGCCGCGCGGCTGAGGATCTCGCCCTCGAGGATCTCAAACCGGAACTGCGGACCGACGTCGACGAACCCATTGAGCAACGGCGTGCCCATCGCTTCCTCGGCGTAGTGCTCAATGAGCGCAAGCACCTTGCGTTCAAGCCGCTTGGCGTGCTCCTCGGTGCGCAGCCACAGCCGGATCTGCACGCCCGTGCGCCGGTCCGGGGCCTTGTCGTAGTTGGCCGTCACCGTGTCCTTGTGGCTGCCCGTCGTGGCCGTGCGCATTTGCCAGTACCCGCTGTTGTGGCCGCCGATGCGCTTCTTGATCCGCCCCTCCGGCGTCAACAGGTTGGTGGACACAGGCCCGTCGGTCCCCACGATGCACAGCGCATGCGGCTTGAATTTCTTGAACAGCTTGAGCTGGCCGGGCGTGAGTTTGAGCGGCGGCAGCACCGTGCCCCAGGCCTCCTCGCCCGACGGCAACGGCGGCAGCGTGTCCGCCGTCGCCAGCCCGTAATGCGCCGCAAGCTCCTGTGCCGTGGTCACGCCGCCCTCCGTCGGATTTGCTTGTCTCGATCTGCCAGCGCGGCCCGTTCCGCATGCACCGAAACCGTCCCCGTCGCCGGCCGGCCGTTGGCGACGCGATGCACACGCACCAGGCCTTCGGCGAAGTTCCGATGCGTCGTGTCATCGCTCACACACAAGTCGCCTGCGATCGACCGCCAGCTCCGCCCCCGCGCCCGCCACACCAATGCGAGCTGCGCGGTGGTGAAATCACCGAACACGTAGCCATAGCTGCAGTTGGTCACGCACAGCTGCGCGAACCAGCCCATGGCGGTCAGGTAATCCTCGATGTCCTGCGGCAGCGGATCGAAGCGCGCCACGCGATCGGCGATCTCATCGTCATCGCCCAACCCGTCCGCCGTTATGTCGGCCAGCGCCCGCGACGTCCGGACGCCTTGCGGGTTACGCTGCCCCGTCAGCCCGTCCGTCAGGATCGCCCGCGACACCCGTGCCTCCGATTCCGCAATCGAAACCTGTCCCGGCGGCGAATAGGTGACGCGGGTCGGGTCGAGCCACCAGCGCGTCCCGGTTTCCCCATCTGCTCCATGCAGCGCGCCTTGCGCCCGCGCCGTCTCCCGCTCGGCTTCCATCTCGCGGGCCAGTTCGGCGGCCTCGGCCTCGTCGACCGCGCTGAACCCGCCGCGCGCCGACCACATGCGCCCGGCTTGAATGCCGTGGATCGGTACGGGAAGCGGCATTTTCCAGGCCGCAGGGTTCTCCGGCCGCCAGGCGTCGGGGTCCAGACCCAGCGCGTCCTCGCCATGGCGCGGCACGCCGGGCAGACCGTCATCGGGCAGCATCACCGGCACGGGGCTCGAACGCCGGTCGTGTTTCCGCCGGGGCGCACCGTCGACCCAGTCCGTCCACGCGACCCATTCCGTCGTCGTCATCCAGACGTGACCGCGACCGCCCTTCCTTGCGATCCTCGCAGCCTTGAATGTCCGCCCGCGCCACAACACCTCGACGCGCACACCGAGCGGCGGCAAGCCATCGGCAGGGGAGTACCAGAGTTCGGTCATGGCGCTGTCTCCTCGGCTGTCGCCTCGGGCGCCTGCGCGGGCGCGGTGCTCGCGCCGGGTCGCTTTGCTCCCGGACAGGTGGTTGCCTCTGCCGCGTCGTCCTTCCGCTTTTGGATTGCGTCATCTGTTGCGAACTGGCGGGTCCGAAGCTGCGCCAGAACCGCTTGTTCAAGTTCCGGCGCGCGGCACAGTCGCATGAGATCGTCAATCATCGCCCCGCGAGTTGGGCGCTTTGTCGTCGCCACCCGGAGCACATAACAAACCCGCTGCAATTCAGAGTTCCACAGCAGATTGAGCATGCGGGCAGTCCATGGCCACGAGCACCCCGCATGTGGCGCATTGCCCTTACACTTCCCCTCCGAATACTCCCACACCGTCGCACCAGCAGACGGCCTGAATATTGGGGCTTGCGGAAGGAATGGCTGCCCCTCGTTGTTCGTTTGCCATCCTGGAGAGTCGCACCACTTGCGATGGGCAACGACGATCACGTGATGCGCCACCTTGGTGAATTGTTCGATTTGGTTTGGGAGTCGATCGAGCGTGTCACGCTCAGATTTCAGCTCCATGAGGATCAACCGATCGGCCGTAATCACAGCAATGTCGGCACGGCTAATCCCGTTCTCCACGTTGAGTTCATGAACGATGCGCGCCGACGGCCAATACCGCCGTGCGAGCTGTTCCGCTGCTGTCCGAATCTCCTGCTCTGCTGTCCCCGTTGGAAGGCTCATCCCTCGGCACCCTCCGGCAGTTCGACACGCTGGCCGCGCAGGCGGCCTTTGGCGCGTTTCTCGGCTTTCACAACGGTGAGGGCCTCCTTGACGACGGACATCGGTACTGCGGGTCCGCCGTTGAGGCTGATGGTGCTTTCCGTGTCGTTGGCCGTCGGCGTCTCCTGCTCGTTCGCCCAATCGTCGAGCGGCGTCCCGGCCATGCCCATGGCGTGCAGGTAGACGTTCAGGATCGCGTCTTCCTCGTCGCGCTCGACCTTCGATTTCTTGCGCAGCGCGATCACCTTGCGCATGGCTTTCACATCGAAGCCCTGGCACTTGGCTTCCATGAACTTGTCTTTGATGTCGCCGCCGATCGCCTTCTTTTCTTCCTCGAGTCGCTCGATCTGCTCGATGTACTGGCGCAGCTGCGCTTGGGTGGAGGCCTGCAACACGGTCATAGCCCGTCATCTCCCTCGTTGAATTTTCCGGCTTCATCGCCAAAGGCCTCCCAGCCCGGCCGGTCGGTGCGGGAATAGACATCGGCACGGCGCGCCGTCGGCATCATCTTTTCGGCAAGCTCATAGGCGCGTTCCGGTTTGCGCGAGTGCTCGCGCCGGGACTCCGTGATGAGGTTCGGCACCGAACGGCCATCGATCTTCGGATTGCCGCGCTTGGCGATCAGAAACGGTTCGCACAGCGAGCGCAGCACGTAGCCGGTGCCCCAGCGCCGCTTGTTCCAGGCCCCCGCCGTCACGAACTCGAAGCCCCACACGTCGAGTACGCGGATTGCGAAATCGAGGCGGGGCGATGTCGCCCACATCCACAGAGCGCAGTTTTCTCGCGCCAGGTCCGCCACGGGCAACGCCAAAATCTCCGCGTCCGACATCGTGCGGTAGTGCGGCTCCGGCCCTTTGCTTTCTCCCAACTGGGAATAGTTCTTAAACCGCCAAGCAACATCGATCATCACGAGATCGTACGCCTGCGGGACCAGGTCGCCGAACGGCCACGCGGCGGGGCCACCCTCGAACAGATCGGGCGCGATAAAGCTCTGCCCTGGCATAGGGTGCCTGTCCGGGAGACACTTTGCTTGCCTGCCTCCGGCAGGACGCAACCCGGCCGAAGGCCGCCCCCGCGTCGTGTCGGAGACGCGCGCCAATGATGCCGCCCGGCGCTCTTGCGCCGGATCAGCGCCGTGAGCGAAATCAGCGTGAGCGAAACAACTCATCCCACCCGCTCCCGCGCATCCCGCTTCCGGCGGACCGCTTCGATCGCCCGCGTCAGCGAAAACTCCTCCGTGCTCTGCGGCTGCGGCGGCGCCGGAGACGGCTCTGGCGCTTCATTGATCGGATCATGTGCCGGTCCACCAGACGGCCACGGATCGGGATAGGGCGTCGCCGGCCCGCCTGAGACTTCCGCAAACCGGCCGATGGCCTTGTCGACGTCGTCGAGCGCGGCGCTCATCAGGCGTGTGCGCTGCCAGAGGGCGGTGAGGTCTTGAGCAAACGATCTCATGGGTGGGCTCCTGGTGGAACGGAAGAAGCAAGGCGCGGGACAGCGACGCGGGCGGAAACACCGAACCGGGCGTCGAGCGCGCGACGCGAAGACAGATCCCCACGGCGCAGCCGGTCGATCGCCGCCAGTACGCGGGCCTTGAAGCCAGCGTCGTGGTCGAGCCAGCAACCGGCTGTGATGTAGTTCGTGCGCACGGTAGAGGGATCGCGATCGAGAACGCGCCCGATCGGTGTCGGGCCGCGCCCGCCCCTTACAGCAATCCAGATCACCGCCTGGCGTGCCCGGTCGATTTGCGCACCCCGCACGTGATCGACGATCCGCGACGGCGCGACCGCGAATTCTTCGGCCACCGCCCGCAAGATATCGGCCGTCAGCCAGCGCGGCAGATCCGTGGGCATGTCGCGCGACGCGCTCACGACCGCACTTCCTGCGCTGCAGCCACACGGGCTGCGGCCCGGGCCTCGCGCTGTGCCTTTTTGCGGGCGAGCTGCCGAACGCGGTCATGCTCGTCGGCGCACGTGTTGCAGCGTTTGCGTTTTCCGCCGCGCGCGAGAAACGGACCTCCGCAGTCGATGCACGTGCCGCTCCGTTCAGCCATGGCTTAGGTCTCCTTGTTGTTTGCGCTCACGGCGCATTCGGGAACCATGTCCGGGAGCGACTGCGACCCGGCCGATAGGCCGCCCCAGCGGAGCTGCCGCGCGACAGCGCGATTAGCAGCGTGAGCGCTCATAGCCCCTCTCCGATTGCGATCAATTCGGCCCCAGCGCGGGGCAGTTTCGCCGTCACGACGATGGCGCCGGCGGCATGGGCCCGTTGCGCGGCGTCGGCGAGTCCGCGGGCGTTCAGCTCGTCGATCCAGGGGGCCCACTGCACGGTGTCGCGGCGGATCACGTGACGCACAGGCGTCGCAGCCGCCGCGGCGACCTGGTCGCGCGCCGCGAGCGCCTCCTGCCGGCGTGCTTCGACGGTGGCCAGCTCGACGAGCTTCGCCGTCGCCGGCATGTCGCGGTGTTGGGTTTCGATCAGCTTGTCGGCGATGGCGCGCAGCACGGCCGGCGCAAACGGCTGCAGCCGGTTCTTGACCTGCCGCACGTAGGCCACCGCATCGACATGCGCCGGTGGACACAGCACGCCGACGAGCCGCGCCAGGAAATCGCCCGCAACGTGTGCGGCGATGGGGTTGTCGAACAGCAGCCCGATTTCGGATTGCGCGGCGGCCGTCCATCGGCCCGCCCACCCGTCGATGGGATGCGGATCCGGTTTCCCCGATCGGTCGGCCGTCTGATCCGAAAACAAAGTCCTATCGTCCCCCTCTCTCTCGGCCCCTTGGGGGGTCGGGGGGGAAGTGGAAGGTTCTAGTGGATAGTTATGGTAAACGTCGTTTACCTGGTGCGGCCTCTGAGATTGACCTGGACCGGGTAAAGCTCCTTGACCTGGACTGTCCGGGTTAACGGCGTTGACCTGGGCGGTCGCGTCCTCAGGCGATCCAGGTAAAGCTCCTTGACCCGGCTTATCCGGGTTAACGGCGTTGACCTCGTTAGCCCCCGACGCTGACGCCGGCGCGCTCGGCAACACGGCATATTCCGGGAACTGCGGATGGTAGACGGTTCGCTGGATGCGGCCATCCTGGCCACGGCGCGGCGTCGCGGTCAGCAGCCCGTGCGCGATGGCCGACTGCACGTGTTTGATCACGGACGGCTTGGACAGCCCCGTGTCGGCGACCAGCGTTTCGATCGACGGAAAGCAGCCCTCACCGACGTCCGCGAGATAGTTGGAAATCGCCCAGCACACGAGCTTCGTCAAAGGCGGGATCGCCGCCTTGCGAACAGCGTCGCGCCAGGTCCAAACTGGAACGCGGTGAACGCTCATCAGATCCCCCTTCGTCCACAGCGCGCACCCAGCGCGCCACTTGACCGTGTCATCGAACAGTGGGACCGTCGGGCGGTTGCTGGCATGAGTTCGCCCGCACCGCGCGAACGGCTTCCACGCCGGCGGTCCTCCAGTCCCCCTGGTCGACCGGATATCCCGGCCCCGTTCTCACTGACTTACTCACACCATCGAGCCTCTGAGGGTGCCGCCTCAGGGGCTCTTTGTTTGGTTCACGGCGCTTGTCCGGCTTCGCCGAGCGCCTGCACAGGCGCGGCGCCCAGCGCCGGGTCGCTTTGCTCCCCGGACCTTCGGTCCGATAGATCGACGCCGTCTTCGCAGGCGTATTTCGTGAGTTTTTCGAGAAGGGCGTCGATGTTGACGCGGTGCACTTTGAACGTCACCGCGACGACCCAGGGATTCACATCCCAGCCGAAGCCGCGCGCCTCGTTGAGGGAGTCCCAGAGCGATAGGAAACTCCGGCGCGGATCGCCGAAACCAACCCCGCCCGAATAGTCTTGCCAGCCGGCACCCCCGACCGTGGCAATGCGACTGACGCCCTCCGCAATCGCGTCCTCTTCGCTGATGTCCTGCAGGCGCTCGACCCGAACGTCTGTGACTTCAAGCGTCAGGCGGGACGCGCGACGAGGCATATGGATTGAAGGACGCCAAGGCGACTTGAGGGACCCGTCGGCGTTGAGCACGGAAAACCCGTCGCCGTCGTCTATCCCCATCACGTCGTGGTCCGTCGCGCGGTAAAAATACTCCCGCCAATCTTCCACGACACCGTCGCGACCGATGGGCCCCTCGCACCACGTCTCCCTCACCCAAAGCAGATCGCCGGGGGCATATTTTAGGTTTGCCATGACGTAGCCAGCGCCGGGGCAATCCCATGTCAGCACGTGCTCGATCAGCCGCATATTCCGAGCGCCTTCCAGCGCTTCGGCCAGCATTTCTTTCGTCGGCGTGCACTTAACGATCGGCTCATTGATCCCGCCACGCATGAAGCGAATGTTGTCTGGGGATAGAACTCGCCGCGTCTGCGTCTTGCCGGTGCCAGGCTTCTCGATCTCGCGCAGGAGCGCACAGACCATCGGACCTGAAAACAGGATCGGGGTTACCTTCATTTGGCGATCTCCTCTGACAGAGCCGCCTCAACAAGACCTAGCTTGTGATTGATGTGAGAGCTGTCGCGTCCAAGACGTGAAAGCCGATCTTTCTCGGCGAGCATGAGAGCGCCTGAGCGAACTAGGTCTCGCTTCTTATTCCGAGGCTTCCACCACCTACGTTCCCAGGGCCAGCTAATCGGAACAGGGACGGTCACCGTCTCGTATGCGCGACGCGTGCGGATGCGTCGGTCCTGCTGTTGCCCCACGACAACGTCTCTATAGCTCGCCGTTATGATCGCGTGCAGGTAGTAGCACATGGCGGCGCGCATCAGCTCGCCGTCCTCATGCTGATCGTCATGGTCTGGCGTCCAGCCTTCTTCGTCGATTTGGCGCTGGCGTTCGGCTTCGATCAGCAGCATTGCTGAGCTTATAACGACGTCAGTCATGCCGCCCTCCGCATCGGTTCGGAGGTGCCCGGCGCGACCGGTTTGTCGGCTTCTTTGCGACGCGCCGGGATTCGGTAGATCCGTTCCCGCGCCTCACGCAGACCGCTGCGCGGATCGACGGCGGACCGGTAGGCTTTACCGCCGGTCATACCGGTGAAGTGGCGCGCCACGGCCACCCAGCCGATCGGTGCAATCCACTCCTCCATGCAGAACTCGAAATAGGCGTTGTGGACCTCGGCAAACGTGAGCGTCTGCGCGCGCGGCTCCTGCAACCAAATCAAGAGTCGCTTGGCGTGCTCTATCGGTGGCAGCCAGCGCAAGCCTTGCTCGCCCTCCCAGCTTTCCGCCCGCGCATAGAGCGGCGTCTCGGAGTCGCTGTCGGCCGGTTTCACCGGTGGACGAGGATCGGTGCGCACCGGGCTTACCGGTGGCGCGAACCGGTTCGCAACCGGCGGCGGCGGAAGCGTCCTGATCGGCACCGGAGTCGACAGGACGGAAACCGGTGCTAAGAACCGGCGCACCCAGCGCTTGAGTCGGTTCGGCGTCGCGAGCATAAAACCCCCGTTATTAAATCGCTCACGGGGCGCTTCCTCGGCCGTTGGCCTCGGGCCCCTGCGCGAGCGCGCAGCTCAGCTGCGGGTCGCAGTCGCTCCCGGACAATGGTGTCCAAAGGACCGCGTGAGCGGTCCAGGGAGCAAGGCGACCCGGACGAAGTCCGCCCCCGCGGAGCGCGCCCGGCGCAAGCCGGAACAGCGCGCGTGAGCGAACTGAACCAACGCAATACTCGGACCGGCAACGCGACGCTTTAACGGGACCGGTCCGCCTGCTGTTCCGCCATGGCAAGCCACCACATGGCCGGGGCAGATGCGCGTCATGCGCAAACCCTCGCAGGACTCCCCTCGGGATACGCGACTGAAACTGGCAGGCCGGACGCCATCCCGGCTCCTCGGTCAACTCACTCCCCTGCGCGTAGGGGCGGACAATGTCCCATGCATCCCGAGCCATAAACGCGCTAGCGGGTCTGCTTTCCCCGCCTCTGCCAGAACTCGAAAACGCAATCTTCTCGTCTCTCCGTCACGCACCTGTTCGCGAGCAAGGCGACCCGCCGCTTAGCGGCGCCCCCGCGGAGCTGCCGCGCGCAAGCGCGATCAGCAGCGTGAGCGAAATAACTCTTCCCTAAAGAGGGCCCGCTGCTAAACCAGCGGGCCAGGTCTAGGGAGGAAACGCCCGAAGCGGGCACTCAGGCACCAACGCAGAACGCCACGGAAACTCACGCGCTCAGACTGCTGCCGCTTCGCCATCCGGCACCGCGATCCAGGTCACATGCACAACGAAATCCAGAGGGCTCAAACCGATCCCCGCCGCGCGTGCCTTGAGATAGACCTCGGGCTGCCGGGGGGCAGGAATGTAGCCACGCCGCTTCCATCCTTGTACGGTGGAAGCATTCCGATGACCGAGGAGTCGCGCGGCGGCATTCACGCCACCGAGCTTACTCAACACGTGCTCTGCTTGGGAAAGGGCCTCTCCAGTCATGCCGAATCTATACGTCAAAAACGTACGTCGGTCAAACGTGGAAAGCGTATACGCGAAGCGCGAATGTCCGCCACATGAAAAATGATACGCCGACACCGTTGAAATTGAAATCAATCCGTGAACGGACGGGCATGTCCATGGCGAACGTCGCCAAGGCGCTCGGGCTGAAGGGAAGCTCGAGCTATCAGCGCTACGAAGATCCGGACCTGTTTAAAAAACCATATCTGCCCTTGCACATGGTTCGCAGGTTGGCCGATGTTCTCTCTGGGAAGGGGTCTCCTCCGGTAAGCCGGGAGGAGATTTTGATGTTAGCGGGCATAGACGACCTAAGTCCCACGCAAATGGTTTCTCTCGACCAGCACCAGATCATCTGGTGCATCGGGGAAGTTGCGGCCGGGGTTTGGCGTGAAGCGGTCGAATGGCCGCGCAGCGAATGGCTGCCGTTCCTGATCTCGTTCGTCGATGAGCGTCACCCCGGCGCCCAGCGCTACGCTTTGCGTGTCGCCGGCGACAGCATGGACGAAGTCTATCCCGACGGGTCCTATGTCGTGATCGTCAAGCTCGCCGACATCGGCGCACGCCCGAAACCCGGCGATCGCGTCGTTGTTTTGCGCCATCGGCAGGGGCAAACGGAAGCCACGGTGAAGGAATACCGGCGGGACGCGGAAAAACGCGTGTGGCTGGTGCCACGGTCCAGCAACCCCGCGCACGACTCCATTCTCGTCGACAAGTCTAGCGATGCCGACACCGTCGAAATCATGGGCCTCGTCGTCGGCTCGCAGCGGATCGAGTAGCCGCTATTTCTTGAACTGAAACCGATCAGCCTCCTGGGCGGCCTTGATCTCCTGGCGCACGCACGCATTGAGCATGAAGTAAGTCGGCACGACCGTGCGGGCCATCTCGATGCAGTGCGACTTGATGCTGGGGGCGAGGGTCGCCCAGTCCGCTTTGAGCGAATCATAGGAGCGCTGCTCCTGCTGCAAACACGCGTTCCGCATGAAATTGCCGCCGGAAACGAGGGCTGCCTGTTCGGCGCACTGCTTCTCCACATCGAAATCTGGAATTTGTTGCGCCGACGCACCGACGCTGGAAGCCGCCAGAAAAATCAACGTCATCGCATACGTTTTTTGCATTTAACCCTCCCTCAGATCGCCGCCCCTGATTAACGCAGAACACGGACGAACGCGACAATGTACGTTTTTTGCGTTTGACATTACGCTTTTCGCGTACGTACCGTTTGCCCCGGTCGATTCCGATCGACGACCATCTAAAGGGGGCACACATGGACATCACCGGCATTCCGGCCGACCCGGCCAAATTCCTCGAAACGACAGCCAGCAACGTCGAACTCGCAACGCTGGCGCACACGGCGCTGTCGATCCTCGCCAAGCGCGGCGTCAGCCTGCCGCCCACCCTTGTCGACGAAGTCGAGGAGGTGCAGATCGAAGCGCTCGCCCGCGAACCCGGCGGCCTCAAAAAGCTTCTGAAGCCGAAGCTCAAATTCGTTTCCGCAACCTAATCCGACCTCCGCCAAGGCGGTCTCCTGTCCGGGAGCAAAGCGACCCGGCGCGAGCGCCGCCCCCGCGGAGGGCCCGAGCGCAGCGAGGATCAGCCCGTGAGCGACCGAGATAATTCAGACGACGCCGAACTCTGCATGAACGGGCAGCACGCCTTTTGGGCGGGCAAACCGTTCGATCCGGAACACCCCACGCTCTGGCGCCACGGCTGGCTCTCCGCCGCCGCGATGGCGCGCACCACGCTCGACGAGCACCGCGCCGTGCTCGAGGCGATCCCGCAGATCCGCGACGCCTTGTGCGAAGCCAACGCCGCCGTGCGCGCGCTGCTTCCAGCCAAGGCGACTCCGCGCCAGCGGCAGCTCGCATCGAGCGCCGCCCATCTGATCGACGAAACCCTACCGCGCCTTGAGTGCCCGGCAGCGGGGGCGCCCCTGCCCGGCCCGGCTCCCATATCCCACAGCCGGCCGGGCAGGGCACGCGCAAAGCGCAGAACCTGAGTGCCAACGCGTACCAACCGAAAGGACCTTTTTATGAAAAGTTTTCTCTACGGCGCGTGTGCGCTGCTCATTTCCACTGCCGCCCTCCTGGGCCCAGCGCACGCGGCGACGTCGTGCTACGGCGGCGTCACGCTCGGCCAGTCGATCGCGCAGTCCGATCTCTCCCTCGACGCTGTGGGCGGCCCCGCCGGCCTGGTCACCGTCGACAGCATCGGCGCCGACGGCATGTCCGGCGGCATCACCGGCGGGTGCGACTGGCGCACCGGCGCATGGGTGGTCGGGGCCTGGGGTGATTATTCCTGGCATTCGGCGGATTTCGAGGTGGGCGCGTTCGGCGCACCGGGCAACCTGATCGAGTGGGACCTCGAGGACCAGTGGTCCGTCGGCGGGCGTCTCGGTTTCATGGCGACCGAGCGGACGCTCGTCTATGGCCTGATCGGCTGGACCCGTGCGCGGTATGGCGACATCTCGAGCCCAGCGCTCGGCGCGTCCTTCGATATCGATGACCGCGACGGCGTCGTTTACGGCGGCGGCATCGAAGTGGAGGTCGTCGAGAACATCGTGGTGGGGGCGGAGTATCGCTATTCCGATCTCGAAGATGTTGACGTCGCGATCCTGCCCGGTGCGGCCAATCTCAAATTCGACAGCGGCCTGCACACGGCCCGCGCCGTCCTGAAATACCGGTTCGACGTCGCCGCCCCCTAAGCCCCGTCGTACCGGACGGGCGGGCGTGCGTTTCTTGACCGTCGCGCACCCCGCCCCACCTTTTCCATCTGACACTCGGGGGAAGCGCTATGTTGAAGCCTCACTACGCCGTCACGACTGACATCGCTCGCGTCTACAAAGTGCGCGAGCGAGGCCGACAGGGTTGGGGCTGGGCAATCGCTACAATCCGCGAATGGCGCGGAGGCGGTCAGATCGATGTGCAGTCAGATTTCGGAAGCTACGCTTACACCTGGACGGCGATTGGCGATAGATCGCTCCGCGAGTTTCTGTGCGATTTAAGTTTCGACTACTTCATGAACAAAGCCATGGGCGGAAGCTACGAGCTGTTCGACGAAGGAAAAACGATCAACTCTATCAAGGCTGAAATCTTTCGCCTTCGCGAAAGTGGAGTGATCGACCGACGCATAGCGCATGAGTGGCGCGATGACGTCGACGACTGTGGCGATGCAGGTTCGGAACACTTGTTCGCAGAACGCCTCATGCGCTGTGATTGGTTCAACAAGGTGTTCGACGTCTACCCACCGATCGAGACCGTAGACAACCCGCAAGCCCGCGCATTTTGGGATGGCCCATGGCAAGCGCTGTGTACCCACTGGCGGCAAGAACTAGACCTCCAGAAACGGGTGGCAGCATGACCGACACCTATACCGATGGCCTGGAAGCAGCTGCTAAGCTGGCAGAGCGCTTTATGGGCCCACCCAATGATTGTGATCAGCTGGGTTCCATGGACATGGAGACTGGTGTCATCGACCTCCAACATGACCTCGAGGAAGTGCTATGAGCCGCGACGAACGGACTGAGCCCACCCACATCCACGTCGAAGCGGATGTCCGTTACTGGGAGGATGCCACAGTCAACGGCGTTGAAGATGTTGACGGAAGCCACATTCCTGGGCGCAACGGGAAGACATGGATCATCGCGATTGAATTGGCCAGCGGCAACGTAAAGAATTGGCCAGAAGGCACCGTCGCCAACATTCACTACAAGGTATGCGATGCAGGCGAATACTGGCTGACCGACGCCGATGGAAATAGGCTGGCGAAGTGGCGCGGCCACTACGTCCCGAACGACTTCCTCTGCCACGGCGACAGGGGTTTCGGCGACTACATAATTATGAGCATTGGCCCTGATGGGCAGATTGCTGACTACACGCAACCTACTATCGACTGGGAGGATTGGGACGATGTCTAACCGTCGCCACGCTCTTCCACCCAGCCTGCCGCCGCGCGGGCTTTCCCGAGCAGAGGCGGCGGCCTATATCGGCATTTCGCCGACGACGTTCGATGCCATGGTCAAGGACGGCCGCATGCCGCCCGCGAAGCAAATCGGAGCGCGCACAGTTTGGGACCGCCTACAGCTTGACAGGTTCTTTGCCGAGTTGCCTGATGCAGTGGTCGACGGCCGCCCCGCCGAAGCCGATGACGTTTGGGGTCAGGCCGCAGTCTGAGGGTGACTGCGATGGTTACGCTGAAGCTCAAATACGTGCACGAGGATGTCGACCGCCACGGCAACGTGCGGATCTACTTCCGTCGCCGCAAGGGCGCCCCGAAAATTCGCATCCAGGAATGTCCGGGAACTGAGGCGTTCTCGAAACGATACCACGAACTTCTTGCTGCATCGGAGGCCCCGCCGGTCCCCCCTACGAGCCTCAACCGCACACCGACACCGGGCACGTACCGTTGGCTGTGTGTGTCCTATTTCGGCTCCCCTGCTTTCAGGCTCCTCGATCCGAGCACCCAGCGCACACGCCGGCGCGTGCTCGAATCCACGTTTCAAGAGCCGGTCTTCCCCGGTGCCAAAGAGGCATTCGCGGACTTTCCCCTGGCGCGCATCACCACCCGCGTGCTGAAGGTCCTGCGCGATCGCAAGGCCGATCTGCCCGGAGCCGCCAGCGACCGCGTCAAAGCAATTCGAGCGGCCTTCAAATGGGCTCTTGAGGACGAGCTGATCGCGAACAATCCAGCACGGGATCTCACCAAGTTGCCCCTCGCCGGCACGGGGTGGCACACGTGGACATTGGAGGAGGTCGCGCAATTCGAAAAGCGGCACCCCATAGGCACCAAGGCCCGGCTTGCCCTGGCACTTTTTATGTGGACCGGCGTTCGCCGTTCCGACGTCGTCCTGTTGGGGAAACAGCACGCGCGGGATGGCTGGCACCGATTCACGCAATACAAGAACCGCAATCGCAAGCCCATCATTCACGAGACCCCGATCCTTGACGTGCTGCAAGAGGTCATCGACGCCAGTCCGACCGGCGATCTGACGTACCTCGTTACCGCGTACGATCGCCCATTTACGGCTGCAGGATTCGGCAACTGGTTTCGTGAGCGCTGCGATGAGGCGGGTCTCACCGGCTGCTCAGCGCACGGACTGCGCAAAGCGGCTGCCGCCAGCGCCGCGGAAAACGGCGCGACCAGTTCACAGTTAATGGCAATATTCGGCTGGATGACGCTCGCAGAGGCGGAGCGCTACACCAAAGCAGCCCGCCGCAAGAAGATGGCGGGCGAGGCGATGGGCAAGCTGATCAGGACGAAGTGAGAACAAAAGTTCCCCACCCGGCGCCTCGGTGGGGATTTTCCGCCAAAAACATTTAGGAATATCATATAGTTAAAAAGTAAATGGCGCTCCCTACGGGAGTCGAACCCGTCTTTCCAGATTGAAAATCTGGCGTCCTAACCGATAGACGAAGGGAGCGCGTCCGCGAACGTATATTGACGTTTGCCTCGGCATGCAAGTCGGAGTTTACAGCCTGCGACGCTTCGTTCAGCTTTGTTTGCGCGGGTCCGCCGCATCTTCAATCATCAACTCAATCCGATTGCGCCCGCCCCACGTATCACGCCGCAAATGCCCGCTGACGTGAATAGGAAACCCGCCATTAGCTTCGAGCAATAAATCGCCCAGCGGCTGCCCAACGGCGCGAAAAGCGATGCAATCGAGCCTAGATCCATCTCCCGCTTCGATGATCGCACGAACATGTGCATCACCAACCACCTTGGCAAACTTCACGCGATGCGCAGGAAAGGCAAAGCGGGGTTGCGGATTCCCCTGACCATACGGCCCAGCGCGCTCGATCAACGCCAAAATCTGATCGTTGGCCGATTGCGGCGTCAACGCCCCATCATGGTCGAGACCTGCCGTTTCACGCGCCTGCTTGGCACCTTTCGCCAACTCATCCATGAAAAAGGTACGGAGAGCTTCAAGATTATCCTGTGCGACGGTTAATCCTGCCGCCATGGCATGGCCGCCGCCTTTCAGCAGTAAACCGGAAGCCGTTGCAGCACGCACCGCCCGGCCAATGTCAACACCAGCGACGGAACGCAGCGACCCTGTGCCCGTCACCGCTCCGTCCCCGCCATCGCGCGTCCAGGAGATGACACACGATGGCCGATGGAAGCGCTCAGTCAACCGGCTCGCAACCAATCCAACGATACCTTTATGCCAATTTTCCGCTCCCAGAACGATCACTGGCAGATCGGGCTGCTCTTCAACACAGCGCTCAGCCTCAGCCATAGCCTCCTGAAGTGTTTCGGTCTCAATGGCCTTCCGCTCGCGATTAAGACGGTCAAGCGTTTCCGCGATACGCTGCGCCTCAGCACCATCGTCCAGGCTCAACAACCGCGCGCCCAGAGCCGAGTCGCCGATGCGGCCCCCCGCATTAATGCGGGGACCGAGAATATAACCCAGATGATACGGCGTCGGAGCCTGATCGAGCCCGGCAGCATCGAATAACGCCCGAAGCCCAAGGTTCCGCCGCTGGCGCATGACCTGCAAACCTTTGGTCACATAAGCGCGGTTAAGCCCAACCAACGGGACCACGTCACACACCGTGGCCAACGCCACCAGATCTAGAAGTTCCAGCAAAGCTGGCTCAGCAGTGCCCTGCGCATAATGACCGCGACGACGGAGCTCGCGCGTGACCGCCACCAGAACAAGAAACACAACGCCAGCGGCACACAAGTGCCCCTGACCGCAAACATCATCTTGACGGTTAGGGTTCACGACAGCGACGACATCCGGGAGCGTCTCGTCAGACTGGTGGTGATCGATCACCAACACATCCGCGCCGAGCTTTGTCGCGTGCGCCAGAGGCTCAAAACTGGTCGTTCCGCAATCGACCGTCACGATCAATTGCGCGCCGTCCTTGATCAGCCCTTCAATGGCTTGAACGTTGGGCCCGTATCCCTCAAACAGCCGATCGGGAATATAAATCCGAGCCGATAGACCATGGCTCTTGAAATATCGGGCCATGAGCGCCGACGAGCAGGCCCCATCGACGTCGTAGTCGCCAAAGATTGCAACGCGCTCGCCTTTGACGATCGCCTCCGCAATCCGGGCCGCGGTGCGATCCATATCGCGCAGAACGCTCGGATCGGGCATCAATGCTTTTAAAGACGGATCCAGAAAGGTCTCGACGTCATCGAGGGCAACGCCCCGGGCCGCGAGGACACGCCCCAGTAGGTCGGGTAATCCGTGACGCTGGCTGATCGCAGCAGCCAACGCATGCCCCTGTCCCGTTAACCGCTCACGCCACGTAAACCCACGCGCCGAAGCCGTCACACCCAGGAAAGCTTCTGATTCCCCCGCATCCGCAAGGATCGCCCGCTTGCTCGCAATACCCATGGCTCTTACCCCTCAATTTCGGCTCTACGCCGATTCGAGCATATCCCGCGAGCCCGGGGACTATCTTGCCTGGGGGAAACTACAACTAAGCGGAAAAGACGCGGCTACGCCAAAGGGATCGTGGCTCGGATGCGTCGCGTCACACGCGAGCCAGAGTGCATGATCAGCGTATGTGTATGCGCGACTCCGTTTGAAAACCGCACGCCGTCAAGCAGCGAGCCGCCCGTCACACCTGTCGCGGCAAAGATCACGTCCTTAGACGCCAGTTCGGACAACGAAAACTTGTGATTGATGTCCTTGATGCCCATCGATTCCGCACGGGCACGCTCAGCATCGTCAGCCGGCAAAAGGCGGCCCTGGATCTGACCACCGCTGGAGCGTAGCGCCGCTGCCGCGAGCACACCCTCAGGAGCCCCTCCGGAGCCGAGGTAGATATCGATGCCGGTTTCTCCTGGCTCTGTCGCCCAGATCACGCCGGCGATGTCTCCGTCGGGGATGAGTTGTACACTCGCTCCAGCTGCACGAACCGCAGCGATCAGATCCCGATGGCGATCACGATCCAGAATGCAGGCCGTAATTTCGGTGATGGGAACCCCCTTGGCCTTAGCAAGGTTTGAGAGGTTCTCCGCCGGGGTTGCGTCAAGATCCACGACCCCTTCCGGATACCCTGGACCGATCGCGATCTTGTCCATGTACATGTCCGGAGCATGCAGGAGGCCACCTGCCTCCGAGATCGCCAGAACCGCCAGAGCATTCGGCATTGCCTTCGCGCAGATTGTCGTGCCTTCGAGCGGATCGACGGCGATATCGACCGCCGGTCCATTCCCGGTACCGACCTTCTCGCCGATGTACAGCATCGGCGCCTCATCCATCTCGCCTTCGCCGATCACTACCGTGCCGGCAATATCGATATCCGCCAAGGCCTGACGCATCGCATCGACAGCGACACCGTCGGCCCCCTTTTTGTCGCCGCGCCCACGCAAACGTGCCGCGGCAATTGCCGCCTGCTCCGTCACGTGTGCAACGTCGATGATAAGACCCCGGCTTAATCCCTTGCCGGCCGCTGTCCCTGCCATGGTATTCCTCGATTTCAGCGCGATCGGGCGTTTTGCAACGGCCCCAGCTCAAAGCTTCTCAATGCGGATCATCTGCGGCGGTTCCGTCGCCTTGCCATCTTTCTCAATGGCTTCAAGCGCGGCGCGCATCGCATTTTCCGTGGTGTCGTGCGTAATCAATGTTACCTGAGCCGGTCGTCCGGGCACGCCTGCTTTCCCGCTACCGGGCAGGACATGCCGCTCCCTCCGCTGCACCACGCTTTCCAGGGAAACATTCTCATCGCCCATACGCTTTGCGATAACGGCCATCGTTCCCGGCGCGTCGACGACCGTCAGGCGCACGTAGTAGGCACCCTGATGTTCACCAAGACGCGCACGTTGATGCGGTTTCAGATCACGCGTAGACACGATGAACGGAGCAATCACCAGCCCGCGCGCGATGTCTATGATATCACTCGCGACCGCTGCCGCCGTCGGGTGCGCACCGGCACCAGCGCCAACAAGCAGCATGCTTCCAGTGAAATCACCATCGATCGCAACACAGTTGGTAACCCCGGATACCTCTGCGATCGCCGAATGCTTCGGCACCATCGTGGGATGCACCCGTGCCTCGATGCCACTGGCCGTACGCATCGCGACACCCAGGAGCTTGATGCGATAGCCAAGATCGTCGGCGGACTCGATATCGGCCTGCGTGATCTTCTCGATCCCTTCGACGTGGATCTGATCAAAGGCGACCTCAGTTCCGAACGCGAGGCTCGTCAGCAATGACAGCTTGTGTGCCGTATCAAACCCGCCGATGTCGAACGTCGGGTCCGCTTCCGCATACCCCTTTTCCTGGGCTTCCTTCAGCACGTCGGCAAACGACCGCCCCTCTTCCTCCATCGTGGTGAGGATATAGTTGCACGTGCCGTTTAGAATGCCATAGATGCGCTCGATGCTGTTAGGCAGCAGAGACTCGCGCAGCGATTTGATGACGGGGATCCCCCCCGCAACAGCCGCCTCAAAGTTGAGCGCAACGCCGTTGGATTCGGCGAGAGCAGCCAAAGCCACGCCATGCTTCGCTAAGAGCGCCTTGTTGGCGGTAACAACATGCTTGCCGGCCTTAAGCGCAGCCTCAACCGCCTCCTTAGGTACGCCCTCGTCACCGCCCATCAGCTCGACGAAAACGTCGATGTCAGGATCGGTCGCCAGCGCCACTGGATCATCAAACCAGCGGAACTCATGGATATCGCAGCCACGCCCCTTGCCGCGTGACCGTGCACTGACAGCCACAATGCGGATAGGACGCGACAAGGCCGCGGCAAGGCGAGCCCCGTGGGCTTCAAGGAGCCGCACGAGGCCTGCACCGACGGTGCCAAGCCCGGCGATGCCCAGTTTCAAAGGCTCTGTCATGATGGTGGATTGAAACCTAACGCGTCGCTTTCTGTGGAATAGGAATGACGTTATGCATCGTTTCCTGCGCTTGGGCGAAGAACTTTTTCAAGCTGCGTGCCGCCTGCCGGATGCGATGTTCGTTCTCGACCAGCGCAATACGTACATAACCTTCGCCGTATTCGCCAAATCCGAGCCCCGGCGAAACGGCCACGTCAGCCTTTTCGATCAGCAGCTTGGAGAAATCCACGGAACTCAGCTGCTGGAACGGCTCAGGGATAGGAGCCCAGCAAAACATGGTCGCGGGCGGCGGCGGCACGTCCCAGCCGGCCCGAGCGAAGCTCTCGACCAGACAATCGCGGCGTCGCTTGTATGTCTCGCGAATTTCGGAGACGCACTCCTGCGGTCCATTCAATGCAGCCGCAGCCGCCACTTGGATCGGCGTGAACGCACCGTAGTCGAGATAGGATTTGACCCGGGCGAGAGCACCGATGAGCCGCTCGTTGCCAACGGCAAAGCCCATACGCCAACCGGGCATATTGTAGGTCTTTGAGAGCGACGTGAATTCGACAGCGATATCCTTGGCGCCGGGCACCTGCAAAACAGACGGCGGGGGGTTATCGTCAAAATAGACTTCCGAATAAGCCAGGTCCGACAAAATGATAAGATCGAGCTTACGGGCAAGAGCCACAGCTTCCTTATAGAAATCCAAGTCGGCCACCATTGCCGTTGGATTCGAAGGGAAGCAAAGGACCAACGCGAGCGGACGCGGCACGGAATGCTTGCAGGCACGCTCGACAGCGCGCAGGAAATCCTCACCCGTGCCAGCGGGCACATGGCGGATTGCGGCGCCAGAAATGATGAATCCGAATTCGTGGATCGGATAGGTCGGGTTTGGAACGAGGATGACGTCACCCGGGGCCGTGATAGCTTGCGCCATGTTGGCGAAGCCTTCCTTCGATCCGAGCGTTGCGACGATTTCCGTTTCCGGATCAAGCTTCACCCCGAAGCGGCGCGCATAATAAGCCGCCTGAGCCCGCCGCAATCCTGGAATACCTTTTGACGCTGAATAGCGGTTGGTCCGCGGTTTGCTCACCGTTTCGACCAGCTTGTCGACAATGTGCTGCGGCGTCGGCAAATCCGGATTGCCCATGCCCAGATCGACGATATCGGCACCGGCGGCCCGCGCGTTGGCCTTCAGACGATTGACTTCAGCAAACACGTAGGGCGGCAAGCGCTTGATGCGATGAAATTCCTCGATCACCGGTTATGTCTTTCGTTTTGGCGCTCCCTTTCGGGCAGAGCGCTCGGGTCGCGTGATAAATTTGCAGCAAGTCTATACGTAGCACACCTTTATGCGCCACTGTCGTCTGCAATGGACGCACTTTTTTGACGATGCACCAGCGGCACGACAGGACAAAAATCAGAAAAGCGGCTTAGCGTGCCTTTTCGATGGCATCGATCGCCTGAGTCTCGTGCTTAACACTCAGCTCGGTCATCTCCTTGATGGCCGCTTTTTGTTGTTCTGTGCTGAGCATATCTGAAGGCAGCCTGGCAAGGTCAGGAAGCGGCGTCAAAGACGCATGGCCACAACCGCCCGCAGCCGCAGCCACCATAATAATGGCAGCAGCACCCAGCCACTTTGGCGCAAGACCAATTCTGGCAAGAACGTGAGCCAATTGTCCCCCGATATCCCCCAGACTCGACACAGGCAACGCGTTGCGATTCAAGCCTATTCAACTATATGATGTTCACAACTTGTACGCAAATGCCGCATACGCTCCGGCAACCTAAAAAATCCCAAGAGCATCCTCAAAAACACACCTAACAAAGAAGTCTTCGAAAGCAATCGGAAGCCATGAAAAAACCGCCTGCCGCGCCGAACGGTGACGTTTCCGCCTACACCATCGAAGACCCTGAGGAATTCGCCCGCAACATGCTCCAGATGCTGGAGCAGGGCGGACGCGTGCTCTCACAATACCTTGATCGCGCGGACTCAAAGCCCGGCCCATACTCCACAGCGTCAGAAATCGTCGAGGCCGGTAAGACGGTTAACGAGGTTTTTGCCCTGTGGGCGTCGGACCCAGCCAAACTCGCCGAGGCCCAGACTGAGCTGTTCCGATCCTATGCCGTGATCTGGAACAACGCTCTCCGTCGTATGCTGGGTGACAACGAGGTTGAGCCTTACGTCGAGCCCGAGAAGGGCGACAACCGCTTCGCGGACCCCGATTGGTCTGAAAACCCATACTTCGATTTCTGGAAGCAATCCTACCTCATCACTTCAAAATGGGCGGAAGACCTTCTTGCGGGCACACAGGGTTTGGATGAACGAGAACGCCAGAGAGCAGAGTATCATTTCCGCCAGCTGATCAGCGCGATGTCACCGTCGAACTTCCCAATGACCAATCCGGAGGTCGTCCGGGAAACCTTTTCCAGCAATGCCAAAAACCTCGTCCGTGGCATGGACAATCTGTTCCATGACATGGAGCGATCGGGAGACCTGCTGAAAATAAGCCAGACGGACCTTGCCGCCTTCGAAGTCGGACGCAATTTGGCAACGACACCCGGCAAGGTCGTTTTCCAGAACGACATCATGCAGCTCCTGCAATACGCTCCGTCCACGCCGCAGGTGCGCCAGATCCCTCTGCTCGTCGTTCCACCCTGGATCAACAAATTTTATATTCTCGACCTCACGCCCGCGAAAAGCTTCATAAAATTCGCAGTTGACCAGGGCTTCACCGTCTTCGTTATCTCCTGGGTCAATCCCGACCGCAGCCTCGCTGAAAAAGACTTCCAGGACTATATGCACGAAGGTGTGCTGACGGCCGCGGATGTCATTCGCCGAGAAACGGGCGAAGAACGCATCAACGGTCTCGGTTACTGCGTCGGCGGCACGTTGCTCGCAACAACGCTCGCCTACTTGAGCACCCGCGGAGAAGACATTTTCGCGTCCGCGACATTCCTCACAACGCAGGTCGATTTTACAAAAGCTGGCGACCTCTTGTTGTTTATCGACGACGCACAGCTCAAGAGCCTTGAAGAGATGATGGCTGAGCGCGGCTATCTCGATGGTTCGCGCATGGCCAACGTCTTCAACATGATGCGTCCCAAAGACCTCGTATGGCCTTACGTCGTAAACAACTACCTGCTCGGTAAGCAGCCGTTCCCCTTTGACCTCCTGTACTGGAACCAGGATTCCACGCGGATGCCAGCAGCGAACCATCGCTTCTATCTGCGCGAGTTCTACCATCAAAACCGCTTGGCCCGCGGCGAGATGGAAATCTCCGGCACACAGGTCTGCCTCAGCGATATACGCATTCCGGTTTTCGATCTGGGTACGAAGGAGGACCACATCGCTCCGGCCCAGTCCGTCTTTATCGGCGCGAAGCTTCTTGGTGGCCCGGTAGAGTTCGTCCTTGCCGGGTCCGGTCACATTGCCGGCGTGGTCAACCCACCCGAGAAGGTTAAATACCAATATTGGACCTCAAAACGGCCAACGGATGAGACGTTGGATGAATGGGTCTCCTCCGCCACGGAACACACCGGTTCTTGGTGGCCGTACTGGACTGAGTGGCTGACGCGTCATTCCGGTGAAGAAGTCCCAGCGCGGGAACCCGGTGCGAACCTCGGCGCAATAGAAGATGCGCCCGGCTCATACGTTAAAGTACGCGCCTAACCGGCTGCATCGCTTCTGATCCGGCCGGAAAGGGTTTTCATGACGGAGGTTGATCCGCCCATCGAGATATACTGGGTCAGCGGCAGTCCATTCGGCTGGCGCGTCCTGCTTATGGCGGAATTCAAAAGCGTCCCCTACCTCTCCCATCGGATCGATACGGCAAGCGGAAAGCAGAAGTCCGCAGCGTACCTAGCGCTCAACCCGCGCGGAAAGGTGCCAGCCCTCGTACACGGGAACGTCATCATTGGGGAATCCCTAGCGATGATGACGTACCTGGAGCGGCTCTTCCCCGAACCGCCGATGTTCGGAGCGACAGCAGTGGAAGCCGCTCACATCATGCAAATCTGTTCCGAATTCGTGTGCTACCTCGAACCGGTCATCAATCGCCTGAGCACAGCCATAAGCCGCAATAAGTCCCTGTCAGCAGCCGCCCTCACCGCGCGCCACGGAACGCTGCACACAGAGTTCAAGCGGTTGAATGAACTGCTGCAGAAGAGCCAATGGCTAACGGGCAACTCCCTTTCAGCGGCCGACCTAACCGTTTACCCGCATTGCAAATTTCTTCTTCGCCTCGCAGCGCGTCCGGCAGCCGTGCCACTCAATCTAGGCCTAAGCGATTTTGCCGATCTCTATCCCGATCTCACCACCTGGATGCAGCGCTTCGAGGCCCTGCCCGGATATGACAAGGCATATCCTCCGCATTGGCGAGAAACAGGCTAAGAGCCCCGTGCTCCCTCAAACGGCAATGGCACCGCTTCACCTCAAAACGAAGCGAAGCAAGTGCCATTGAAATACGTATCAAACGTAGTGTGACCGACGCTCTTAAGCGACGTCAGCCGCAACGCGGACGGAAACCATGCGATCGGGATCACGGACCGGCTCACCACGCTTGATCTGATCGACGTTCTCCATGCCCTCGATCACCTTGCCCCAAACGGTGTACTGGCCGTCGAGGAAACGAGCATCGTCGAAGCAGATGAAGAACTGCGAGTTTGCCGAGTTCGGTGGCGTTGCACGTGCCATAGAGCAGATTCCGCGCACGTGCGGCTCCGAGTTAAACTCCGCCGGCAGGTTGCCATAGCTCGACCCACCGGTTCCGGTCCCGTTCGGGCAGCCCGTCTGTGCCATGAAGCCTTCGATGACGCGGTGGAAAGCAATGCCGTCATAAAATCCTTCGCGCGCGAGAGTCTTGATGCGCTCAACATGCTGAGGCGCCAGATCAGGACGCAATTCGATAACGACCTTACCCTTCGTGGTCTCGATGATAAGCGTATTCTCAGGATCTTTGATTTCGGCCATGGAGCCTCTCCTTGTTATGTTTTTTCGCGGCATTCTTTATGTGCGCGCGTGTTACGCGCAGAATGCCGCCGCGTCATGCCTCTATGGCTCAGAATCGCGAACGTGGGCGCCAATGCCGCACGCGCCACACGGGTTGACCGCTATTTTTGATCAGCGGCCACGTACACTTTCACCATCTTGTCGGGGTTGTCGACGGAACCGGAGCTGCCTGCTCCCTTCTTGATCGCATCAACGTGCGTCATACCGTCAACCACTTTGCCCCAAACCGTGTACTGGCCGTTTAGATGCGGCGTCCGCGTGAAGGTAATGAAGAACTGGCTATTGGCCGAATTCGGATCGGACGTGCGCGCCGCCCCAACCGTGCCGCGCTCAAACGGCGTATTTGTGAATTCGGCCGGCAGGTCAGGATACTTCGAGCCACCAGAGCCGGTACCAGTCGGATCGCCTGTCTGCGCCATAAAGCCTGGGATCACACGGTGCCAAACGATCCCATTGTAAAAACCTTCACGCGCAAGCTGCTTAACGCGGGCCACATGCTCCGGTGCCAAATCCGGCCGCATGGCGATGACGACTTTGCCCGAAGCAAGTTCGATCACCAGCGTATTTTCAGGATCTGCTGCGGGCGCTTGGGCGAAAGCAGGGAGAGCCGCCACGAAAGCGACCACGATAAAACTCAGCAAACTGCGCAACACGAGGAGCTCCTATGATTTCTTCATCTCTGGCGATGCTTCGGCACGTGGGACACGAGCCGCGGCGGCGCAGAGAACCTGCGCGTTATGGCCGTAATCAGGCATACAGGCAACTGCGCCTACAATCACGAACCGGCGAACCGTGCCTGGAGACGCCGTTCAACCTCCGGCGAAACGAAGGAACTTACGTCTCCACCCATCGTCGCGACCTGCCGCACGAGATTGGCTGCGATATGCCGTACAGCTGGGGAAGCAGCAACGAACACGGTTTGAATATCCGGAGCCATAGCCCCATTCATACCCGCCATCTGCATTTCGTAATCGAAGTCTGTCCCGTCTCGAAGACCTCGAAAGAAAACTGTCGCCCCCTCGGCGCGTGCCGCTTCAACCGCCAGATTGTCGAAGGTAATGATGTCGATAGCCGCGCCCGTCTTATCGGCGATGATGAGCGTTTCCTCACGGAGCATTTCGACACGTTCCGCCGTAGAAAACATTGGCGTCTTGCTCGCATGCACGCCAATGCCAATAACGAGCCTATCAACAAGTTCCGCCGCGCGTGCCACCACGTCCGTATGGCCGAGGGTGACGGGATCGAAGCTTCCGGAGTAAAAACCTATACGGGTCATAGCTACCTTGCCGTTTGTGCGGATACCTCTTCATTACCCGTGGTAACCCCGGTTCAACAACCGCTTTCAAGCTATAGGAACCTCTCCATAGACGAAATAATGGGTATCCCGAACAGCGGCCAAGGGGCCGCCCAAGATCCGAATTAAGGAGAACACGCCATGGCGATTACCCGCCGCCACGCCCTGCTCGCGCCCGTTGGCTTGATCACCTTGGCAGCATCGAACACGCATGCACACGCGGAAAATTCCGAGGCCCCCATCAATGAGGACGGCTTGCACGTGCAGCCGTGGTTCCATCAGTCTTTCCTGGATCTCAAGGAAGACGCGGCAGAAGCCGCAGCAGCTGGCAAAAACCTCGTGATCTTCTGGGAACAGAGAGGCTGCCCATACTGCGCCGAGATGCACCGCGTAAATCTCTCGAAACCGGAGATAGCCGACTACATTCAGAAGAACTTCCTGGCGCTGCAGCTCAATCTCTACGGTTCTCGTACCGTCACAGATTTCGACGGCACTGAGCTGGAGGAGCGCCAACTCGCGCAACACTGGCGCATCAACTTCACGCCTGCGTTGAACTTCTTTCCCGCAGATGTCGCCGCGCTGAACGGCAAGGTCGGAAGCGACGCGGAAGCATGGCGGCTTCTAGGGTACTGGAAGCCCTTCCATTTCCACGCCACCTTCGTCTACGTCAAATCTGGCGCCTACCGTACAGAACCAAATTTTCAACGCTGGCTTGCCGACTACCGCGCGAAACTGCGCGCAGAAGGCAAGAACGTAGATCTCTGGTAACACGGCCACGGAATACGGAGAGCAGGTCAGCTCTCCGTTTCACCACCGGCACCATCGCCATCACTGGCGACATCAGTGGGCCCAGCCTCTTCGATGGGACCAGCCTCTCCGACAACTACATCATCAGACGGAGTTACATCTTCGTCCCCATCCCCGTTGTCACCATTGGCGACCTCCGGGATGCGCTCGACAGAAACCACTTTCTCATCAGCATCCGTGCGGAAAATGCGAACGCCTTGTGTGTTTCGTCCAGCAATCCGAACCTGATCAACGAGCGTCCGGATCAATTGCCCGGCGTCCGTCACAAGAATGATCTGATCGGAATTCTCAACGGGGAATGATGCACAGAGCGGCCCGTTGCGCTCATTGACGACCATGGCCACGATGCCTTTGCCACCACGACCCGACGTCCGATACTCATAGGACGAGGAACGCTTGCCGTACCCACGTTCGGATAGCGTAAGAACAAACTGTTCTGTGGCCGCCATCTCTTCAAACCGCTGAGCCGATAGCTCCTCAGTTTCCAACGTCTCCGCGCCCTCTTCCGCTGCAACATTCGCCGCCTGCTCTTCAGCTTCTTCGGCGTCGGCATCTCCGGCACGGCGATGCGCGGCAGCGAGCTTAAGATAGGCCGCGCGCTCCGCAGGCGTGGCATCCATCGGGGCTAAAATCGCCATCGAAATCACCCGGTCCTCTGCATCGAGCCGGATACCGCGAACGCCCACCGCATCCCGGCCTTTGAAGACGCGCACGTCTTCAACGGGGAAACGGATGCACTGCCCGCCCGCTGTCGTCAGCAGCACGTTGTCCGTTGGCGAACAAATCCCGACGTGGACGATCTGGTCGCCCTCCTCAAGCTTCATCGCGATCTTGCCGTTACGATTGATGTTCTCGAAATCGGCGAGTTCGTTACGCCGCACGTTGCCGCTGCGCGTCGCAAACATCAGCTGCAGCGATCCCCACGTTTCAGGATCCTCCGGCAACGGCAAAATTGACGTAATCCATTCGCCCTGCTCCAGAGGCAGAAGATTTACGAGCGCTTTGCCGATGGACTGCGGCGTACCAACAGGCAACCGCCAGACTTTCATTCGGTAGCACATGCCGCGCGAAGAGAAGAACAGCACCGGCGTATGTGTTGACGCCATAAAGAGCTGCGTAACGAAATCCTCGTCCTTCGTCGAAAGCCCCGAGCGCCCTTTGCCCCCACGGCGCTGCGCACGATACGTCGTGAGCGGCACACGCTTGATGTAGCCTTTGTGCGTAACGGTAACGACGACGTCTTCGCGCTGAATGAGGTCTTCATCGTCGACCTCACCCTCAATGTCGACGATCTCGGTTCGGCGCGGAACCGCAAACTGATCCCGGATGTCTGAGAGTTCACCCTTGATGATCTCAACAATACGCACGCGCGACGACAGGATCTCAAGATACTCCTTGATTTCCTCGCCGATCTTTTTGAGTTCGTCGCCAATCTCATCGCGACCGAGAGCCGTCAAGCGCGCAAGCCGCAATTCGAGAATCGCCTTCGCCTGTTCTTCTGACAGCTTGTAGGTGCCATCGGCTTGAACACGGTGGCGAGGATCAGCGATCAATTCAACCAGCGGCGCCACATCCCGCGCCGGCCAATCGCGCGTCATAAGTTCTTCTTTAGCGACGGCCGGTGAGGCCGCGCGCCGGATCAGATTGATGACCTCATCAATATTGGCCACAGCGATAGCCAAACCGACAAGAACGTGCGCACGATCACGCGCCTTGTTGAGCAAGAACTTCGTGCGCCGCGTAACGACTTCCTCGCGGAACGCCGTGAACGCCTCGATCATGTCCTTGAGGTTAAGCTGCTCGGGGCGACCGCCGTTGATCGCCAGCATGTTGGCACCGAACGACGTCTGCAAATCCGAATAGCGCCAGAGCTGATTGAGCACGACATCGGCCACCGCGTCGCGCTTCAGTTCAATGACGATCCGCATGCCTTCGCGGTTGGTTTCGTCCCAGATATCAGAGATACCCTCGACGCGCTTCTCGCGAACCGCGTCTGCGATCTTCTCGATCAGAACGCGTTTGTTGACCTGATAGGGAATGGCCGTAACGATCAAGGCTTGGCGATCTTTGCGGATCTCCTCGACCTCAACACGCGCGCGCATGATGATCGAACCGCGGCCCTTGTGATAGGCAGACGTGATACCTCCACGGCCAAGGATCAGACCGCCCGTCGGAAAATCCGGGCCTTTCACGATCTGGCACAGCTCATCGATCGTTATGGCCGGCGTATCGAGATGGGCGAGGCAAGCCTCGATGACTTCTCCGAGATTGTGGGGTGGGATATTCGTCGCCATACCGACAGCAATGCCGCCGGCGCCATTGACGAGCAGGTTCGGGAACTTCGCGGGAAGCACCGTCGGTTCGTCTTCAGAACCGTCGTAGTTCTCCTGGAATTCGACCGTGTCCTTATCGAGGTCGTCGAGAAGGAATTGGGCGACCTTCTCGAGACGGCACTCCGTATAGCGCATCGCAGCCGGCGGATCACCGTCGATCGAGCCGAAGTTACCTTGGCCGTCGATGAGCGGCAGGCTCATCGAAAAGTCCTGCGCCAAACGCACAAGCGCGTCATAAATCGCGATGTCGCCATGTGGGTGATAATTACCCATCACTTCGCCGACGACCTTCGCCGACTTACGATAGGACTTGTTCCATTCAAGGCCCATCTCGTGCATGCCGTAAAGGATACGGCGATGAACGGGCTTGAGCCCATCGCGCACGTCCGGCAGCGCGCGGGAGACGATAACGCTCATCGCGTACTCAAGGTACGAGCGCTTCATTTCCTCTACGATAGTAATCGGCCGAATATCGCGCGGACCGTCAGGCCCTTGATTCGGGATGTCGCTGTTGTCCGCCACTTAGGGATCCGTTGAGTGAACAGTTGAGTTTTGTTCAGAGAACACGCGGTGCTCGTTAGCAACGACTCGCGCGTCATAAAATTTGCGTATCGCTTAGATACCCTACTCTACCACAATAGAGCAATGTGGCCTGCAAGCACATGCCCACACGCTGTTTTTTTCCACATCCACAGAGGTTTAGGTTGTCTCTCGATTATCGGGAAGCGAACGGTATTGATGTGTACTCAGATGACTTGGTGCCGTCACAGTGTCCTTTTAGAGCATTTCGCCGACAAGCGGTCATCTGATCGTCTTTAACTCGCACAGCTAAGAGCAAGAATTCCCGATAGATCCTGCTTCCAAGCCCGCGCGGAACCGATTAACCTGAGCATGAAACAGATGTTATTCACAGCACTTCAGTGCAATTCTGTAGCTGGACCGACAAGCCGTACTTTCGGCGTGCTGGTCTAGTAGCATTTGTCGTTCACTACCATATCGCGAAACGATGTCCGTGCCTCCGTTTGACAAGGAAAATCCCCGTATGAATGCCCTGAAGACGACCGTTGCCGCTCTCGCCATCTTTGCATTCGTCATACCCGCGTTGGCTCAGGACAAACCTGCAGTCGCGCTTCCGCCAAATACGTTTATTGAAGCTCAGCCGGAAGCCCACTATTTGGCCAAGGATGTTTTGATCGGCGCAGTCGTCCAGAACACCGAAGGCAAGATCATCGGCGATATCGAAGACATTATCCTGAACGACTGGAATCGCGTGCACGGCGTTGTCATTGGCACCGGCGGCTTCCTCGGCATCGCCGGCAAACGCATCGGTGTACGTCTAAGCGCCTTAGAGTTCCGTGAGACCGATGGAAAGCGCGTTATCGTGCTTCCCAACGTATCCAAGGAAATGCTTACCGCCGTCGCACCATTTGTACGTGCTGAGCCGCAGAAATCTCTTCTTCAGCGCGCAATGGAGAAAGCCCGCGAGCTGACGGATAAGAGCACAGAAGCCGCGAAGGAAGCTTACGAAAAGGCTAAAGAAGAAGCGGGACCCGCTTACGAAAAGGCCAAAGAGACAGCAACTAAGGCCTATGACAAGGCTAAAGAAGCCGCAGCCGAAGTCTATGAGAAGGCTAAAGAAGCCGCAGAGACCAACAAGCAGTCTCCTGAAAAACCAGCAGGAGAAGCCCCGGCCGCGGCTCCCCCTGCTCAACCACCGGCAGAAAAAGCCCCCGAGACGAAGTAGTTCGGACGGCAGGCCTAACGGCATTCCCCTTCAAGCAAAGAGCGCACTCCTTACCGAAGGAGTGCGCTCTAAATATATGTTCCGTCAGAGGAAGGACAGAGTATCTTCTAGAACGGAATCTCATCGTCGAGCGTCTTATCGAAGCCGCCAGATGATCCACCGCCGCTGCCACCGCGCGGCTCGTCATATCCCCCACGGCCGCCACCTGGATCACCGTAGTCGGACTGGCCACCTTCCTGCATGCCGCTGCTGGCACCGCCACTCCGCCCGTCCAGCATTGTGAGATTGCCGTTAAAGCCCTGAAGCACGACTTCGGTCGAATAGCGATCGGCTCCGGACTGATCCTGCCACTTTCGTGTCTGCAGCTGACCCTCGATATAAACCTTCGTCCCTTTTCGCAGGTACTGCTCGGCGATCCGGCACAGGCCTTCGTTGAATATAACAACCGAATGCCATTCGGTTTTCTCACGCCGCTCGCCGGAATTCTTATCGCGCCAGGTTTCAGTCGTCGCAACGCGCAGGTTAGCGATAGGTCTGCCATCCTGCGTCCGGCGGATTTCCGGATCGCGCCCGAGATTTCCGACGAGGATCACCTTGTTCACTGAACCAGCCATAATAGGCTCCTTATGCTTTTCAACTCTGCCGCTCAGCAGCGCTTACGTAGGCCGCAATAGCCGGTCGACGCCAACTGCCACGCGAACAGAGCCTGTGTAGATCGCTCCCCTCAGTATTCTGGGAGAACGACAAAATTGGCGAGTCATCGAGGCCACCCTAGCGCCCATTCCAACACTCGCATCACCGGTCGACAGCCTTTTCAACAACAAGCTGCGCGCGGCTCCATCAGAATCTGAATCGTTCGTTCTCTTTATGTTCCAATATAGTGTGGAGCGGTTAAGCGCGCAACCGCCACCACTCGGCATCGCGCGTCCCACCAGATAGCCCGCGTTTCATCGTCCCATGGCCCGATCCGCAGCCACGGTGAGGTCGCGGAATACATCCTCAGGAACACCTTTCGACGCTGCACAATCTCCACGATTCAGCCGGTCATAAATAGCGACCATGTCCCCTCGAAACTGCGGGGCAATGGCACGAATCACGACGCCAGTCGCCACGGAACCGTTGGACCAGCGTGTTCGACAAACAATGCTATTGAGATGTGATGTAACCTGCGACTTGTAGTTATCAGCCGCGAGCGTGGGCTCCACGCCGATAGATGCGGTTGACACCGGCCGAGGTTGCGGGACGGAGCCGACTGCTGTGGACCGAACCAAGCTATCCCATTGCCGGCGTTCCGATGAATTTGCCCAAGCCTTCGTCGCGGTCTCGTCCATCAAGGGCGCGACCAATCCTTGCACCTGCTCGCGAAGCCGACGGCTATCGATATCCTCGACCGCTCTGTGAAGGGCTTGCTGATCCTCCTCGGCAAGCGGACGCACGGCTACGTCGCTTAAATCCACGAGTTGGCTCTTGTTAGCCTCGGGAGGCTTCGCCATCCAAACAGTGCTACCGTTGAAATCCGCAGCCGCAACGTTTGCGCGCGAGAAGTCGGCACCCTCCAGCTTAACCTTGTAGAGGCTGGCCGCTTCGAGATCCGCACCTTGCAGCATAGCCCCCTGCATATTCGCGAAATCGAGGATCGCGGCCTGCATCGACGCACTACGGAAATCCGCGCCGATCAGACGCGCACCTTTCAGGTTAGCCCCTTGGAGTGAGGCCAATCCGAAGTTAGCGCCATCAGCCATCACCTCACCAACCATAGAAGCCTTCTCGAGCCGCGCCTGCGCAAAGTCCGCGCCTGTGAGTACCGCTTCCACCAGTTCAGCGCTAACGAGCGTTGTTTCTTCAAATTTTGCCCCACGCCCATCGATGCCCTGCATCAAGGCGCCGCTCATATTAGCTTGCGTAAAGTCCGTGTTGATGGCCTTCACGCATTTGGCTTGCCCGCGATTGCCTCTCAAACGCAGTTCATTGATTTCGGCGCACTGGAGCCAAGCGTTACGCAAATCCGCACCGTAAAAACTGGCGTGAGAAAGATCCGCTCCGGTAAAATCGGCCTGATGCAGATCGGACCGGTCAAAACGCGCGTAACGAAGGTCACGGCCACGAAGCGTGATCGTCCGTTCACCCGGCGTGACGTCCTTGTCGCTTACCAGGTCGGAATCCGTGACAACAAGATTACGGCGAAAGACACCGAATAGCGCCCCGTCCTGATCGACGCTGAGGAATGGCGCCATGAACCCGCTGTAGTACCTTGGGTGTCGCCCATCACGATCCGGCGCCATCTTATAAAAGAGCGGGCGGCTCACTCGATCAAGAAACTCCCCCGGGATCGTTGCAACCAGGAAAGAAAATAGCGTCACACCGCTGATCACCACCGCCGTAACGACAAAAGTCATTGGATGCGCCACGGTATTGCGCCAGAACGCACGGAAGAATGACGTTTCCGCCCGCATCAGAAAGACGCCGATGAGTACGAGCATAGTCACATCAACAACCAACGCGATCCGGTGTGTCCATGTGATGAGCTCGCTGTGATAGGGCAGGAACACGACCTGAACGTAGATGATGAGCACGACGGGAAGGATGCACAGCGTCAACCAGCTCATGCCATGCAGGAAGGCGCTCATCACGATGCTACGGTGGGGTCCGGCGATCGCCTGAACGAAGAAGAAGTTGTGCAATTCCAAGCGCAACGGATGTGTCCGCCGGTCGCTGGTCTCCAGAAGTCGAATGGCGTGGTCAAACTCCAACGTCTTCCGCGCTAGTAGGGAGAGCTGCGAGACAACGCCAAGGTGAAAGAGAACCAGTATGACTGGCGCGAACTGAAAGAACTGCGCAATCGGAATATCGACACTGAAGATCGGTAGCGATACCGGCGTCTCAAGCAGCAAATTCGTGTGCGTGACCCCTGCAACGGCAATCGTGAGGTAGGTCATGATGCCAAGAAATATCAACCACGCCACATGCGCCGTATCGCTGGACCGATTAACAGCATCAAGAAGACTATAGGGATTAACTGGCGTCTCGCCGTCAGGCGTCGCGCTACTCAAATCTGACATCAAGCAAAAACCCCCAATGGCCGTCGCAGCCGCTAAACAGGCTGAAAATCACGTCCACCCTACAGACGCGTCTAGCCGCCGCCACCTCAGGTGTAACCAGACGCTAGCGGAGCCAGACCTTAACGGAGAAAGTGTGACGGGTGGAACACGTCGCTGCGGAAATTCCAAATGCGACACTCCCAGTGTTGCACTGCGAACGCAGTGCACAACCTTAAGCCACTGCGACGGCGGCGCTGCCCAATTGGCCGCACCATTCCCGGCACGAAGGACCAAAACCTCCGCTTTAACGTCACCCCTACATAAGTTATGCCAATACCTTAGAACTCGGCGCGCCCCCGGCACCGCTGTTGAGGACCGGAAACACCCGTCGAGCTACCCAAAGCGTTCAAGATTTTGGTCCGATACCCCGCATGTCCAATCAATACGATTGCCGCAAATGTCCTGGCTATTGTTGCTCGTACCCCCTCATCGCACTTGAAAAACGTGACGTCGTACGCCTCGGCAAGCACCATGGCTTGACCTTTGAGGAAGCGCGCAAGGCGTTCACGGAGGAGGCATACGGCCGCAAGTACGCGATGCGCCGCAAGAAGGACGTCCATTACGGCAAGATCTGCCAGTTCTTCGACACCAAGGCGCGGTGTTGCACCGTCTACAAAGCACGCCCCAAGGTATGCCGGGACTACCCCAATACCAAGCGCTGCGGCTACTACGACTTCTTGCAGTTCGAACGTCGCGCTCAGGACGACCCGGAATTCGTCGCCCTAACCGATCACAGCTAGGGCTTTGGAGGAGTAACGGGAGGCCCTGATACCTTCTCCTGCCGGCCCCTCTTTGGCGCACGCCGCCGATCGCCGTCTGTCCACGCGACGCGATAAAGATCGAACCGCCGGTTTTGCAAATTTCGCACCGTGCCGGCGCTTCGGGCCGCGCGCAGATCCGAAATCGACAGATCCGCAAATGCAATCGTTTCCGTGTTGGCAGCGGTATCGGCTGCAATGCCATCGCGGGCAAACGCAAAATCACACGGCGTTAGGATGCAGCTTTCGGCGTAATGAATGTCCATGTTCTCGACATTCGGCAGATTGCCGACCACGCCCGACATCACCACGTAGCATTGGTTCTCGATCGCGCGGGCATGGCAACAATAGCGGACCCTGAGATAGGCGCGCCGCTCATCAGTACAGAACGGCACGAACAGGATCATCGCACCCTGATCGGCAAGATGCCGGGCAACCTCGGGAAATTCACTGTCATAACAAATCATGATCCCGATCGGCCCACAGTCGCTGTTGATGACCTCCGCCCGGTTTCCGCCGCGGATATTCCACCAGTAGCTTTCACTTGGCGTCGGATGAATCTTGTCGCGTTGATGAACCGAACCATCTCGCAGAAACACATAACAAACGTTGCGGATCTCGCCGTCGCTGTCGACGATCGGGTGCGTTCCACCAATGATATTGACGTTGTAACTGACCGCAAACGCGCTCATGAACTCAAGAAACCAATCGGTGTAGTCGGCAATGCGCTCAACACCTTCTTTGGGCTGTAACGGCTTAGGCTCTAACGACAGTAGCTGCAGCGTCACATTTTCGGGAAACACGACAAAATCAGCTCGATAATCCGCGGCGACGTCCACGAAATACTCGATCTGCTTTTTAAATTCCTCGCGATCAATCAACCCGCGCATCTGCAATTGCACTGTCGCAACCCGCACAGTTTCGCTGGGCGCCAGCCGGTCACTTTGCCCCTTGCCCTCTGGCTCATCCGGATACCGCGGATTGCGCCAAACCATGTGCGTTGCATAGCCCGCCGACTGCACGTCCTCAGGATCGTAGTCTTCCAGCACACCAATCACTTCAAAGCCGTTGGCGATCTGGAAGCCTATGGTCGTGTCACGGATCTCCCGGTTGCGCACCGCCTCCACATAGTCGTGTGGATCGGGGTATTGGCGGCGGCGACGCCCATAGCCAGGCATTCTGCCACCGAAAATGATGCCCTTTAGACGCCATTCCTCGCACAAATTCTGACGAGCGGCGTAGAGCCTCCGGCCAATCCGCAACCGGCGAAATTCCGGATCGACACTGATCTCCATCCCATAAAGATAGTCACCATCGGCATCGTGGCGTGACGCGTAGCCATTGCCCGTTATCTCGCGCCAGGTATGTGGCTTGAGCCCGACATCCGCTGAGATGATGAACGTCGCACAGTGACCGACAATCCGCCCATCATACTCGGCAACGAACTGCCCCTCGGGGAAGTTGTTGATCTGCCCCTTGACCATCCGTGCCGTCAGTGACGGGTCCGGCGCATAAACACGGCGCCCCAATTCGACGATCTGAGGCACATCGTCAGTTTTTGCCCGCCGCACGATCAATTTCGGCTTTGCAGCGACGGCACGCTCAACGTCATCCGATGTAGGTGCTTTTCTCGCCAAACTATGTTCTCCACCTTCAGCAAATACATAAAGTTCACTGCGCGAGCCGCGGAACCCAAGAGTCACGTGTGCCCCCGCCATTATCATGCCGGTTTGTTCGCGTCTTCCTCACGGAATGAACCGCATACCGCGCATTTCGTTCACTCTTGCCGGTCTTCTCTTTGCCGTTATGGCAAATGGGCTGGCACAGGCTCATGCTGACACGGCGCACCCCTGGCCAACCAACGAGGTCACGGAGACGCTTCAGCAGCGCATTGCTCCACCGCCGGGTTTTCGCCGCGTCCCGCTTCCTGAAAACTCCTTCGGAGATTGGTTGCGCAATCTCCCCCTCAAACCGTCCGGAAGCCCTGTGCTGCTCTATACGGGCGCACACAAATGGCGCCAGGACGTGCACGCGGCCGTTATCGACATCGATGTCGGAAAGCGCGACCTTCAGCAATGCGCGGATGCGATTATGCGTCTGCGTGCCGAATGGCTTTGGGCCACCGGACAAAAGGGGGACATTGCATTTAACTACACAGGTGGCGGTCGTGTTCCCTTTAGTCGCTGGGCCAAAGGCGAACGGCCATCTGAAAGCGGCAAGTCCTGGCGGCGCAAAGCAAAGGCGGACTCGAGCTACGCATCCTTTCGGCGCTACATGATTCAAGTCTTCGCCTACGCAGGAACCTATTCGCTTGAGCGCGAACTCAAAGCCGTGCCGCGCTCTGAGATCGACGTCGGCGACGTCTTCATCAAAGGCGGCTTTCCCGGCCATGCCGTCCTTGTCGCGGACATGGTCGAGAACGAAGCAACCGGAGAGAAGCGTTTCCTGCTGATCCAAAGCTATATGCCGGCCCAGGATATGCATGTGCTGGTTAATCCAGCGGATACCTCATCCCCTTGGTACACAGCGAACGTCAAAGGCCCACTCAAAACCCCGGAGTGGACCTTCCCGGAAGGGAGCTTGCACCGTTGGCCCTGAGCCAGTTCACCCCTGGGCCGCGCGCAGAGCCTCCGGCAAGACCTCCGCAAACACGTCGAGATCGTCAGGTGTGCCCACCGTCACGCGAATGCACCTATTGAGCGGCGCCACGCCGGGCATCCGCACAAAAACATCGCGGGCTATGATTTCGTCGAGAACGCGCGTGGCATAGGTCCCATCGCGACCACAGTCCATCGTCACGAAATTCGTTGCAGAAGGCAAAGGCGCGAGCCCATTCTCCCTGGCAATCTGCGCGAGCCGGTCGCGGCCCGCTGCAATCCGCCCAACGGTCTCGGCCAGGTAATCCTGGTCCGCAAGAGCTGCCAGCGCACCAATCTGCCCCGAACGCGACATGCCGTAGTGATTGCGGATCTTGTCGAATATGGAAATCAAACCGGCCTCACCCAGCGCATAACCGACACGGGCCCCGGCGAGCCCATAGGCCTTTGAAAATGTGCGGAAACGCAGAACCCGTGGGTTCGAAATATCAATGTCTGGCACGGCAGCAGGCGGCGCGGTATCGCAATACGCTTCGTCAAGACAGAAGAGTACGGTCGGAGGCAGAGCCGAAATCATGCCCTCAATCTCAGACGCCGACCACCAGGAGCCCATCGGATTGTTGGGATTTGAAACGTAAAGGATCTTGGCGTTCTCAGCTCGTCCGGCATCCAGCACCGCGCCAAGATCTTCCTTGTCGTCTCGAAACGGCACCTTCACCAAGCGCCCACCGCCAACCGCAACATGATAGTTGAAGGTTGGGTAGGCGCCATCCGAAGTGACGACCACCTCACCCGGCGCAACCGCCACCTTCACGGCAAGCCCCAAGAGCCCGTCGATCCCTTCGCCGACCGCGACATTCTCTATGCTCACGCCGTGATGCTTGGCGATCGCCGCCCGCAATTCAAAGTTCTCCGGGTCGCCATACATGAAGGCACTCGCGGCAGCAGCTTCCATCGCCGCTATCGACTTTGGCGAGGGGCCGAACACGCTTTCATTGGCCCCAAGGCGCGCTCGGAATGGACGGCCGCGCATCCGTTGCAAGGCCTCCGGCCCGACAAAGGGGACAGTCGCGGGGAGCGCACGCACAAGATCAGTGAGGAAAGGATAGGTCGGCATACGTTGTAGGCTCGCGTTGTCTGAATATGACGCCGCTACGTATCACTTAAGCTAGATGAGACATAGTTCCGCAAGTTCACGCCGCATTTTGGCAGACATCTCCGCTGCTCCAGCGCCTTCGGCACCCGACAAATCGACTGGTGCATCAGCCGCCGACAAATACCTCCAGCCCTGAAAAGCCCGGCGCGGAACCGGGCGCACGGGTACGATCTGCTGATCCAGAATGAGATGACAGCATCTGGAGCCGTCAGCCTTCGCACCCTCTTCCAGAGCAATCAGTTTTTGCCGCGCCTGTATAAGCCCCTTGATCACCCAATAGAGCGAACCACCGTCGAGCAGTTCGTCTCCCCGCTTGGGCGTCTGGAATGTTGTATGAAATATCCGAGGCGTTTCACCCGCAGCGGCCATCTCTGCCATCCGCCCGCTCTGCCAAGCTGCCAAATCCTCAATCGAGGCGGCACCGACACAGAGTTTTACGAGATGAAGCGCCATTCCCTGAACCTTGATAGTATTGAGCCTTTTGCGGCCCCCTCAATCCTTTGCGCGACAGATTCCTGTATACTGCGAGAACAAAGGCTGACCGAGAACCCCCAAGTGACGGGAATGCACAGCCGGGTGCTCTCCATCATGGTTCTTGTCATCGTAGATGGTTGTCAGGTTGAGAAAGCCCTCCGGAACCACCTCTAGAAAATGATTTGCATTGATAGCCCGCACGATCCTTAGGGTTCCAGATGCTTCGCTGCCTGAAGTGCGCAAATGCGCATTCTGGGCATCAAGATCAACATCTGTGATCTCGAATGAAAGCGGCGATGCCGTAGCCGACGTAAACTTGCCCGCCTCAAAGCTTCCACGTGTGCCGGCATCGAACTTACAAGTAAAATTCTTCGGCCACACATCATCAGACTGCGCCGCCACCACCGCACCAAAAAACATCAAGCCGACCACGAAGGCCGACAAAAACTGCGCTACCTTGCTCATGAAGTGCCCTTTCAGCATTTCCCACGCCAACTCTACAATACCCCACAAGCGCGCGACACGCCCGGCGATCACAAATTTGCAGGTTGCCTCACAACTGGCCGTTTATTGTGGCTTGTATAGAATGACCGCAACAAATCAGAGCAGAAAAATGCTGCGCACTCGTATCTTCCGTCAACTGGCTCTCATCTTTTCGCCTGTTCTCATATGCGGCACACAGCTGTCTCCCGCCACTGCCGACCCCGCCAGCGAAAACATCTTGACGAAGGAAGAGGCGGCCTACGGCTGCCGGAAAATAAATGGCCGGATGCAGCTGCTCATTCTGCAGATCCGCGATTATCCCGACCGCGCCCAGGGCTCGCAAATCGCACGGGGAATTCAGGGGATAACTGTGCCGCTCTTCGGCGGAACCCAAAGAGGGCTCGATCCCGACGCACAGTATCAACGCGACGTCCGCAAACTGGAGGCGTTCAACGCCCGCCTCGCCAAATTGAAATGCCCGACATTCGATCTTCAAGCCGAACTGAGCGCACGCGACGTCAAGCACACGCCCAAGCCACAACAGCCAAAAGCTAAGTAACGCGTGGCAGCAGCAAGGCAGGTGTGCCCCTACGGTGCGGGCAGAAGCGCGCTTGAGCGGCCGCTCAGCCAATAAGCAACAAGCCCGATCCACTCACGCGTCGCCAGATCGAGCCGCTGCAATCCTGCGGGAATGGTTTCGAAGAGACGCCAAAGGTCACGCCGATCACGCGTTCTGAAATCCACGGGTGCAGCGATCACATCAAAGCCTGCCTGACGAAAAACGCCAATGCTGCGCGGCATATGGTACGCCGACGTCACAAGCACCCACGTCTCACTCTGAGAAGGTCTGACTAATTCCCGCGTGTTGAGGGCATTCTGCCACGTGTTCCGCGCATCCGGTTCCAGAACAATTCGCTGATCTTCAATTCCGACGTCCTTCAGGAATGTTCCTACAGGGCCGGCCGCCCCTTCTCCGCCAGCAAGAAGGCCTGCAACTCCTCCGCTAAAAACAACGCGCGCCGTTGGCCATCTTTTGGCAAGGCGCACGCCTTCCGTCAGGCGCTCCGCCGCCTCGTTGAGCGCAAGCCCGCCGCGACCAGCGCTTACCCAACCGTCCTCGAAACCGCCAAGAATGATGATCCCCGCAACCTCTGCGCCGGGAGACGGCAGACTCTGGCCGGCAAAGCGCTCTTCAAGCGGCAGGACAAGATAGTTCCCGACAGGGAGAAAGCCTGCCGCAACAAGGGCTGCGAGCCCGAGGCCCGCGAGCCACAAACCAAGCCGTCGCCGCCAAGTGAAAGCAATCAGACAAAGCCCGACCGCGATAAGGATAACAAACAAGGATGAGGGCTGCGCGAAGAGCCAGAACACCTTGGAGGCGTAGTAGAACATGCCGCGACCGAGCTAACGGGGCCAGAGTAGATAGCCCAGTGGCAACCTACTGTGACAACCGTGCAGGACAAGGGGTCATCTCAATGAACTTCTTATCGACGTAGCCTTCCAGGCCATCTTCCGTCGTCACACCGCACCAGAAACCGCGCCATGTGCACCAGCGTTTCCGCTTAACAAGGATATCGTCACGGTGAGCGACCCCGATAACCTCACCAGTTGAGAATGCTGTGCGGCGCAGATTCAGAGAATCCGCGAGCACCTTGAAACACCCATGCTTCGGACGCGCATGCGTCTCTGCTGTCGCAGTCCCGGCAAACCCGCACAGCGCTAATGCCGCGACGCTCAACCGCAAACTTAAAAACATGAGACCACCTCTCTCGCCTATGCTTTGTCAGCTATCGGGGTTATCGCGCTAAACCCGGCGAAACGATGTCGTCTGATGGCACACACCTCGCCACTAGCGTAGTGTCGTCACCACATACGACCTTGAAAGGGCATTCGCACAATGTCAGACAACGCGCAGCCATCAGCCGATAGGCCATCGTCGATCCCTTGGCCGCCGATCCTGTTGATCGGCGCATTGCTTGGCGGATACCTCATGGAAAAATTCGTCCCGTTGGGTTGGCCGGGACTGGATGACTGGCCTGCACGTGCCGTCGGCCTATCCATCGGCGCGGTAGGCATGGCTTTGACCATTTGGGCAGCCCACACCCTGCACAAGCACGGGACAACCGTTCTGCCACACAAACAGACCTCGGCACTCGTGACGGACGGACCATTCGCGTACTTTCGCAATCCAATCTATCTGGGCGAAGTCATGATCCTGTTTGGATTGGCGGAGCTAACCAAGAACATCTGGTTCGTGGTAGTTGCTCTGGTCTTTGCCGTGCTCATAACGTGGCTGGCCATTTTACCCGAAGAACGTCATCTCCTGGCTCGCTTTGGGCCAGCGTATCGTGAGTACATGGCAAAAGCCCGCCGCTGGATTTGAAACACTCGAGCCGCATGCATGAGTACTGACTACGAAGATAAGGAACGCGAGTTCCTCGAATATCTCAAAGCCGACACCGGGCGTGACTTGGCCGAATGGATGCACGCCATTCGCGAAGCCGACCTGGCCCATCGCAACGAGATCATCGACTGGCTCCGGCAGCAGGGCTTCATCTTTTCCTGGGCGTCTTGGCTTGAGCGCATCCATCACAACGGAGGGCGCCCTATCTATCTCGATGCAACCCCGCCGAGCCTGACTGCACCGCCAAGGTCAACTTCAGACGCCCCTGCCACGACCGCACCGCCGCCGCCCAAAGCGGACAAGCCAAAGACGCCTGCGCCGAAAGCCCCATTCCGTCCGGTGCTCGTCTACACGGCGGCATCAAAACCGGCCCAAACCGAGATGGCACCAACGCCAACCGAACCACCGGTGCCGACACCCAGCGCACCTCGCCCCACACCACCGCGGACCCCACCGCCGCAAGCCCCCGCTCCCGCAGGTTCGCTGAACCCGATTGCCGACATAACGGCACTGATTGGAAAGGCGAAGGCCTACGCGCCACTTGCCAGTTTCGTCTTACGCACCCTGAGGGAGGCGTTACCGGACGCATCCATTCAAGTTACCGGCAACCACATTTCCTGCAGCGCACCAGAAACGTTCGCAATCTTGGTTCCCAGCGCCAAGGACATAAAACTTGGATTAGCACTCGCCGAAGCGCCTTTTGAGCGCAATGTCGTCAGGGCGAAATTTTCAAATCTCTCTCCTGCTCCGCCGAAATCCATTACGCACATGCTTGTCCTCACAGATGCGCGCCAAATAGATTCAGGATTGTTGGATCTGCTACGCTCAGCAAACGCTAGCGTAAATCGTTAAATTCCATTGCGATCAACATCACAGCCAACCGCCGCCTCGCTATTTTTTCTTTCGTTTCACCCCGGTGATTGTGATCCGTCTGCGCAATAACCATCTAATTGCCAGAATTTTTGGGGCCTTGTGTTTGCTAGGTTGGAGGTCACACCATGGCACGAAGCATCCGCGCACCAAGGCCCACTTTTGCAACGCCCATCCTGGCGCTGCTGGCGGTCGCACTATTCCCATGCCCGAACACCGCCATGGCACAAGCAGCATCGCGCGACGGCATCGCCGAACTGATCGCGCGCGATAATCCCCCTAAAGGGAAAAAGGACGCCGAACTCGCTCAGAACAGCGCCAGCCAGAATCCGGAACCGGTCCCAGATCCAAGAGAGAACGACAAAAGCTTCCAGCAGGCGCGCGATCTCATGCGCGCCATCGATTCCATCCTGCGCGACACGGCCGAACAACGCTCCGACGCCCGCAAGCTTCCGGGAAAAGACGAATTTATTGTCCCTCCGCTTTGGACAGAAACACGCGAGGACCGCGAACGGCAAATTCGCAACCTTATGGATTCAGCGCTCGCGATCGTAACGGATGTCCCGGTGGTCGACGTGCAAAAACGCGTCGAGCAGCTTCGGCGGAACATCGCCGAACTGGAGGACCGGATCGTTTCCCTCAAGGAAAGGCAGCTGACCGCACCTAAGGATGGCGTCCTGCCCGGCGTCTTGAGCGAAACCGTGGACAGCCTGGCCGATGAAATAAAAACCACCGAAGCCCGCATCGAAAAGAACAAAGCCGAGATCACTGCGGCAAAAGTAGAGATCCACCAAGCCCTGAAGGCTTCCGGCATCGAACTCGGTGAGGATCAGATTGACCTGCTGCTCGACAGCGTCCTCTCGGGCGACCTCGTGCGTCTCGTGGCAATCTTCAACGCGGCCAAGATCATCGACGGCCAATTGGCGAAAATGCTCACCGCCTCCGGCGACAACATGAACGCCGCGCGCAAATATTTCGCAATGCACGCCGCATTGTTCGCCATGCTCGTTCACGCACAGGATTCAACGATCGACCGCATCGACAACACTTATATGCCGAAGCTAGACGCCATCATTAAAGACATCGCAGCGGCCAAGCGAAAAACGCGCGAACTTATGAAGGCCGACAATCGGCCCGACCAGGAACGCGCGCTGCGCGCAAACAGGGAAAGCCAACGTATCGCTGAGGAGGCAGCAACCGCTTACAGAAGCTACCTCCAACAGCAGCGCGAACAGATCGCGCGCGCCCGAAGTCGGGCAACACACGACCTCAGGATCGCGGACAATACCTTCGAGACCGTCGAAGCAAGCTTCCAATTGCGCTCATTGATGCGCGACTCGGCGGCATCCTTCGAAGCCATCCAGAAGCTGGAAGCCCCCACATTCGACCAGATCTTCAAGAACGAGGAACTCCGCCGCGAATTTGAAAACCTGACGCGTAAGCTGGATTCACCGACGAGCTGAGCGAAGAAGGAACCTTCTTCAGGATAGCCACAACGAGGCAAGCCCGAGAAACGCGAAAAAGCCGACGACGTCGGTCAAGGTCGTCACGAAAACGCCCGAAGACGGTGCGGGATCGAATTTCAGCCAGCTCAAAGTAAGCGGGATAAGTATGCCCGCAAGAGCCGCAACCAACAGATTTACGATCATTGCCGCTGCGATCACTCCGCCCAAAAGGCCGGACCCAAACCAAAGAAACGCAACCAACGCCATAATCGAAGACAGCACGAGACCGTTAACCACCCCGACCAAAGCTTCACGGGTGATAACTCTGGGCGCATTAACACGCCCAAGTTTGTTGGTCGCCAATGCCCGAACTGTAACCGTCATCGTTTGGGTGCCAGCGTTGCCGCCCATTGCTGAGACGACCGGCATCATCACCGCCAGCGCCACCATCTGCTCAATCGTGGCGTCGAAATTCTGAATGACCAAAGGCGACAACATCGCGGTACCAAGATTGACCATCAGCCAGGGTATCCGCGAACGCACGGTAGATAGCACACTGTCCGCGATCGATTCATCGCCGACGCCACCCAGCGCGTGCATGTCGTCTTCAGCCTCTTCCTGGATAACGTCAACGACGTCGTCGATGGTCACAACACCGACTAGCCGCTCATTCTCGTCAATGACAGGAGCCGACATAAGGTCGTAGCGGGCGAACTGGCGCGCAACCTCCTCCTGATCTTCTGTAGCCAGCACGACATGCCGGTCGGGATTCATGATTTCTTCGACCAACACCTGGCGCTTCGTTCGCAACAGGCGGGAGAGCTCCACGGACCCAAGAACGCGAAATGCCGGATCGACGACGAAGATCTCCGAAAATGTGTCGGGCAGATCGTCGGTTTCACGCATATAGTCGATGACCCGACCTACACTCCAGAACGGGGCGACCGCCACGAAATCGGACTGCATCAAGCGCCCGGCGGTCTCTTCCTCATATTCGAAGTTGCGTTCAAGAGCGGATCGGTCGTCAAAGGACAGCTGATCGAAAATTTCCTGCCGATCGCTCTCCTCAAGCGATTCAATCAGATAGGCTGCGTCGTCTGTATCGAGTTCTGTAACGGCCTTAGCCAACAGCGTGTTCGGAAGCGCTTCGGAAAGTTGGTCACGCACGGCCTCGTCGAGCTGTGAGAAAACCTCATAATCAAGGTCGTTGCCCAGGGTCTCGATAAGTTGCACACGCTCATCGTCAGCGAGCAACTCAATGACGTCGGCCAAGTCGGGAGTCCGAAGGCCCGATGCCAAGACTTTGACTTGTTCTGTATCTCCCGCATCGAGGGCTGCCGATAATTTATCGACAAAATCCGCGATGGGATCCGCCTTCGGTGCGGCGGCAACAGTTTCGCTCTCGTCCATGATCCGCTCCGCTTTACCGCCTGAGGCATGCACGTGTGTTACGTCAGAAGTTTTATGGTGAGATCGAGAAGTGTGGCTGGCGCATAACACAACCGCACGCTGAGGGCACCATGATGCCGCACTGCAACACTCACAATCTCTCTGCGCTCTACCGAGTTTCCTGGATTCAGTAAATTACCGTTTCAGATCATCATCTCACGCTATGCATGAGTTGGAACTGCGACGCTGACGCCCTGTGGCGACTCGGCGGCAGGAGTTTTATGGTGGCGGCGGCACCTGCAATCGCCTGTCATCGACGATGAGAGACGAGCAGGGGGATGGAGGACGAATATCCATGCGTTCGATCATGATCGCCACGTTGTGCCTGTTCGCAGCGGCGGTGTCGGCACCCAGTGCAATAGCGGAGCTGAGCAAAGCTGAACGAGCCCCCGCTTGCGCCGACCGGCCCCATGCCCTCGGTGTTTCTCGGATTGTCGAGATCGATACCAGCACCGCAGGCCGTTTCGGCAACATGCAGTACAAGGATATCGACTTCCTAAAGCCCGGAGAGGTCGTCTTGACCTTCGACGATGGCCCCCTGCGTCGATATACTTTGAAGGTTTTGAACGCGCTTGAAGCACACTGCACCAAAGCGACGTTCTTCATGGTCGGCCGTATGGCTGTCCATGACCCAGCCATGGTCAAGGAGATAGATCGGCGCGGACATACGGTTGGGACGCATACGTGGTCCCATCGGAACCTTGGCGCTCTAAGTCTCTCCAGCGGAGAAAAGGAAGTCGAACTCGGCGTCAGTGCTGTCTCAGCGGCTCTTGGCAAGCCGGTCGCACCATTCTTCCGTTTCCCGTACCTGAGCGACCCACGCCGCATGATTGATCATCTGCAATCACGCCATCAGGGAATTTTCTCGATCGACGTTGATTCGCATGATTACCGAACACGCTCGGGTCAGACGGTTGTCAGCCGGATAATGGCAGGGCTTGAAAAGCAGGGGAAAGGCATCCTGCTCTTCCACGACATTCAACGTTCAACCGGTGGTGGCATCTCAGACCTTCTCGACCAACTGAAAGAGCGTGGCTACAAAGTCGTCCACATCGTGCCGAAAGCTCCGATTGAAACCCTTCCCAAATACGATGAACTGGCAGCCAAAGAGCTAGGCAAATACGCGAAATCGGCAGCTTCGCGTCCTCTCTCACAGCGTTCAGTCGTCTGGCCGATCTCCACAGGTGACGATATGCCGGCCGTTGAACCTCTGGTGATAACGCCGCGACATCCGTTGAACGCACCTCTTCCCGAGCAACGAGGGGACGTTCCGCCAGGATTCAAGATCAAGGATGAGCCGGAAGCCACCCAAACGATCTATGAAGAACCATCATCACAAACAAACGAACGTAAAACCTCTCGTAACATCGACTCATCCACCCCCGAGCCATCATGGCAAGACCGCGTGTTTGCTCAATAATTTCTCTATTTGAGGCCCTGTAACACAGGCGTGAATATTGGATTTAAACAAGTCTCTAACGTTTCATTGTAAACTGGTTCGGTCCGTCCAATCGATCTAAAGGGCTGTGCCCATTAGCTTGAACGGCCACGGCTTTGTCGCAATCATCGAGCTTGTGAACGCGAAGCCAATCGGCCAGCGTGGCATGAGCGCCATAGCATTCCGACGACCGAGACTTTCATGCGTTTGCTAAGATGCCATTTGTACGCACTATATGCCGGCCTGGCGGTGCTCCCCGCACTGACTTCACAGGCGCGCGCGAATACCTGCGAGAACAATCCAGACGCTATCGGTGTGGAGCGTATCGTCGAGATCGACACAAGCACCGGCCCGCTATTTGGGGCGATCTCTAAGCAACCTAAAGAAGCGAAGTTCCTCAAACCTAAGGAAGTCGTCCTGACGTTTGACGATGGCCCAAGCCCATGGGTCACCCCTTCGATATTGAAGACGTTGGCCGACCACTGCACGCTCGCGACATTTTTCTCGGTCGGCAAGATGGCCGTCGCCTATCCTGACATTGTTCGGGACGTGCAGGAGCAGGGACACACGGTCGGTGCCCACACGTGGTCCCATCCCTTCAATCTGCCGCGTTTGAAGGCGGAAAAGGCGCACGCCGAGATCGAAGATGGGTTTGCCGCGATCGCCACAGCAGCCGGACGCGACATTGCCCCCTTCTTCCGCTTTACCGGACTGCGCGATTCCAAACCGCTGCTCGAATATCTGCAAAAACGCGGCATAGCGAGCTTTACCGTCGATGTTGTTTCCGACGATAGCTTCATCAAAAACTGGAAGGAGCTAGTCGAGGTTACGCTACGTCGCGTGGAACATTCCAATGGCGGTATTATCCTCTTCCACGACATCAAGGCGTCAACTGCCAAGGCACTTCCGGATATCATGGCCGGACTAAAAAAGCGCGGCTTTAAGGTCGTTCACATGCGGCCCCGGCATCCACTCGAAATGGCCTCCCTGAACACCTCGAAGTTCGCGGCAAAAGTATCCGGCAATTTATCCGAAACAAACCGCCACCCGCGCCTTATGTCGTTTTATGGAGCCGTCGCTGCGCTCCGTGAAACAAACGGAGACGAACCACTGCCTGAACCGCCTTACCAAGGGCCTCCCATCACGGTCATCACACCAGGAACGGTCCCGCAAAGCACGCCCGTGCGTGCGCTATCCACCGAACGCCCCAAGCCCGCGAAGAATGCCACAACTCAATCCACAACGCCGGGGCTCGTAAACCGACCGGATCGCAATCCGCTTTATCGGAACGTCGCGCCATGACGGAACCACGGCACCGCCGGGTTACTCTCCGTACGGCATGAGACAGAGCCACACAAAATGCCCAGCGCTCACCAAGCGGACGATAGCTTCATTGATCTTTGGCTGTTCTCCCGCGACATCCCTGATCAAAACGAGCATTCACAACTCGCAGCCCACCTTTCGACCGAAGAGCTTGAGCGAAGCGCGCGGTTCCTCGATCCGCAGGATCGCCATCGCTATGTCGTCAGCCGTGGCCGCCTACGCGAAATCCTAAGCGGCTACGCGTCAATCTCGCCCCAGCAAATCCAATTTCGCTACGGAGAGCATGGCAAGCCGTACTTGAGGGATCCCGCATCAATCTCGTTCAATCTTAGCCACTCCAGACACCTCGCAGCTATCGCTGTCTCAACGCAGTTCGACGTTGGTGTCGATATCGAGCGCGTGCGCGCGGTCCGTCCCAACTTACCTGAACGCTATTTCTCAGCGCCTGAGATCGCAGGATTAGCCGAGTTGGAAGAAGATGCTTGGCAGGATGCTTTTTTTCGCTGCTGGACGCGAAAGGAAGCGTTTATCAAGGCGCTCGGCGAAGGAATGCGTCAGCCCTTGAAAAGCTTCAGTGTAACATTCCGGGAAAACGAACCCGCTGGCCTGACCTGGATGGCTGATGACGCAGAGGCTCCGGATAAATGGGCTTTCATCGACTTAGCCCCGGCTCCTGGCTTTGCCGGCGCCATCGCCCTAAAAACAAACGGCGCCCCCGCCCCACGTCTGCGGATCATAACTGAACAACAAGCTGTCAGCCGCTAGCGAACAATAAGGACGACAACCTGTCTGATGTGACCGACCACTGCTCTGAAACGATCAACGCCAAGCTCTAGCGCGATGGTAGTGCAGGCCGATGGGTGTTCGCCGTTCACGCAACCATGTCTCGCCGACGTTCGGCAACGCGCCGGTGACCGCCGCCTCACCGAATTGGCTCCACGAAGACCGCAGGATCGTCTGCGACGGCCTACAAGCAGACATACTGCTTGTAGGCCGATGACACTCGATAGTGCCGTTACCCAGAGTTTAGCAGCGGTGCTCTCCCGGTCTATTTACTCTCTTTCACCGCGGTATAGGTCGTGATGAGGTTACGGTAATCAGGAATGTGGTTCGAGAACAACGTGCCAAGCCCCTCGACATCGTTGCGCCAGTCGCGATGCAACTCGCAGGCGACGCCGAACCAAGTCATGAGCTGCGCACCGGCCGCTGACATGCGGTCCCAAGCCGAGTGGCGTGTGATCTCGTTGAAGGTGCCCGAGGCGTCGGTGACGACGAACACCTCGTAGCCTTCCTCAAGCGCCGACAAGGCCGGAAACGCAACGCACACTTCCGTCACCACGCCGGCGATGATCAGCTGGTTCTTGCCCGTCGCCTTCACCTCCTTAACGAAGTCCTCGTTGTCCCAGGCATTGATCTGGCCGGGACGTGGGATGAACGGGGCCTTCGGAAACTTCTCCTTGAGCTCCGGCACTAACGCGCCGTTAGGGCCGTCCTCGAAGCTTGTCGTCAGGATAGTCGGCAGCTTGAAGTAGGCGGCGACGTCAGCGAGCGCCAGCACATTGTTCTTGAACTTGTCAGGCTCGATGTCACGCACGAGCGAGAGCAGCCCGGCCTGATGATCGACCATCAGTACGGCGGCGTTGCTCTTGTCGAGGCGAATATAGGGCTTGGTCATGATGGGCGTTTCCTTGGACTTAGGGGGGGATGGTTGGCGTTCGGGGCCGCGACCGGCGCCGTAAAATAGCGGCTCCGGCCATCAAGCCGGAGCCGCCTCGGTCATGCCGTCTCGGCGTTGCGGATCTCGCCGAACTTGCCGCTCTGGAAATCGAGCATAGCTTGCTTGATCTCGCCGACCGTGTTCATGACGAACGGGCCCTGTGCGACCACGGGCTCTTTGATCGGCTCGCCGATGAGTACCAACAGCTTGGCGTCACCGTTTGCTTCGATAGTAATGCCGCCACCATCGCGACCAAGGATCACCGTCTGCGCTTCGCGCACGATTTCGCGGCCATCGACCTCCACAATGCCGGAAAGCACGAGGACGGAAAGCGTGTGACCCTCGGGGACATCGAGCGTCACCGTCTTGTCGCGGGCGAGACGCACATCCCAGATGTTGATTGGTGTGAACGTGCGTGCCGGACCCTTCGCTTTAGCGAAGTTGCCCGCGATGACTCGCAGCTTGCCGGCGTCGTTCGGCAGATCGACCACCGGAATGTCGGCATCGAGGAGATTCTGGTATCCAGGCTTTGCCGTCTTGTTCTTGGCTGGCAGGTTTACCCAGAGCTGTACCATCTCGAAGTTGCCGCCCTTCTTCGCAAAGGCCGGCGAATGGTACTCCTCGTGTAGGATGCCCGAAGCTGCCGTCATCCACTGCACGTCGCCGGGACCGATGACCCCGCCCGCACCTGTGGAGTCGCGGTGCTCGACTTCGCCCTCATAGACGATTGTGACCGTCTCAAAGCCCTTATGCGGGTGCTGGCCGACGCCGCGCCGCTCGGTGGTTGGCGCAAACGTCGTTGGCCCTGCGTAGTCGAGCAGGATGAATGGGCTGATGTGGGTGCCTTGCGCACCATGCGAGAGCATGGACCGGACGGGGAAGCCGTCGCCGACCCAATGCTGGCGCGGGGCGCTGTAAATTCCGAGGATCTGCCGCATGGTCTGCCTCCTTTCAGGGGTAAGCAAAGGTTTGACCTGTTTGAAAGGAAGATACTTGGGAACAGTCAGAAGAGAAGTCGTCGGATCTTGACCGGTCTGTCCTAAATTTAGGACAGTGACTTATGCAGGACCTCAACGACCTCTATTACTTCGTCCAGGTGGTGGACCATAGCGGCTACGCCAGCGCAGCCCGTGCGCTCGGAATACCCAGGTCCAAGCTCAGCCGCCGCATCATGGAGCTCGAGCAACGTCTCGGCGTACGTCTTCTGCAACGCTCCACCCGCAAGCTCACCGTCACCGAGATCGGCCAGGAGTATTACCGGCATTGCGTCGCCATGCTGGTCGAGGCGGAAGCCGCCCAGGAGGCGATCGAGCGCTCGCGTTCAGGGCCACAAGGGCTGATCCGCGTCAGCGCGCCTCCTGCCCTCGTCTGCTTCGAAGTTGGCCCGATGATCGCCCGCTACATGGCGGCAAACCCGCGCGTTGCCATCGAGCTGGAATCTACATCGCGCCGCGTGGATGTGATCGGTGAGGGCATCGATATCGCATTGCGTGTGCGCTTTCCTCCGCTCGAGCCCTCCGATCTCGTCATGCGAAACCTCGGCGAGAGCCCGCAACGCATAGTGGCCAGTCCTGAGCTGATGAGAGGATTTTCGCTGCCGCTGGTACCGACTGATCTTAGCGCCCAGCCGAGCCTCGACCTTGGGCCGATGCTGCCAAAGCACGTTTGGGAGCTACATGGCGCCGACGGCGCATCGGTGCGCGTCACGCATAAGCCACGTCTCGTCACCGACGACATGGCGCAGCTGCTTCATGCTGCCCTGGAAGGTGTTGGCGTCGTCAAGCTGCCGACCATGGTGGTCGACACGCACATTGCATCGGACAAGCTCGTCGATGTCATGCCGGGATGGATGCCGCGAGGTGGCATTGTGCACGCCGTATTCCCGTCGCGGCGTGGCCTGCTGCCCTCCGTGCGCAGCTTCATCGACTTCCTGGCGGCCGAGTACGAACGTGTCTGCAAGGCTCAGCAAAAAAACAGCTAGGGGTCATTCGTTGCCGTTAGCGGTTGCCCGAGGCGGTGCTTGGCTTCGAAAAGCATGCCACATACCGCCTAGCTTATCCGACCCCTGTCATAACCTGATGTCGGCCGTTGGAACTTTCATCGCAGAGAACTGGGGGAGGCGCATGCACCCGTACCCCTCGATAGAAAGCACATGGGTAGCAAGCGCAAAGACGCTCTTCCAGGCCACCGTTCAGGGCTTTGCAGGCGATGTAATATGGCAAGTAAGAAATGGTGCGGTCGAGAGGACTCGAACCTCCACGGAGTTACCCACTACCACCTCAAGGTAGCGCGTCTACCAATTCCGCCACGACCGCATCAGGATGCCCAACAACGCCAAAACTTTGCGTTGTAGCGCACATCCACCGACGGCCCACAAACGTGACCATCGAGGCTGATGCTGCTAACAGATACCCTGCATTAGCGCAAGTCCTTGCGATACAGAGAAGGGCGTTCGACGCCAAAATTGCTGGTGCGGCAGACAGCCGCTCACCACATCTACCGCAAACAAACGCAGTTGTGCCTGATGGAGAGGACACTCCGAAGCCCCACCACTCCCAGAAAGTCTAACGCATGCCCATTACCCAAATCTCCGACAAGGAACCAATCCCAGCTATCGAATGGGCCGTAAGCAGTGCTCCAATCGACTACCCACGCGCGGTCGCTTTCATGGAACAACGCGCAGCAGAGATCCGTGCTGGCACGGCCCGCGAGCTTATCTGGCTCTGCGAGCACCCGCCCCTCTATACCGCAGGCACAAGCGCCCAGCCGCAGGACTTGCTGGAACCTGCGAGGTTTCCCGTCCACACAACAGGCCGTGGCGGCCAGTACACCTATCACGGACCTGGTCAGCGGGTCGTCTATGTCATGCTCGATGTGCGACGGCATTTTGGGGACGTCAGGTCGTTCGTAACCTTCCTTGAGACATGGACCATCGACACTCTCGATAGCTTCGGTGTGAAGGGAGAAACCCGAAAAGATCGCGTCGGTGTGTGGGTCAAACGGCCGGACAAGGGAGACAACGTAGAAGACAAGATCGCCGCGATAGGCGTCCGCCTTCGCCGCTGGGTCAGCTTCCACGGCCTCGCGATCAACGTGAACCCCGACCTCACGCACTTCTCTGGCATCGTCCCCTGTGGCATCCGCGAGCACGGCGTCACGAGCATCTCGGACTTGAACGTTAACGCGAGCATGGCCGACGTGGATGCCGCATTGCGCACGAAATTCCAGGCACGCTTTCACAGCGTGCGCGAAACCGCCGATCCGTTTGCCAGTTCAGTATCTAGGGAAACCGGTGCCGCCCTCGCTGCGACTTAAGCTGCAAGCGAAGGCGGTACCAGAATGATATGTTCAGCAAGTAGGCCCGGAGGTCTACTCGGATAACAAATGAGCTGCACGGCGTTCAAATGCAGGGAACGTCGCGCAATACGGACAGAGAACGTCCACCCTAGTGGAGCGAACGAGAGAAGGGCCTGTCCGCCGCAAACCGCCATGACGCATCATCTATCGACGACGAAAGCCTAGCGGATACAAAACGTCATTTGGTTGGGGGTTCACTTTCCCCATCTTCATTACGGCGCTTCTCAGCACCGTCGTAAAACAAAACCGAATCTTCAATCGACACGATCTCGGTGCCCTCGACCAGAATGTACTGACCGTCTTCCACACCTTCGAGCTGAAGAATACACCCCTTCAAACAGACCCCATCGATCCGTTCCCCGGGCTTCAGCGAGATTTGGTTTTGTTGGTTGTCCTCGATAATGGTGATCTGGCGATCTTCGGCATCATTGTTTGTAACGCTGGAAGCAAGAGCCCCAACGCTTGGCAAACCAGCCATCATCAATGCGATGGCTCCAGCAAAACGCGCCATCCACACCATAATGCGAGACCCCGTTTACGCTGCCGACTTCTTCGCAGCAGCCTTCTTAGCGGCCGGCTTCTTCGCCGCAGGCTTCTTCGCAGCGGCCTTCTTCTTCACAGCGACCTTCTTCACAGCAACCTTTTTAGCAGCCGGCTTCTTGGCCGCCGTCTTCTTGGCTGCAGGCTTCTTAGCAGCAACGGCCTTCTTAGCAGCAGCGGCCTTCTTCTTAACGGGCACCTTCTTCGCAACTGCCTTCTTGACGGCAGTCTTCTTGGCTGCGGGCTTCTTCGCAGCAGCCTTCTTGACGGTCTTTGTTTTCATCTCTCAGGTTCCTTAGACTTGAGGGGAGCGACTCGAATAGGCTCCAACCACTCCCGTTTTCGCCACAACGGTTTTCACTGTGGTTACAAACGTCCGTACCCTCAAACGGAAAATTCCGGTTGCGGCTATCGGAAATTCCGATAGGTATGCCTGAGGAGAAGTTACTGCGTATCAATATTTACCATGGACGTCACACTCGCACGCACCTTTCTCACCGTCGCTGAGACCGGCAGTTTCATCGATGCTGCGCGCAATATGAACGTCACTCAGTCCACGGTTTCCGCTCGCATCAAAAGCCTGGAAGACCTTCTAGGACAACCACTTTTTTCCCGCTCACATACAGGCGCCGATCTCACAGTCGCTGGAGAACAGTTTCGCAAACACGCGCTCGCGCTCGTTCGAGTTTGGCAACATGCGCAGCTTGAAATCGGCATGTCGTCGCAACATCGAGACCATCTCGCATTCGGCGCGCCAATGAGTTTCTGGGATAGTTTTCTGTTGAAATGGGTATCTTGGTTACGCCAATCGATGCCCGATATTGCGGTTTCAGCAAGCGCTGGACGTGCTCAACTCCTCACGCAGCGACTCGTTGAAGGCACGTTGGACCTCGCGATCATGTATCGTCCGATCCAACCACCCGGCCTTCTGATCGAACATCTGTTCGACGAAGAGATCGTACTTGTGACCTCCACGCCGGTACGTACTCGGCGCAGCTCAAGCGATTATCTCTTCATCGATTGGGGAAGCGATTTCCAACAGGATCATGCCGCGGCATACCCCGAGCTCACCACCGCTGGCCTTCACCTTGACATCGGATCGGCCGGGATCAACTACATCCTCACCAATCCGGCAACCGGCTACTTCCCGCGACGGCTTGTGGCACGGCACCTCTCGAGTGGCCGTCTCAGACAACCGAGCCGCGCACGCAAATTCGTTTACCCTGTCTACATGGTATATCCGGAAGCACGAGATGAGGAAGCTTACGAGCCCATCCTCGCTGGCCTGCGTAAAGCGGCAGCGCGCCTCTCCTAACGTCTTGTAACGTTGGCTTTTGCCTAAGTTTTGCGCAGTCCGCGTCGCCGGATACGTCGGCCGACATAGATGCGACGCGCCGCACCAATGCTCCTTAGGGAGCGCCACGATTCAAGTTCGGCAATCACCTCATCAGGAAATCCGAACGCACGTGCGCCGACAAGAATGGCACTTTCCATGTAGGCTGGCTTCGGGACACCATCTGCTCGGTGTGTGCTGGCGTAGGTGAACGAGGAACGCTCAACCCCGCTGGCGAGCCGCACGCGCACACGCTTGCGGAGGTAGTGTCCGTGCGCAACGCCCTCCCATTGGTCGAGCAAATGGAGATGCCAAGGTTCAACACGCCACAACACGCCGTAAACGCGGTTGTCGTGAGCGGGCATGATGTTCGCCGCCCCACGGGTCGTAATCTGAAACCGCCAGTTATCCAGCGTCGCCATACCGACCGGACGTGCACCAGGGCAACGTCGCGCCATCTGCCGCGGGGACATGTTTGACCCGTAAGCGAAGTAGAGCGGCCCGAGGAGACTCATTTATCCGCGATCGTAATTGTGGCGCAGTCGTAGTCGGGCACCCGCTCTGCCTTTCGAAGCCCTAAGCTCAAGCGAATTCCATGATGACTTCATCGACCGCCAAGCTATCTCCGGGCTGAGCGTTGACCTTCGTCACCGTTCCATCGCGTTCGGCTCGCAAGATATTTTCCATCTTCATGGCCTCAACGATGGCGAGAGCATCACCGGCTTTGACCTCATCGCCAACCGAAACGTTAATCGCTTTCACCAACCCAGGCATTGGGCACAACAACAGCTTTGAGGTGTCAGGAGCAACCTTCTCAGGCATCAACGCCGCGAGTGCCGCCTCGCGGTGCGTGAAGACCTTTACCGGCATACGAATACCGCGATAGGCGAGATCGTAGCCATTAAGGATCGGGCGCACCTGAACGGAAACATCCGCATTCCTGACTACACCGGACCAGACGGCATCACCCGGCCACCACTTGGAGGCCAACTCGAGCGTATCGTTCTGACCGTCCTCACCCGCCATCACAACGGTGACAGGTCCACCCAGCGTCCCCTCCACCAGAAGTTCAACGCTTGTATCCCCCAACACCACAACGCGTTCATTGCTGAACCGCACGGGCGTACCGTCCATCTGATGGGTGATCTCGCGACGACGAACGTTGTTGATGTGATCAATCGCCCCGGCAACAGCAGCCAAAACCTTTAACTCCTCACCCTCAGGCGGCCGCGGCTCAAATCCGTTCGGATACTCTTCTTGGATAAACCCCGTGGAGAGCTCCCCAGAACGCCACCGTGGATGCTGCATAAGAGCACTGAGGAACGGAATGTTGTGCTGAATACCGTCGATATAGAAGGCATCGAGCGCATCAGACTGCGTGTTGATCGCAGCTTCACGCGTGGGCGCGTGGGTCACGAGCTTCGCAATCATCGGGTCGTAGAACATTGAGATTTCGCCGCCCTCGTAGACGCCCGTATCGTTGCGGATCGTGAGACCTTCAGCTGAACCCTCGTTGGGCGGACGGTACTTGACGAGGCGACCAATGGACGGAAGGAAGTTGCGGAACGGATCCTCTGCGTAAATGCGGCTCTCGACAGCCCAACCGTTGAGCTTCACATCCGCCTGCTTGCGATCGAGCTTCTCGCCCGCAGCTACACGGATCATCTGTTCAACAAGATCGATCCCCGTAACCAATTCCGTCACGGGGTGCTCAACCTGCAGCCGCGTATTCATCTCAAGGAAATAGAAGCTCTTGTCCTGACCGGCGACAAATTCAACAGTGCCGGCTGAATCGTAATTTACAGCCTTGGCGAGTGCGACAGCCTGCGCCCCCATCTCGTTCCGGGTCTTCTCATCAAGCAACGGAGACGGCGCTTCCTCGACCACCTTTTGATTGCGCCGCTGAATGGAGCATTCGCGCTCACCCAGATGGATGACATTCCCGTGCTTATCACCCAGAATCTGAATTTCGATATGCCGCGGGTTCTCGATGAACTTCTCAATGAAGACCCGGTCATCACCAAACGAAGATTTTGCTTCCGAACGCGCCAGCGCAAAGCCTTCTTCGCACTCCTTGGCATCCCATGCGATGCGCATACCCTTGCCGCCGCCGCCAGCCGACGCCTTAATCATCACCGGATAGCCGATCTCACCAGCGATCTTCACCGCATCCTTGGCATCGGCAATCTCACCCAGATAACCGGGAACGGTAGAAACCTTTGCCTTTGCAGCCGCCTTCTTCGACTCGATCTTGTCGCCCATCGCCGCAATCGCGTGAGGATTAGGACCGATAAAAACGATGCCATGCTCGGCAAGAGCCTTCGGAAACGCTTCGCGTTCGGATAAGAAGCCGTACCCTGGATGAACGGCCTCGGCGCCTGTTGCTTTACAGGCCTCGATGATCTTCTCCATGATAAGATAAGACTGCGCGGCGGGAGCTGGTCCGATATGAACGGCCTCATCGGCCATCTGTACATGCAGCGCGCTCTGGTCAGCATCCGAATAGACCGCAACCGTCGCGATGCCCATGCGCCGGGCCGTCTTGATAACCCGGCAAGCAATCTCCCCACGATTAGCGATCAGTATTTTTTTAAACATTGGCGGCCTTGTCTCAGATGATCCAGAATTTGGTTAGCCGCGTTTTAGTCGCTGCCCGCCCCGAGGTAAACTACCGTGATAGCGTCATCATTACCCAGGAAAACGGTGGTGTGCGGCGTACTAACGCTGTTTCGCCATATCTGCAGCCGCCACACGACGCGAAACAGGTGTAGCGCCGGGCGCAGAACTACGCTCAAGCATCCTCACGCGTACCAGATCAACAGCACTTCTCAGCTCATAAAGCTTGTCCGAATAGTGCAATGGTACTGGAATATTAGCCACCGCAGTCTCGATCCGCTCGATTTCATCCATAAGCTCGCTCGGAGCGGAAACTTCATTCAGCTTGGTTTCAAGTAACTTGAGTTCGCGATACCAATAAAGAATCCGCCGTCGGATACGCCATTGGTAAAGCCACGGGGCGACCTTGAACAATGGCAGTAAGATTGTCGCAATCGGAACAATCATAACGATCATGCGTTCGATGAAGTTGGCGAGCCAGAATGGCAGATAGCGCTGAAGAAACGGCGCACCACGCTTGTAAAGCCGCTCAGCATCCGCCGCCATCGGGAGTTCGGGGTCATGGGCCTTGGGAAACTCCTCAACCCGCTGGAACATACCGCCGCCGCTATGGACCTCCTGCGCCGCCTGCACCATCAGCCCGATTATCGCCGGGTGGAGATCCTTGTGGGCCACAAGAGCGGCCTGTGCGGCGATCAAAGTCACATCACCGTCGGGGATCTGCCTTGGCAAATCGATAACCCCAGAGGGCAATGTGACGCGAGACAGATAAGGCATGAGACGGGTGTAGGCGTCGGCATTAGCAAAACTCATCAGCCGAATTCCAGGCTCCCGCAGCAACTCGCGCACGAGCTTCGATTCCGCCGCGAGCACCAAAAATACCGCATCGACGTTATCTGATCTCAATGCCTCAGCTGCAGCATCCCCGCTGAGAGACGAAAATGTAGTGTTCTGCTCGTTGAGACCGTTGGCCGTTAGCAGATCGCTCACCAGTGCTCGCGTTCCGCTGCCGGGTGCTCCGATGGCGAGACGTCTTCCGGATAACTGTACGAGGCGGTCGACCTCTACACTCCCCTTATAGAAAACCCAAAGAGGCTCTAAGAAAACGCGCCCCAAAGAGACAAGCTCCGGCGCGTTTTGCTGATCAGCAATGCCACCCTGCATGAGCGCGAGATCGACATCCGATCCTGGCGCCTGAAGGCGTTGAAGATTCTCGATGGATCCTGCCGAACTGAGCACTTCGAGCGATACACCTGAGTCGGCGAGTATCCTTTTGTATTTCTGCGCAAACGCGTAATACCCGCCGCTTTCGCTGCCCGTCGTCATCTTGACGCTCGCAGGAGGCGCCGGTTCCACAAACTGGTAGGCGAACCAAAACGCGAACGCCACGAGCAATATCGCGGGGCCGGCAATCAAAAGGGATTCGCGAAACTGCGAAGTCTGCACCTTGCGTCGCATGCGCAGCAAAACTCCTTGCTTACCGCTCTTGCAAAGAGCGAGGTTTGCCACGGAAAAGCGAAGTACATCAATGCTTGATGCACATATATATCGGGAGATACCCCGTTGACGGGATTTTCGGACTTGCAGTTCTTGCTCGGCCGCGATGACGAACAGGTCTACCCACGCAACTAATCGGGTAAATGGGCGATCGGCGCGAAAAGATCAGAAAATTCAGAATATGAAAAAGTAAGCCATCAAGCGGCAGTGTGTACCCGCTCAAGGACCTCTTGCAGCTCGGGCTCGACGGTAACAGGCACCTTTGCGAGATAATCAACCAGGGCAATCTCGTTCATCGTAAGAGCATCACTCCGGCCCAACCATTCAGTTAGCCAACTTGCGTCATCAGACGTGACGTCTTCACCCGTGATGATATTGCGGTATTCCCGCTCCAGCCGGCTCAAAGCTTGCTCCACTGGAGTTTGTACGCGATAGGCTTCAACCACGCCATCTAGACCGCTTTTCACAATCGCATTCACAATCGCTTCGGGGGTCGTTTCGCTGCGTTCATCATGCCACGCCTCGGAACGCAGAGCCTCCTCGCGTGTAGGCACGCCGTAACCCGAAGCAGCCAGCATCACGTTAGTGACCGCTTTTACAAAAAGCTCGGTCCAAGCTGTGTTGATGCGTGTCTTGTCGAGCGCAGCATTGATGTCGAAAAGAATTTCAACTTCGCTACGCGTCAAGGCCATACTGCCGTCGCCGCCAAAAGCATAAATCATGCGGCGCATGATCTCGATTTCTTCGTCAAACAATAGGCCCAACGCGCGCGGCTGGCCGGGGCGTAGCGGTCCATCACCGGCAACGACAGCCCGTCGAACTTGGCTAAGGCCGAATGCAATAAGACTGCGAGGTGCCCAGCGCGCGCTCTCAAGCACGTCAATCAGCAGATCAAGTTCCGTGCGCGTCTCTACCCAGCCACTACGGGCAGCCTGATCGATAAGCCACTGTGCATTCTCTTCGGTGAGATAACCCTGTGGTTCAGCCGTATGCACCACATAATCAGACACGATACCAATGAACCAGTCCGACCATCCCGCATCTTTGACTAAGCATTGCACGTGAAGGGCAAACAGCGCCTGCACATCATCAGGGGTGAGTTGGCGAGCGTCGATCGCACTAAGCTTCGCGAGATCCGTTTCTCTGAGGCTACCGCGTGCAAGAATTTCCCCGAACGAAACCGAACCGAAAGCGCCCATGGACCCCTCACCAAGCTTGCCGATGGCATGACGTCCTTGAGTTAAGGATCGGATGCTTACGAATCCCCTAACGCGAAGCTGGGTCGCAGGGCGATCGGGGGGCCTTAGCCATATACATAACTTGCCAAACCCCGCGTTGACGGCGAATGTGCCCCGCGCGGGAACTATAGGGTAATCAGCAGGAAAGCACACCGCATATGCCAACAGCCGGATGGCAGGAGGATTTCGCCAAGGCTCAGGCGGAGCAATTCGTTAACATCGTATGCATGAAATGGGGGGACCGTTACGGCCCGGAATGGGTCAATCGCCTCTACGGCATGGTGTCGCGGTCAACGTCCTGGAAATTCCGTTTTGTCTGTTTCACCGACGATCCCAAAGGCATTCGGCCCGAAGTCGAGTGTCAGCCTCTACCCAGTGTGGATTTTGACAAGAGCCTCGGCAAATATTGGCCCAAACTAGGCCTCATGGCACCGGAGCTCGGTGGCTTGCAAGGAATGACGCTGTTCCTTGATCTCGATATCGTGATTATTGAAAATATCGACGACCTGCTCATCTATCCGGGGCGTTTTTGCATCATCCGCGAATGGAAAGATCCCCACCTCGGATACGGCAACAGCTCGGTTGTGCGCTACTTCATCGGTCGCGAAAGTGCCGTACTTGAGCGTTTCTACGCGACACCAGAGCGGGAAATCGTCGAAACTTACGCTTCTAAGGAGCAGAACTTTCTCACGAAAGCAGTCGACGAGGTCACTTTTTGGCCGCAGGAATGGTGCGTACCTTTTTCGCGCGACTGCCTTCCGCGCAACCGGATCCTGCGCTTCTTTGCGACGCCGAAGAAACCTCAACAGGCCAAAATCCTGGTGTTCTATGGCTCCATCACCCCTGCTAGCGCACTAAGGGGAGAGCATGAGAGCAATAAGCGCGTCGGAACCGGGTTTAGTTTCCGCCCCACCCGCAGGAGATTCCTGCCGGCCTCATGGATAGGGGATTATTGGTACGAATGATCCCAATGACTCATCAGCGTAACGCCATCTCAGGCGTTGTACCAACAGTTGAAGATCGGTCGGCCACCTTGCCAACCGAGGTCACGTCACTGCGTGGCGGCCAACGATATGTCGTGTGCGCGTTTTATACGCCAAGCTATCTAGAAAACGTTTTGCGGTTGAAAGCCTCGCTCGATACGTTGGGCCTGAACTACCACCTCAAATGCGTTGAATACAAAGGCAGCTGGGAAGCCACTACGCGCGTGAAGCCGTCATTCGTGGTCGAATGTCTGAACAAGTTTCCAGAGCATGACGTGCTCTACCTTGACGCCGACGCGGTGGTGAACGACAAACCTGCATTCTTCGACACAGTCACGACAGACGTAGCGCTCTTATTTGCCCCCACGAAGAGAGGGCGTAAACCCCTGCTCAGTATCGCAGCCGGAACACTTTACATCCGCAATACGCTGGGTGGTCGAAAGTTTGCTGAGCACTGGCGCGATCAGGAAAAGCGTACCGGTCTTCTAACACTTGACGAAGACATGATTTACATGGCCTTCCCAAACTTTGAAGGCATAACCTTCACAGCGCTGCCGCGCGCATATTCGAAGATTTTCGACAGCGAGGGTCCTAACGCAGTCATCGAACACTTCCAGGCTAGCCGCGCGCAATTCAAACTCAGCCGCCTCCTGCGCAAGGGCCAACGCGCAGTGGTCGTAGCAAGCGCAGTGCTTGTGCTTGCAATCATCGCCATCATCTGGCGTCAAGTAATGTAGCTAATAATGTGCCGGAGGGAATTTTCTCCCCGCCGGCACCAATCTCCCTCCCAAACGCCTTTAGCGACCAACACGCGGCAGTGAGCTCCAGCGCTTGTGACTGTCCCGTTTCTCAGACTTGATGTTGGTCCGCGCGGTCCGAAGCTTGGAGTTCAGAATACGCCTCTCCGCAGCCGAAAGCCTTCCGTCGGCGAGGAACCGACCACGAAGGCGGGCAATCTGGCGCTGTTCGCTGCGCAGTTTGATGCCTTCAGTCCACGTAATCTTACCTGACTTGCGGCCAGCTTCGATTGCAGCAGCTTGACGGTCTAGACGATGGCTCGTCCGGTCAGCGGCGCTCGCACTCGTCGCAAGGCCACCAATCACCCCAGCAGCTACCAAAATTGCAGTCGTAATCTTCAACATCCCATCATCTCCGTTTTATCCCTGGGTCAGTCGGGCCTAAGCTCGCCGCACCGTTCGATGATGGGATGTTGAACCACCTCCTTTGAACCGCCCCTGAACTCGACTGTCAGCGATCGTTCATTTTGCGGTTCAGCCGAAAAAACTGGCTGATTCTACGGTCAGGCCAGAGCCTTAGAGCGGGATATTATCGTGCTTCTTCCAGGGATTCTCGAGCGTCTTATTTCGCAGCATGTTAAGCGCCCGGCAAATCCGCTGTCGTGTGCTCGAGGGCTTGATCACCTCATCGATATAACCGCGCTCGGCAGCCACGAATGGATTTGCAAACCGCTTTTCGTAGTCGGCAATCCGCGCAGCGATCTTCTCCGCATTCCCCAATTCAGAGCGATACAGAATTTCGGCAGCGCCTTTCGCACCCATCACGGCAATCTCGGCCGTTGGCCAAGCATAGTTCACATCACCACGAATGTGCTTCGAGCTCATAACATCGTAAGCGCCGCCGTAGGCCTTGCGCGTGATCACGGTAATCTTCGGAACTGTAGCTTCTGCATAGGCAAACAGAAGCTTCGCGCCGTGTTTGATAAGTCCGCCATACTCCTGAGCGGTACCGGGCAGGAAGCCCGGCACATCGACGAACGTAACAATCGGAATATCGAAGCAATCGCAGAAACGCACAAAGCGCGCAGCCTTGCGAGAAGCATCCGAGTCGAGCACGCCAGCCAGAACCATAGGCTGGTTCGCGACGATGCCAACAGTCCGCCCCTCCATGCGCGCGAAGCCAGTCACGATGTTCTTGGCAAATGCTTCTTGGATCTCAAAGAAATCGCCTTCATCAGCGACCTTCGTGATCAGTTCCTTGATGTCGTAAGGAACATTCGGATTGTCGGGAACAAGCGTATCCAGTGAGGGATCAAGCCGCCCAGCCGGGTCCAATGTCGGCAGCTCGGGAACCCCATCCATGTTGTTAGCTGGCAGGAAGTCCAGCAAACGGCGCATCTGCAGAAGTGCCTCAACATCATTGTCATAGGCTCGATCGGCGATGGAAGACTTCGACGTATGTACTTTCGCGCCACCCAATTCTTCCGCGGTAACCGTCTCATTGGTGACGGTCTTCACCACGTCAGGCCCGGTGACGAACATGTAGCTCGTATCCCGGACCATGAAGATGAAATCAGTCATAGCCGGCGAGTAGACATCGCCCCCCGCACACGGCCCCATGATCACGGAAATCTGCGGGATCACACCAGATGCCAGCACGTTGCGCGTGAACACCTCACCGTAACCACCCAGCGCATCGACGCCTTCTTGAATACGTGCACCACCGGCGTCGAATAACCCAATGATCGGCGCGCGATTCTTCAGCGCCATATCCTGGATCTTGGTGATCTTGCGGGCATGCGTTTCCGATAAAGACCCACCGAAGACAGTGAAATCCTTCGCAAAAACATAAACAACGCGACCATTGATCGTCCCCCAGCCGGTGACAACGCCATCACCCGGGAACTTCGTTGCCTCCATGCCAAAATCGCTACAGCGATGTTCGACGAACATATCAAACTCTTCAAAGGAGCCGTCATCCAGCAGAAGCTCAATGCGCTCACGCGCGGTCAGCTTCCCGCGGCCGTGCTGTGCATCGATACGCTTTTGACCACCACCAAGCCGCGCAACCGCGCGTCGCTTCTCGAGCTCCTCGATGACTGCTTTCATGAACGGACCTTTATTGTAACGATTGTTGTAGTTGCAGAAAATGCACAGAGCATCGGCTCAGATACCATGCACCGCAGCAGACGCAAGCGTAACCAGCATAGGCATCTCGCTCCCCGTCAACGAAATTATCCGCTATCGTTGACAAAACCGACAAGCCTGCTGGCCGCTTGGAACTCAGCCCAACGCCGTGCGCGGCGCGCTGACGCATCGCTATCTGCACCCCATTGAGAGATCTGAAAATCCTCATCCACGTGCGCGGCCGCCCACGCTTCTTCCGCTGTTAACAGGCCTTTAGCGTGCGCCAACGCTATCAACGCCGATCCCGTCAACGTCGTCATCACATGCAGACCAGCGAGCGAAAGCGGATCATAGTCAGAAATAACAGCCGCCACGGCCTCGAGAGCATCGTTCGGCTGAGCGACTGGCATTACGCCCTCGGCGAGCACAAAGCGCGCACCCAAATCCTGATGCGCCCATGTTAATAGGGGTCCCCAGGCACGTGCCTGTAGTGTCACAAGTTCGTTTGGATGCGCCGCCCGATAACAGATCAAATCCGACCCTGCGAATGCTGCGATATCCGCCGCAACGGCAGCCTCCTGCCCCGTGACAGCATCAAGTGCCGTATTCACGAGTTTTGTCATCGGCATGGTTTCAGGATCTATCAGATCCCCCTGCGTGCGCCACTCGTCCGCCATGGCTTCAGCCAACGGCGCATGCGCAACGGCAAGTGGCGCCCTCTTCGGCGTTTTTACAGGCCGGCCGTCGAGCGCGATCTGATAACCATCGCCGTCGCGGATAACCTCCACGTCCTTATAAAAGCGGCGAGGGAGCTTTGCGCCAAGCGGCTCACGACCCGGCGTCTTATTCTCAGGCGGCTTGTCTGGCCGCTCCTCGGTCATGCTGCTGCCTCGTTATCGCGGAATACACGTTCAATCGCTGTCTCCAAGCCGTGAGCGTGCGCGACCACAAGATCCGCCCCTGATGCGATCAACGCCTCCTTGGGATGATAGCCCCACTCCACGCCGATCGCCCCAACGTTCGCACCGAGCGCCATTTCAATGTCGAACGTCGTGTCTCCGATCATAACGGTTTCATCAGGCCCGCTATCGGCTTCGGACATAGCCTTGAAGATCATGGAAGGATGGGGCTTCGACGGATGATCGTCCGCGGTTTGAATAGTCATGAAGAGATCCGTCAAACCTTCACGCTCAAATAGCGCTGCAACGCCGCGTCGCGATTTGCCGGTCGCGACGCCAAGCACGACATCTTCGCGAACAGCGAGTGTCTCAATGACACCGCGCATCCCATCAAACATAGGCTCGCTGTGATTAGGATCGCGACGCAGCTCTTGAAAGGACGTCTTATAGGTCTCGGCCAAACCAGCAATTTGCTCCACCCCAGCCTCAGGCGGCAGCAGCCGTTGAATGGCTTCGGCAAGCGATAAGCCAACTACGGACAGCACACTCTCGCGATGCGGTGCGACAAGGCCATGGGTGTAGAATGCGCGGCCCATAGCCGAAACGATAGCATGCTGACTGTCGACGATCGTTCCGTCGCAATCGAAGATTACCAATTTCATGCTTCAATCACTTTCGTTGCCAATGATGCCGCTCGGTTGGCATCGTCGTGATGCGTAACAACAAATCACCGCTCGAACTGCCGTACATCGAGTCCAAGGAGTTCCCAGCTCCGCAGCATATGATCCGGCAGAGGCGCGGTGACATCGATCTTGGCCTTCTCAAACGGGTGCGGGAGCACCAGTCTGCGCGCGTGCAAGTGCAGCTTATTCTCGATATTCTCGGCGGGCAGGTTCTTGTCGCCGTCGTATTTGTTATCGCCAACGATCGGATGACCGATAAGGGCCATGTGTGCACGCAGCTGATGCTGACGGCCTGTGACCGGCTTCAGTGAAACCCAGGCAGCTTTTTGCCCTACCCGATCAATAACGGAATAATGCGTTGTGGCATGCATGGCCGCATCCTGTTCGCCAGGCCGTGCCTTGCGCACCTTGTCACCGTCGGGGCCCGAAGCCTTGACCAGCGCTGCTTCAACCTTACCCTGCACGGGCTTGGGAACGCCATTTACGAGCGCCCAGTATGTTTTCGCTGCGGAACGCGTTTGAAAAATGCGACCCAGCTTGGCTGCTGCGTCCCGATGCTTCGCAATCAGCAACACCCCCGTCGTATCGCGGTCGAGACGATGCACCAATCGGGGCCGGTCTCCGAACCGATCCACCATGCCGGCGAGAAGACCATCAATGTGTCGCTTCGTTCCCGTCCCACCCTGGACGGCAAGCCCGAACGGCTTGTTGAGCAAGACCACGTGATCATCCTCGAACAGAATCATCCCCTCAATGAGATCGCGATCAGCCTTTGACAGCCCAGGTGGCGGCTTCACGGATGGCTTGGCGCGCGGAGGTTGACGGACCGCCTTTGGTACCCTGACACGTTCCCCCGCTTCAAGCCGTGCATTCGCCAGAACACGGCGGCTGTCCACGCGCACCTGCCCGGACCGCAACAGCTTCTGAAGGTAGCCGTAGGTCACATCCGGAAAGTGGATCTTGAACCAGCGGTCGAGCCGCAACCCAACTTCGTCCGGGGTCACGGGGATGCTTTCAACGGGGTCGCTCATGTCAAAACCTGGCGGGCAAGTGCAAGCCCAGCATACAAAGCTAAAATCGATAAGCCCACGGAACTGGCAACGTAAACGCCCGCAAGCAAGCTTTCCTTCCGGCTCATCAGCGTTACGAAATCGAGAGAGAACGCGGAAAACGTCGTGAAACCACCGAGGACACCGGTGGCAAACAACGTGCGCAATTCCAGCGATGCCTGAAATTTGAGCGCCAAGGATTCTATGAGCACCCCCATCAGGAATGAACCCACAACGTTGACGCAGAGTGTGGCCCACGGAAACATCGCGTTAATACCGACGAAGCGGGTTACACCCACGCCAACAAGGTATCTGGCCCCTGCGCCAAAGGCTCCGCCGGCGCAGGCATATAACAACAGTTTCATCGCAAATTTCCCAGGCCGGTAACGGCAGAATTACCCACAGGCCTATAGCATTGACCGCCCCGGGATACCCAGGCCTGTCGGCAAAAAGAATAAACCTGGGGTGAGAAGCGCGTTAAGCTGGTTCGTCGCGGCCTTCAATTTTGGCCCCCACGACCCACCCAATCGCAAAGCCGATCAGCAACGCGATGAAGTTGCCCCCCATAAAGAGGGCATCGTGTGCGTTGGATACCTGATCCGGGCTCTCGAAGGCAAATTTACCGACAACCCAGGAAGCAATGGGGGAGCTAATTGTCATGGTTGCCGCAAATGCCGCGGCGCCACCGAAAATAATCGCCAACAGATACCGCATTACAGCCTCCCCTGCATTGTTTTGGCAGAACGGATATCCATCATTGCCGCACCGCTACTTCACTTCCCAGAACCAGATTTGACCTGCATCTGCGTAATTCGAGTAGTAACCGAGCCAGGAAAACCATTCCATCAGCCATTTAGCGCTCGAACGATAGCCGTTCCAAACGTCGATATGGTCGCCGGTCGGACGGCCAGGTGCATCCGACGAGCGGTGCCAATAATCCTGGATGAAGATAACGCCAGTACGCCCAAAAAGCGTCGGATAAAACTGCGCAGCATCGGCTCCGACGATCTTCTGGACGGGTGCAAAACCCGGCAGATTCGCGGAATTGATAGCGTGGGCAAGCTGACTGGCGTTGATATAGTGCATCTCTTCGCGCGGGTGCGCATTGCAAGTCGTCACACGTCCAAGTTGGTCCGGTGTAACACCGGCACGCTTCAACGCAACGCTCATGCGGATCGCACATTGATTTGCGTAAACCGGAAAACCCGGAAGAATTGTCTTGCCCTCAAGATTGACGAGCTGCTTATCGGCAATACAGGGCGCCGTAATGCTCTCGTTAAACGGATGCCCGCGCCACAGATTTTTGAACTCGACCGTCAACGCACCACTCCGTTCTCAATCCAAGCTGCCGATAATCTGCACCATGTCACAAAGGACAAAAACGCGCCTGCAGCATGGCAATATTGCAAGCTTTCCGTGAACGTCCAAAGACGAACGCAAAAGCCAATCTGAAAAGCGGCCCCTCAAAACACCCGGATCGGACTATACTGCCCCTTTCGTTCCGACGAAAGCATCTGATCGGCAACGCTTTTCCCACCAGCCAGGGAGTCTCGGAATGGCTCGAACAGGAACGAAGTCTGCGATCGTCTGCCTCACGCTTTTTGTTGGAGCCGCCAACGCCACAGCGGACATGGACATCGTATCCAAAGCTCGGATGGCAGCCGTCGAAGGCGACCACGTAACCTGCGCAAAGCTGGCGGATGAAGCCCGAAAACGCCCCGGCGCCGATGGACGAATTCACCATCTCTACGCCACGTGTCAGGCGTTCGCTGCCGATATCAAACGCTCAAAGCTCTCAAAAGAGGAATACGTTGCGGAAATTCAAAAAGCTATCGATGCATATCAGCTTCTGCTGCACACCCCCGGCCTTCTTCCCCACATCGAAGAGCGCGCATCCGTAGAATTTGTGATTGAGCAATTGCAGAAGCGGATCAACGCGCCGTAGTTAGGAAGCCTCAAGCACTGCCGCCACGTTTCTTCCGAAGACCTTCCCAATAGGAGAGCCGCTTACGCAGATCACGCTCAAACCCACGCTCGGGCGGATCATAAAATTTCGGCCGTTGCCCCATCTCATCGGGAAAGTAATTCTGTCCGGAAAAGCCATCAGGTGCATCGTGGTCGTACTCATAACCTGAGCCGTAACCTTCGTCCTCCATTAGCTTCGTAGGAGCATTGAGGATGACCTTTGGCGGACTGAGCGAACCATGCGCCTTAGCCGCCCGCATCGCCGCCTTGTAGGCCACGTAGGCACCATTGGACTTCGGTGCAGTCGCCAAATAAATCGTCGCCTGCGCCAATGCGAGTTCACCTTCCGGAGAACCAAGAAAATCAAAGGTGTCCTTCGCTGCGATAGCTTGAACCACCGCCTGGGGATCGGCCAATCCAATGTCTTCAACGGCCATACGCACAAGCCGGCGGGCGATGAACAACCGATCCTCGCCGCCATCCAACATCCGGCATAGCCAATAAAGCGCGGCATCAGGGTCGGAGCCGCGAACGGACTTATGCAAAGCCGATATCAGGTTGTAATGACCATCCCGCCCCTTGTCGTAGAGCGGCGCGCGACGCTGCACGAGACGAACGAGCCCCTCGCGATCAACATCTTCTTGCCCCTCGGCGACAGAAGCAAAAACCTCCTCGGCCAGATTGATGATGCTTCGCCCGTCACCATCAGCCATAGCGCGCAGAGCTTCCCGACCCGACTCCGCAAGCGGCAGACGCCGCCCGACCTCAGCCTCCGCCCGCTGTAAAAGCGCCTCCAAAGCCTCATCAGAAAGCCGTTCGAACACCAAAACAACCGCACGTGACAGGACAGCGGCATTCAGTTCGAAGGAAGGGTTTTCCGTCGTGGCACCAACAAGCGTGATTGTCCCATCCTCCATATGTGGGAGGAAAGAGTCCTGCTGTGCCCGGTTGAAACGGTGGATCTCGTCGATGAACAGCAACGTCCCTTGACCGGCTGCCCGCCGCGCCTTCGCGCGATCGAAAGCCTTGCGCAGGTCCTGCACGCCGGAAAAAATCGCTGAAAGCTGCTCGAACTCAAGCTTCGTTTCATTGGCCAGCAAGCGCGCAACCGTAGTCTTCCCACAGCCGGGCGGTCCCCACAGGATCATGCTGGATATACGCCCAGAGCGCAGCATGCGCGTCAGCGTCCCGTCCGGTCCGACGAGTTGATCCTGTCCGATAACTTCATCGAGTTTCTTGGGCCGCAACCGATCGGCAAGCGGACGCGGCGCTCCACTCTCTAGCCCCGCCGCTTCAAAAAGGTTCGTCACGATCCGTTACCCCGGCACCCGAAGCTCAAGTTGTCGTCCGCCACGCTTGATCGACATCTGCCACTCGACGGGTCGCTGCGCCAAAGCTGCATCCAGATCCTTCAGATTATGCACGGGCGTGCCCCCCACATCGAGGATCACATCACCCCGCCGGAACCCCAACCTTGCGGAAATTGACATACGTGCAATCCCAACAACCACCACCCCATCGGCATCGTCGAGATGCAGCTCATCTCCAATCGCTGGACCGATATTCGCGACCCGAGCCCCATCCAACGGATGCTCGCCGGAAAGATTGCGGAAATCACTCGCCTTCGGCTCCGGGATAGAGACCAGATCGACCGAGACGGTCTTAGGCTCGCCCTTTCGCATGACCGTCAAGGTGACCGAGTTGCCCACGCCTTTCGTCGTCAGGCGGTAATTGACGCTTCGGGCATCCCCGACCTGAAAACCATCAACGCTGGTGATGACATCACCAGGTTCCAAACCCGCTTGGGCAGCCGGGCCATCGTTATAGATACGCATCACGACCGCACCCGAAATACGGCTCAGATCAAGGGCCGACGCAATCTCACGAGACATATCTTCAAGACGCGCACCGATCCATGGACGTTCGATTTTGCGGCCCTTTACAGCGCTATCGACGTAAAGCCGCACAAGGTTTGAAGGGATAGCAAACCCAATCCCATCAGACCCGCCAGACCGCGTAAAGATCGCGGTGTTGATGCCAACCAAACGGCCGGACATATCGACAAGAGCGCCGCCTGAGTTCCCTGGATTAATAGCGGCATCCGTCTGAATGAAGACGGCATCAGAAGCCATCTGCGATCGAGACAAGGCAGACACGATACCGCTGGTCACGGTCTGCCCGATACCAAAGGGGTTTCCGATTGCCAGAACGAGATCACCGACCTCCACCGCATCGGAATCCTCAAACTGCATGTAAGGAAAATCAGTCTCATCGCTTTCGATCTTCAAGACGGTGATATCGGTCTTGTCGTCCTGCATTAGAACCCGCGCATCAAATTCGCGCTGATCGCTCAATGCGACGCGGATTTCTGTCTCACCGCGCGCTTTGACAACATGTGTATTCGTTACGATTACGCCATCCGGACTTACGATGACGCCGGAGCCCAACGAAGACTGCATCCGTTCGCGTGAAGGTCCTGCGTCATCGCCAAAAAACCTCCGGAACAATGGATGCCCCGCGAACGGCGATGAAAACGACCGAACACGCGTCGAAACATAGACGTTGACCACGGCAGGCGTCGCTGTCTTCACGATTGGCGCGTAGGAATACTTCACGGCTTCCCGAGACGGTGGAACCACGCGCTCCTGCGGCTCGGACTGCACCACGGAACGATTCTGAGCCCCAAGCGGTGTAGAACCTGGCCGCCAATCAAAAGCGCCGGCAACCGCCAGAAGCCCTCCAAGGAGGGCTACGCTCACAAATAGGATTGCAAATCGTCTCATAGCGTTTTGCCTGTCGGTCTCGCGATCATCCGTTAAAAGACACAAACCATCATCGCTGTTTGCACCATAGATAGGCTACCAAGTCATCCACCGGAAGCATCGCGGCATTCTGCCCGGTAGCGTCAGTTTCCAATCGCTAAACACAAACGCCCCGAGCTGTGAGCTCGGGGCGTTCGCAATATCGAGGCTGGAAGGAATCTGCGGCACTCTCGACGGTGTCGCCCCACCAGTTTTAAGCGTTCGCTTCGGCCTGCTCTTCGAGCATTGCCTCGTGGCGTTCGCGATCTTCGCGGCCTTTGACCGACTCATCGCGATCGACGAGTTCAATCACGGCCCGCGGCGCGCTGTCCCCGTAACGGAACCCAGCCTTAAGAACGCGCGTATAGCCACCATTACGGTCCTTGTAACGGTCTGCCAGGACATCGAACAGCTTCTTGACCATATCGTCGTCACGCAGACGCGACGCGGCGATGCGGCGCGAGTTTAAATCACCGCGCTTAGCGAGCGTGATGTACTTGTCCATCACCCGCTTCAGGTCTTTAGCCTTCGGCAGCGTCGTGATGATCTGCTCGTGCTTGATGAGAGCTGCGGCCATGTTGGAGAACATTGCCTGACGATGACCGCTATCGCGCGAAAAACGGCGGCCAAGCTTCTTGTGTCGCATCGTGTATTTTCCCTTACGTTGGTTGCGTCGAGAACGGGTTGATCCCGTCGTGACTTGGGAGGTTCTGCGGCCTCGCCTTGTTGGAGTATTTGTCGGTGGGTGACCCGCGTCAGCGACACGGATCACCCCCCACAAAGCAGTGACTTAGTATTGATCCTCGAAGCGCTTTGCCAGCTCGTCGATGTTATCCGGCGGCCAGTTCGGCACTTCCATACCGAGATGCAGGCCCATGGAGGCCAGCACTTCTTTGATCTCGTTGAGCGACTTGCGGCCGAAGTTCGGCGTGCGCAGCATTTCCGCTTCAGTCTTCTGAATGAGATCGCCGATGTAGACGATGTTGTCGTTCTTCAAGCAGTTGGCAGAACGCACGCTGAGCTCCAGCTCGTCCACCTTCTTGAGAAGCGCCGCATTGAACGACAGCTCCGGATGACGCTGCTCTTCCTGTGGCTTCTTCGGCTCTTCGAAGTTGATGAAGACAGCCAACTGATCCTGCAGGATGCGCGCGGCAAGTGCGACCGCATCTTCTGGAGAAATCGAGCCATCGGTCTCAACCGTCATCGTCAACTTATCGTAGTCGAGGATCTGGCCTTCGCGGGTATGCTCGACTTTGTAAGAGACCTTCTTCACCGGGCTGTAGAGGCTGTCGACCGGGATCAGACCGATCGGCGCGTCTTCCGGCCGATTGCGCTCAGCCGCGACGTAGCCCTTGCCGATGTCAGCCGTTAGCTCCATGCGCACCGAAGCGCCTTGGTCAAGGTGGCAGATAATATGTTCGGGGTTGAGGATCTCGACCTCAGAGCTGACCTCGATATCACCAGCGCGTGCCGGGCCTGGGCCGTCCTTCTTCAAAACCATCCGCTTTGGACCCTCAGAGTGGACCTTCAGCGAGATTTCCTTGATGTTCAGAATGATATTCGTCACGTCCTCACGAACGCCGGGGATCGACGAGAACTCGTGCAGCACGCCGTCGATCTGCACAGTCCGGATGGCTGCACCCTGCAGCGAGGACAACAGCACGCGCCGTAGCGCGTTGCCCAGCGTCATCCCGAAGCCGCGCTCCAAAGGTTCGGCAACGATCGTCGCAACACGCGTGCGATCACGTCCGGCGACAACATCGAGCTTTGCGGGCTTGATTAAGTTTTGCCAATTCTTCTGCAACAATTGGGTGGTCACGATCAGCCTCGTTCGGTTAGTTCGGAAGATCGCCTGGCGACGGGCAGCTTCCGGTATCAAAATCATTTATCCGGCCGCGCACGCGACCCGCGAGCCGCGCCGCACCCAGATGAAAAAAGGCTGGCACGCTCCAAGGCGCGTTAAACGCGGCGACGCTTCCGCGGCCGGCAGCCGTTGTGCGGAATTGGTGTCACGTCACGGATCGCCGTGATCTGGAAACCAACCGACTGCAACGCACGCAGCGCCGATTCACGACCCGAACCCGGACCGCAAACTTCAACCTCAAGCGTCTTCATTCCATGATCCTGAGCCTTGCGGCCAGCATCTTCAGCAGCCATCTGGGCGGCAAACGGCGTAGATTTACGCGAGCCTTTGAAACCCATCATGCCCGAAGACGACCAGGAAATCGTGTTGCCCTGAGCGTCCGTGATGGTGATCATCGTATTGTTGAACGATGCGTTGACGTGTGCCACGCCCGACGAGATGTTCTTTTTCTCGCGGCGGCGCACTTTGCCGCGCTGCTGCTCTTTCGCCATTTGGTTTTAAGTCTCCGTTCCCGCGCGCGGCGGTCCTATGCGATGCGTAGTCTGAGGCACAAGAAGACACCGGATAAAGCATGGCCCAAAGGCCGCGTCCGGCATCTTAAAGCGCGTTACTTCTTCTTGCCTGCGATCGGCTTGGCCGGCCCCTTACGGGTGCGCGCGTTGGTGTGCGTCCGCTGGCCGTTCACGGGTAGACCGCGACGATGGCGCAGACCGCGATAGCAACCGAGATCCATCAGGCGCTTGATATTCATTGCGACTTCACGACGCAGATCACCTTCGACGATGAAGTCGCGGTCAATCGTCTCGCGGATCTGAAGTACTTCCGCGTCAGTCAGCTGATTCACCCGCCGTTCGGCCGGGATACCAACCTTCGTGCAGATGTCGCTCGCCATCTTCGGGCCGATACCGTGAATATACTGAAGTGCGATAAGCACACGTTTCTGCGTTGGGATATTCACGCCAGCGATACGTGCCACGTCTGTCTCCTAGAACCATCGATGAGCGGAAACCAAGCAAACCAGCCACCAAGGCTGGGCACGATCCCGCTGATTTTGTTATCAAAAAACGCAACCACCTGCCCTGCGGCACCCTCTCCGCCGGACAAGTTACGGCTCGTTGCGTCAGAAAATCGCGTTGTTGTAGCTGAGCATGCCCGGTTCGTCAATATTTGCCCTTGACAAGCCTGGACACCCGCAACGCTACCCCAACACCTCGTCGATCTGCCGAGTGACCTCTTCGATCGGCGCCATTCCATCCACACTGTGAAGCTTACCCTTCGCGAAATAGAAGCCGATAAGCGGCGCCGTCTCACGATAATAAGCCATTAACCGGTTGCGCACGGTTTCAGCGTTGTCGTCCGCACGGCGTGTGAATTCCGTACTTCCACAAACGTCACAAACGCCCTCAACCTTGGGCTTCTTGTTCCGATCATGATATCCAGCGCCGCACTTCGCACAGGTGTAACGCCCGGATACCCGGTCCACCAGCACCTCGTCGTCTACTTTGATCTCGATGACCACGTCGAGAGACTTGCCCTTCTGTGCGAGCAATTCTTCGAGCGCAGCCGCCTGCTTTAACGTACGCGGAAAGCCGTCAAGGATAAAACCGTCCTTGCAATCCGGCTGATCAATCCGCTCAGCAATAATGCCAATCACGATATCGTCGGATACGAGCTGCCCCGCGTCCATAACCGCCTTGGCTTTCTTGCCGATGTCAGTACCTGCCTTCACGGCCGCCCGCAGCATGTCACCCGTCGAAAGCTGAACAAGCCCACGCTTAGAGACTAACTCCTGCGCTTGGGTCCCTTTGCCCGCGCCCGGCGGTCCCAGCAGGATCAGATTCATCGCCGCCCCCCCCTGCGCGTTGTCGGCGACGCACCTTTGAGTTTCGCCTTTTTTATCAAGCCTTCGTATTGGTGCGCCAGCAGATGGCTCTGGATTTGCGCAACCGTGTCCATAGTCACGCTCACCGCAATCAGCAACGACGTACCACCAAGAACCGCAGCGAAGGTCTGCGGAACGGCCGCATACGAAATCATGATCTCAGGCAACAAACAAACGGCAGCGAGGTAAAGGGCACCAACAACCGTAATGCGTGTCAGAACGTAGTCGATATATTCCGCCGTCTTGGCGCCAGGCCGGATGCCGGGAATATAGCCACCGTACTTACGCAGGTTGTCGGCCGTTTCCTGCGGATTGAACACGACCGCAGTGTAGAAGAACGCGAAGAAAATAATGAGCGCGGCATAGATCAACGTATGCAGCGGTTGGCCGTAGCCCAACGCTGACACGATAACGCGCAGCCATTCAGAACCTTCGCCACCCTGACCCGTGGTGAACTGAGCCGCCGTGATCGGCAACAAAAGTAGCGACGAGGCAAAAATCGGCGGAATAACACCGGCAGAGTTTAATTTCAGCGGCAGGTGCGAGGAATTGCCCTGCATCATTTTGTTGCCCACTTGGCGCTTCGGATACTGGATCAAAAGCCGCCGCTGAGCACGCTCAACGAACACGATCGCCAGCACAACAAATGCCATCAACAACAACAGTACAAACAGCATGAAGAGCGAAAGCGAGCCAGTACGCGAAAGCTCAAAAAGCCCCGCCAGCGCCGACGGCATACCCGCGACGATGCCAGCGAAAATGATCAACGAAATACCGTTGCCGATCCCACGTTGCGTAACCTGTTCGCCGAGCCACATCAGGAACATTGTGCCGCCGACAAGCGTAATGACGGTCGTCACCCTGAAGAACCAACCTGGATCAGTCACAACTGACCCAGCAGCCGATGAGGTACCCTCAAGTCCCACAGCAATTCCGTAGGCCTGGAAGGTTGCCAAAATCAGCGTCAGATAACGCGTGTATTGGTTGATCTGCTTACGGCCCTGCTCGCCCTCTTTCTTCAGCGCTTCCAGCTTTGGGTTCACGCTGGTCATCAGCTGCATAATGATCGAGGCGGAGATGTACGGCATAATATTGAGCGCGAAAATCGCCATGCGCTCCACCGCACCACCCGCAAACGTATTGAACAGCCCCAGAATGCCGCCGGAGGCCTGATTGAACGTTTCGGCGAAAGCGACAGGGTTGATACCCGGAATAGGAATGAACGTTCCGAAGCGATAGACGATCAGCGCTCCCAACGTGAACCAGATGCGGTTCTTGAGATCTGTCGCCTTCGAAAAGGCCGAAAGGTTGATGTTGGAGGCAAGCTGCTCCGCAGCGGATACCATAGCTGATGTGTCTCCCGACCCGGGCGCAGCTCCCGATCCTGCGACGAATGCTTCGCCGTGCGAGACTGCACCGCTTTCATTGAGCGTTAGAGCGCGACTCTCCACGGCGACGACGCGGAGACCGGGTCCAAATGTCCCCGGCGAACGGCCCCAAAAGTAGTCGCCTCCTCAACGCAGCTCGCGCCCCGAAGGACGCGCGCTCTATGATCTGGCCATTCCCCAGCTCCATGACAACCTTTTCAAAGTCGCCATATAACGAACAGAGGTGGCATTCCCTCCTTCAGGCAGAGCGCGCTGCAATCAGCCCTTTGCCTTCTTCTTAGCTGCAGACTTTTCGGCCTTCTCGACGTCTGCAGCCAGGATTTTCTTTTCGATCAGCGTAATGCTACCACCAGCCTTCTCGACGGCAGCCTTGGCAGATGCTGTCGCGTGATCGACCGTCAGCTTTACAGCCGCAGTCAGTTCCCCACTGCCGAGCAGACGAACACCGTCTTTAGGACGACGCAGAACGCCGGCTGCAACCAACGCAGAGACGTCAATCGTCTGAGCTTTGTCGAGCTTGCCCGCATCAATAGCGGTCTGCAGCGCTCCGAGGCTCACCTCGTTGAAATCCTTACGGCGCCACTTGCTGAAGCCGCGCTTCGGCAAACGCCGGTAAAGCGGCATCTGACCGCCTTCAAAGCCACCGATCGCAACACCCGTACGGGAATGCTGACCCTTGTGGCCGCGTCCACCCATCTTGCCGACGCCGGAACCGATGCCGCGGCCGACGCGCACGCGCGTTTTACGCGCGCCAGGATTATCTTTGATCTCGTTAAGCCGCATGAGTCTACAAAGCCTCTTCGTCAATTCTTTCAGTGGGGCGCCTTAGGCCTTCTCGTCAACGATACGCACCAAGTGGCGTACGCTGTTGATCATGCCACGCACAGACGGCGTATCTTCAAGAGTTCTACGGCGGTGCAGCTTATTGAGGCCAAGCCCCTTGAGCGTCTTCGTCTGCACTTCGGGGCGGCGGATTGCACTGCGCACCTGTTCGACCGTGATCGTTTTCTTCTCAGCCATTTCGTTTCAACCTCAGCGGTCCAACCGGGACGACAGTATGCCCGTTGATTCAACCTAGTGGATGAACGGTAGCGCGAACCGCCAGGCCGCGCCTTCGCTCTAAATAACTTAGCCTTCTACCGCTGCTTCCGAAGCGGACGAACCGTCGCGGCGGCGGGCCACGATATCCGAAACCTTGAGGCCACGACGTGCGGCCACGGTCCGGGGATTTTCCTGATGCTTCAGGGCATCGAAGGTTGCACGAATAACGTTGTAAGGGTTCGTTGAACCCAACGACTTCGCAACAACGTCCTGCACGCCAAGCATTTCGAACACAGCGCGCATTGCACCACCGGCGATGATACCCGTGCCCGGAGGCGCCGAGCGTAGCACAACCTTACCGGAGCCGTGACGGCCTTGGCTGTCGTGGTGCAACGTGCGTGCATCACGCAGCGGGATGCGGACCAACGAGCGCTTCGCCGATTCCGTAGCCTTACGGATGGCTTCAGGCACTTCGCGAGCCTTGCCGTGGCCATAGCCAACGCGACCTTTCACGTCGCCGACAACAACCAGCGCTGCAAAACCGAAACGCTTACCGCCTTTGACAACCTTGGCCACACGGTTGATGTGAACCAGCTTGTCTGAAAATTCGCTGTCGCGCTCTTCGCGATCGCGGTCCCGGCCGCGGCGGCCTTCAGGAGAACGTGCCACAGTCGTGGTCCTTTCGTTTTAGAAGCTCAGGCCGCCATCACGCGCGGCGTCCGCGAGCGCCTTGACGCGCCCATGAAACAGATACCCACCACGGTCGAAGACAACCTCTTTGACACCAGCAGCAACGGCGCGCTCGGCGACGAGCTTGCCGACAGCCGCTGCTGCGTCCTTGTCTGCACCGGTCTTGATGTTCCCTCGGAGCGCATCGTCCAGCGTCGAAGCCGCGGCAAGCGTACGCCCAGCCGCATCGTCGATAATCTGTGCGTAGATGTTCTTCGACGACCGAAAGACCGACAATCGCGGACGACCGGAGGTACGCGCCTTCAGGGTGCGGCGTACACGCGTCCGACGCTTTTCGAATTTCTTGCTCAGCGACGCCATCGTTCCTGTCCTTATTTCTTCTTACCTTCCTTGCGGAAGATGTATTCGCCCCGATAACGCACACCCTTACCTTGATAAGGCTCCGGCGGACGATAGCGACGGATCTCGGCAGCCACCTGCCCGACGAGCTGCTTGTCAATGCCGCTGACCGTCACGATTTCCTGCTTGGCACCTGCCACCGCGACCTGCACGCCGGCTGGGATCTTGTGCACCACTTCGTGGCTGAAGCCGACGTTGAGTTGCAGATCCTTGCCCTTCATGGCTGCACGGTAGCCGACGCCCTGGATTTCCAGAACTTTCTCGTAGCCTTCCGTAACACCCGTCATGAGGCTGGCAATCCGCGTACGCGACATGCCCCACATAGAGCGAGCGCGTTTGCTATTGTCCTTCGGCGTAACGACGAAGCCGGCATCAGTCTTCTCGACCGTAACCTCGTCAGGAACGGTGAACGCCAATTCGCCCTTAGAGCCTTTGACCTTGACCGTCCGCCCGTCGAGCGCTGCGGTCACGCCAGACGGCACAGGAACAGGCTTCTTTCCGATGCGAGACATGGGTTTGACCTTTTCACCCCGGCAACCACCGGGTCTTTCCAATTAGAATACGTTGCAGAGAATTTCGCCGCCGACGTTCTCTTCACGAGCCCGCACGTCCGACATCACACCCTTGGGAGTGGACAGGATCGAGACACCGAGCCCGTTCGCCACCGTCGGGATATCCCTGACTTGTGAGTACACACGACGGCCTGGCTTAGAAACGCGCTTAATAGTGCGAATCGCCGGCTGGCCATTGAAGTACTTCAATTCGATTTCAAATTCGGGCGTTACACCCTTCTGTTCCACCCGCGTATAACCGCGGATAAATCCTTCCGACGCCAATACGTCGAGCACCCAGCCGCGCAGGTTAGAAGCCGGCGTAGAAACAGTCGGGCGCCGCCGCATCTGAGCGTTACGAATACGGGTCAGCATATCGCCTAGCGGATCGTTCATAGACATCCTGTTTCGGCCCTCCTTACCAGCTCGACTTGACCATGCCGGGGATCTGACCCTGGCTCGCCAATTCACGCAGCTGATTACGGCACATCTTGAGCTTGCGGTAATAGGCCCGCGGACGCCCGGTAATCTCACAACGATTCCGAATACGCGTTGGCGACGCATTCCGAGGCAGTTCTGCCAGTTTGAGACGTGCTGCAAACCGCTCTTCAGCGCCAAGCGTCATGTCTTTCGCGGAAGCCTTCAAGCGCTTACGCTTTTCTGCGTACTGCGCAGCCAGCTTGCGGCGCTTTTCGTTGTGCTGGATCTTGCCGGTCTTTGCCATTCATATCCTCCAAAGGCCTTTCGGGGTGCGCCCGAGGTCCTCTAGCTACGGAAAGGGAAATTGAATTCACGCAGAAGCTCGCGAGCTTCCTCGTCGTTCTTCGCGGAAGTACATACGATCACGTCCATGCCCCAGATCTGATCGACCTTATCGTAGTCGATTTCCGGAAACACGATGTGCTCTTTGAGACCGCAGGCATAGTTGCCACGGCCATCGAAGCTCTTCGGATTGAGACCTCTGAAGTCCTTGATCCGCGGCATTGCGATCGTCACAAACCGATCGAGGAACTCGTACATCCGATCGCCACGGAGCGTGACTTTCGTACCGAGAGCCATACCTTCGCGGACCTTAAACGTCGCGATCGACTTGCGAGCGATCGTGGTCACAGGCTTTTGACCAGCGATCATCGCCAAATCGGAAGAGGCGTTTTCCACCTTCTTACGATCAGCAACGGCTTCGCCGATGCCCATGTTCAACACAATCTTCTCGAGCTTCGGAATCATCATCGGGTTCGCGTAGCCAAACTTCTCCTTCAGCTTCGCGCGCACCACTTCTTCATAATGCTTCTTCAGCCGCGGCTTGTAATCAGCCGGGCGCGGGCTAGCCGGCGCCATATTGGCTGCCGGAGCGGCTTTTGCAGCCTTTCGGCCCTTCTTGGCTTTGTCGTTATCGGCCATGACTTACTTCTTCTCCGGAATTACTTCGCCAGAGCGCTTAGCGATACGCACTTTCGTGCCGTCCTCAAGCACCTTGGTTCCAACCCGCGTCGGCTTCCCGTCACGCGGATCTTCCAAAGCGAGATTCGACAGGTGGATCGCCGCTTCCTTGGAGATGATGCCGCCCTCCTCCTGCGCCGTCTGACGCTGGTGACGGCGCACCATGTTCACTCCGCGCACAAGCGCACGATCTTCATTCGGCCGAACCTCGATCACTTCGCCATGCTTGCCCTTATCGCGGCCAGCAAGCACGATCACGTGGTCACCCTTTTTGATCTTGGCCAACGCCATTTCAAATCACCTCCGGCGCGAGCGACACAATCTTCATGTGATTTTTCGCTCTTAATTCACGCGTAACCGGTCCGAAAATACGGGTACCAACAGGCTCACCCTGCTGATTGATCAACACTGCGGCGTTGCGATCAAAACGGATCAAGGAACCGTCGGCGCGACGAACACCCTTAGCGGTGCGCACAACAACAGCCTTCATCACCTGGCCCTTCTTGACGCGACCTTTGGGGATCGCCTCCTTTACGGACACAACGATGATATCGCCGACCGTTGCGTATTTCCGCTTCGAGCCGCCAAGCACCTTGATGCACTGCACCCGGCGCGCGCCCGAATTGTCGGCGACGTCGAGATTCGTCTCCATCTGGATCATCGCACTTGCTCCTTATCCACCCCGCCCGCTCGCGGCCTTAGAAAATCTTCAATGGCGCGGCGCGGCGCGCACTTCCTTCAATCGCTTCCGGGACCCGCGTCAAATGGCGAGCCCCTTCGCCTAACCTTGCTGTACGAGCACCGACCATCTCTTGTTTTTCGAGATCGGTGCTGTCTCTACGATCTGCACGCGATCTCCAATCTTGAATTGATTGGCCTCGTCATGCGCATGGTATTTCTTCGTCCGGCGAACCGTCTTCTTGAACAGCGGGTGCGTATAGCGGCGCTCGACCTCAACAACCACGGTCTTGTCGTTCTTGTCCGACACCACGACGCCGTGCAGGATTCGCTTAGGCATTTCTTATCTCCTCAGGCGTCTTTACCAGCGCCGGCCGCACGCTTCTCGGTCGCGATCGTCATGACACGCGCGATGTCGCGACGCACTTCCTTAAAGCGCGACGTATTCTCGAGCTGTCCCGAAGCCCTCTGAAAGCGCAGGTTGAACTGCTCCTTCTTGAGCTTGACCAATTGGTCGTCGAGCTGATCGAGCGACATATCCCTGAACTCGGCGGCTTTCATCGTTTCGTCCTCAAGTAATCTCTTTCGTCCCGGCGGGCTTAGCCAATCCGCGACACGACACGCGTCTTAATCGGCAGCTTCTGGGCTCCAAGCTCGAGTGCCTCTCGGGCGATATCGTCCGGCACACCATCAAGCTCGAACATGATCCGACCCGGCTTCACGCGAGCCGCCCAATATTCCAGAGAACCCTTACCCGAACCCATTCGGACTTCGGCAGGTTTTGACGTCACCGGCAGATCTGGAAACACACGGATCCAAACGCGGCCAGCACGCTTCATGTGACGCGTAATTGCCCGTCGTGCGGCCTCAATCTGGCGTGCCGTGATCCGCTCCGGCTCCATCGCCTTCAAGCCGTGCGAGCCGAAGTTCAACGTCGTGCCACCTTTGGCAACGCCGTGAATACGTCCCTTGAACTGCTTGCGGTACTTCGTGCGCTTAGGTTGCAGCATGACCAGTCCTCAAAATATCCCGTTCTTAAGCGTCTGCGCCGCGATCACCGCGCTCACGACGCTGACGGCCGCCACCGCCACCTTCCTGCATATCGACCGCGCGACGCTCAGCAGCCATCGGATCGTGCTCAATGATTTCGCCCTTGAACACCCAAACCTTGATACCGATGATGCCATAAGCGGTCTGCGCTTCGCCGTATCCGAAATCGATGTCGGCGCGCAGCGTGTGCAGCGGCACGCGCCCCTCGCGATACCATTCGGTACGTGCGATTTCCGCGCCACCCAGGCGGCCGGCGACGTTGATACGGATACCGAGACCGCCCATCCGCAGCGCAGACTGCACCGCCCGCTTCATCGCACGGCGGAACGCCACACGGCGCTCTAGCTGCTGCGCAATGTTCTCAGCAATCAACGTCGCATCGATCTCAGGCTTGCGCACTTCGAGGACGTTGAGATGGACCTCACTGGTGGTCAGGCGCGAAAGCTCACCACGCAGCTTGTCGATGTCAGACCCCTTCTTGCCGATTAGCACACCCGGACGCGCCGTATGCACTGTAACGCGGCACTTCTTGTGTGGGCGTTCGATCACGACCTTAGAGATACCAGCCTGGCGCTGCTGCTTCATGATGTGCTCGCGGATAGCCATATCCTCGTGCAGCAACCTTCCATACTCAGCGCCGCCGGCAAACCAACGGCTGTCCCAGGTGCGATTAATGCCGACGCGCAGGCCGATCGGATTGACCTTCTGACCCATTATTCGGCCTCCTTGGCCTGTACGGCGTCCGCAGCCTTGGACCGCTTACGCCCCTTGGACTTCTTTTCTTCGTCTTCAGCCACTTCGCGCACCACCACGGTGATCTGCGAAAACGGCTTATGCACCATCGATGCGCGACCACGACCGCGGGCATGGAAGCGCTTCATGACAAGGTTCTTGCCAACGTAGGCTTCCGCCACCACGAGCTGATCGATGCTCAGCTGATGGTTGTTTTCAGCGTTAGCAACCGCGCTCATAACGCACTTGCGTACGTCCTGAGCGATGCGCTTGCGAGAGAACTCGAGGTCAGCCAACGCGGCGTCGACCTTCTTGCCACGGATAAGTCCCGCGACGAGGTTAAGCTTCTGCGGCGAAACTCTTAAGTTGCGCGCAACCGCCTTCGCCTCATTCTCTGGCAGGCTGCGCTCTCGGCTAGGCTTACCCATTATCGTCTCGCCTTCTTGTCTCCGCCGTGCCCCGGGAAGTTACGCGTGGGCGCGAACTCGCCGAACTTGTGACCGATCATGTCCTCGGTCACGTTCACGGGAATATGCTTCTGCCCGTTGTAGACGCCGAAGGTCAGGCCGACGAACTGCGGCAGGATCGTCGAACGACGGGTCCAGATCTTGATGATCTCATTGCGCCCCGAGGAGCGCACCTTATCGGCCTTCTTCAGAAGGTATCCGTCAATAAACGGACCTTTCCAGACTGAGCGTGCCACCGCGTCTATCTCCTTCGTGCGCCGCTGCGGCGCTTACTTCTTCTTCAGGTGACGGCTGCGGACAATGAATTTGTCCGTTGCCTTGTTCTTACGCGTCTTCGCACCCTTCGTAGGCTTGCCCCAAGGCGTAGCCCAGTGCTTGCCGCCGTTCGTACGACCACCGTTTGGGTGATCGATCGGGTTCATGGTGATACCGCGAACCGTTGGGCGCGTGCCCTTCCAGCGCGTGCGGCCCGCTTTACCGTCTACAGTGTTAGCGTGATCCGAGTTCGAAACCGCACCAACGCTCGCCATGCAGTCAGCATGAACGCGGCGTGTTTCGCCCGAGTTGAGCTTTAAGATAGCCCAACCGGAGTCGCGACCGACCAACTGAACGAAAGCGCCAGCCGAACGAGCGATCTGACCGCCATGGCCAGGCTTCAGTTCGACGTTGTGCACGATCGTCCCAATCGGCATGCCCGACAATGGCATCGCATTGCCCGGCTTAACGTCAGCCGTCTCAGCCGCCACAACCGTGTCGCCAGCATTCAGACGCTGCGGCGCCAGGATGTAGCTCAGTTCACCGTCCTCATACTTGATGAGCGCGATAAACGCCGTGCGGTTCGGATCGTACTCCAGCCGCTCGACAACGGCCGGCACGTTGAATTTGCGCCGCTTGAAGTCAATCTTGCGGTAGGTCTGCTTGTGACCGCCGCCGATGTGACGGGTCGTAATACGCCCGTGCGTGTTACGACCGCCGGTCTTCTTCTTGCCCTCGGTCAGCATCTTGACCGGAGCACCCTTCCAAAGGTTGCTGCGGCTTACGATAACGAGCTGACGCAAACCGGGCGAAGTCGGTCGGAATGTCTTAAGTGCCATAGGTCCCGATCTCCTTAAAGCCCGGTCGTCACGTCGATGGACTGGCCGTCCTCAAGCGTAACGATGGCCTTCTTGGTATCGCTGAGAACTCCTGTCCGGCCGCGAAAGACTTTCTTTTTGCCTTTGCGCACGAACGTGTTCACAGCTTTCACTTTTACGCCGAAGAGCGTTTCAACGGCAGCTTTGATGTCAGGCTTGTTCGCGGTCTTAGCGACGTTGAAGACAACCTGATTGGCTTCCGAAAGGAGCGTCGCCTTCTCGGTGATGACCGGCGACAGAATGATGTCGTAGGCCTTGAGCTTCATCATTGGCTCGTCTCCCCGGACGCCTTGCCATTGAATCGCTCTTCCAGAGCTTCAACGGCGGCCTTGGTCAGGACTAGTTTCTTGCGCCGCAAGATGTCGTAAACGTTGATCCCCTGCACCGGCAGTACGTCGATGTTGGGAATGTTACGTGCAGCACGCGCAAACGCGGCATCGACCACAGCGCCGTCGATGATGAGCGCATTTGCCCAGTCCAACTTCGCCAACTGCGCCTTGAGCACGCCCGTCTTGCCGTCGCTTTGAGCCTTGTCGAGAACTATGATCTCGCCAGCCTTCGCTTTAGCAGACAGCGCATGACGCAGCGCCAGCGCGCGAACCTTCTTCGGCAACGCAATCGCATGACTACGTGGCTTCGGTCCGAACGCCTTACCACCGCCGCGCCACTGCGGGACGGCCTTATCACCGTGACGGGCACCACCGGTACCCTTCTGGCGGTACACCTTCTTGCCCGTAACGTTCACTTCCGAACGATCCTGAGCATGATGCGTGCCAGCCATACGCTTCAGCAACTGATAGCGGACCATGCGCTGCAACAGATCCTGACGCGGCTCGAGGCCGTAGATCTGTTCTGCGAGTTCGACGGTACCGGCGCTGGCCGCGTCGAGAGTCGTCACATCGGCTTTCATCACTGATGCTCCTTCCCAGCTGCGGCTTCACCATTGTCGCGCGCCTTGAACGCGCCAGGCTTCGGCGCATCCTTTGGCAGCTGCTTCTTCACGGCATCACGGATCAAAACCCAGCCACCCTTGTGACCCGGAACCGCGCCGCGGACCATTACAAGGCCGCGATCGATATCAGTGCGCACGACAACCAAGTTTTGCGTCGTCACACGCTCGGACCCGAGGTGCCCGGCCATCTTCTTGCCCTTGAACACCTTACCAGGATCCTGGCGTTGACCGGTCGAACCATGGCTACGATGCGTGATCGAGACGCCGTGCGAAGCCCGGAGGCCGCCGAAGTTCCAGCGCTTCATCGCGCCCTGGAAACCCTTACCGATTGAGGTGCCCGTAATGTCGACGAACTGCCCTGGAACGAAGTGATCAGCGGTGATTTCCGCGCCGACTTCGATGAGGTTGTCAGGAGACACACGAAACTCAGCCATCTTGCGCTTAGGCTCAACCTTAGCGACAGCGAAATTGCCCCGTTCGGCTTTCGTCACGCGCGATGGTTTGCGCGTACCAGCTCCCAGTTGAAGAGCCGTGTATCCATTCTTGTCGTCAGTACGGTGCGCGAGCACTTGGCAGTTTTCGAGCCGCAACACCGTGACAGGGATATGCTCCCCGTTGTCGGTGAAGATGCGGGTCATTCCCACCTTCTGTGCGATCACTCCGGAACGCATGTCAGCATTCCTTCCCTAATTGCTTAACGGTCTTACAAGAGGATTTGTATTGCCCCTGCAGAGGACCACCTCGAACTTCGCGAAAGTCGTCTTACAACTTGATCTCGACGTCGACGCCGGCGGCCAAGTCGAGCTTCATGAGAGCGTCCACCGTCTGTGGCGTCGGATCTACGATATCCAGCAGACGCTTATGCGTACGCATCTCGAACTGCTCCCGGCTCTTCTTATCGATGTGCGGAGACCGGTTCACTGTGAAGCGCTCAATCCGCGTGGGTAACGGGATGGGCCCGCGCACCTCAGCGCCTGTGCGTTTCGCGGTGTTCACGATCTCTCGCGTCGAAGCATCCAATATTCGATGATCGAACGCTTTGAGCCGGATGCGAATATTCTGGCCGTTCATGTTTCTTGCCTATCCACCGATGGCCGGATTTGCCCTTGCCGACAGCGAGAAATCCACTGTCTTGGCTATTGAGACTGGCTTCCGGACGCGATGTCCCTCTCTTCACTAAATCCAAAAACACCCGGCCCACTGGCCCCATTTTGGCGGCCTGTTAAGGGGCCACCAAAACGGATGCGATCATTATTCGACGATCGCGGCAACAACACCCGCGCCGACCGTACGGCCGCCTTCACGGATCGCGAAGCGAAGCTTCTCTTCCATCGCGATCGGAGTGATCAGCTCAACGTCCATCGACACGTTGTCGCCAGGCATAACCATTTCCGTGCCTTCTGGAAGCGTGACGACACCCGTCACGTCCGTCGTACGGAAGTAAAACTGAGGACGATAGTTCGTGAAGAACGGCGTGTGACGGCCGCCTTCTTCCTTCGTCAGGATGTATGCCTCAGCCTTGAACTTCTTGTGTGGCTTGATCGAGCCCGGCTTGCAAAGAACCTGCCCGCGCTCAACGTCCTCACGACCGATACCACGAAGAAGAGCGCCAACGTTGTCGCCAGCCTCGCCCTGATCCAGAAGCTTCCGGAACATTTCAACGCCCGTGACAGTCGTCTTCGTCGTATCACGGATGCCGACGATCTCGACTTCCTCACCGACCTTAACAATGCCACGCTCAATACGGCCCGTAACAACCGTACCGCGGCCAGAAATCGAGAATACGTCTTCGATCGGCATCAGGAACGGCTGATCCTTCGGACGGTCCGGCGTCGGGATGTATTCATCAACCGTCTGCATCAGAGCCAGGATCGCGTCGTGGCCGAGCTTCGCATCACCGTCTTCCAGAGCAACCAGAGCCGAGCCCTTCGTGATCGGGATGTCGTCGCCAGGGAACTCGTAAGACGACAGAAGCTCGCGCACTTCCATCTCAACGAGCTCAAGAAGCTCTTCATCGTCGACCATGTCGCACTTGTTCAGGAACACGACAAGGGCAGGAACGCCGACCTGACGGGCCAGAAGAATGTGCTCGCGCGTCTGTGGCATCGGGCCGTCAGCAGCCGAAACGACCAGAATCGCGCCGTCCATCTGCGCCGCACCCGTGATCATGTTCTTCACGTAGTCCGCGTGACCTGGGCAATCAACGTGCGCGTAGTGACGGTTCGCCGTCTCATACTCAACGTGCGACGTCGAAATCGTGATGCCCCGAGCCTTCTCTTCCGGTGCACGGTCAATCTGGTCGTAAGCTGAAAACGTTGCCCCACCCGTCTCAGCCAATACCTTCGTGATCGCTGCCGTCAGAGACGTCTTTCCGTGGTCAACGTGACCGATCGTGCCGATGTTTACGTGCGGCTTCGTCCGCTCGAATTTCGCCTTGGCCATTGCTC
>NZ_JAILWT010000008.1:0-180413 GCF_025698805.1 Filomicrobium sp.
TCTAAAAAATAATGAGCACGGTGCGGCTGTGGCGGGCGGTTGTTTTTGTTCAGGTTTCCGGCGCGTCCCGCACCGTGCGGCGCTGGCGCGCACCGTGCGCTGCGCGCTCCTCTTCCTGATTTTCCTTGATGATTTGCACCGTGCGGGGGCGCCCCATGTCCGATGACAACGAGTTCCGCATCCGTCCGGGCCGTATCCGCTCGACCCGCGCGCAACAGGCGAGGCCCTTTGTCGCCCAGGCGCTCGCCGCCGCCCAGAAAGCCGGCGGACGCGTCTCGCGCTCCGGCAAGATCACCTCGGGCAACCGCTCACGCTTCGGGCGCGGTCAGCGCGCCAGCATCCAGGCCAACCGGCTTCTCACCGGACGCTCGCGCATCGCCGTCATCAAGACCCGCGTGGTTCGCCAAACGGCACGCTCGGCTCCGCTCGGCGCACACCTTAATTATCTGCGCCGCGATGGCGTGACCCGCGACGGGGAAAAGGCGCGGATGTTCGGCCCGGAAAGGGACGACATGGATGTCGGCGCTTTCGCGGAAAAGTGCCAGGACGACAGGCATCATTTCCGCTTCATCGTCTCGCCCGAAGACGCGGTGGACATGGCCAATCTGAAGGATCACGCCCGCGAGCTGATGGGGCAGATGGAGAAGGATCTCGGCACGCGCCTCGATTGGGTCGCCGTCGATCACTGGAACACCGACAATCCCCATATCCATATCATCCTGCGCGGCCGCACCGACGATGGCCAGGACCTGGTGATTTCCCGCGACTACCTCAAGGAGGGCATGCGCGCCCGTGCGCAGGATCTGGTCACGCAGGAACTCGGGCCCCGCACCGATCTGGAGATCCACCGCAATCTGGAGCGGCAGGTCGAGGCGGAACGCTGGACGCAGCTCGACCGGCAGCTTGTGCGCGACGCCGGCAAGTCCGGCATCATCGACCTTGCCCCGCTTCCCGACCGCCAGCCGGACGAGTTTCATACTCTGAAGGTGGGGCGGCTGCGAACCCTTGAAATCCGCGGGCTTGCCGAAGAGATCGGCCTCTCGCAATGGTTCATCAAGCCCGAAGCCGAAGCGGTCCTGCGTGAACTGGGCGAGCGCGGCGACATCATCAAGCGCATGCACCGTGCCCTGACCGAACGCGGCATCGAACGCGGCTCGGCCAGCTATGTCCTCGCCGGCGAAAGCCTTGACGTTCCCGTCATCGGCCGCCTGGTCGAGCGCGGCCTCGACGACGAGTTGAAGGGCACCGCTTATGCCGTGGTCGACGGCACCGACGGGCGGACCCATCACATCAAGCTGCCGCATCTCGACGCCGCCGGCGACAGTCCGCCCGGTTCCATCGTCGAGTTGCGATCCTGGGAGGACCCGCAGGGGCAGCGCCGCGTCGCGCTCGCCGTCCGCGCCGATCTCGATCTTGGTGCGCAAGTCGGCGCCTCGGGCGCGACCTGGCTCGACCGGCAGGCCATCGCCCGCGATCCGATCGCGCTGTCGGACAGCGGTTTCGGCGCTGAGGTCCGTCAGGCTCTGGACGAACGCGCTGAACATCTGATCGGCGAGGGCTTTGCCGAGCGGCAGGGCGGTCGCGTCGTCTTCGCGCGCCGGCTGCTCAGCACCTTGCGCCAACGCGAACTCGACAACCTCGGCGAGAAGCTCGCAACCGAGACCGGCATGTCCTTCGAGCGCGCAGCCAGCGGCGAATATGTCGCCGGCTCCTATCGCCAGCGTTTCGCGCTCGCCTCCGGCCGCTTCGCCATGATCGACGACGGCCTCGGCTTCCAGCTCGTGCCCTGGTCGCCCTCTCTCGAAAAACAGATCGGCCGTCACGTCTCCGGCGTAGCCCGCGATGATGGCGGCGTAGATTGGGACTTCGGGCGCAAGCGCTCCCTCGGCCTTTAGCCTCAACCAGAAAGGACCATCGCAATGTCCGCGACCAAGATCCTCTGGGGACAGATCACCATCGTCTTCCTCATCATCCTCGCCACCACCTGGGGCGCGACCCAGTATGTCGCCTCGAGCCTCGGTTATCAGGCGCAACTCGGGCCGCCCTGGTTCGTGATGTTCGGCGTGCCGATCTATTATCCGCCCGCGATCTTCTGGTGGTGGTATTTCTACGAAGCCTATGCGCCGCCGATCTTCGCCAAGGGCGGGATCATCGCGGCATCGGGCGGCTTCATCGCCATTGCCGTCGCCATCGGCATGTCGGTCTGGCGGGCGCGCGAGGCGAAAAACGTCGCCACCTATGGCTCGGCGCGATGGGCCGGGAAAGGAGAGATCAAGGCGGCGGGCCTGCTCGATCCCGATGGTGTTGTTCTCGGCCGTTACGAGAAGGACTATCTACGCCATGACGGGCCGGAGCATGTCCTGTGCTTTGCCCCGACACGTTCGGGCAAAGGCGTCGGCCTCGTCGTCCCGTCGCTGCTGACCTGGCCGGGGTCGGCCATCGTCCACGACATCAAGGGTGAGAACTGGCAGCTCACCTCCGGCTTCCGCTCGCAGCACGGCCGCGTGCTGCTCTTCGACCCGACCAACCCGAAATCCTCGGCCTACAATCCGCTGCTGGAAGTGCGCCGCGGCGAGTGGGAGGTGCGCGACGTCCAGAACATCGCCGACATCCTCGTCGATCCGGAAGGCAGTCTCGACAAGCGCAACCATTGGGAAAAGACCAGCCATTCGCTGCTGGTGGGCGCCATCCTGCATGTGCTTTACGCCGAACCCGACAAGACCCTGGCAGGTGTGGCCAAATTCCTGTCCGATCCGAAGCGCCCGGTGGATTCCACGTTGCGCGCCATGATGAAGACCGCGCATCTGGGCGAAGCGGGGCCGCACCCGGTCGTTGCCAGCGCCGCGCGCGAGCTGCGCAACAAGTCCGAGAACGAGCGCAGCGGCGTGTTGTCGACGGCGATGTCGTTTCTCGGCCTGTATCGCGATCCGGTCGTGGCCGAAGTCACACGCCGCTCCGACTGGCGCATCAGCGATATTGTGGGAGGCGATCAGCCGGTCACGCTTTACCTCGTCGTGCCGCCCTCCGACATCAACCGCACCAAGCCGCTGATGCGATTGCTGCTCAATCAGATCGGCCGTCGCCTGACCGAAGACCTGCAGGCGAACGCCGGGCGGCATCGGCTCCTTCTGATGCTGGACGAGTTTCCGGCGCTGGGCAGGCTCGATTTCTTCGAGACCGCGCTGGCTTTCATGGCCGGCTACGGTCTGAAATCATTCCTGATCGCGCAGTCGCTGAACCAGATCGAGAAAGCCTACGGGCCGAACAACTCGATCCTCGACAACTGCCATGTCCGCGTCAGCTTCGCCACCAACGACGAGCGCACGGCGAAACGGGTGTCGGATGCGCTCGGCACCGCCACCGAGATGAAGGCGATGAAGAACTATGCCGGCCATCGCCTGTCGCCCTGGCTCGGGCACCTTATGGTCTCGCGCTCGGAAACCGCGCGCCAGTTGCTGACGCCGGGCGAGATCATGCAGCTTCCCCCACATGAGGAGATCGTCATGGTGGCGGGCATCCCCCCGATCCGGGCGACGAAGGCGCGCTATTACGAGGACGCCCGGTTTCGCGAGCGCGTTCTGTCACCGCCTGAATTGAAAGGTCCCGAAGAAACGCGGCCCGACGACTGGACCAAGCTTCCGATCCCGGCGCGACCGGAAGGCGCCACGGATCACGGCGACCAGAGAACCAATGACGAAGATCCGACCGAATCCGAACGCCGATTGCAGCCTGAACTCAGCCGCGTAAAGCCCGTGGAGAAGAAAAAGCCCCTCGAGAACGAATTCGAGATCGCGCCGCCCGATGAAGTTGAGGAAGAGGCCATGCAAAATCGGCGCATGATCCGCCAGGTGCAGGGCATTGCCCGGCAGGTTGCCATGGACCCGAACGACGGCATGGAGCTGTAGCGCCATGGCCAATCTCCGGAAGAAGAAAAAACTCACCGTCTATCTGGACCCCGATGTCGAAAAAGCCCTGACCGAGTTTGCCGCGCGGCGGGACCGGTCGCAGTCGATGATCGGCGAGGCGGCCATCGCCTCATTCCTGTCTCCCGACGATGCCGAACGCCGAGAGGCGATAATCGCCAAGCGCCTCGATCGACTCGATCGCCGCATGGACCGGCTTGAACGAGACGTCGGCATCGCCGTCGAAAGCCTGGCGGTCTTCATCCGCTTCTGGGTCAACACCACACCGGCCTTGCCTGAGCCGGCGGCAAAGGCCGCGAAGGCCAAATCAGCGGAGCGATACGAGGCGTTCATCACCGCGCTCGGTCGCCGCCTCGCACAGGGACCGAAGCTGCGGCAGGAGGTGTCGGAGGATGTGACGGATCAGAGAGTTGAATTTGGCCGCCTTAGTCGTTGACACGAGTTCCCGCTCCCGGTTGGCTGAGCAGTAACAAGGATCCGCCGGAAGCGGCCTTCGCGACTGTCGCGGTCTTTGGGATTTTCGCGAATTATCCTAAGGTGATGGCTGTATATTCACTCGACTTTGGAGGAACAGCCTTGAGACTTGCCATTGCCAGCCTGTTCGCCATCGGTCTCGCCGTCCCTGCCTTCGCCCAGACGGAACCGCCCGCAGATTTTGACGAAGCCGCATGGCAGGCCGAATGGGACGCGGGCGACACGGATGGCGACGGCAAGCTGAGCCGGGAAGAGGCGAAAGCCGGGAATCCGAACATGACCGATGAAGTCTTCGACCAGATCGACACCGATGGCGACGGTTTCATCAGCCCCGCGGAAGACAAGGCCGCGCTCTTCGAAGCACGCGGCAAAACCACAAATGAATAGGGTATGGGCGGGGGCTTTTGGCGCAACGGTGTTTGTCGCGGCAGCATCCGTGGCAGGCGCGGAGGCGCCCACGTCCGCCAGACCGGCCGGGTTGCCTGAGAACTATGTTCCTGAAATCCCCTCGCATGAGATGGAGCCGGACACCGGCCCGCTTTCGGCCGCCCTACAGGAGCGTTTCCGCGACCGTATCGCCGGTATCTTCATCGAGCGCGAGCCCGATTTCCATGTCGTCGTCAGGCTAACGGGAGACCGGGATGCGGGCACGCTTCAGTACCAATTGGGCGAAGATCGGGTGCGTGTCGAAGTCCTGACAGGCGCATCCCATACCGTCGATCAACTGGTCGCCGCGTTGGATGACCGCCAGATGATTACGCGCGTTCTTCCCGATGGCTACGGCGGATATGTCGATGAGCGCACCGGATATGTGGTTCTTACGGTTCTCCCCGGAACAGAGCTTGCCGGTGGCAGCGAAGCATCCCTTTCGGCTGCTTTGGGCGTGCCGATCCGCATCATCGAAGGGGAACCCGCTACAATCGGTCCAGCACCACAGCAGCGGGAAGAGCGGTAATCCATTGCGGCCCGGATTCCGGGCCGCGACGTGTCGCAAAAATCAGTCGCACAATTTTGACTTTCGCACGCGACATTTGCGACAGAAATTCCCCTGAAAATTCAACGTTGGCCTGACCTGCTACAAAAATCAGGGATCTTCGTGACGGCTTCTCAAAACTTATCGTTGCTTCCCGCTTCTCCTTTGATCGGCCCCCATAACAGCGCGACGAGGGCGAGATTGGCGATGGCGAGAGCTGCCAGCGCCACAAGAGTTTGATCGGTGCCCCCGACCGAAAGCAGGATCGCACCCACGGTTGGGCCGGCAGCTTGGGCGACGAGACTGGGCCGGGCAAGCCGCCCCATGATCGGCGCATAGCGGGAAGGTCCGAACAGGGCGAGCGGGAGCGCACCCTTGGCGATCGAGAAGATGCCATTGCCGGCCCCGTAGAGGATGAGCGACAGGCCGATGATGAGAAAACCTGCCGCGAGCATCGTCACCCCTGCCGCGCTCAGGACGGAGGCGGCCGCGAGTGTCCAGAAGGGATGATGCCTCCCCCCGCTCGCCATTTCGCCAATTCGGCCGGCGACTTGGGCCGGGCCTATCAGCGCGCCGAGGGCTACAGCTTCGCCCAGCGACAGCCCGCGTTGCTGCAACAGGGTCAGCAGATGCACCGATATGATGGTGACGCCCAATCCGGCCAGCACCACGATCGCCGTCATGATCAGATAGGCCCGGCGCTCATGGTCGCGCAGCTTGATCGCAGGAGCTTGGTCTTTGCCACCGATCGGCCTGGGCTTGCCGTTGCTCGGAAGGACCAGCAGCACGAGCGGCAGGCAGATCGCGAGATGAATGCCGGCATAGGCCATGCAGGCCCCGCGCCATCCCAGATGCTCCAGAAACAAGGCCGAGAGCGGCCAGCAGACCGTGCTTGCGAAGCCGCCCCACAAGGTCAGTGTAGTGATGGCGGATCGCGCGGAACGGCCATAATAGCCCCCGAGCGTGGCAAATGCCGCATCATAAAGGCCGGCCCCCATGCCGATACCGAGCACGATCCATCCGGCGACGAATACCCATAGGGACGGCGCAGCCGCAAGGATGACGAGGCCGGCAGCGAACAGCAGGCAAGCCAGAGCAAGGATGGGACGCCCGCCGTGCTGGCCAATGGCGTCACCCACGCGCGGGGAAACGACGCCGGCCGCGAGCAGGCCAATGGAGAGAGCGCCGACGATCCATGAAAGCGGCCAACCCGTATCGGCCGCGATCGGGGCGGCGAGAACGGCGAGCAGGTAATAGGAGCTGCCCCATGCAAATATCTGTACGATGCCGAGCGCGGAGATGACGGGCCACCTTCTCGCGTCGGGAGACAGGCCCGTTTGAGCCGGCAGGTTTGTCGTCACCGGACGCGCTTGAGCGCCATACGCTCTTCCAGCTTTTGGGCGGTTTCCTTGCGCTCGCTGTAGCGGTCGGTGAGGTAAGGAGCGACGTCGCGGGTCAGAAGCGTGAACTTCACCAGTTCCTCCATCACATCGACCACCCGGTCGTAATAGGATGAAGGCTTCATTCGACCCGCTTCGTCGAACTCCTGATATGCCTTGGCGACCGAGGACTGGTTGGGGATGGTGATCATCCGCATCCAGCGGCCGAGGACGCGAAGTTGGTTGACGGCGTTGAAACTCTGCGAGCCGCCAGAGACTTGCATCACGGCCAATGTGCGGCCCTGGGTGGGGCGAACTGCGCCAACCGCGAGCGGTATCCAGTCGATTTGCGCCTTGAGGACTCCGCTCATGGCACCGTGACGTTCGGGGCTGGTCCAGACCTGCCCTTCGGACCATTCCGAAAGTTTCCGAAGCTCCTGCACCTTCGGATGATCAACGGGCGCACCATCAGGCAGCGGCAGGCCGTGCGGATCGAACACACGGGTTTCCGCGCCGAAGTGGTTGAGGAGCCGTTCGGCTTCGAGCGTGAGCAGCTTGCTATAGGAGCGTTCACGCAACGAGCCGTAGAGCAGGAGAATGCGCGGCGGATGAGCAGAGGGCGTCGTTCGTAGGCGTTCAGCCGATGGGCTGTCGAGCACCGCGCGGACCACATTAGGAAGGTCGGAAACCGTCATGGCTTGGCCTCGGCCGGAACGGCAACGGGCGTCCCTTTCTCGGGAAACCACTTCGCGCCGAGCCTGAGCGCGACATGAACGAGCAGGATCAGTGCGGGCACTTCCACGAGCGGGCCGATGACGGCGGCGAAGGCCACCGGCGATGCGAGACCGAATGCCGCGATGGCGACCGCGATGGCCAACTCGAAATTATTGCCGGCAGCGGTGAAGGCGATGGCCGTGGTGCGCGGATAATCCGCCTCGATCAGCCGGCCCATCGCGAAGCTGATGAGGAACTGGATGACGAAATAAAGCGCCAGGGGAATGGCTATGCGCAGGACATCGAGAGGCAGCGACACCACGTCCGCGCCCTTGAGGCTGAACATGGCGACAATGGTGAACAGCAGCGCGGCTAGCGTTATGGGGCTGATGCGCGGCAGAAATTCGTGCTCATACCAGCCCGCGCCTTTGCGAGCGATGAGGATGCGGCGCGTCAGGAACCCGGCGAGGAAGGGAATGCCGAGATAGATCAGCACCGCTTCGGTAATGGTCCAGAAGCTCACGTCTATGACGCTGCCCTCAAGGCCGAAGAGGGGTGGCAAGACGGAAAGGAAAAACCACGCATAGGTGGAGAAGAACAGAATCTGGAATATCGAGTTGAAGGCAACCAGACCGGCGACATATTGATTGTCGCCGCGCGCGAGTTGGTTCCAGACCAGCACCATAGCGATGCAGCGGGCGAGTCCGATCAGGATCAGTCCTGTCATGTATTCCGGGTGGTCGCGCAGGAAGATCACGGCCAGCGCGAACATCAGCGTCGGGCCGATGATCCAGTTTTGTACCAGCGAAAGGATCAGCACTCGCTTGTCGGAAAAGACCCGGTGCAGTTCTTCGTAGCGCACCTTGGCGAGCGGCGGATACATCATCAGGATCAGGCCGATGGCGATCGGTATGTTGGTGGTGCCGACCGACATGGCGTTGAGAGCTTCCGGCAAGCCGGTGAATATCGTGCCCAGCACGACGCCGAGTGCCATCGCGGCGAAAATCCACACCGTCAGATAGCGGTCGAGGAAACCAAGGCGGGAAGCTGGCTTGAGGGAAGCCATCAGTATTCTCCAATCGCAGGCTGAAAGTCAGGCGGAAGCAACGCGCCGTCCATGTTCGTCAATGATCCGCTCGCCATCCTCTTTGACGAACTCGCCCCGTTGTGGGGGCAGCAGATCAAGAACGGCTTCGGACGGTCGGCAGAGCTTGACCCCTTGGGGGGTGACGACGAGGGGGCGATTGATGAGGATCGGGTGCGCCATCATGGCGTCGAGCAATGCGTCATCGCTCAATTCTGGATCGCCAAGGCCGAGGTCGGCATAGGGCGTTCCTTTCTCCCGCAAGATCGAGCGGGCCGTCAGGCTGGCGCGCTCGATGAGTTGCGCGAGCAGCGCCCGTGAGGGCGGGGTTTTCAGATATTCGATGATATGCGGCTCGACGCCGGAATTGCGGATCAGGCCGAGCGTATTGCGCGAGGTGCCGCAATCGGGATTGTGGTAGACAATGACATCCATGGATTGCCTCACGCCGCGCCAGAGCGGGGCGAGGCTGCCCCTTCGGATTGACCGATTTCGTTGAGCTTCATATTGAGCGACGATTTATCGAGGCTGGCGACGGGCAAGGCCACGAAGACCGAAATCCGGGTTTTCATGTAGCGAAACGCCGTGACAAAAGCCGCCATGCGCTGAATCTCGGTGCCCTCGACGGTGGCGGGGTCTTCGATACCCCAATGCGCGGTCATCGGCTGGCCCGGCCAGACCGGACAGGCTTCGCCGGCCGCGTTGTCGCAGACGGTGAACACGAAATCCATCACCGGCGCGTCGGGGCCGGAGAATTCTTCCCATCCTTTCGATCGGAAGCCTTCAGCCGGGTAGTCGTAGCTTTCGAGTACCTTCAGGGCGAGCGGGTTCACTTCGCCTTTGGGCTGGCTTCCAGCCGAATAGGCCCGGAAGCGACCCGCACCATCCTTGTTCAAGATGCTTTCGGCAAGGATCGAGCGGGCGGAATTTCCGGTGCAAAGAAACAGCACGTTGAAGATTCTATCGGAGTGATTGGCCATAGGCTCAGGCATGGGTGACGCCTTTCGTCGGTTTGCAGCAGGACAGCGCGGCGACTGCCGGGTTGCACACGTCCGGGTGGCCTTGGCAGCAATCGCGCATGAGAAATTCGAGCAGGCCGGACAGCGCCGGATAGGAGGCGCTGTAGATGATCGAGCGCCCGTCGCGCCGCGACTCGATGAGGTCGGCTTGTTCAAGGTGGCTCAGGTGGAAGGACATGCGCGACGACGATGCGCCGTCCATCGCTTCCCCGATCGCGCCGGCCGGCATCCCTTCCGGGCCGGCCGTCACCAGCAGGCGCACGATGCGCAGCCGGGTTTCCTGCGAGAGCGCCGCGAAGGCAGAGAGGGCTTGCTTTTCGTTCATGTATGCCTCAACATCTCAAGAGTAGTTGAATCATGGATACACGGACATGAACGCTTACGCCAGCCCCTTAATCACAGAATTTCCTGATGTTGCCTCGCTCGGGGCGATCCTCGATATTTTGGAGGGCCATGCCGACAAGGTTCTTGTGCTCGCCTATGGCGACGGGCAGCAGGTGCAGGCCGGCTATCACATCACGGAGGTCAAGGCCGGTTCCTTCGTCACGCTCGATTGCGGCGGCAATCCCGATGCGTGGCGGGAGACGGTCTTGCAGGTCGAGGATATTCCCCCGACCGAAGGCAGCATGCCGATGACCGTCGCCAAGTTCCGGTCAATCTTGGGAAAGGTCGGCAGCAGGGTCCAGCTTGACACGGACGCGCGGTTGACATGGGAGGTGAGCCGGCCCGGTGAGCCGATGCAGGTCTATGACGGGGCCGGAATCGAGATCGAGAAAGACCGGACGATTGTGCGTCTCAGCCCGCGCCCCGCAATCTGCAAGCCGAGGCATCGCGCGCAGCAGACGAGAGCGTCTGCCTGCTGCGGCTAAGCCCGCCCGAGCCATTGCCATGTCGCACTACTTCTAAATCCCGCTACGTTGCAGGTTCCGGGAATTTTGCGGCGATAGTTTCGGATAGCTGGCGAGGACTTCTGTTCATGCAGCCTTTGTTTTGCCTCGTGCCAGAACGCTCTCCACCAGCAAAAGCCCGACCCCACAGACAATCGCCACGTCGGCAAGGTTGAAGGCGGGCCAATGATAGCTGCCAATGTAAAAATCCAGGAAATCCGCCACCGCACCCTGCCGCAGCCGGTCGAGCAGATTGCCGAGCGCCCCCCCAACCACGAGCCCGAGGGCGGATGCCGTCAGGCGGCTGTCGCTTCGATGGATCCAGACAAGGAGGCCAGCGACTATAGCGAGCGTGAACGCCATCAGGAGCCAAGCCGGCGCCTGGCCGAACAATCCGAAGCTCACGCCGGTATTGAAGCCGAGCACGAGATTAAAGAAGCCGGTGACGGGGATGACCTGAGGCGGGTTCATAACATGGTTCAGGACCCACCACTTCGTCGCCTGATCAAGGAAAAATCCGCCAAGGGCGATGGGAAGGCCGAGCCTGAGCATGTCCAAATGTCCTTTAAACTCCGGCTTAGCCGATCCGGCCGAGGGCCGGGAAAGTCTGGAGCAGCCATATCGCAAAGCTGGTTAGATGGCCGGTGATCATGGCGATGCCCATCACCACCATCACCCCACCAGCGACGATTTTGAGCACCCGGCCAGTACGGCGCATCGACATCATCCGCGCCATGAACCCGCGCATGAACAAAGCGGCCAAGATGAAAGGGAGGCCAAGGCCGAGCGAGTAGACGGCGAGCAGCGTCGTTCCGCTTGCGACCGTGGCGTTGGCGGCGGACAGGGTCAGAATCGCGCCCAGCACTGGTCCGATGCAGGGAGTCCAGCCGAACGCGAAAGCGAGACCGAGGAGATAAGCCGCGCCGGCGCTTCCGCTGCCCGGATTGGCATGGAACCGCGCTTCACGATTGAGCCAGGGCATTGGTACGAGGCCTGTCGTGAACAGACCGAAGAGGACGACGATTACGCCTCCGATCAGGTTCGCTTCGAAAAGATACATGCGCAGGAGCCGGCTCAACACGGTTGCGCTGGCCCCAAGGAGGACGAACACGGTCGTAAAGCCGAGCACGAAGCAGAGGCTGAGGCCGAGAGTTCGGCTTGCCGCCTTGAATTCGGCATCGGCCGCAGTGCCATCCGGGCTAATCGTGCGGCCTGCGACGTAGGAGATATAGCCCGGCACCAGCGGAAGGACGCAGGGCGACAGGAAGGATACGACACCTGCGGCGAAAGCCGTCGCTATTCCGATACTGGAGAACTCCATCAGCCAATCTCGCCCGCCAGGCGGCGGAGCTTCTGCAATCGAATCTCACGCGGCTCGTGCATGTCGAGCGTGCCGACGAATTGGCTCTCGGCATCCATTAGGTAAACGCCGGCGGTATGATCCATTGTGTATTCGCCCCCTTCCAGAGGCACTTTTCGCGCATAGGCCGCAAAGGCCTTCACCACAGCGTCCGTTTCCTGTCGATTTCCCCGCAGTGCGAGGATGCGGTTATCAAAGGCTGTCATGTACTGAGCCAGCAATTCTTGTGTGTCCCGTTCGGGATCGACGGTGAAGAACAGGACGTTGAACTGGTCGGCCACCGGCCCGAGCTCGTTCATGAGATCGCTCAGTTCATAGAGCGTCGTCGGGCACACATCGGGACAATGGGTGAAGCCGAAGAAGGCGAGATAAGGCTTTCCGGCCAGCGCAGCATTGTCGATCGTTTCGCCTCGATGGGATGTGAGCTGGAACGGGCCGCCGATGGCTGCCGTGCCTGTCGAGGACGCGACCGCCACGGTTTGCTGTTGCCAAGGCTTGGATACGGACAGGCCGATGAAAAGCCCGCCGACAGCGGCGACGGCAACCCATGCAACAAGGCGGAAAAGTTTGACGCCGCTCATTGGACAGCCTCTCCGTGTCCGTCATGTTCGTTCGCAGATTCCGGACGAGCGCCCATGTTCTGCACAACGAACTCAACGTCGATCGCAGCGGCCTGCTCGAACACAAGAGTCGCGGCAAACCGCTCCCCATCCTTCAAAGGGCGCGATGGCTTCAAGAACATGATGTGCATACCGCCAGGTTGAAGCTCGACGGTCTCGCCAGCTCCAATTTCGATGCCATTTTGCACAGGCCTCATGCTGGCAACCCCATCGCTCACGGTCGACTCATGGATTTCCACCCGGTCTGACAGAGGTGATGAGATTGAAACCAGGCGATCGGCCATATCGCCATCGTTTGTCAGCGTCAGATAGCCGCCGGCTACCGGCGTGACCGGCGGAGTCGCGCGTGACCACGGGTGATTGATGGTGATCGAACCAGCTTGGAAGTCGTGACCCACAGCAGGAGAGATCGACACTGCAAGGGCAAGGAAGGCGGCGGATAGGGCTCGCAAACTAGTCATGTTCCTTTTCTCCTTTTCCAGCTTCGCCGGCCTTCTCAAGGATTTCGAAGCCGCTTCTGACAACGACTACAACCACACCCAAGCCAATGATCAGATCCGGATAAGGCGAATTGAAAAGAATTACTGCAAGACCAGAAACAGCGATCGCCGAGTTCACGAGCATATCGTTTGTCGTGAATATCCATGAGGCTTGCAGATGCACGCCACTTTCCCGATGTGATTTCAGGAACCACATGCAGATCATATTCGTAAGCGCGCTCGCGATTGCCACGGCGATCATGACCGGCCCGATCGGATCGGAGCCAGTGAAGAAGCGTCGGCCAACCTCAAACAGAAGCAAACCGGCGAATACTATCAGGAGCATACCCGACAGCCGCGCAACGCGAACCTTCGCCGCCAAACCGCGACCTACGACGAAAAGGCTGATGGCGTAGACACCGGCATCGCCAAGATTATCGAGTGCAGAGCCCATCAATCCTGTTGACTGAGCCCACCAACCTAATCCTCCCACAATGGCTGCCTGGGCAGTATTAATCGCAAGTACCCATGCGAGCGCCCATTGTTCGCTCTTCTCGGATGAATTGGCACTGCCCTGGGACTGATTACTCATAAATTATACCTCGGCTTTCTTGGCGAGAAGTGGAAGCCGCGACCTGCATGTGCGCACTGTTCAAGCTCATTTGTCGCGGGTGCCGCGCCAGGTCAGCAGGCGCAGCGCATTGGCCGTAACGAGGACAGTAGCGCCCGTATCGGCGAGGATGGCCATCCAGAGCGTGGTAATGCCGAATAGAGTCGTCACGAGGAAGACAGCCTTCAGACCAAGCGCTATTGCGATGTTCTGCCAGATATTGCCGAGCGTCGCCTGCGACAATCCGATGAGATCAGCGATACCCGTCACCCGGTTTCTGAGCAGCGCGGCATCAGCGGTTTCCAGCGCGACGTCGGTGCCCGCACCCATGGCAACGCCAACGGAGGCAGCAGCGAGCGCCGGAGCGTCGTTGATACCGTCTCCCACCATGGCAATCGGTCCATCAGCCCTGAGGCGGCCGATCTCGGCGAGCTTGGCGTCGGGCAGAAGTTCGGCGCTCGCCTCAAGGCCGAGATGAGCCGCAATGGCGTCGGCCGTGCGCTTGTTGTCGCCGGTCAGCATCAGAGGGCGCACGCCGCGATCTGTCAGCCGCTTCACACCTTCGATAGCGTCGTCGCGCGGCTCGTCGCGCAAGGCGATCAATCCCTCGATGGTCTTGCCCTTGATGAGCACGACGACCGTCTTGCCCTGGCTCTCCAGCCCGGTGATCGTGTCAACGATGCTCTCTTCGAGGCCCGTTTGTTCGGCGGCGTGACGGGGAGACCCGACCGAAGCGAAGCCGTCCTTCAACCGCGCTGTGACCGCTTTGCCGGGTGTGGCAACGCCGCCCCCGAAGGTGGCGGGCAGTTCGAGCCCCCGCACCTTTGCCGCCTCCACGATTGCAATCCCGAGAGGATGGCTGGTGCTGCGCTCGACGGCCGCCGCGATGGCAAGGACGGAGTTCTCATCACCATTGATCGGCACAATGTCCGTCACCTGGGGGTGGCCACGCGTCAGCGTTCCCGTCTTGTCGAAGGCAACGGTTACGACCTTGCCAAGTGTTTCCAGCGTCGCGCCGCCCTTGATCAACAGTCCCTGACGCGCACCGGCGGCAAGACCCGAAGCAATAGCCGCCGGTGTGGAAATCACGAGCGCGCAGGGACAAGCAATCAGCAACGTCGCGAGACCCCGATACACCCATGTCATCCAGTCACCGCCGAAGGCGAGCGGCGGCACGACAACGATCAGAGCCGCGACGACCATCGCGCCCGGCGTGTACCAGCGGCTGAAACGGTCGATCATACGCGCCGTCGGGGCCTTTGATTCCTGGGCTTCCTCGACCATGTGGATGATACGGGCGATGGTGTTGTCGGCCGCGACATGGCTGATCGACACCCGCAACTCGCCATTTGCATTGATGCTGCCGGCATAGACGTTTGCGCCGGCTTCTTTCAGCACGGGCACGGATTCGCCTGTCACCGGGGCCTCATCGACCTCAGAAACGCCGTCAATCACCGTGCCGTCAGACGGCACACGGTCACCAGGCCGAACAACGACAACATCACCGACGGCCAGATCTTCTGCGGCGACCTTCTCAACAACACCATCACGCTCGCGGAACGCGGCCCGAGGCACGAGATCGATCAGTGCTTCAATGCCAGCGCGCGCACGGCCGGCCGCCACGGTTTCAAGCAATTCGCCCACTGCGAACAGAAAGATCACGACAGCAGCTTCTTCGGCCTCGCCGATGGCGACCGCGCCGAGTGCCGCGACCGTCATCAGCGTCTCGATGGTGAAGGGGGAGCCGGACATCGCGCCGGCGACCGCCCGCCTCGCGAACGGGATGATGCTGATCAATGCAGCGCCCGAGTATAGCCATTGCTCCGATTCGGGCAGGACACGCGCGAGGGCGAAGGCAAGGATGAACAACGCGCCGGTAAGGAGCACAAGCCGACCCTTGCTGCCTTTCCACCACGCCTCCGTGCTGCGTTTCCGAGGTGGGCTCGCCTTTGCCTCGGTCTGCTCGATCACTGGTGTGTAGCCGAGCGCTCGGATCTTTTGCTCAATGGTGCCGAGAGCCGTACGGTCCTCATCCAGTTGCAATGCGAGCGTCTCGTTGGCGTAGCTGACATGAATGTCGCTAACGCCCGGCAGGCGTTGCATCACCGTTTCAATTTTCAACGCGCAGGAGGCGCAGTCCATGCCTTCTACACGCAGTCTGTAAGGGCTCGCTGCCGCCATGATGTCACCTCGACTTTCCCGATGTGACATTGTAGATAGACCCTGTAGTAACTATAGGGTCAAGAGATGAACGACAGAATTCTGATGATCGGCCAATTGGCTAGACGAACGGGGACCAAGGTCGAGACGATCCGGTTCTACGAGAAGAACGGTCTCCTGCCCGCACCCTCGCGTACCGATGGCAACTACCGTGCATATGAGCCGGGCCACCTCAACCGCCTCAGCTTCATCAGGCGTGCGCGCGAGCTTGGTTTCTCGCTCGATCAGATCAGGGAGTTTCTCAAGCTGGCCGACGATCGTTCGCAGTCCTGCGCGGCGATTGATGCGATTGCAAAGGAGCACCGGAAGGAAGTCGAGCGAAAAATCGAAGACCTAACTGCGCTCAAGTCGGAACTGGACAGGATGATAGACCAGTGTGGATGCGGGCTGGTCGCAGATTGTAGGATAATAGAGAGCCTGTCTCCGCTGCCAGCCAGAACCTAATGACTGCTCACCGCAGCGCCGGGCCTCTCGATGCCAAAATCTTTGCGGCGATCGGTGACGTAATCATCTGGATCACAGCGAAGAAGGCGGCAGGCACGGCGATTTCCGAGGGCAACCCGGACGCCGCTACGAACGCCGCCGCAATGGAGAACTCCTTTTTGCTCACCGTGAACAGGTAGGCGATCAGCTCTTGCCGGTCGGCCACAAAGACTTTTGCGATGGACCCGACCGCATAGCCGATCAGGTTCAGCGTGAGCGCGGCCAGCGCGATTAGGAGGGCGAACCAGCCATAGCCGAGGATTGTTTCGGCGTTTGGACCCACGACCGCCAGAAGCAGGAGCAGGTAGAGCACCGAACCAAGAGAGGGATAGAGGCCATCGTGTCGGCCGACCGCTTCCGGGTATCGCGTGCGTAGGTAGACCCCGATCACGGTCGGCAGCACCACGATCAGCACTAATTCCATGATGATCGCCCCGATGGGAACTTGCAGCTCGATTCCGGTGAGAAGCAGGAACAGGATCGGCACGATGAAGGGCGAAAGCACTGTGTTGACCGCATTGAGGACCGCCGCGAGGGCGACATTGCCGCGTGCGAGCAGGACCAGCAACGGAGCGGAAACGTCAGTCGGCAGAGTGCCGACAAGGGTTTGACCGGCGGCCAGCGGCCCAGAGCCGAAGAACAGCCGCCCGGTGAGCCATCCGGCGAGCGACATGGGACCATAGACGAGGCCAAGCGCCCAAAGCTGCCGGCTCGGCTTCCGGAAAACCAGCTTCACGGCGTGAGCGTCGAATGTCAGGCTGATGACCAGCATCAGCAATGCCAGAAGCGGGCTTATGCCGCTTTCAAGGACCATGCCGAGCGAAGGGACGAGCAGGCCAAGCGCGGCCGTTACAACGGCCAGCAGCAGGAGATTGTTTTCAACAAAGGCGAGGGCTTTCTGCATCGGCAGTCCTATTCGCAGCGGATCGTACCGGTTGGGCGGCCCTCGCATTTCGCGAACAGGGCAATCGCTTGATCGCAATATTTGCAGTGACCTTGGCAGCAGTCGTGCATGAGGAAGGCGACGAGATCGGAGAGCGCCGGCCAGTTGGCGCTGTAGATGATCGACTTGCCATCTCGCCGCCCCTGCACGAGTCCGGCACGCTCCAGTTCCTTGAGATGGAAGGAGACGCGCGACGGCGGCGCATCATCGAGCGCGCCGGCGATGGCACCAGCGGCCATGCCGTCAGCCCCCGCGACGACCAACATGCGGATTATCCGCAAGCGGTCCTTGTGAGAGAGCGCGGCGAAGCCCGCGAGCGCGTCGTTTTCGTCCATATCATTTCAACGTTTCATGTTTTGTTGAAATTATTGCTTATAGATGGAGCGCGCGCGCCTCAATCTCGCGCAATTCCTGAAACCCGCAATAGATCGGCTGCACCCGGAAAGTCGCGGCTATTCGTTTCACAAGACTTTATCGCAAGTGCTAAGCCACTTGCGACATGATTTCCGAGAGCGGACCACCTGGGGCGAACGTCGGCTCGGTCCCGGCGAGGCGGCCTGACGCCACGGGCCGGTCGAATCAGTCGAGAGCATGCCGGTGTGCCTGCAGATCATCCGACTGGTCAGGCACACCGCCGTTCTCCTGTAATTTTATCCCACACTACTACGACGACCGAAACTTGTTGAAACGACCTGTTTTGTGTCTCTTTTAGTGATCCCCATCCGGGGATCGTCTCTCGCCTCCCCGGTGGAACGGGGACGAGATGCCAGGCATCAACCACAAACAGGCAAATGTGGACCGCGGCGCGCGCATGCTCCGGACAGCGCTCGGGCCTGCCATCTCAACCCTGCTGCAAGACCCGTCTGTCGTCGAGGTCATGCTGAACCCGGACGGACGCATCTGGGTGGACCGGCTGTCCGAAGGGTTGGCCGATACGGGCGAAATACTGTCCGCCGCTGACGGTGAGCGCATCGTGCGGCTGGTCGCCCACCATGTCGGCGTCGAAGTCCATGCGCGCAGCCCGCGCGTCTCGGCCGAACTGCCCGAAACCGGCGAGCGCTTCGAGGGGTTGCTGCCGCCGGTCGTGTCCGCACCCGCCTTCGCCATCCGCAAGCCCGCGGTCGCAGTATTCACGCTAGACGACTATGTGGCCGCCGGCATCATGTCCGCCGATCAGGCGGAAACGCTCCGCGCGGCCGTCGCGTCCCGCGCCAACATCCTTGTCGCAGGCGGCACGTCCACCGGTAAAACGACGCTGACCAATGCGCTGCTCGCCGAGGTGGCGAAGACGCAGGATCGGGTCGTCATCATCGAGGACACCCGCGAACTGCAATGCGCAGCGTCGAATCTCGTGGCGATGCGCACCAAGGATGGTGTCGCCACCTTGTCGGAACTGGTGCGGTCTTCGCTGCGCCTGCGTCCGGACCGCATTCCGATCGGTGAGGTGCGCGGCGCCGAGGCGCTCGATCTCCTCAAAGCCTGGGGCACCGGCCATCCGGGCGGCATCGGCACCATCCATGCTGGTTCCGGCATCGGCGCCCTGCGCCGCCTCGAACAACTCATCCAGGAAGCCGTCGTCACTGTGCCGCGCGCGATGATCGCGGAGACCATCGACCTCGTGGCCGTCCTCGCTGGCCGCGGCTCCGCGCGCCGGCTGGCCGAACTTGCCTGCGTCGAAGGGCTCGGCCCCGACGGCGATTACCGGATTTCCCTCGCTTTTCCCGACACCTCAATCCCTCACGTTCCAGGAGAACCTGCATGATCCGTTGCGCCGTTCGTATCCGTCATCATCTGGCGACCGCCGCCGCCTTCACCTGGGCGAGCCTGATGACTGCCCCCGCCCAAGCGTCTGGCTCCTCCATGCCCTGGGAAGCGCCGCTGCAATCCATCCTTGAATCCGTCGAAGGCCCGGTGGCCAAGATCGTGGCAGTGATCATCATCATCGTCACCGGCCTGACGCTCGCATTCGGCGATACCGGCGGCGGCTTCCGTCGCCTCATCCAGATCGTCTTCGGTATCTCCATCGCCTTCGCGGCGTCCAGCTTCTTCCTCTCGTTCTTCAGCTTCGGCGGCGGAGCGCTGGTCTGATGGCGGTGAGTTTCGAGGCGCTCGACGCGGTTCCGGGATTCAGTGTGCCGGTTCACCGCGCCCTGACCGAACCGATCCTGCTTGGCGGAGCGCCACGCTCCGTCGCGATCCTCAATGGCACGCTGGCCGGAGCCGTGGGCCTCGGCCTCCAGCTCTGGCTGGCCGGCATCCTGATCTGGGCCGTCGGTCACATCGCCGCCGTCTGGGCCGCCAAGCGCGATCCGCTCTTCGTCGAGGTCGCGCGCCGCCACCTCCGCATCCCCGGTCATCTTTCGGTGTGAGGAAGCCCATGATGAATCTCGCCGAATACCGCCGTACCGCATCCCGCCTCGCCGATTACCTTCCCTGGGTAGCGCTGGTCGGCTTCGGCGTTGTCCTCAACAAGGACGGCTCGTTCCAGCGCACCGCGAAGTTTCGCGGTCCCGATCTGGATTCCGCCGTCGCGGCCGAGCTGGTCGCGGTCGCTGGCCGCCTTAACAATGCCTTCCGTCGCCTCGGCTCCGGCTGGGCGATCTTCGTCGAAGCACAGCGGTCGGAAGCCGCCACCTATCCGGCGAGCCGCTTCCCCGATCCCGCATCGGCGCTGGTCGATGCCGAGCGCAAGGCCGATTTCGAGGAGAAAGGCAGCCATTTCGTCTCTGGCTATTTCCTGACCTTCCTCTGGCTTCCGCCCGCCGAGGATGCCGCCCGCTCCGAGTCCTGGCTTTACGAGGGCCGCGAAACGTCGAGCGTGAACCCTTGGGAACTGGTGCGCGGCTTTGCCGACCGCACCGACCGCGTGCTGGCGCTGCTCGACGGTTTTATGCCGGAATGCCGCTGGCTCGATGACGCCGGGACGCTGACTTACCTGCATTCGACGATTTCGATCAACCGGCATCGCGTCCGCGTGCCCGAAACCCCGACCTATCTCGATGCGCTGCTGGCCGATCAGCCGCTGACCGGCGGGCTGGAGCCGCGCCTGGGCAATCAGCATCTCCGGGTGCTGACGATCACCGGCTTTCCGGCAACCACCACCCCCGGCCTGCTCGACGAAATGAACCGGTTGGCCTTTCCCTATCGCTGGTCGACCCGCGCCATCCTCATGGACAAGACCGATGCGACCCGGCTGCTGACGAAGATCAGGCGCCAGTGGTTCGCCAAGCGCAAGTCGATTGCCGCCATCCTGAAAGAGGTGATGACCAACGAGCAATCCGCGCTCGTCGACACCGACGCCGCCAACAAGGCGGCCGATGCCGACATGGCCCTGCAGGAACTTGGCGCCGACATGGCGGGCATGGCCTATGTCACGGCGACCGTCACCGTTTGGGACGAGGACGCCCGCCGCGCCGACGAAAAGCTGCGGCTGGTCGAGAAGATCATCCAGTCCCGCGATTTCAGCGTCATGGTCGAAACGGTCAACGCCGTCGACGCCTGGCTCGGCAGCTTGCCCGGACATGCCTATGCGAATGTCCGGCAACCGCCGGTCTCGACGCTCAACCTTGCCCACATGGTCCCTTCGTCCGCCGTGTGGGCGGGACCGGAACGGGACGATCACTTCGGCGCGCCCCCGCTGCTGTATGGCAGGACCGAAGGATCGACCCCGTTCCGGTTTTCCCTCCATGTCGGCGATGTCGGCCATACGCTTGTCGTCGGGCCGACGGGTGCCGGCAAATCGGTGCTGCTGGCGCTAATGGCCTTGCAGTTCCGGCGCTACGCGCGCTCACAGGTCTTTGCCTTCGATTTCGGCGGCTCGATCCGGGCCTGCGCCCTCGCGATGCAAGGTGACTGGCACGATCTTGGTGGCGAGCTGACCGACGCTTCCGAAACATCCGTCTCGCTGCAACCTCTGGCGCGCATTCACGAGACGGCCGAACGCGCCTGGGCCGCCGACTGGATCGTGGCGATCCTGACGCGCGAGAACATCCAGATCACCCCGGAGGTGAAGGAGCACATCTGGACGGCCCTGACCTCGCTCGCCTCCGCCCCGGTCGGGGAACGCACCATCACCGGCCTCGCCGTGCTGCTCCAGTCGAATGATCTGAAACAGGCGCTCCGCGCCTATTGCGTCGGTGGTCCCTATGGCCGGCTGCTCGATGCGGAGACCGAACATCTTGGTTCAGCAGACGTGCAGGCATTCGAAATCGAGGGCCTTGTCGGGACCGGCGCGGCGCCCGCGGTCCTCTCTTATCTCTTCCACCGCATCGGCGACCGGCTAGACGGGTGGCCCACGCTGCTGATCATCGACGAGGGCTGGCTGGCGCTCGACGACGAAGGCTTCGCGGACCAACTCAGGGAATGGCTCAAAACCCTGCGAAAGAAGAACGCCAGCGTCATCTTCGCCACGCAGTCACTGTCCGACATCGACAATTCAGCCATCGCGCCGGCGATCATCGAAAGCTGCCCAACGCGGCTGTTGCTGCCCAACGAGCGCGCCATCGAACCCCAGATCACCGCGATCTATCGCCGTTTCGGCCTCAATGACAGGCAGATCGAGATCCTCGCACGGGCCACGCCCAAGCGGGACTACTACTGCCAGTCGCGGCGCGGCAACCGCCTGTTTGACCTCGGATTGTCGGAAGTCGGGCTGGCGCTTTGCGCCGCATCGGCCAAATCCGATCAGGCCCTGATCAGCGAAATCCTCACCGAGCATGGCCGCGACGGGTTCCTCGCCGCCTGGCTCAAGGCGCGTGGCGTCGAATGGGCCGCAGAACTGATCCCGGACCTCAGCAATCTCGCGACCGAAAGCGAGGATCTGCCGTCCGTCATTTTCGATGAGGACGCGTTCGAGCTCACCCTGGAAGAAGAGGAAAGTACCCCATGACGCGCACAAAGACCCGGATTTCCCGCATGGCCAGCGCTTCGGCGCTCGCCCTTTCGCTTGCCGCGCCGCTGGCGCTCGCGCCGGACTTCATCACCCCGGCCCATGCCTTCTTCGGCGGGTTCGGCCGGATCGTCTATGATCCGACCAACCACGCGGAGAATCTGCTGACCGCCGCCCGTACGCTGGAGCAGATCAACAACCAGATCACCTCGCTTCAGAACGAGGCGCAGATGCTGATCAACCAGGCCCGCAATCTCGCGAGCCTGCCTCACAGCTCGCTTCAGGCGCTTCAGCAGAACGTCCAGCGGACCCAGCAGCTTCTCGGGCAGGCCCAGAACATTGCGTTCGACGTTCAGAACATCGATCAGATGTTCCAGCAGGACTACGGCAAGCTGTCTTTGACCGCGACCGACACCCAGATGATCGCCGATGCGCGCTCGCGCTGGGAAAACACCGTCGGCGGCCTGCAGGACGCCATGCGCGTCCAGGCCGGCGTCGTCGGCAATATCGACAGCAATCGCACGCAAATGTCGGAGCTTGTCGGCCAAAGCCAGGGGGCGACCGGCGCGCTTCAGGCGACCCAGGCTGGCAACCAGCTTCTCGCCCTCCAGTCGCAGCAGCTTTCGGACCTGATCGCTGTCATCTCGGCCAATGGCCGGGCGAATGCCTTGACCGAGGCCGAACGCGCCACGGCAGCCGAACAGGGACGCATTCAGCGCGAGCGTTTCCTGACGCCGGGGTCAGGCTATCAGCCCGGCAACGCGCGAATGTTCAACTGAGGAAAGGAGGCGGAGTATGGAGGGGAAGGTGCTGGCCCGGATCGCGGCCATTGTGTTCGTGGCCGTGGCCATCACGGCGGCGATCATCGAGATGTCGCGTGAGGAAGGCCCCGCGCCAGCACCTTCCGTCCCAGCGCTTCAGCCCGCCACCGATCCGCTGCGTCTGGAACAGCGGCGTTGCCAGGCATTGGGCGAGGCGGCGGCCAATGATGCCGACTGCCTCCGAACCTGGGCCGAGACCCGCGATCGCTTCCTCGGCAAGACACCCGCGCCAGCGACCCCCGCACAGAACGGGAGACCGTGAGCCATGGGCGGAACGGGGGTCATCGATAATTTTCTCGGCATCTTCACCAGCTATATCGACTCCGGCTTCGGCCTGCTCGGCGGCGAGGTGGCGTTTATCGCCACGACGCTGATCGTCATCGACGTGACGCTCGCCGCACTGTTCTGGGCCTGGGGCGCCGACGGCGACATCATTGCGCGGTTGGTGAAAAAGACGCTGTTCGTCGGCGTCTTCGCCTATCTCATCAGCAACTGGAACAATCTCGCACGGATCGTCTTCGAGAGCTTCGCCGGGCTCGGGCTCATGGCGTCCGGCACTGGCTTCTCGGTTGCCGATCTGCTGCGCCCCGGCCGCGTTGCCCAAACCGGGCTGGACGCCGGTCGCCCGCTGCTGGAATCTATTTCGGACCTGATGGGCTGGATCGCCTTCTTCGAGAACTTCATCCAGATCGCGTGCCTGTTGTTCGCCTGGGCGCTGGTGGTGCTGGCCTTTTTCATCCTGGCAATCCAGCTTTTCGTCACGCTGATCGAGTTCAAGCTGACCACGCTGGCCGGCTTCGTGCTGATTCCATTCGGCCTGTTCGGCAAGACCGCCTTCATGGCCGAGCGGGTGCTGGGCAATGTGATCTCCAGCGGTATCAAGGTGCTGGTCCTCGCCGTCATCATCGGCATCGGCTCCACGCTCTTCGGCCAGTTTACCGCAGGCTTCGGCGGTGCGACCCCGACAATCGACGACGCCATGGCGATCGTGCTGGCAGCCCTTTCCCTTCTCGGCCTCGGCATCTTCGGCCCCGGCATCGCCACCGGCCTCGTCTCCGGAGGCCCGCAACTCAGTGCCGGCGCCGCCGTCGGGACTGGCCTTGCGGTTGGCGGCGCTGCGATCGCAGCCGGTGGCGCGACCATGCTCGCGGCGCGGGGTGGCGCAGCCGCACTCTCGGGCGGGGCAGCACTTGCCCGCGGCGGTGCCTCGGCCGCCGGTGCGGCTTCGTCCGCCTATACCCTCGGCTCCTTGGGCGGGTCCGGCACGGCCGGGGTCGCCTCCGGCCTTGGCGGTGTGGCGCGCGCCGGAGCCTCCGCCGCCGTTTCACCACTCAAGCGCGCCGCCTCCCGCGCCAGCGACAGCCTGAAATCCAGCTATTCCGATGGTGCGAAAGCCGGATTCGCGGCATCCGGCGGCACGTCGACCATGGGCACCGTCGGCAGAGATTCGTCGCCTGCGCCGTCAACCCCCTCAACCCCTGATGGGCCGCCGGCCTGGGCGCAGCAGATGCGGCGTGGCCGGGCCATGAGCCACGGCGTCACGGCTGCTGCTCATGCTGTCCGATCCGGCGACAGCCACGGCGGCGGCTCCTCCGTCAGCCTTTCCGAAAGTGACCGCACATGAACATCTTCAAACGACCGACGACCCATTACGGCAAGGTGCCGGAACCCGAGACTCCCTATCAAAAAGCCGCACAGGTCTGGGACGAACGCATCGGCTCGGCCCGCGTGCAGGCGAAGAACTGGCGCTATATGGCGTTCGGCTGTCTGATCCTCTCGGCCGGCTTTGCCGCCGCGCTCGTCTGGCAATCGGCGCGTGGAACCGTCGTGCCCTGGGTGGTGCAGGTGGACAATCTCGGTCAGGCGCAGGCTGTCGCGCCCGCGAACGCCGATTATCGCCCGACCGATCCGCAGATCGCCTTCCATCTCGGCCGCTTCATCGAGCAGGTCCGCGCGATCCCGGCGGACGCGATCATCGTCCGGCAGAACTGGCTTCGGGCTTACGAGTTCACCACCGACCGGGGCGCGGCGGCCTTGAACGATTATGCGCGGGCCAACGATCCCTTCACCAAGGTCGGCCGCCAGCAGATCGCCGTCGAGGTGTCGAGCGTCATCCGGGCTTCGCCGGACAGTTTCCGCGTCGCCTGGACCGAACGCCATTTCGAGAACGGCCAGCTTTCCACGACCGAGCGATGGACCGCGATCCTGACTGTCGTGATCCAGCCCCCGCGCGATGCCGAACGATTACGCGCCAATCCGCTGGGAATCTACATCAACGCAATTTCATGGTCGCGGGAGATGAGCCAATGACCCGCACGACTTTCCGTAGAGCCGGTTTTCCGGTTTTCCGTAAACCCGCTTTCGCGGCTTTGCTGCTTTCCGCGACCATGTTGGCCGGCTGCGCGACCAACCGGACGCCGCAATTCAACTATGACGCCGACGTGCCGCCGCTGCCCACCGTGCAGACGGTCGCCACCGACGACCGGCCCCGGCCGCTTCACACGCCGCCGGCCTGGACGGTCGCGCGGGGCGGAACTGCTGCCAGCACTCCGGACGGCCGTGTCGAAAACGCCAATGCCGCCGCCCGTGTCGAACCTCGCCGTGAGGGCTATTACAACGCCATCCAGATTTATCCGTGGAGCGAAGGCGCGCTCTATCAGGTCTATGCGGCCCCCGGCCAGATCACAAATATCGCGCTGGCGCCGGGCGAAAGCCTGACCGGCGCGGGACCTATTGCGGCCGGGGATACGACACGATGGATCATTGGCGACACCGAATCCGGTTCGGGCGCGAACCGCCGCGTCCACATCCTCGTGAAGCCGACACGCCCGGACATTTCCACCAACCTTGTCGTGACCACCGACCGGCGCACCTACATGATCGAGCTGCGCGCGCGGGAATCGCTCTACATGCCTTCCGTCGCATGGGCCTATCCCGCGGCGCCGGCGGGAAGCCGTGCCACCACGCCCGCCGCGCCCATCATCCCCGCCGAGGCGGCGCGGAACTATCGCTACGGATTGCAGGTGCGGGGCGACAGCCCGCCATGGCGGCCGCTCTCCGTCTTCGACGATGGCCGCCGCGTCTATGTCATTTTCTCGCGCGGCATCGTGCAGGGCGAAATGCCGCCTTTGTTCGTCATCGGGTCGGACGGAGAAACGCAGATCGTCAACAGCCGTGTCCACCAGAATGTCCTGATCGTGGACCGCCTGTTCGGTGCGGCCGAACTGCGCCTTGGCAGCGGCGATCGGCAGCAAGTGGTCAGGATCGTCCGCATCAACCCGACGCAGGCCGCAGCAGAACCAGCCAGCACGACCACGGGAGGATCGTCGTCATGAGCGATACCGATACCGCCGCCCCCATGCGCCTGCGCGCCGAGCCGCCTCGTGTCACCCGCCTGTCCCGAAAGTTGCTGGCAAGCGTTGGCGCGGTCGCGCTTCTCGGCATCGCCGGAACCTTGATCTATGCGCTCCAGACCCGCGATGCGGGGCCGGGTGGCGGCGAACTCTATTCGACCGAAAACCGACCCACGGCTGACGGCCTCGCCGGTCTGCCGCGCGACTATACCGGCCCCGTCCTGGGACCGGCATTGCCGGGCGACCTTGGCCGTCCGATCCTCGACGCGCAGAACCGGGGGCAGCCAGTCGCGCCTCCGGCAATCACCACACCAGCCGTCGATCCCGAAGAGGAGCGCCGCCGCGCCGAGGAAGAGGCCGCGCGCTTGAGCAACGTGTTCTTCCAGTCCGGGTCGCGTTCTGGCGGGACAGCGGGAACGGCCATGCCAGGAATAGCCGGGATAGGCTTGCAGCCGGACGGCACAGGGCAGAACAGGCACGCGGCTTTCCTCAATAGCCCGGTCGACCGACAGACGGTTGCGCCAGATCGCGTCACGCCGCCGGCATCGCCCTACATCCTTCAGGCTGGAGCCGTCATTCCGGCCGCACTCATCACCGGAATCCGCTCCGATCTGCCGGGCCAGATCACCGCGCAGGTCACCGAAAACGTCTATGACAGCCCGACCGGCTCGCTGCTTCTGATCCCGCAGGGAACGCGCATCATCGGCCAATATGATGACGGCGTGACCTTCGGCCAGCGCCGCGTCCTGCTGGTGTGGAATCGCCTGATCCTGCCGGGCGGCCGCTCCATCGTTCTGGAGCGCCTGCCGGGCGCGGACGCTTCCGGTTACGCCGGGCTTGAGGATGGCGTCGATTATCACTGGTGGGATCTGATGAAAGCGGCAGGGCTTTCCACACTGCTCGCGGTCGGTACAGAGCTGGCGACCAGCGACGAGGACCGGTTGATCCGCGCCATTCGCGACGGCGCACAGGATACCGTCAATCAGGCCGGGCAGCAGATCGTCCAGCGCCAATTGCAGGTCGCGCCGACGCTCACCATCCGGCCCGGCTTTCCGGTCAGGATTATTGTGACCCGCGACCTGGTATTCGAGCCCGCAGGAGGTTGAGCATGACAAAACTGAAACTCGGTCCCATCGTCGAGGACAAGCCCGTCAAGGTTACGGTAGAGCTGCCGGGGCCGCTTCATCGCGATCTTGCGACCTATGCCGAGGTGCTGGCCCGCGAGACCGGCCAACCCGCCGCTGATCCTGTCAGGCTGATCGTGCCAATGTTGGAGCGCTTTATCGCCACTGACAGGGGGTTCACGAAAGCACGGCGCTCCGTCCTGTCTCCGAAGTCGCAGGTCTGACGGCCATTGCTTTCGCCAGACTGAGAAAGCGACGGAAGGCGGGATTGTCGTTGCTCGCCGACCAGACGGCCGAAAAGGGCAGAACCTCGCCGAGGATCGGTCGGTAAACCACACCCGGAAATTGTGCGACGGTGATGGCTTCGCTCACCAAAGTCAGCCCTCGGCCGAGGGCGACAAGCGGCACCAGATTATCCCGACCGACATATTGCACCTGGATCTCGGGATGCCTGCCGAGATCCGCCAGCCGCCGCACCAGATGATCGTAAATTTCCTGTCCCGGAGCAGTCTCGCTGACGATAAAGGACTCGTCGGCCAGATCGCGCCATACGACTTCCTCCCTGTTGGCTAAGGCATGATGGTCAGGCAAGACCACGAACACACGCTCCGACCACAAGAGGACGCGTTCGCAATCCGGCCAGTCTCGTGTTCCAGTGATGAAGGCGACGTCGAGATTGAGTTGCCGGATCGCTGCGACATGCTCTGCGGGGTTCCCGTCAGCCACTTCGATTCTCACCGCGCTATGTCGCCTGCCGTAAACTTCCAGCAACTCCGCCAAAAAGCCGGAAGCGATCGAGGAATAAATACCGATCCGGACACGTCCCTTTTCAGAACGACCTGCGGAGGCAACCTCTCGAGCGCCTTCTCCAACAGTCCTGATGACCCTGCGGGCGTGTACGAGGAATCGCTGGCCGGCATAGGTTTGCGATACGCCCCATGTATGCCGGTGAAACAAGGAGGCGCCAATCTCGTCTTCCAGCTTGGCAATGGACCGACTGATTGCAGCTTGCGACCGTCCAACCGCAGCTCCTGCTTTGCGAAAGCTGCCATGCTCGACCACAGCCACGAAATAGCGGAGATGGCGAAGCTCGACTTTATCCGAACACTTGACCCCTTTCCGCATTATGCGGCCACCTTGCTTCTGGTCGCCAACATCAATGTCTGGAGAAAGCCCAAACGAATCCGTATGTCGGCACCATCATCGAGGTCCGCGGCATCATCTGCATAAACGTACCCTTCCGCGATCAGCGAGCCGAATAATTTGTCGACGGACGAACGGTTCTTCGCTTGGTCCTTCATTTCTGCCGCCTTGCATTGACGAAACGGGTATCAAGCAAGATCGTGCAGCCTCCAACCATTGGAAGGTCAAGACCGAAATTGCTTAAGTCCCGGTCTTAACCGCAGCGTGAAGATTGCCGTGTCGGCGATAAGTGCTGCTGCCTGCTTCAACGAACGCATTAGCGGCCCGCTCTTCAGCGGTACAGGCATCACATCGCCAAGAAGCCTTGTTTGTCAGTCATCAAAGTGCTCCTCGTCGATGTGGGTTGCCATGTCGATCAGCATGTCGCTCACGTGACTGTCTGCCACTTCGTAGAAAACCTGCTTTGACCGACGCTCCCCCCTGACGAGCCGTGCACCTCTGAGCAGGCGTAAATGGTGGCTAACCAGTGTCTGCGACAGTCCCAGGCTCTCAACAATGTCGCCGACGGACTTTGGACCCGGCAGGCAAAAGAGCAGAATTCTCAGCCGTGTAGGATCGCCCAGCAGGCGAAAAGTCTCTGCCAGTACGGTTACGTCGTTCTGCGACAGGGACGGGGCTTGCTTCAACGTTCATGCTCCTGCTTGCTGTGGACATGCTCAGGCCCATGGTTGTGGTGATGCCCATCATGGTCGTGTCGATCCCCATGCGCGTGCCCCGTCAAGGCAGAGGCTTGCGACAGGCTGCACGCGTCCGCATCGTCATTCCAGTCGATGGCGATGGTCGGATGTTCGATCTTAAACTGTGACTTCAACTCACGCTCGACCGCGCGCATCACCGAGCGAGCATCGACATCGGCTTTCGGCCGCACATGTAGGGTGGCCAAGGTCCGCCCGGACGTGATCGACCAGACATGGATGTGGCTCACCGACGCCACGTCAGCGATGTTCTCGACAAGATGGCGTTCGATCTTCTCGGGCGTCGCGTTATCTGGCGCACCTTCAAGCAGGATATGTATCGACTTGCCGAGGAGATTCCACGCGGCGCGCAGGATCAGCAGGGAGACAAACACCGAGAGGATAGGATCGATCAGCGTCCAACCCGTGTACATGATCACGATGGCGGCTGAAACCGCTGCCACAGAGCCGAGGAGGTCGCCCAACACATGAAGGATGGCACCCTTGATGTTCACGTGCTCGGTATCTCCGCGCGTCAGAATCCAGAACACGAGAATATTGATGAGGAGCCCCGCAATGGCGACGCCAAGCATCGGACCCGCGAGGATAACATGCGGTTCCTGAAAGCGCTGCCAGGCTTCATAGACAATCCAGACGACGATCGCGAATAGCGTGATTGCGTTGATAAAACCGGCAAGGACCTCGAAACGCAGATAGCCAAAGGTCCGCTTGGAGTCTGCCGCCCGCCGTCCGAACCGAAAGGCGGCATAAGCTAGCGCCAGCGCAGCCGCGTCGCTCAGCATATGTCCAGCGTCGGCGAGCAGCGCCAGCGATCCTGAGATCAGACCGCCGATCACCTCCACGATCATGAACGTGAGGATCAGGAAGAACGAGAGAAGGACCTTGCGCTCATTATCGCTCGTGACGGTCGGCGCATGGGAGTGATCATGGGAATGGTCATCATGAGAATGACCATGGCTGTGTGAATGGGACATTTCAGGGCTCATGCGGTTGACATACAACACATGAATATGTGTTCATATGTTGTATGTCAACCGCTCCGCTTGCAATTCGTCCAAGCAGGCGTCTGCGCAAGGCCTACGGCGGGTAGCGCGCCACGGAACCGCGCCGTAGGCTTAATGACTATCCTGTCAATGGACAGCGATCGTGCCGGTAGAAACCTGTCCCCTCTTAGCGTTGACCAGAACCGCGGCAATGACTGCGGCAATCACGAGGGCAGCTCCAGCTCCCGCAAGCGCAAGACCATAACCGTGGATCAGCGCATCGCTGGCCGATCTCACTAGCCCGGCGTCACCCGTCTCCCGCCCGCGATAGAGGGCGGCGAGTGCACCCGGCAACCTGCCAGCCGTGGCAGAGACTGCGATGGTCGAAAGGACGGCCAGCCCCAAGGCGACGCCGATCTGTTGCGAGGCGTTGAAGAGCGCCGATGCGATGCCCGTCTCCTGTGTCTGCACGCCTTTGACGGCGGTCAGCGCCAGTGCAATCACGGCCCCCACGAAACCGAAAGCGGTGAGGAAGGCCGCGGGCATGAAGTGCCACATATAGTTGAGTTCCTGTCCGATATTGGCGAGCCAGAACAAGGCAGCGCCGCCTATTAGTGCGGCGGGCGCTGCCACCTCGCGCGGCGCAAACCGCGTGACAAGCTTGGAACTGACAATGGCCCCAACGATAATACCCGCACCGAATGGCAGGAACGCCAGCGCGGTCATGATCGGGCTGTAGCCGAGGATGTGCTGCAAATAGAGCGTCAGCAGATAGATCATCCCCATCGGACCGAAGCCCAGCAGCAGCATGGCGAGGTAGGAACCCGCCCGGTTGCGCTCCTTGAACAGACGTGGCGGCAGAAGCGGGTCTTTGCTGCGCGACTGCAAGATCAGGAACAGCGGCAGCAGGATCGCGGCGGTAGCGAACGAGGCGAGCGTGATGCTGTCCGTCCAGCCATGTTCGCCGCCACGGGTGATCCCATAGACGAGCGCGGCCATGCCCACAATGCTGGTGAGCGCGCCGGTGAAGTCCGGGCGGCCTTTGTGCAGTTCCGCCTCGACAAGCGTTCTTGACCCCGCCAGCACAGCCAGGCCGATGGGAATGTTGATGAAGAAGGCCCAGCGCCAGCCCAGCAGCCCCGTCAGCAGCCCGCCGAGGATCAGCCCGGCGATGATACCAAGGCCGGACATTGCTCCGTAAACGGCCATCGCTCCGTTGCGCGCCTTGCCTTCGGGGAAGGTCGTCGCGATCAAGGCAAGAGCATTGGGGGCCGTCAGCGCCGCACCCACGCCCTGTAGACCGCGTGACGCGATTATGCTCATGCTGTCCTGGGCAAGCCCGACGAACAGGGAAGCAATGGTGAAGATCGCCATGCCCGCCTGCAGCATGCGCCGCCGGCCATAGATATCGCCCAACCTGCCGCCGAACAGCAGCAGTCCACCAAAGGCGAGAACGTAGGCGTTGATCACCCAAGGCAGGCTCGCAGCCGACATTCCGAGTTCGTTCTGGAGTGTCGGCAGGGCGATGTTCGCGATGGTATCGTCAAGCACCACCATGAGCTGAGCCGTCGCAATGACGGCCAGCGGCAATGTCGTGCTTGCAGGTGACGAAGCCACCGGAGGCTTCGGCGTTTGGGGGGAGAGCGTAGACATCCGGAGTTCCTGTTATTTTTCATGGGGCGTTCAGATGTCGCAGACCCCTAATCCTTCCAACGGCTGGAAGGTCAAGAACAAATTGCTTCCCAAATCCGCTGAAACTTGATCTATAAGCCGATGAGCTGCACATCGCCCACATTTTGCATGCGAGAAGCGCCGATCAGGCAATGGCGATCAGTGGTCTAGCTGGCCATGACATGACCAGATTCGTCGTTCACGGACGGGCCGAGCGGCCTGGCGCGGCAGGAACGGGCGGCGGTCAGACGGTCCTAGCAGCAAATTCGCCGGAACAAGGTTCGTCTTGACATGCTTCCTTCCTGATCCATTGCACCCCAGATGGGGCTTCCAACAATGGGAAGGTCAAGGCCGCCTTGGCCGCGATATCATTTTTCCTCGTTGACCCTTGACCTTGCCAACGTGGCAAGGACCAGATTTGTCCGTGAACGCCCAACAGAGGAGAGTTCGCATGTTCCGATTCACTGCTCCCGACATGACTTGCGGCGGCTGCGCGCGCCGGGTCAACAACGCGCTTCTGAGCGTCGATCCGGCGGCTGATGTCACCACCAATCCACCCACCCGCGAAGTGACGGTCACCACGAAGGTGGACGAGCAGGTACTCCCCGCCGCCTTAACCGAGGCAGGCTATCCGGCCGAACGCAAGGACCAGTCGGCGGCCGCGTGAGGCTTCTGGGCGCGGTGGCGGCTCGGCTGCGCCCCTTCGTCTCCGCCATTCTCAACAGCTCGACTCGACGTGCAAGTACACTCAAGAACCGCTCCACCAGAGAAATGCGCCGGCGACAAAGAGATAGCGTGCCGCTTTGCCGATCGACACGAATATGAGAAAACGAGAAAGGTCAACTCGCAGTGCTCCTGCCACAACTGTCAGCGGATCGCCGATAATCGGCAGCCAGGACAAGAGTAGAGACCACACGCCATAACGTCCGTACCAATCTGATGCACGGCTAAATGACCTGTCGTCAATCGGAAACCAGCGATGGTCTCGAAACCCTGAGAGGAACCTGCCCAGCGCCCAGTTCACCAAGGAGCCGAGCACATTTCCTGCCGTTGCGACGCCCACTAGGGTGACGAGGTTGGCCTGTCCCATTGTTAGAAGAGTCAGGAGCGCTGCCTCGGACGACCCTGGTAGGAGGGTCGCCGACGTGAACGCGCTTACGAAAAGGGCGGCATATGCGACAAGATCAGTTCCGATGTCTGCAACCAATGCCGTGCTGCCTCGAAGTTCGTCATGCACGCCGGCTCTGCTCATCGACGCCAATAGCTATTCTCAATTCTCAAGTCTGGCGCCAGAGCTGTTTCGCTCCGGCGCCGCGCTGCTTACTGGTTCGATCCGGCGTAGACTATGCCGTTCGGGCGATCGCCGACCGGCACGGTCTTGAGCACTTCCTGGCTCGCCACGTCGATGATCGAAACGCTGTCATCGGCAATGTTCGTTACGAACACGAATGCCCCGTCAGCCGATGCCGAGACGCCGTGGGCGCCGCTCCCGGTGGTGATCGTCTCGATCACGTTTCCGGACTCAATCTCGATCACGGAGACCGTGTCGTTCGGTTCCGCCTCGGTGCCCTGATTGGCCACATAGACGTAGGCTCCATCCGGGGTGGCGAACATCTGGATCGGGTTCGGCCCGACGTCGATCCTGTTCGTCACCTCGCGGGATGCGGTGTCGATGACGGCCACCCGGTTCTCGTCTCGAAGAGAGACGTAGACCTGATCGCCCGAGGGCGTGAACCCGACCTGAACAGGCGCTGCGCCCACCGGAATGCGCGCAACCTCGGTCAGCTCCTGCGTGTCGATGACGGAGACCGAGCCGTCCTCGACATTGGCCACATAGAGCTCGCTCTCATCCGGGTTGAGGCGCAGCCCGTGCGGATAGGCTCCGGTCGTGATGTGCTCGATCACCGAAGCCGCTGCGAGATCAACGACCGCAATCTCGTTCCCGCCGGACAGCGAAACATAGGCGCGGCCGCTACGATCGGCGACGACATGCGCCGGATGCGCACCGACTTCTACAGTGCCGACGGGTTGTGACAGCTGCTGCGGATCGAGCACCACCAGAAGCCCGTTGCCGGCATCGGCATGTCCCTGGTCATCCGATCCGTGAGCGTGATCGGAGGCAGCGCTCCCGACGGCGAGCAACAGCCTCCCGTCCGGTGTCCGATCGACATTGTGCGGTGAGACTCCGATCTGCACCGTCTCGACCGAACCCGTGCCGAGTTCGATGGCGCTGATCGAATTGTCGCCCTCGTTGGCGGAGTACACGGTTCCGCCTGTCTCGACCAAGCCGGCAGGCTGCTGGCCGGCATTCCTGTCCAGCCACGCCTGCATTTCGGCGATCTCACGTTCCTGTGCTTCAATGATCTGAGACGCCCACTCTCTTGTCTGCGGGTCATCTCCGTATCGCTGCACGATCTTCGCCATGTCGACCGCACCCTGATGGTGCGGGATCATGCCCCGGATGAAAGCGACGTCCGGGTCCTCGGCCATGACGCCCTCCATCATCGGACCGTGCATCTCCTCCATCGCATCGACATAGGCCTTGGTGAAGTCGGCGACATCGGCGTCGGCTGGAGCCGACTCTCCGCCTTGGGGAGCGGCCATCCCACCGTGCATCATGCCGCCCTGCATCATCTGCTGCATGGCGTCCATGCACGCTTGGGGCATGGTCTCCATCATGGCCCGGCATTCCTTCGGCATGTCCTGCATCGAAGGCATCTGTCCTGAAGTGGACATGGAGGCAGGGGCCCGTTCCTCCTGGGCCTGCGGCGTCTGAGGGTGATGGGCGTCATGCTCTGCCTGCTGCGCCAGAGCAGCGCCGGAGACTCCCATCAAGAGACTGGCAGAAAGGGCAACTATTGTTCGGTACGTCATGGTTCATCCTTTGGCACCGGAGAGCCGCGTCTAATTTCTGGACGCGCGCCTACCGTGGCTTCGTCTGACTGTTTGCTGCTTGAGTGCCGAGAAGAACACCTCCCGGCCGATGCGTTCACTACGCAGGGGCGGTCAGACGCGGTGGTGTCAGGAGGACTGAAGGATTTCGGCCCAGATCGCTGGCCTGGAAACCGAGCAATGGCTCGCCGTCCGAGGATGGCATCACAGGCGGCGCCTCGGGTAGCAGGGCAACAATGGTGCAGAGCTGGCCGCAATCGCGGTCCGGCGCCGTTTCAGTGTGACAGCATCGTTCGTCCGCAGCCTTGCTTCGGTCGTCGGAGTAATTCGAATGGGCCTCATGCTGTGCACCCGCAACGGTCTGATCCTGATACGAGCCGTGTGTGCCCGGGCTGGCATGCGCCGCTGCCAGGAAAACAAAAGCGCTGAACGCAAGCAGCAGCAGGCCTGTCAGGAACTGGCGGAGCCAGTCGCCTTTCGATCCGAAAGCCGCAGTCGAGCTCCTGCTCATGGCTTGGCTTCTTTGTCGAGGTCGGGATGGAGAGTTGCCACGCACCAGATGACATCCTTGCGGCCGTCAGTATCCGAGCCCAGGCAACCAGAGCTCCTGACAAAGGCAGGGTCTGCCCCGCAGGCCCGGTTCTGGATCGGACTGATGGCGACCGGATGGATCATGAGCACCGTTCCACTCAGATCTCCCGCGCGCCGCGGAAACGCCCGAAGGTTTTCTGGACGGAAGGGCCGAACAGGAACACCTCGTATGGCTCGGGGACCACGCCGGGAAAGTCCATGCCGGGGGAGCCGGCGGGCATTCCGGGAACCGCAAGCCCTGTCGCGAGCGGGCGCGCGGCCAGGAGGCGGCGAAGCGCGGCGGCCGGCACATGTCCTTCGATGACATAGCCGTCCACTTCGGCCGTATGGCAGGAGTACAACGCCGCCGGGACGCCGAGCCGCTGCTTGAGGCTTTCGACCTCGCTCGATTCCACGACGCTCACCGGGAAGCCGGCCGCCTCGATATGCTCGACCCATGCGCCGCAGCACCCGCAATTCGTATCCTTGGTGACGGTCACCAGAGGCAGTCCTGCCGAGCGAACCGTTCCCGCCGTTGAGAGCAGGAGGGGGAACGCGGTGGCGCTGGCGAGGAAGGAGCGCCTGCTGATCATATGGATGGTTTGCATCTCAGTTCCTCCATCTGGGCCGCAACTTCGTCAAAGCTGGATCACCGGAAAAATACGTATTTGATCAAAGCGGCGGCGGTAAGGAGCACGAGCACCAGAAGAACGATGCCCCACATCATCCCGCCCGACATCATGACATTGCATCATGGCCTGTTCTGCCCTTCCGTCGCAAAGATACTCATAGCGGCCCCCTTCGCCGCAGACTTTGACTTAGCGCAAGGATGGGACGGTATCCGGGCTGTTGGCGCCACCATCGTCACCAATTTTTCCAGATGGAGGACCTTCGCCCACGTCAGCCTCCTACAATCTCGTGACCCGCAGCCGGGAGGCGTTCGCGATGACGCTCACCGACGACAGCGCCATGGCGGCGGCCGCGATGATCGGCGACAGCAGGATGTCGAAGAACGGGTAGAGCACCCCGGCCGCCACCGGCACGCCGAGCGCGTTGTAAATGAAGGCGAAGAATAGGTTCTGGCGGATGTTGCGCATGACAGCCTCCGAGAGCCGGCGCGCGCGGACGATGCCCGTGAGATCGCCCTTGAGCAATGTGACGCCTGCGCTTTCCATTGCCACATCGGTACCGGTGCCCATGGCGATGCCCACATCGGCCGCCGCCAGCGCCGGTGCGTCGTTCACGCCGTCGCCTGCCATCGCCACCACCTCGCCTGCCGCCTTGTGACGCTGCACGACCGCGCTTTTCTGGTCGGGCAGGACCTCGGCCTCGACCTCGTCGATGCCGAGCCGGCGGGCGACCGCCTTGGCCGTGGTCCAGTTATCACCCGTAAGCATGACAACGCGGATTCCCTGCGCCTTCAGCGCGGCAAGCGCCTCGGGCGTCGAGGGCTTGACCGGATCGGCGATGGCGAAGATGGCAGCGATGCGGTTGTCCACTCCCATGAAGATCGCGGTTGCCCCGTCCTCGCGCAGCCGGTCGGCCTCATCCGCCAGTGGGGCGACATCAACGCCTTGCTCGGCTAGGAACTTGGCATTTCCAAGGGGAATGCGCTTGCCTTCGACCGTGCCGTAGGCGCCTTTGCCGGTCGGCGAGTCGAAATCCGCGACCGGTGCGGTCACGATCCCCCGCTCCTCGGCAGCGCGAACGATGGCCAGCGCCAGCGGATGCTCGCTGGCCCGCTCCACGCTGGCGGCAAGCCGCAAAGCCTCGTCCTCGGTGAACCCCGGCGCCGGCACGATTGCGGTGACGGCGGGTCGTCCCTCGGTCAGCGTACCGGTCTTGTCGACTATGATGGTATCGACCTTCTCCATATGCTCCAGCGCCTCGGCGTTCTTGATCAGCACGCCCGCCTGTGCGCCACGCCCGACGCCGACCATGATCGACATCGGCGTTGCCAGCCCGAGCGCACAGGGACAGGCGATGATCAGCACGGAAACCGCCGCGATCAGACCGAAGGAGAAGCGCGGCTCCGGACCCCAGATCGACCAGGTTATGAAGGCAAGGATTGCGACCACGATCACCGCCGGCACGAACCAGCCCGACACCTGATCGGCGAGGCGCTGGATCGGCGCGCGACTACGCTGCGCCTCGGCGACGAGCTGGACGATCTGCGACAGCATGGTGTCGCGGCCGACCTTCTTCGCCTCGATCACCAGCGCGCCGGACTGGTTCATGGTGCCGCCGATGGCGGTGGCGCCGACCTCCTTGGTGACCGGCATCGACTCGCCAGTCACCATCGATTCATCGACGGCGCTGCGTCCTTCCAGAACTTCGCCATCGACCGGCACCTTCTCGCCGGGACGCACCCGCAGGCGGTCGCCGACCCGAACGGTGTCGAGTTGAACCTCCTCCTCGGTGCCGTCGTCACGAATGATCCGGGCGGTCTTGGGGGCGAGGTCGAGCAGCGCCCGGATCGCGCCGCTGGTGCTCTCGCGCGCCCGCAATTCCAACACCTGCCCGAGCAGCACGAGCACAGTGATGACCGCGGCCGCCTCGAAATAGACCGCGACCGAGCCGTCATGCTGGCGGAATGCATCTGGGAAGATGCCCGGCGCCAGCGTGGCGACGACGCTGTATATCCACGCCGTTCCCGTGCCCATGGCGATCAGTGTAAACATGTTGAGGCTGCGGTTGACGAGCGACTGCCAGCCACGCTGGAAGAACGGCCAGCCCGCCCAGAGAACGACCGGCGTTGCGAGGATCAGTTGCAGCCAGTTCGAGACCTGCTGCCCGATGGCATGAGTCAGCCCGAACAGATGCCCGCCCATCTCGAGAATGAACACCGGGATCGCCAGAACGAGGCCGATCCAGAAGCGGCGTGTCATGTCGATCAGTTCGACATTGGGCTCGGCCTCAAGGCTGACCAGTACCGGCTCCAGCGCCATGCCGCAGATCGGGCATGATCCGGGGCCGTCCTGCCGGATCTCAGGATGCATCGGGCAGGTATAGACCGTCCCCTCGAGAATCGGTACTACCTCCGCCGCCGCCGGATCGAGATAGCTTTCGGGCTCGGCCAGGAACTTCGCGCGGCACCCGGCCGAGCAGAAATAATAGGGCCGGCCCGCATGCTCGGCCTTGTGCTGGGCCGTGTGGGGATCGACAATCATGCCGCAGACCGGGTCCTTGACCTTGTGCGTGTCGTCCTGCGCGACGGCCCCGTGATCATGCGCATGACCTTGGGCGGAATGAGCGTGACTCTGATTCTGGTGATCGTGTTCGGTCTTGCTGGCCATTTTCACGCCTCCTCGGCGTCTTATCCTAAGCTTGCTCTTCGCCTATTCTGCGCCTTCCAACCGTTGGAAGGTCAAGAGGTGATCGGAATCCGGGGTTCCTGCCAATCAGTGATTGTCGTGGATCTTTCCGATGCTGGTCCGTTCTTGCCCCGTCTGAGACTGCATGATGTCAATCTCGGCCGCAGAGTCCTCGCCGTCGAGGCAGTATTCCTCGATCTGCAACGTCGAGAAGTAGATGTTGAAACGCTCGCGCAGGAGATTGCTTGCTTGTCGCAGCACCCGTTCGCCTTCCTGAAAGTCCCCAACGCAGACGTGGCTTGAGAATACATTGCGCCCGGATGTCAGACTCCAGGCATGGACGTGGTGCACGTCGGTAACCCCCTCTAGCTGCCGTATGGCCTCGATGGCGGCCTCCAAGTCGAGGTCTTCGGGCGTGCCTTGCAGCAGGATGTGCAATGCCTCGCGCATAATACCCCAGGAAGCCCAGAGCAGCAGCAGTCCGAAGGCCATGCCAAGCAGCGGATCGATGGCCACAAAGCCCGTGAATCGGATCACCAGCGCCGAGACGATGATGAGGAAGCTGCCGACGAAGGTCTGCAGGATGTGCCAATACGCACCCCGCATATTCAGGTTGTCCTTCTGGCGCTCGTACATGAGCCAGAGCGCGACAAGCTCGGTGGCGATGCCGCCCGCTGCGGCGATCAACATCGGCGTCGTGGCCAGTTCGATGGGCTCCATGAGGCGCATCGCGCCCATCCACAGCACGTAGAGAGCCATGGCGACGAGGAAGAGGCCGTTGAAGAGGGCCCCCAGGATCTCCGCCCGAATGTAGCCGAAGGTGCGCGAGGGGCTGGATTTTCGCTCACCCAGACGCATGGCGACCAGCGCAATGAGCACGCCGCCCACGGCCGAGAAGGTGTGGAAGGCATCCGACATGACGGCGACTGAGCCCGTCCAGATGCCGATCCCGAGTTCCACGATGAAGTAAAGGCCGGTAAGCCAGCCCGAAATGACGAGCGCTTTGCGATCACCACTCGCCGGCATGTGGCCGGCATGACCGCCGTGAGACATTGACATAGGGTTCACCTCCTTGTTGCACAGGAGGACGCCGGTGCCGGCGTCCTCCTGCCAGCACGCTGCCTATGCGCTGACCGCGAATTCGGTCATCATGCCTGTTTCAAGATGCGGCATGTGATGGCAATGCAGCATCCAGCGCGCGGCTTCTCCGGCATCGAGTGCCACGTCGACCATCGACATCGGCGGCACATACACCGTGTCCCGCTGCGCGCCCGTGACCGCACGTCCATTCAGCCCGACGACCTGGAACACATGGCCGTGGAGATGCATCGGGTGACCCATCATCGACATATTGTGGAAGGACAGCACGATCCGTTCGCCGCGCCTCGCGGTAACCGGGCGATGCTGGCCCCAGACGGCACCGTTGATCGTCCACACATAGGGCTGCATCGAGCCGCCCAGCATCACCATGTGGCTGCGGTCCACCGGCCGCTCCGGCAAGGATTCGGAAGCGATCAGGCGCGTCTCCTGCGCAAGGTCGGTGTCAAAGGCCGGTGCTTCGGTCTCTGCCAAAGCATCAATGTGCCGTATCTCGGCGCCCGGAGTGGCAAGGATCAGACCGGTGCGCTCCCGCGCGCCTTCTCGCAGCGCGAGGATCGGCCAGGCACCGCCCTCCGAAGGCAGGTCGATCTCAAGGTCGAGCCGTTGGCCCATGGCCAGACCGAACCTCGTGCCGGAGAGCGGCTGAACGGCATGGCCATCAACCGCGACGAGCCGGGCCTGCGCTTCGCCGGTGTCGAGCCAGAACACCGTCGCCGCAGCGGCGTTGATGACCCGCAGGCGGATACGCCCGCCGCGCTCGACCTGCACCACTTCCGGGTCCGAGAGCGTACGATCATTGGCAAGATAGGCGTCCCAGTCGTAGTCGTTGAGGTCCATCGTCATGCCGTCCATGGTCCCCATTCCCATCATGCCGCCCTTGGCGCCGTGATCCATGCCAGTCATCGGCATGTTTCCCATCGCGCCGTGGTTCATACCTGACATTCCGCCCGTGCCTGTGCCTGTGCCGCTTCCGTGATTGCCCGTGGCACCATGGCCGGACTTGATCTCCGCCATCACCTCTTCGGGTGCCTTGAATGAGAAATCATGCAGAAACAGTACCACCTCCTGCCGGTCAGCGGCGACATCCTCGGCGCTGCGCACGATCAGGGGCGCGGCCAGAAGGCGCATCTCGTGCAGCGGAACATGCGCGTGCATCCAATAGGTGCCGGGCAGCGGTGCGAAGTCATAGGCGCGAGTCTCGCCGGGGGCGAGCATCGGCAAGGGCATGTCGGGCACGCCATCCTGCGCATTGGGCGGGATCTGGCCGTGCCAGTGGATCAGTGTGGCGGTGTCGAGTTCGTTCGTTAGATCCACCCGGAACGGCATGCCGGGATCGAGTGTCAGGCCCTGTCCGGATGGCCCGGCAAGGCCCCAGACAGTGGCGGCGCGTCCGTCGATGTCGAGCGTGCGGCTGGCGGCGCGAAGCGATAGCGGCGTGGCGTCCTGCGCTGCCGCCATCCGGGGCACCTGAGCGTAGGCCAGCATGGCCGCGCCAGCGGCGAGAAAGCCGCGTCGTGAAAGGGTATTCATGGTCGTCTCCTCGGGACCGCAGTCCCGTTCCTCAAAGCTGTCGGAAGGCCGCGGGCCGAATGCCCGGGCGCGATCAGAGGAGACGGATCTTCGGAGGGCGTTCGTTCAGTCCGAGCGCCCGACCGGGAATGCTGGCATCAGGCGGCAGAACATAGGCGGTTGACGTGTATTGGTTTCCAGAACCACCGCTCGGTGATACGAGAAAGATTGAAAAACCTGCACAAACCAGTTCACAGGTTCCCGCATCCATGTCTGCCGATCCGCAGTGTTTGCTGGTGCATGCAGGCTCAATGCCGGCTGCAGAGTTTGTAATCTCGCCCACATGCACAGCCTGTTCCGGCGGTATGCTCATTCGTGCCGCGTGCGCGGAGAATGCCATCGTCATGACGGCGACGCCGATTATGGCAAGCATGGAGACAACGCGCGCAAACATACTGGAACGATAGGTACTACTCACCGGAATGTCTATTGCAAATGGTGTCGCACCACTGGCAAATCCTCCTTGCCATCTCGTGCGTTGCAATTCCTCGTTACTGAACATGCGTGCCATGCGAAAGAAGCTCCTAAATACATTCTGGGCAGGGTCGCTCCTCGCAGGTGCGATCGTGGCGACATTGGCTGGGTGGCATTACGCCCGTTCCGAATCCATCGCTGCGGCATCAGCGGAGGTCGTCGAGCAGGGCCGACAAGTCTATGCGGATCAATGCGCGTCTTGCCACGGTGCGAATCTCGAAGGGCAGCCGGACTGGCGCTCGCCGCCTCCCTCCGGTCGGCTGCCCGCACCGCCGCACGACGAGAGCGGCCACACCTGGCACCATGCCGATGAGATGCTGTTCCGCATCGTCAAGGAGGGTACAGCGGCCATCGTCGGAGGGAGCTATGAGAGCGACATGCCTGGTTTTGCCGATGCCCTGAGCGACGGCGAGATCCGGGCTGTCCTCGCTTTTATTAAGAGTACTTGGCCGGAACGAGAGCGCGGATATCAGGAGGAGGTCTCCCGCCGCCGCTGAGTTTCGGAGTCCCGCCTACGCGGGCAGTTGTTGACCTGCGAAGTCGGCATTGACCCGTCCCGTTTCCGGCTCATCCATCCTTGGGCCTCATTGAACGGATGATGTCCTAGTGATGCCGCTGACATTTTTTCGGAGGCACAGGAAGTTCTCCGATAGCCAGATAAGCTTGAGACAACGGCTTGTGCGAAGCTGCGACGCCGAGCCCTCGCGCATCAATCAGTTCAAGAGCCTGCAATAGCTTCTCGGCAACTTCCATGTCGCCGTCCGAACATGCCCGTTTGAACAGGTGCAGGATTTCGCCGGCAAGCGTCATGGCTATTGCTCCCTGGCACCGTGACCGCTTCTTTCCGCCTTCGCCGACACGACGGGCCTCGTGTGCTCGAACCTGTTCCCTGTCGCGCCGGAACGATCGCGGGTGTGTGTGGGGCTGGTCTCAGGGTCATCAGTCGTCGCCAACTCATCGATGATCGGGCAGTCCGGCCGGGCATTGCCCCGGCAGTTCTCGGCAAGGTGCTTGAGCGTCATGCTCATCTCCCTGAGTTCACGCGCCTTCCGTTCAAGTTCTTCGACATGCTCGAGCGCCACGCGCTTGACGTCCGCGCTCGCCCGGTCTCGGTCTCGCCAGAGCGCAAGCAGTTCCGTCATTTTCTCGACCGAGAAACCGAGATCGCGCGCACGCCTGATAAAACGCAACGTATGCACGTCCTTATCGGAGTAATCCCGGTATCCGCTATCCGTCCGCGACGCTTCCGCGATCAATCCGATCGATTCGTAGTAGCGGATCATCTTCGCCGAGACGCCTGATGCCGCCGCTGCTTTACCGATGTTCATCGCTGGTTCCTTTCTTCGACTTATGTAGGCGCTTCTTCGGGCGTAAAAAACACGTCCGCATGTATGTCCTCGCCGCGCAAGCCCAGTTCGCGAAGCATGATGCCGGAAGCATCGATCATGGCAGGCGGTCCGGCCATATATGCCTTCCAGCCATTGAGGTCCTGCACGTCACTCACGATCGCATCCGTTACCAGGCCGGTTCGGAAGTGATCGGATCGGCTCACCTCCGAAAGCACGGGCATGAAGGTGAGGTTGTCGTAGGTGCTCGCCAGAAGACTGAAATGATCGACGAGATAGAGATCACGTTCCGTCCGTGCCCCGAAATAGAGATGGATCGGCTGCCGCAGGCCGCTTGCCAGCGCCGTTTCGACAATCGACTTGATCGGCGCCAGTCCCGATCCGCCGGCGACCGCCAGAATTGGACCCGTATGCTGTTCGCGCAGAAACGAACTGCCGAGCGGCCCGCGAACCGAAACCTCGTCGCCGACCTTGAGTGACCTGGCGACGTGTTCGCTCGTCGCTCCACCGGGCACATGCCTGATGTGGAATTCGAGATGGTCTCGACCCGGCTGGTTCGCCATCGAATAGTCGCGCGCCGGAACGCCATCGAACGTCACCTGCGCATACTGGCCCGCCTTGAACGCGACGGCCTCTCCCGTTTCGACCTCCAGCCTGATTTGCCGGATGTCGTGGGTTGCGTCATCGATCGCGACAACCCGCGTGCGATAGGTGCGGACGGGAAGATCAAGCTGTTCTTCCTCCTCATCGAGCCATGCGACCGTGCAATCCGTGAGCGGCTGCGCGCGGCATGCAAGGATCAGTCCCTGAGACCGCTCATCGTCCGTCAGGGCAAAGCGCGTGTGCGGCAGAAGATCGACCTCGCCGCTGACCAGTCGGGACTTGCACGAGCCGCAGCGGCCCGAACGGCATCCATGAGGATATGCGATCCCTTCTTCTAGCGCTCTCTCCAGAATGGTTCGGCCATCCGGCACGTCGATGATGCGCCCCGCCTGCCGAATTTCGATTTGTCTTCCCATGACAATCTCCCTCAGGCGGCGCCCGATGACAGGGCTTCCGCCAGACGAGGTTTCTGGTCAGCAAAGGTGCCATAGAAGACCTGTTCGTTGACAATCGTGATCGGGGCAACGCGCACGCCGGTCCGCGCTTTCGCCTCTTCGGCGATCTGCGGATCTGACAGGTCACGCTCTTCGAATGGGACACCCTGGTCAGCAAGCCATCGCTTGACGGCATGGCAATCGGGGCAGGTTGGCGTGGTATACAGCACCACTGACGGAGTTCCCGTATTGGTCATCGCTTCATTCCTTTACATGTGGCGAGCCTGCCGAAGCAGGCTCGCCTGTTTCTCATTCCGCAGGCGCAAGTTCAGGCTGACGGGGCCGGACTGCGCCGCTTTCCGCCTGCGCGGGCGCGCGGAAGGTCTTGAGCCTCAGCGCGTTGCCGAGGACGAAGACGCTCGACAGGGCCATCGCGCCGGCGGCAAAGACCGGCGACAGCAGGATGCCGTAGGCCGGATAGAGCAGACCGGCGGCAACGGGGATCAGAGCCGTGTTGTAGGCAAAGGCCCAGAACAGGTTCTGCCGGATGTTGCCGATCGTCGCCTTGGACAGTGCGATCGCGTTCGGCACGCCTTGCAGGCTGCCCGACATCAGCACCACGTCGGCTGCCTCGATGGCAATGTCCGTACCCGTGCCGATGGCAAGGCCCACATCCGCTTCGGCCAGCGCCGGAGCGTCGTTGATGCCATCGCCGACGAAAGCGACCTTGCCATGCTGGGCTTTGAGGCGGCGTACAGCGTCGACCTTGCCGTCCGGCAGCACTTCCGCCACCACCTCGTCGATCCCCAGCCGAGCCGCGATGGCTTTTGCCGTGCGGGCATTGTCGCCGGTGATCATCGCGACCTTGAGGCCGAGATCGTGCAGCGCCTTGATCGCTGCGGGCGTCGTCTCCTTGATCGGATCGGCCACGGCGATAATCGCCGCGAGCTTGCCGTCGATGGCGGCATAGAGCGGTGACTTGCCCTCATTGCCGAGACGTTCGGCAATCTTGGCGAAGGCAGCTACGTCGTGGCCGAGGTCTGCCATGTAGCGGTCAGCGCCAATTTCGACTTGGCTGCCGCCGACCATGGCCTTGACGCCGAAACCCGTCACCGACTCGAAGTCCGACACGGCCGGCAGCGGGATGTCCTCCCCGGCGGCCGCATCCACGATCGCACGGGCGATCGGATGCTCCGACTTCGCTTCGACGGCCGCAACCAAACCGAGGACATTTGCCCGGTTGAATCCGATGGCCAGTTCCAGATCGGTGAGCGCAGGCTTGCCTTCGGTCAGTGTGCCCGTCTTGTCGACGGCGACGACCCTGGCGTCCTTGAGCAGCTGCAACGCTTCGCCCTTGCGGAAGAGCACGCCCAGTTCCGCACCGCGGCCCGTGCCCACCATGATCGAGGTCGGCGTCGCCAGACCCATGGCGCAGGGGCAGGCGATGATCAGGACGGCGACGGCATTGACCAGAGCGAAGGTCAGCGCGGGCGACGGGCCGAACCACATCCATGCGGCGAAGGTGAGGATCGCTACCGCAAACACCGCCGGCACAAAATACATCGTGACCTTGTCGACCAGCGCCTGGATCGGTAGCTTTGAGCCTTGCGCTTCCTCGACCATGCGGATGATCTGCGACAGCACCGTGTTGCCGCCGACCGCCGTCGCACGGATGGCAAAGGCGCCCTTCTGGTTCACCGTTCCGGCCACGACCTCGCTGCCATTCGTTTTGGACACCGGGATCGGTTCGCCCGTGATCATCGATTCGTCGACATAGCTCTGGCCTTCGATGACCTCGCCATCCACCGGGATGCGATCGCCGGGACGAACCTCGACGATGTCTCCCGACAGCACGGCGTCGATCGGCAGTTCGATCGTCTTGCCGTCCCTGCGCACGCGCGCCATCTTGGCCTGAAGGCCGACGAGACGCTTGATCGCCTCGGAGGTGCGTCCCTTGGCACGAGCCTCCAGCAAACGGCCGAGCAGGATCAGCGTCACGATGACGGCGGCAGCCTCGAAATAGACGTTCACCGTTCCGGCAGGCAGGAAACCGGGCGCGAAGGTCGCGACCAGCGAATAGCCATAGGCGGCGAGCGTGCCGACCGCGACCAGCGAGTTCATGTCGGGGGCGAGCCGCCACAGGGCGGGCAGCCCCTTGTCGTAAAAGCGGATACCCGGAACGAACAGGACGATGGTCGTCAACACGAACTGGATATACCAGTTCGTCTGCATGCCGATGGTTGAAGCGATCAGGTCATGCATGCCCGGAATGACGTGTGAGCCCATCTCCAGGATGAAGACAGGCACCGTCAGCACCGCCGCGATGGTGAAATCGCGGGTCAGTTCACGACGTTCCGCTTCCTTCTTTTCGGTACGATCATCCGTCTCGCCCTGGCTGGTTCCTGCCGCCGTGGCGATCACCCTGGCGTCGTATCCCGCGCCCTCGATGGCAGCCACCAAATCCGCCGCATCGGCGCTGCCCTGGATCGTGGCCTTCTCGGTCGCGAGGTTGACGACGGCATTAGTGACGCCGGGTACGGCCTTGAGCGCCTTTTCGACGCGTCCCACGCAGGATGCGCAGGTCATGCCCTCGATCGCCACTTCAAGCGAGGCTGCCGTCGGCGCGGAGAAGCTTGCCGCAACCTCATAGCCTACATCCTCCACGGCCTTGACGAGAGTGGCAGGATCGACCGCAGCGTTCGTGGTGATGCTCGCCTTTTCGGTCGCCAGATTGACGACCGCATCGGCGACGCCAGGCACGGCCTTGAGGGCTCTTTCGACACGACCTACGCAGGATGCACAGGTCATCCCCTCAATGGGGAGTGATATCGTTCCAGACAGGTCTGTTGCTCGAACGGGGGCATTCATAGCCGCCTCCTTTTTTGTCCCGAAATTCCAGTTCGGACAGAAGATGGGGTTTCCAACCATGGGAAGGTCAAGAGGACAAACAGAGAAAAATCGCCATTGACCTTCCCATGGTTGGAAGCCCCACATTTGGCAACGTGAGACCAAACAAGGAGAATTCTCATGGAACTCAGAATCGAGAACATGACCTGCGGTGGCTGCGCAAAATCCGTCACCAAGGCGATCCAGTCAGTCGACCCCACCGCCAGGGTGGAGACGAATCCGGAGGCGCGGGCGGTCAAGGTTGAGACGACTGCTAGTGCGGGGGCTATTCAGCAGGTTCTCGAAGAAGCCGGCTATCCTGCAACTGTAAACTGACCAGGAGCTGTGTCATGAACAAGCTCACCCCGATCTTCATTGCCGGCGCGTTCGTCATTGCTGGCGGACTCGCCTACGCACAGTCTCAGATGGACGAGCAAGGCCAAGGAGCGACCATGAATCACGGCGAACATGCCGGACACGGCGCCACCGCGCATTCGGATAACCCTGTCATTCGCGCCTACCAGCAAGTCAACGACAAGATGCATGCCGATATGGCGATCGAGTTTACGGGCGATGCGGATGAGGATTTCATGCGCGGCATGATCCCCCATCACCAGGGCGCCATCGACATGGCTCGTGTCGTTCTCGAACACGGATCAGACCCCGAGGTGCGAGCACTTGCTGAGGAGGTCATCTCCGCCCAGGAGGCGGAAATCGCGCAGATGCAGGAATGGCTGGCCAAGCGCAGCCAATGAGACGGTGAAGGGCGGATCAATTCCGCCCTTTTCCTTTGCCGGTCATCAGCACGAGGACGGTTGCCACCGCGAAGGCGACAAGCGCCCCATCGGTGCGCCTTCGGTCAAGGCAAACGGCTCGCGTGGACGCTGAACCACGTCTGGAACCCTGTTTCGAAAATGGTGATGCGTCCGCGGGCCTCGACCAGGGATAACAGCGTATCGGCCAGATCCCTGACCGCAAGCAACCCGACCCGAAGCTCTCCAACTGCGGCGATCAGATTCTCGGCTCTGATCTTCATGTCCATCTCCTTCGTTTGGCCCTCCAAGATGAGGGTTCCAACCATTGGAAGGTCAACCCCACTGATGATCGCGACAATGGTGCAAAGCAGACAGAAAGCGCCGGCGAGATTTTTTGATCGGAGGGAACCAAGATGGCTCTCGAACCTTAAATATACCCATACGGGGTATTTTACGGCCATGTGCCAGAAGGACAACAAAGCCCTCCGCGCGAGGCTCAAGCGAATCGAAGGACAGGTGCGAGGGGTCAGCCAGATGGTGGCCGATGACCGTTACTGCATCGATATCCTGCATCAGATCCACGCCATCAAGGCGGCGCTGGCCAAGGTCGAGACCGAAATCCTCAAGACCCACGCCGCTTGCTGTGTCGAGGAAGCGATAGCGGCAGGTGATGCGGACGCGCAACGCCGCAAATTCAGCGAGTTGGTCGAGGTGTTCGCAAAAGCAAAACTCTGAAATCGAAGGACTGACGACATGGCCACTTCCACCGCAAAACGCGCCGACCTGCACAGGATGGTGACCCACGAACATACCTGTCCCTACGGTCTCAAATCGCTCGACCTCCTGAAACGGCAGGGCTACGAGGTCAACGATCATGAGCTGACGTCGCGCGCCGAGATCGATGCTTTCAAGAAAACGCACGGCGTCGACACCACACCGCAGACCTTTATCGGCGGCAATCGCATCGGCGGCTACGACGATCTTCTCGCCTTCTTCGGCAAGGAGGTAAAGGACAAGGACGCCACCACCTATACGCCGGTGATCGCGTTGTTCGCGATGGCTGCGTTGATGGCGCTAGCGACGAGTTGGGCCGCGTTCGGTACCCTTGCGACCGTTGCGGCGGCAGAATGGTTCATTGCCATCGCCATGTGTCTGCTCGCCCTGCAGAAGCTCAAGGACGTGGAAAGCTTCGCTACCATGTTCCTCAACTACGATCTGTTCGCCCAGCGCTGGGTGCGCTACTCCTACGTCTATCCGTTCGCCGAAGCGCTGGCGGGCATCCTGATGATGGCCGGCGCGCTGATGTGGCTGTCGATCCCCGTTGCCCTCTTCATCGGCACTGTCGGAGCCGTATCGGTCTTCAAGGCGGTCTATATCGACAAGCGCGAACTCAAATGCGCCTGCGTTGGCGGTGACAGCAACGTTCCGCTCGGCTTCGTCTCGCTGACGGAGAACCTGATGATGGTCGGAATGGCGATCTGGATGCTACTCAAGCCCATGGGCATCGGTCTCGGACATTAAGCGAAAACCAAGGAGCCACGAGATGACCCAATCGTCCCATAATGGCAAGCACGAACACGCCGATCACGGCGAAGGACGTCCCTACCTGATGTTCTGGATCAACATGGCGCTCGGCCTGATCGTCATGTACGTCGTCATGTTCTCGATGATCGACGGATTTCAAGATTTCCGAAACAATCTCAACATGTTCTACATGGCCGTGACCATGTGGGCGCCGATGGGCATCTTCATGCTGGCAACGATGCCCGGCATGTTTCCGCGAAAAGGGCTCAATATCACCCTCTACGCCGTCTTCCTCGTCTTGACGATCGCCTCATTCGCAGCCACACGAAGCCAAACCCTGATCGGTGACGGGCAGTTCATCGATTCGATGATCCCGCACCACTCGGGCGCGATCCTCATGTGCCGGGAAGCAGACCTGCGCGATGCTGAATTGCTGACGCTTTGCGAAGAAATCATCGCAGCCCAGCGCAGCGAGATCGAGCAGATGGAGACAATTAAGGCTCGTCTCGATCAAAGGCCCTAAGACCTGTTGCCTTGCCCAATAGCGTCCGAGAATGGCAGGCTCAATGAGGATTGCATGACAAAACATCATGAGGATGGTCGCAGCTTCGTCACGGTCGTCAGCAAAAGCCAGCCGTGCCGGACCTGCGGCGGCTATTCGAGACCTTGAATGCCGCTCACGAGGGCTTCTCTTGAGATCTCGCCCATGTGTACCGATTGCAGCGTCCCGTCGCTCTTGAGGAACAACGTAGCCGGCAGGCCCGGTACCTCGTAATGACGACCGAACTCACCGAGTCCGTCGAGCACCACATGCTCAAGCTCAAGATTCTCGGCTGTGAGGTAGCGCTGAATGATCTCCTGGCCTTCACCTTGGTTGACGAAGACAAGTTCGGCAGCGTCCGTATTTGCGGCAACGTCCGCCATCATCGGCATTTCACGGCGGCAGGGCGGGCACCACGTCGCCCACAGGTTGATGACCACAGGTTGACCTTCGAGTTCACTTGGATTGAACCGTTCTCCGGCCAGCGTGCGGTAGATGTCTCCGGTCGGCAGCGGTGTCGCCGGCACGCCGGCGCTGAGCTGCAGTACGAAGAACGCGACATAGGCCGCAGCGGCGCTCGGCAGGGCCGTCCACAATGTGAGCCGCAATTCGCGCCGGAAGCGAAAGAACGTGTAGGCGAACGCCAGCGCAATGCCGGCTTCGATCATGAAGCCGCCCTGCCACATGTAGAATACGCGCAGCGGCTCGGCGAGGAAACTGCTCGCGTGCTGGATGACGTGCCCGACGCGCGCGCCGACCACGAAAGCGACGGTCGCGCCCCAGGCCCAGGACGAAAAGCGCTGATCGACCTTGCGGGCGAGGATCTCGCTCAGCAGGAGAAAGGCGGCGATGGCGAGGATCGCGGCGAAGCGGTCGGGTGCGAAGACGAAAGGCCCGATGGCGACTGCGTTCATCTCACTGCCTCGCCTGAGAGACCGATGTCAGCAACGTATCGGTTGTCACATCGCCGATGAGGCGGGAGCCGTTTGCCTCCGAGGCATTTCGGTTGAAGAAGATCATGGTCGGTGGGCCGACCACAGCAAGATCGCGCATCAGACCCTGACTGGCCTCATCCAGTCCGGTCAGATCCACCTTGACACGCTGGAAGTCGTTCAGTGCGGCAACGATTTCCGTGCTCGAAAAGACGTCGCGTTCGATCGTCTTGCAGATGACGCACCAGTCGGCCGTGAAATAGACCAATGTCGGACGTCCGTTGGCAGAGGCAATCGCTTGCTCGACCTGCGGCGTCGAGTTTGCCTCGATGAATGTCATCTCGGACTGGGCGATCTGCTGGCCCGAACCGGTCATGACGAAGTGGGCGAGCGGACGTAGCGGGTCGGTCCCGCCCGACGCCGCCCCGATCGCCAGGATGACGCCGCCGAGGGAAACCCCAAGTCCGGCGGCTTTGCGGAAACGTGGCCAGGCACCCGCATCGGCCAGGAGCCGATCAGCGACGCCGATGAAGACCGCAACAATCAAGAGGAGGCCCGCCCAAAGCGCCAGCGTCACTTGCGGCGGCAGGATTCGGGAGACCATCCAGATCGCCGCGCCGAGAAAGACGAAGCCGAACGCGTATTTGACCTGCACCATCCACGCCCCCGCACGCGGCAGAGCGCGGCTCCCCATCGTGCCAAAGGCGATCAGCGGAATGCCTTGGCCGAGCCCGAGGGCAAACAGCGCACTCGCGCCGATCCAGGCATCGCCCGTATGTGCGATATAGAGAAGTGCCGCGGCGAGCGGCGCGGTGACGCAGGGACCGACGATCAGCGCGGAAAGGAAGCCCATTCCGGCGGCTCCGCCCACCGAGCCGCGCGTGCCGGCCTGTACCCCTGCCATCCGGCTGACCCAGGTGGTCGGCAGTTGCAGTTCGAACAGGCCGAACATCGCCGTCGCCAGCACGACGAACAGCGCTGCGACGGCGCCAATGGCGTAGGGCGATTGCAGCACCATCTGGAGGTTTTGGCCGGACCACGCGGCAACCACGCCAAGCAGGCCAAACGCTGCGGCCATTGCCAGCACATAGGCCAAAGACAGGATGAAGCCGCGCCGGGCCGTCAATGCCTCGCCCTCGCGCGCCAGGGTCGCGCTCAGGATCGGATACATGGGCAGCACGCAGGGCGTGAAGGCGAGCAACAGCCCGAAGGCGAGGAAACTCACGATCACCCAGATCGCACCGCCGCTGGCGAGAAGCGAGCCGACCATGCCGCCGTCCTGCGTGTCCTCAGCCAGGCTGAAGCCGCCGTTTCCCGTCCCTCCGGCAGGGGCGGCCGGAGTTGGACCTATGCCAAAGCCGACAACGGGTTCGGAAACCTGAAGGTTTGCCGTGTTGACCGTCAGGGTCAGCGGCGGATAGCAGATCGAATCCTTCTTGCAGCCCTGATAGGTGACTGCGACCTGCCCGGGCGCTTCAGTGCCGAGACGTGCCACCGCTTCAAGATAATAGACCTCCGAAGGACCGAAGTTGGCATCCTCTGTCTCCACGACGCCCGGTCCAGTCGACAGCGGGATCGGCTCGCCGGTCGCGGCATCCTTCGCTTCCAGATGATCGCGATAGAGGTAATAGCCTTCCTCGATTTCCCACCGGAGTTGGATCTGCTGATCCGCATTCCGCTCAACCGAGAAACGGAAGGCTTCCTCGGCTTGCAGGAGATCCTCCTGTTGCGCCGCGGCGGGCAGCGACAGGAAGACGAAGAACAGGCCAGCAAGGAGGCGGAGTATGGGCATTGAGGACATGAAATTACTCGGATGATCGCGATCGGGATGCATCAAGACGCTTCGCGAGCGTCTGCGACAACCTGGCGGAAGCCGTCCTCGTCGAGGGCGGAGGCGACGAGAAACCGACCGATCAGAAACACGGGCGTGCCACGCAGACCGAGCCCCTCGGCCTGCGCGTTATTGCGCTGAAGCAAGGCGGTGATCTCGGCGTCGCGGCGGTTGGCTTCGGTCTCGAGACCCGCCGTGTCGAAGCCGGCACCTTCCAATGCCTGTCGCATCTGCTCTTCTGGCACCCGCGACCCTTCGATACCCATCAACGCCAGATAGGCTTCCTCGTAGCGGTTCTGATACCCGGCCGCCAACGCCAGCTTTGCGCCATAGACCGAAGACTGCGCGAGGATCGGCCAGTCCTTGTAGACGTGACGCACATTGCCGTCCGATTCCAGCACCGTATTCAGCGGCTCGACGGTGCGCTTGCAGAAAGGACAGTTATAGTCAAAGAACGAGACGATCGTCAGGTCGCCGTTCGGGTTGCCGCCGACCGGCGCCTCCGGGTCGTTCAGGATCATCTCGGCTGACATGTCGTCGGCACGCACGGGCATGGCAAAGCCGGCGGCAGCGAGCGCCGCCAGGCCCGAGAGCAAGGTCCGCCGACTCAATGCACCGCGGAACGGCGGCCTACCCATAGCGAAAGGATGAGGTCTACGTGTGCAGAGGCGCCGATCGTGCATGGTCTCAAAGCTCCAGATCATGGATATTGAAGCGAGCGCACTCTCCCGAGCTTAAGACAGTCTTAAGGACCGCATTGAGCCGAAGATGCGACGGCAGTTTATCCTGACTCCGGACTATCGGGTGAACGGCCGCAACCGCCGCATGAGATCGCGCCTGCTGAACGGTCCGACCGAACGGGTGCCGTTGTATTCCTGTCCGGTGGCTGCATCCACGACGAAGAATGTCGGCGGGCCGCTCGCTCGAAGGTGGGAGAGGAGCTGGCGGTTTCCCTCGTCCATCGCCGTGACGTCCACCTTGACGAGAGGGACAGCCTCAAGGTGTTGCAGCACAGCAGGGTGGGCGAGGATTTCCCGCTCAATGCGGTGGCACACCGCGCACCAATCCGCACGGATGTCGATGAGCGCGAAGCTATGTGTTCGTGCGATCTGCTCCAGTCTCTCCCGGTAGGAAGCGACGTCCGTGACCATTGCAGCCGGATTGGCGGCGGCCATCCCGCTGGGAGTCGCCAACAATCCTACCGGCACCACCAGGCCCCCGAGCAGAAGCTCGCGGCGGGTCCATTGGTCATTCTTGCGTCGAGCATCAGCATCGATGCCGCATCCAACACCTTCCGCGGACGCTACGGCGTTGTTTCTTAAAAGTCGCGTCCGCATCCTCGTCTCCTTCACAGGACCGGCGGCAAAGCGGGCGTTCCTTAAGGCCCGCTTAAGGGCGGAAAAGTGCTCCTCGCCTGCGACGCAAGCCCGCGTTTCCAACAAAGTGCCCCCACCCAATCGAAAACCTGTTCGGCCGGATCACTTGAGCCGCAGGCCGGCGCCTGAAGTCCCCGCCGCTTCGCTATCTTCGGCCGCGCTTACCTTAAGCTGCTCTTAAGATGGGCATCGTGCTGTGCGGCCTGATTGATCGCAAAGCAGAGAGCGTACGAAACGTGAGCAAGCTACCGACACCCGCAATCGCGCGACGCGCTTTCCTCATTGGCGCCAGCGCAATGACTCTCGCCGGATGCGTTTCCACGAGGCAAACACCGCAAGTCGCGCAGCCGGTCTCGATGCCTCCTCCGCCGCCGACGCCCCCGATGTACTACGCACTGCCGAACGAGCGCTTCCCGATCCCGGAAGTCGACGTTTCCAAGGTCGATCCGAAATGGTGGCGGACGGAAGTCGACTATCCAACCGATGAACGAGCCGGAATCGTCATCGTCGATACGCCAAACCGTTACCTCTACCACGTTCAGCCTCACGGCCGCGCAACCCGATACGGTGTGGGTGTCGGCAGGGACGGTTTTTCGTGGGCTGGTCGAGGGCGTCATATCGCATACAAGCGGGAATGGCCGCGCTGGACACCTCCCGATGAAATGGTTGCGCGCCAACCCGAGTTAGAGCCCTACTCAATCGCCAATGGCGGCATGGACCCGGGGCTGAAAAATCCACTTGGAGCACGCGCCCTCTACATTCATGAAGGAAACCGGGACACGATCTATCGCATCCACGGAAACCCGGAATTCTGGACCATCGGCCAGGCCGTTTCATCAGGATGCATCCGGATGATCAATCAGGATGTCATCCACCTCGCCGACAACGTTCGCGACGGGAGCCCGCTGGTTGTGATAGCAGATCCGGCTATGGGGCATCTTTTGGTGGGATAGCTTCGTCGCGCGGCGAGAAGATCACTCCCTGCGTTGGCGCATCCTGCTGGCACTCCATCTTCTTGAAGATGAGTTGGCTGCGCCCCGCACCATGTATGTGCAACGGGTCACGCGGCGTTCGCCATCACCGCTTGCAGCCCTCCGCAATCGCGATTCTGAAGTCGTAGGTGCCAACCACTCCGCCCGAGCGCCAGTTCGACGATCGCGAGACCGAGACCGCTGCCGACCGGTACTTTGTTGCGGCCGCGAAAGAAGCGTTCGGTGACGCGGGCCAACTCCTCCTCGGGGATACCGGGACCATCATCCTCGATGATCATCTGGCCCTCTTCGGCGGGGCCGGCCACACGACACCTGACGACGCCTCCGGGCGGCGAATGGTTCACAGCGTTCTCCATCAGATTCCGGGCAGCAAGAGCGAACAGATCCGGCTCGATGTCCAGCTCGATGCGGTCAAGATCAGGGGAAACCTCGACCGCAACGCCCCTGGTCGGATCTGCTAATTCGTCCGCGAGCGCTCTCAGTATACTCCCGGGCCATACCTTCCCACTACGCTCGCCCTGGTCGAGCGCCTCAACCGCCGACATATCCAGCAATTGCCGAACGAGCCGGCCGGTGCGGTCTACGCCAACCATGATCTGACGCAATGCCTGCTCGCGGATCGTGCCATCGCCGCTTGCAAGCGCGACCTGCGCCTGCGTCTTGAGGCCGGCCAACGGCGTGCGCAGTTCGTGGGCGGCAAAGGCGGTGAAGTTGCGCTCGCGTTCCCGAAGCCCGGCCACGCGTGCAAACAATCCGTTGAGCGACTGCAAGACCGGCGCAATCTCCTTCGCGGTCTGCACGTCCTCGATCGGGCTGAGGTCGGAGGCGGGTCGTGCTTCCAGGTCGCCTGCGATCTTCCTTAGCGGCTCAAGGCCGCGCCTGACGCTGAGCCAGATCAGGACAGCAAGAACCGGCAACATCAGCAGGACCGGCAGGAGAAGACCGCGGATGACGTCGTTCACCAACCCGTTACGGATACTCAGATTGTCGCCGACCAGAACGCGAACACCGCGCTCGGTATTGGTGATTGCATAAACCCGCCACCGCTCACCATTTATCACGGTTTCGGAGATCCCGTCGGTGTGCTCCGACATTGCTTGATCGGGCGCCGCATCCGATCGCCCGATCAATGTCCCCTGCAGCGACCAGATCTGGCACGAAAGCTGGCGGTCATAGGCGCTGTGGCCGCGCACCGGCAGATCGGACGTGATCGTTTGCGTCGGATCGATGGCGATCTCCTGGCTGACGATCAATGAGGAAACCATCCGGCCGGCTTCCATCAGCCGCGCGTCGAGAACCCGTTCCACCTCCGCGCGCGTGGAAAGGAAAATCCAGACGACCGCCGACAGCCAGACGAGACCGGTGGTCAGGGCGAGGATCAGGAACAGCCGTTTGGAGATCGACGGCATCACGGTTCGTCTCCGAGGCGATAGCCGATCCCACGGACGGTCTGGATCATGCCCGGTCCCAGCTTGCCGCGAAGATGATGGATGTGGACCTCGACAGCATTGCTCTCGACCTCCTCCTGCCAGCCGTAAAGCTTCTCCTCGATCTGGCTCCGCGACAGGATCCGGCCGGGATGGATCATGAGGGCATGCAAAATCGAGTATTCGCGCCGCGACAGGCGGATGGGTTCGCCTTGGTGTTCGACATTCTGGTTTGCAGGATCGAGCCGCAGGCCGCGCCATTCGATAAGCGCCTGCGGCCGGCCAGCGGCACGGCGGACGAGCGCGCGCAGCCGCGCCGCGACCTCGTCGAGGTCGAACGGCTTGCCGAGATAGTCGTCGGCCCCCGCATCCAGTCCGTGAATCCGGTCGGCGACCTGATCACGCGCAGTCAGGAGGAGGACGGGCGTGGCGTCCTGCCGTTCCCGCAGGGATTTCAGCACGTCGAGGCCGGAACCGTCGGGAAGCATCAGGTCAAGCACCAGCGCATCGAACTCATGGTTCGTGAGAGCTGCGCCGGCTTCTTCGCAGGTTTTGACCGCATCGGCGGTGAAGCCGCCAATCGAAAGGCCCACCGTCAATCCGTCTCTGAGGACGGCATCATCTTCGACTATCAGCACGCGCATGGTTATCACCCGAGGTTCCAGGTCGCATTTCTATACGAGGCTTAAGGCAGCCTTAAGGATCGAACTTGAGCGCGCTCGATATCGTTCGGGGATTGGGCGCCTGTGATGTACCTCATCTTACCTGAGCCAAGAGTCGGACGTCTTCGAGACTTGGAATCGCGCCGGCAAAAACGCCGTTCTCGCCCTGATCCTTATGGGCATCTCCAGCCCAGCGCCGAAACAAAACGCTGGCATGGCGGCAGTGTACCCGTCATTCCGGCCCTCCTGTCCATCGGGCTGTTGCTGGTCGCGGTGAAGGAACTCGCCCGGCCTGAAACGATACGCGGGTCCACTTGTCTGCCCGAGCCAGTTGGGCAATGCGCATTGGAGACGGACTCGAATCAGTTCGGCTCGCCGAGGCATCGTCCGGCTGGTGTTCAGGCGATCATCCCGTCCTGCCTGCTCAGGCGTCATTCGTGTTGACCAGGTGTTGGCCAAGCCCAAAAAGGGAAGGGCCACCCGAAGATGGCCCTTACTCAATCCTTTGATTTCCTTTAGAAATCTGAAGAGAGCGAAGGGATTCGAACCCTTGACTCCAACCTTGGCAAGGTTGCTATGCGGCGGCCCGAAACAGCAAGTTATGATGGGTGCGCCCTCCCGCAACCATCTTTACCGGCGTCGATCGCAAGTTATGATCGACGCCGGTCCCCGCAACCATCTTTACTTGCTCGGGGCGCAAGTGAAGATTAGATCCTGCCCCCGCAACCAAAATTTTCCAAGTAATTAAGCAAGTTAAGAAGCTTGGCGTAAGCCGGGCTTTCTTGCGTTTTGGGTTTCGGTAACCACGGCTTGGCGAACGCCTTACTGCGCACCATCCGCAACTGGCTTGATTGGCTCAGCAAGTTGCTGGCCCGCGAACCTTCGCGACATTACACTAACGTGGCTCGAAGACGGCTTTGGGAAGAGAGCCATCACGGACGGAACGTCCAGGCGGGGGGCGACAGAAAAAGGACGCTCGTCATGGCGAAGGCGGACATCGCAGCGACAGAAGGCGAGATTCAAGAGGCAAAGGGTTCCCATAAGCAGGCACTCGAAGAGCTCGAAACAAAAGAGGAGCTACAGCGCCGTAACGCCGACGTCGTGACGCAGCGTGAGATAGAGCGGCTCCGAAATGTAGTAGAGGCACGGCAGGGAGCGTTGGCTGCAGCGGAGGCTACCAAACTGTCGGCCGAAACGAAGCATTCGACACTTCTACCTGCACAGAGAGCCAGCGCCGAAGCCGCGCAGGCGCAGGCGCAGGCTCAAGTCGAGCTGAATAAGATGACCGTATACGCCGGAGTGACCGGCCATGTGGAGCAGTTCAGCCTGCGCGTGGGAGATGTGGTCAATCCATTAATGCGACCCGCCGGAATTCTTATTCCGTCAGAAGCCGGTCGCCTCTACTTGGTTGCGGGCTTCAATCAGATTGAAGCCCAGGTCATGAAAGTTGGAATGACAGCGGAAGCCACCTGCGCGTCCAAGCCGATGACCATCATTCCTTTGGTGGTCACACAGGTTCAAGACTTTATTTCTGCCGGACCAGTTTAGAACCTCTGAGCGATTGATCGAACCCCAGCAGACTGCGCAACCGGGAACGCTCTTGGCCTTTCTGCAACCCCTGTTCGAAGGCGGTCTCGATAACGTCACCCCAGGCAGCAGTTGCGTTGCTAACGCCTATACCAACAATCATGACAAGCTGGCGCAGCCGGACATCGGATGGGGCGCTGGCTTTTTCTGCATATGGTCGACACGGTCAGCATCGTCCATGCAATGATCCTGCGGCTACAGGCCCTCGTCCTGCCCATCAAAGTTCTCGTGTTCGGCGGACATTGACGCCTGATAGCACAACGACGCTTGAGCTCATCGCTCTTAGCAAGCTCTGCATTCACGAGGTTGGATCATCGATAAGCGGGTTCGGCTTGCTGAAGGCAATAAGCTTCGCCGCGTCTCCCACGCGGATCATCGGCCCATCAACGGTAACGCCAGCCTCGGCAAGCTCAGCTAAGGCCCGCGACAAGTTCTCCGGCCGCATGCCGAGGCGGCTCGCCAGCGCCCGCTTTTCGAACGGCAACCGAAACGTGCCACAGCCTCCCGACTGGCTCGCTTGGGTGAGAATCCAATTGGCGAGACGTTCGCTGCTGGACCGCAAGCGTACGTTCTTCAACTCTTTAACGATCGTACGGTAGCGGCAAGCAAGCTCGGCCACCGTTGCTCGTGCAAAGCCTGTGTCGCGCTCGAAGACCTCGCGCACAGCCCCGGCTGGTATGAGCACAACCGTCGACGACGACAAGGTGCGAGCCGATTTCAGATAAGGTCCGTCGACAATCACGGCAGCAAGAATGAAAGCAGCTGGCGGCGTCAGGATCGACACCGTCGCCTCACGATCATTATGAGAAGCAAAGAAGGCGATCTGACCGTCGACCAGAACGTGCAAGAAGTCCGGCCTCTCACCTTCGTGGATGAGCACAGTCCCCGTCGGGAAACGTTGCACATATCCAGCTGCGATCAGCGTTCTGAAATTTTCCAGCTCGACGCCGCGAAAGAGCGGTAGTTCGCGGACAATCTCGGAATCCTCGCGGCGCATGCTCTATCGCAGGTGCTCCTATTACGGTCGGTCAACGTTGCCTCGGTCCTGGCCTCGTTGCAACGAGCATCTTGCCTTGATTTTTATCAATCATTGTATTGAACAATATCAATTACAAAATTGCTTTTACATTACTCAGGACACAAAGAAGCGACTAATATTTCTTTTGTCTGCGTAGTTTTTAACAAGTTGATCTCGATCAACGAAAAGCATTTCCCCAAACGTAATTCTTGTCGTGCCGAGTTTTTTTCCGGCGACCTCAAGTGGGGTGCTTGATACATGAATACTCAGCCTACCGTGGATCCTGGCGACCAGAGCAGGGCGCTTTGGCTGTCCACCATTTCCTTCACTGTCTGCTTTGCGGTTTGGACAATTTTCTCAATCATCGGTGTGGGCATAAAGGAAGAGCTGGGACTTAGCGATACCGAGTTCGGCCTACTGGTAGCAACACCTATTCTAACCGGTTCGTTGAGCCGGATATTCCTCGGCATCTGGACAGACCAATACGGCGGCCGCGTCGTATTCACAACGACGATGGTGCTGGGTGCCATTGCGACCTTCCTTTTATCGTACGCGACGACCTACGAGTTGATGCTTTTGGCCGCCCTCGGGGTGGGACTCGCAGGCGGCTCATTTGCCGTCGGCATCGCCTACGTCTCCCGCTGGTATCCGTCGGAAAAGCAGGGGACGGCACTCGGGATCTTCGGCGCCGGCAACGTCGGCGCAGCCGTGACTAAGTTCCTGGCACCTTTTGTGATGGTCGCCTACGGCTGGACCGTGGTGGCTCAAGTGTGGGCCGCAGGGCTGGTGATCATGGCCGCCGTCTTCTGGTTCGCAACCAAAGATGACCCGGTACTGCGCGCTCGGCGACAGCGTGGGGAGAGCGCACGCAGCACGCTGTTAGAACTAGATCCACTGAAACGGCTGCAGGTGTGGCGGTTCTCGCTCTATTATTTTTTCGTGTTCGGTGCGTTCGTCGCCTTGGCTCTGTGGCTGCCGCGCTATCTAGTCGGTGTTTACGAACTCGACATCCGGACCGCCGGCATTCTGGCCGCCTTCTATTCTGTGCCGGCGAGTATCTTCCGCGCCTACGGTGGCCACCTTTCGGATCGGATCGGCGCCCGTAAGGTGATGTACTGGACGTTTGGCGTGTCGGCGGTGGTGTGTTTCATGCTGTCCTACCCGAACACCGACTACGTCATTCATGGCATTCGCGGCCCGATCACCTTCTCGACGAGTGTAGGCCTAGTGCCATTCGTGATCCTCGTATTCGTACTGGGCTTCTTCATGAGCCTGGGCAAGGCAGCGGTCTATAAGCACATCCCCGTCTACTATCCCAACCACGTCGGCGCAGTCGGCGGCATGGTCGGACTCGTAGGTGGGCTTGGGGGCTTTATCCTACCGATCATGTTCGGTGTCATGCTTGACCTGACGGGCATATGGACCAGCAGCTTTATGCTACTCTTCGCCATCGCCAGCATCTCGCTCGCGTGGATGCACTTCGCGATCCTTGCGATGGAGCGCAGAGCGCGCGCCCCCGAGCCAGAGATTCTGCCGCAGCTGCCGGAGATGACAGAGATCCATCGGCCGGAGCATCGTGGCGCGCTAGCTGGTGTCATCGAGGATTGGCGACCGGAAGACAAAGAGTTCTGGGAGAGCAAAGGTCGGACCATTGCACGCCGCAACCTTTGGATCTCGATCCCGGCCTTGTTGCTCGCGTTTGCGGTGTGGATGGTATGGAGCGTCGTTGTCGCCAAGTTGCCGGCGATCGGCTTCACCTACTCGACAGATCAGCTCTTCTGGCTAGCAGCTCTGCCGGGCCTTTCCGGCGCGACACTGCGCATATTCTACTCGTTCATGGTGCCGATTTTTGGTGGTCGACTTTGGACATCGCTGTCGACGGCCTCGCTGCTGATCCCGGCGTTCGGCATCGGCTATGCCGTGCAGGACCCGCAAACACCCTACGTCATCTTCCTCGTGCTGGCACTACTCTGCGGTTTCGGCGGTGGCAATTTTGCCTCGTCGATGGCCAACATCAGCTTCTTCTTCCCGAAGGCTGAAAAAGGCAACGCGCTGGCTCTTAATGCCGGCCTCGGCAATGCCGGCGTCAGCGTCATGCAGTTTATTGTGCCGCTCGTGATAACGGCAGGCGTCTTCGGCGCGCTTGGAGGTGAGCCGCAAACACTGTCAGACGGTAAACTGCTCTGGCTGCAAAACGCCGGCTTCATCTGGGTGCCGTTCATTATAGCCTCGGCGATCTTTGCATGGTTCGGCATGAACGACATTGCCGATGCGAAAGCCTCTTTCGCCGAACAGTCGGTAATTTTCCAGCGCAAGCACAATTGGGTGATGTGCTGGCTCTATGTCGGCACCTTCGGCTCGTTCATTGGCTATTCGGCGGGCTTCCCACTCCTCGCAAAGAACCAGTTCCCGGCTGTCGACTCGCTGCAGTACGTCTTCCTTGGCCCGCTGGTCGGTGCTCTCTCCAGGGCAGCCACAGGCTGGGTCTCGGACAAGTATGGCGGCGGCCGAGTGACCTTCTGGGTCTTCATCGTGATGATCGCCGCAGTGGCGGGAGTGCTTTACTTCCTGGGTATCAAAGAAGAGCCGGGCGCGTTCTGGGGCTTCTTCGCAATGTTCCTGATCCTGTTCCTGGCGACAGGCGTCGGCAACGCATCAACCTTCCAAATGATCCCGATCATCATGCGCTCCGAGATCGGGCGCCTGATGCCCGAAAAACCTGCCGAGGAGAGACTGCGTCAAGCGGAGAGGGAAAGCGCAGCCATTATCGGATTCACCTCGGCGATTGCAGCCTACGGGGCCTTCTTCATCCCGAAGGCCTACGGCTCATCGATAGTGATAACCGGCGGCCCGGAGGCGGCACTGTGGGGTTTCATGGCCTTCTATGTGACGTGCGTTCTGGTGACGTGGTGGTTCTACACGCGTCCCGGCGGAATGCTTCATGACATCGAGCGCGGGAAAACGGCCGCTTCCCCACAACCAGCGGAATAATCATTGCGCGGACGTTGGGCAAGACGGCCGAAGCCCGCCATATCGGAGCTACCAGATGAGCCACATTCTCGATCGCCTCACGTTCTTCAACCGCGTCGTCGACGAGTTCTCGGATGGCCACGGCATCACCACCCGTGAGGACCGCACGTGGGAGGACGGCTATCGCAAGCGGTGGGCGCACGACAAGATCGTCCGCTCGACGCATGGGGCGAACTGCACGGGCTCATGTTCGTGGAAGATCTATGTGAAGGGCGGCATAGTTACCTGGGAGACGCAGCAGACAGACTATCCACGCACCCGTCCTGATCTGCCAAACCATGAGCCACGCGGCTGCTCCCGCGGCGCCTCCTACAGCTGGTATCTCTACTCCGGAAATCGCGTCAAATATCCGCTGGTGCGCTCGCGGCTTCTAAAGCTGTGGCGCGAGGAGCGCGCCATTCGCACGCCGGTTGCCGCATGGGCCTCGATCGTCGAAGACCCGACAAAGCGCGCTGCCTATACGAGAAAGCGCGGACTTGGCGGTTTTGTGCGCGCCAGCTGGGATGACGTGACCGAGATCATCGCCGCGGCCAATGCGTATACCGTCAAACGCTATGGCCCGGACCGCATCCTTGGCTTCTCGCCGATCCCGGCAATGTCAATGGTGTCCTATGCGGCGGGTTCGCGCTACCTGTCGCTGCTCGGCGGCGTCGCAATGTCATTCTACGATTGGTACTGCGACCTGCCACCGTCCTCCCCACAGACATGGGGCGAGCAGACGGACGTGCCCGAGAGTGCCGATTGGTACAACGCCGGCTTCCTAATTCTGTGGGGTTCGAACGTCCCGCAGACACGCACCCCCGACGCTCACTTCTACACTGAGGTTCGCTACAAGGGGACGAAGAGCGTCGTCATCTGTCCAGACTATTCCGAAGCCTCGAAATTCGCGGACATGTGGCTCAGCGTGAAGCAGGGGACCGATGCGGCGCTTGCCATGGCCATGGGTCACGTCATCCTCAAAGAGTTCCACGTCGACCGCAAGGTCGCGTACTTCGAGGACTACGCCCGCCGCTACACCGATATGCCAATGCTGGTCCGGCTCGTGAAACGTGACGACCATCTTGTGCCGGACCGCTTTGTACGCGCTAGCGATTTCGCTGAAGAGCTGGGCGAGAAGAATAATTCGGAGTGGAAGACGGTCGCATTTGATGAGGCGTCCGGCAATCTGGTTGTACCCAACGGCGCTGTCGGATTCCGATGGGGCGAGAAGGGAAAGTGGAACCTTGAGGAAAGGGCAGCGAGCGCCGAAACCAAGCTGCGCCTCTCACTCGCAGGAATTAGGGATGACATTGCCGCTGTCGCGTTCCCCTACTTCGGCAACATTGAGCACGACCACTTCAACGGCACCGATCACCCGAGCATTCTGCCGCGCAACATGCCGGTGAAGAAGCTCGTGCTCAAGGACGGCGAGACCTTGGTCGCCTCCGTTTACGACCTCTTCCTCGCCAACTACGGAGTCGACCGCGGTTTCGGCGGCAAGCACGTCGCAAAAAGCTACGACGACAACGAACCCTATACCCCGGCATGGGCCGAGGCGATCACTGGCGTCAGGCGCGACCAGATCATCCAGGTGGCACGCGAGTTCGCGCTGAACGCCGAGAAGACCAACGGCCGGTCTATGGTGATCATAGGTGCTGCGATGAACCATTGGTATCACTCCGACATGAACTATCGCGGCGTCATCAACATGCTGGTCATGTGCGGCTGCGTCGGTCAGTCGGGTGGCGGCTGGTCGCACTACGTCGGGCAGGAGAAGCTGCGCCCGCAGTCAGGCTGGCTGCCACTCGCCTTCGCGCTCGATTGGGCCCGCCCACCGCGTCAGCAGAATTCAACCTCGTGCTTTTATGCCCATACCGATCAGTGGCGATACGAGACGCTTAATGTCGGTGACATTACCTCGCCAACTGCACCGCCTGGCCCATGGGACGGGGCGCTCATTGACTACAACGTCCGCGCCGAGCGCATGGGCTGGCTACCGTCGGCGCCACAGCTGGAAACCAACCCAATCGAGGTCGGCAAAGCGGTGGCGGCATCCGGCAAGGATGCGCCGACTTACGTCGCCGACGCGTTGAAGTCCGGCGCGCTCAAATTGAGCTGTCATGACCCCGACAACCCCAAGAATTGGCCCCGCAATCTTTTCGTCTGGCGCTCGAACCTGCTCGGCTCGTCAGGCAAAGGCCACGAGTACTTCTTGAAGCACCTGCTCGGCACGAGCCATGGCGTGATGGGTAAGGACTTGGGTGAGATGGGTGCGAAAAAGCCCAAAGAGGTGGCTTGGCGCGACGAGGCGCCAGAAGGAAAGCTCGATCTCCTGATCACGCTCGACTTCCGCATGTCGACGACGTGCGTTTACTCCGACATCGTACTACCGACGGCGACTTGGTACGAGAAGAATGATCTCAATACCTCCGACATGCACCCGTTCATTCACCCGCTGACGGGCGCGGTCGATCCGGTGTGGGAAGCAAAGAGCGACTGGGAAATCTACAAGGCGATCGCCAACAAATTCTCTAACGTGGCACCCGAGGTGCTCGGCATTGAGAAGGACGTCGTACTGACCCCAATCATGCACGACACGCCAGCCGAGATTGCACAGGCCACGGACGTGCGCGACTGGCACCGCGGTGAGTGCGAGCCGGTGCCCGGCAAGACCATGCCGACCGTAACGCTTGTCGAGCGCGACTACCCCAACCTCTACAAGCGCTTCACGGCGCTCGGGCCGCTGATGTCCAAAATGGGCAACGGCGGCAAGGGCATGTCGTGGAACACGGAGAACGAGGTGAACTTTTTGAAGCGCCTTAACGGCGAGGTGACGGAAGAGGGCCCGACGAAGGGCCTTGCACGAATTGAGAGCGATATCGATGCCGCCGAGGTAATCCTGTCGCTCGCGCCTGAAACCAACGGCGAAGTAGCGGTCAAGGCTTGGGAAAGCCTATCGAAGGCCACCGGTCGCGATCACACACACCTCGCACTGCCCAAGGAAGATGAAAAGATCCGCTTTCGCGACATCGTCGCCCAGCCGCGCAAGATCATCTCTTCGCCGATCTGGTCGGGGCTCGAGAGCGAGAAGGTTTGCTACAACGCCAGCTACACGAACGTGCATGAGCTGATCCCCTGGCGCACATTGACTGGCCGTCAACAGCTCTACCAAGACCATCTTTGGATGCGAGCATTCGGCGAAGGGTTGTGTGTATACCGCCCCCCAATCGACACGCGAGCCGTCAAACCGGTGCTCGACGCGAAGCCCAACGGCAACAAGACCGTGGTCCTGAACTTCATCACGCCACACCAGAAGTGGGGCATCCACTCGACCTACACCGACAATCTGCTGATGCTGACCTTGAGCCGCGGTGGGCCTATTGTCTGGATCAGCGAAAACGACGCCAAGAAAGCCGGTATCGTCGACAACGACTGGATTGAAGCCTTCAATTCCAATGGCGCCCTCGTGGCACGTGCTGTCGTCTCGCAACGCGTGAAGGACGGCATGTGCCTGATGTACCATGCACAAAAACCGTGAACGTGCCGGGCTCCGAAATGACCGGCCAGCGTGGCGGCATACACAATTCGGTGACGCGTGCCGTCGTCAAGCCAACGCACATGATCGGCGGCTACGCCCAGCAGAGCTACGGTTTCAATTACTACGGCACGATCGGCACGAACCGCGATGAATTCGTGGTCGTGCGCAAAATGAGCAAGGTGGACTGGCTCGAGCGGCCGAACACCGATGCCCCAGTCGTTACCACTCAATCCCGTGAGGCCGCTGAATGAAAATCCGCGCTCAAATCGCAATGGTGCTGAACCTGGATAAATGCATCGGGTGCCACACCTGCTCTGTTACCTGCAAGAACGTTTGGACGAACCGGGAGGGCATGGAATATGCCTGGTTCAACAACGTCGAGACCAAGCCAGGCATCGGCTATCCCAAGGATTGGGAGAATCAGAAGCGCTGGAACGGCGGCTGGGTGCGCAAGTCGAACGGCAAGATCCAGCCCAAGATCGGGTCGAAATGGCGGGTACTGGCAAAGATCTTCGCCAACCCAGACTTGCCCGAAATCGATGACTACTACGAGCCATTCACCTTCGACTACGAGCACCTCCAGAAGACGCCGGAACTCGAGGCCTCTCCAACGGCAAGACCGCGCTCGCTGATCACCGGCAAGCGGATGGAAAAGATTGAGTGGGGACCGAATTGGGAGGAGATCCTAGGCGGCGAGTTTTCAAAGCGCTCAGCCGACTACAACTTTGAAGGTGTCCAAAAGGAAATTTACGGACAGTTCGAAAACACCTTTATGATGTACCTGCCGCGGCTGTGCGAACACTGCCTTAATCCGGCGTGTGTCGCAGCCTGCCCATCAGGTGCCATTTACAAGCGCGAAGAGGACGGCATCGTCCTCATCGACCAGGACAAGTGCCGCGGATGGCGCATGTGCGTGTCGGGCTGCCCATACAAGAAGATTTACTTCAACTGGTCGAGCGGCAAATCGGAGAAGTGCATCCTTTGCTATCCGCGCATCGAGGCCGGCCAGCCGACGGTGTGCTCGGAGACCTGCGTCGGGCGCATCCGCTATCTAGGCGTCGTGCTCTATGACGCCGACCGCATTGAGGCGGCTGCAAGCGTCCCGGATGAGAAGGCGCTCTACGAAGCGCAGCTTTCCGTCTTCCTCAATCCGCAGGACCCCGAGATCATCTCGCAGGCACGTGCCGATGGTGTGCCTGAGAGCTGGCTCGAAGCCGCGCGCCGCTCGCCGATCTGGAAGATGGCGATGGAGTGGAAGGTCGCCTTCCCCTTGCATCCGGAGTACCGCACGCTGCCGATGGTTTGGTACGTGCCGCCGCTATCGCCGATCCAGTCCGCGGCGGAGGCAGGCAAGATGGGCTCGGACGGCGAGATGCCGGATGTTCGCTCGCTACGCATTCCTCTGCGTTATCTCGCCAACCTCTTGACGGCTGGTAACGAAGAGCCGGTGGCGCAGGCGCTCGAACGCATGCTCGCCATGCGCTCTTACATGCGCGCGAAGACAATCGATGGCGTCATAGACGACGCAATCGCCAGGCGCGTTGGTCTCAAAGCCAATCAGATCGAGGACATGTATCAGGTGATGGCAATCGCCAACTACGAGGACCGCTTCGTCATCCCAACGACGCACCGCGAGCTGGGGGAGGACACCTACGATTTGCGCGGATCGTGCGGCTTTACGTTCGGCGGGGACTGTTCCGATGGACGGACGGCGGACGTCAACATGTTTGGCGGGCGCAACAAGGCGCCCAAAAGAACCACGGAGACCGTGTAATGGCAAAGACCTTCAAGGTTCTCTCGACACTGCTAAGCTATCCAACCGAGGAAATAGTCGCTGCCGCACCGATCATGGCAGGTGTCCTGAAAGAAGAGCGGCTCTTGCGACCACGAGAGATCAAGGCGCTAATACCCCTCTTCGAAGAACTCAGCGCCAGCGATCTTTACGAGCTTCAGGAGCGCTACGTGCTTCTGTTCGATCGTACGCGCTCACTGTCATTACATCTCTTCGAGCACGTACATGGCGAGAGCCGTGATCGCGGTCAGGCCATGGTTGACCTGAAGGCGGTTTACGAGACAGCTGGCCTGGAGATCAGCTCCAACGAGTTGTCCGACTACCTACCTTTGTTTCTTGAGTTCCTGGCAACGCAACCGCTTACCGAAGCGCTCGATTTAGTCGGCCAACCTGCGCACATCTTTGCCGCGCTTGCCGAACGATTGAGGCGGCGCAAATCGATCTACACGGCGGTTTTCGATGTGCTCGCCAAGCTGGCGAAGGCTGATCCGAGGTCGGCGGAAGTACGTCAGCTCGTCGGCGAACCGGAGATCGATCCCAATGATCTGGAGTCGCTGGATGCCGCCTGGAACGACGAGGAAGTACGATTCGGTCCGTCCGCGGATGCGCAATGCGGCGGCGATCGGTTGATCCCGAAGCTCCGCGCCGGAAGCCGGCCAGCGCCGGGCATGGAGGTTGTCCAGCCGCAGCCTCGCACCATAATCACCCACTCCGGTTCCCGGAGCATCTAAAGGAGCCGCTGCGATGCGCGATATGCTGTTCCACCTTCTGTTCGTCTGGTACCCTTACGTTTGCTTGGGCTTCTTCGTCGTCGGCTCGCTGTTCCGCTTCGAGCGTGATCAGTATTCGTGGCGTGCGTCCTCAAGCCAGCTTCTGCGCCGCCGCCAATTTATTATCGGCTCCAACCTGTTCCACTTCGGGATCCTGTTTCTGTTCGTCGGCCACTTCGTTGGCCTTCTAACACCCACTTGGCTTTACACGAAGCTCATCACCATAGAGCAGAAGCAGATGATTGCCATTACGGCCGGCGGCATCGCCGGTGTGGTCTGCTTCGTCGGACTGACCATGCTGCTCCATCGCCGGCTGTTTGACCCGCGTATCCGTATTACCTCGACGACGATGGATATGGCGATCCTGACCATACTCTGGGTGCAGCTTGCCCTCGGGCTCGTGACACTGCCCTACTCGCTGCAGCATTCGGATGGGGAGACGATGCTCAAACTTTCGCATTGGGCCCAGGGCGTGCTGACCTTAGAGCCAAATGTCGACAATTACCTGAAAGGGCTTGAGTGGCCCTACCTCGCTCACCTCGTGCTCGGCATGACAATCTTCCTGTTGTTCCCGTTCTCACGGCTCGTCCATATCTGGTCGGCGCCAGTCGGGTATCTTGGGCGCAAAGGTTATCAGATTGTCAGAACGAGCCGGCCCCAACGTCAGAGCGCCGTCGCAGGATCGAGCCAGCGGAGTAGATGACCAATGACAACGGTTTATAAGGCCGAAGATCCGGCGTTGCCGTTTCGTGCAGCGCAAAGCGCGAAGGTCAGCGTCAACGGCGTCTCAATCCCCGCCGCCGCCATCTCGCGGGAGGTCCAGCATCATACGGCCGCGACGCCGTTGCAAGCATGGAAGGAGGCCACCCGCAGCCTCGCCCTGCGCGAGTTGATACTGCAGGAGGCAAGACGGCTTGAGATTGAGCCGGAGCCGGAAACGGACGAGGAAGGACGTCGAGAGACCGACGACGAGGCGCTGATCCGTCAGCTCATCGAGAGAGAGGTGAAGACGCCGACGGCCGACACAGAGTCTTGCCGGCGTTACTACGAGTGCAATCGCGCGCGCTTTCGCTCACCCGACATTTTCGAGGCGGCGCACATCCTGATTGCGGCGCACCAGAATGATGTAGAGGCCTTCGTTGCGGCACGCACCCTTGCCGATCAACTAATCGAAATTCTGTCCGTTCGACCCGAACTATTCGGTCAATTTGCCGAGACCTACTCAACCTGCACCTCGGCCAAGACGGGGGGAAACCTCGGTCAAATATCGCGCGGAGACACGACACCTGGATTTGAAGCTGCACTGTTCAAGTTGGTTCCTGGAGAAATGACGCGGGAGCCGGTTGCGACGCCTTACGGCCTGCATATCATCCGGCTCGACCGACGCATTGAGGGGGGTGTGTTTCCCTTCGAGATGGTCGAGGAACGTATCGCGGCTTATCTCAGCGAGCGCAGCCGGCGCCAGGCAACCGCGCAGTACTTGGCGTGCCTTGCCGCGACAGCAGAACTGGAAGGCGTTGATTTTCTAACCCCCACGGACGTCCGGGTGTATTAGGGAACAGGCGACATGCTCCTCGGGGATCTCATAAAGCAGCTCGACGATGAGGCTGCAGCCACGGAAGCGCTGCTGTCGATTGGCGACATCGCATTTATAGTGCGCATTCAAGAGCTAGCGGCGGCAGAAGAGACGGCGCTTGGCGCTTATTTGAGGCGAAAGATCAGCCACTTCTCTGCGACCGCGGATGCTGACACATGGATGGCCGTAATGATGACGTCGAGCCGCTCGAAAAACCCCGGGGGAAACTGTCTGCGCGCGATTCTCGAAACCACTTGTATGCCCGGCGGTGGTTGCGCCGATACCAGCGAGGGACAGGCCTAGTTGGGACCGACATTTGACAGGGATCAAGGTCGGCAAACACTAGTCCTGTTTAACTTAAAGCAGAAACTAGAAAGCCGCTCATTTGCGGTGCGGAAACGACTGCGAATTCGTTTTCCAGATAGAGCGATGCACCTGTTTGCTATTCTGACTGCCGCAAGGATGCATCGCGCAGAGTGGTGCTAATGAAGGTCCTCATCGCATATGGATCTGTAGAAGGTCAGACACGCAAGATCGCGGAAAGAATAGCCGAACGCATTCGCAATCACGGCGAAGAGAGCACTCTCTACGACACTGAGTGCCGTCCGCGTCATCTGGCCGTCGACGTGTTTGATGCTGTTATCGTGGCGTCTTCCGTACATCAAGCGCTGCACCAAATTTCTGTGCGAGATTTCGTCGCCGCGCATCGTGCCCTGCTCGAAGATATTCCGTCGGCATTTGTGTCCGTGAGTCTCTCTTCGGCCTTCCGCAACGGAGGGACTGACGCGCAGAACTACGTCGATTATTTCTTTGAAAACACCGGCTGGCATCCGACGTACTACATCAAGGTCGCCGGTGCGTTGCGCTACTCAGAGTATGACTTCTTCAAGGAACAGATTCTAAGGCATGCCGTTTTCAAGGACAGGCTGGAAATCGTCGATGGTCACGATCATGAATTTACTGACTGGTCCGAAGTAAACGAGTTCATCGATCGTTTTTTGCAACACACCAAAGCCCGATCGAGAACGAGCCCTGTTCCGACTGCAAGCAAAAACTAGCAGCGGGCCGACCATATCAAATCGTTAGCGGCAGACTTGGCTGAGGACTGCGGGTACCGTCGATGTCAACCTCGCTGACGTGCGCTTCTGAAAGAATCCGCTGGTTCCCGCGACAATCGACTCGACCGCGTCCACCGTACAAGTCGTGCCCATTAGGTAGGTGATGGCGGCCGGCCGCGAGGGGAGGGCCGGCCGCATTGCGCACCCTATCGTATTGCAGCCGGGGGGAAGCTGCAGGGTGGCAATCTACTCGCTGGGGGAAGCGAGGTTCGAAGACCTGAACCCGAACATTGGGTTTCACTGAGCCGGCCAGTCACCTTCAGACACCGCCCGGCGCAAGGCGTCCGAGTTAATAGGAACAGGGTGGGAAACGCAGGATTGGCGAGTGGCGTGGCAAACGCTGGGTTTCTCGAAACATAGCAATGGCCTTCACTTGGTACGACAGTGTCAGGGCTGGGTCAGAGATCAGTAACGCGCTGCGGATCGGCAGACGCGAGGGCCGCAGCGCGCACGGGTTTCGGCGGATAGATCCAAACCGTATTGATCTCCTGCTTAATCTTCTTCGCGTCAGCGCCAACGTGCTCGACGTTGCGATCCCAGCCGCGCGTGAACAGCGCGCCTGCCTCTCCAAGGTCGAGGCAGGTAACATAGGCCTTCTGGTGATAGGGAGTCGGCGCTTCGCCGAGCAACTCGGCCGCGGCGTTGTTGCCGGCGAAGGCGCCCATACGCGTGGCGTGTTGACACGACATTAGCGCGTGGTTGCCGTCGTCGTCGCAAACAGCTTTTGCAGCATCTCCCGTCGCGAAGACGCCGGGAACGCCGACGACGCGTAGCTCGCGGTCAACGACGAGGCGACCAAAGTTGTCGCGCTCGCCTGGCACTTGGACCGTGAGAGGAGCTGCGCGGATTCCTGCTGCCCAAATGACGGTCGCGGTTTCGATGCACTCACCATTGGAAAGCGTGACACTCGTCTCGTCGATCGCCGCAACGCCTGCTCCGAGCCTGGTTTCGACGCCGAGTTTGCGAAGCGCATCCTCGATTAGCGGACGCGGACCGGCGCCCATGTCGGGGGCGATTGCTGGGTTGCGCTCGACAATAATCACGCGCGTGTTGACATCCTTGCCAAAGATTTCACGCAGCCGGCTGGGCATCTCCGTCGCCGCCTCGATACCCGTGAAACCGCCGCCTGCGACGACCACCGTATTGCGAGCTTCCGATGCCGGCCGGCTCGAAAGACTCTTGAGGTGGCGGTCTAGTGAAATGGCAACTCGGAACGCGGCCTCCGGAGATGAACGCTAGGCCCCGTGGCAATAACAAACCTTTTGAAGTTGTGATGACGGCGCGTAGTCCTCAATCCACATCAGCGGCATGCCAACCCTCGCCGGGATCGTACTCTTTCATCTCAGCCACAAGCATGCGCGACTCTGGCCCCAAGTCTTGTTCGTAGACTGTCCCATCCTGGTTGACGATGAAGGACATAATGCCGGAATTGCCGTATTCAGCTGGTGCCGCTGCGAGCCCAAACCCGCCGATCATTCGACCATTCACAACGAAATCCCGCGCGCCTGACTTAGCCGCAGAGCCCTGTCCGTCAAGCATTTTAAAGACATACCCATGGTAAGGCACTGAGGCATCGTTCTGCTCAGTACCCCGCCGATATCCTTCAGCCCTCGCCTCCGCCACCAGGGGCCCCATTGGGCTCGTCACCTCGCCTTCCTGGGTTGGCCAAAAGAGTCCGTCTTTGTTGCCTGGCGTACTGAGAAATCGGCGTGCGTATTGCAGCCCATTCCCGTCTCGGTCCTGCGAGGCATATTCCATCTGCGCAGCCACATACGCGAGCATCACACGCATGGCAGCATGCTCGTTTTCCCCAATCCTGCGGTTCAGAATCTCATCTGCGCCAGCCTCGCTGTCGAAACGCCATGTGACACCTTCAGCGACCAGCGGGATAGGAAATGGATATTCTTCCTCGCCAATCAAAAGCACACTTCGAATTGGGTCGTCCTTACGCAGTCGGTGCGATTTGGCATAGGCCTTAAGAAATTTTTCGCGCATGGCTTCGTCATAGATCTGGTCACCAGACGAAATCAGCTGCTCCGATCCCGGACCAAGCACCCTTTCCAAGGCTTCGGTTCCCGATGATTGCGCTGCCCTAAAAAGGGCCGCCGCAGCCTCATCTGGACTCGCGAACATCATCTGACGGATTGCTCGATCCTCCGCCTGCGATGAAGAAATCGTACCGACACCGATCAGAAAACACGTTGTTACGGTGAAGAAAATCAGTGAAGGATATCTCGAACAGCTGCGATGGATGGGCATGACGACCTCTCACCCGATTTCAAGATATTGATGTTGAAACTAGCGGCGACGCCCATGTCCTCCGCCCCCGCGCCTCATTCCTCCTCCATGCCTGGACATTCCGGAACGGCTCGCTCTCCCACGACTAGCGTGCTTGGCAACATCGCGGCCACGTTTCATGTCGAAAGCATTCGATCTCCGCGGCCCAGATGAGGATCGTCTTGCAGATGGCTTGTGCCTCGTCTTTGAGGATGGGCGCTTGTGTGGACTACCGCTCGGCCTTTTATGCGACGGCTTTTTCTTGGCGGTTTTATCGCTGACTTTGTCCTTCATCTTGCCCTTATTGGGGCGGTCTTTGTGGGCTCCAGCCTTGTCCTTAAGCTTGCCTTTGTCGATGTTGCCGACCCGGTCTTTGACCTTGGCCGCATCACCTTTGCTGATCTTATCATGAAGCTTTGCTGCCCCAGCTCCTGCTGCACCTGCCGCAAGCTTGTCGCGCACCCCTTCAACTGAATCACGGTCGTGGAACCCGCGAAAGTCCTTGCCGGCCTCCTTAAATCTATCGCCATTCTTGCCGAACTTCTCGCGGCTCGCGTGATCACGATAGGGCACAGGGCCGCGATGCCGCGGATTGTGAACCCAGGTATTTGACGTGATCTTCGGGTTATTGACGTTGATCCTGTTGTATCGATCGACGTCGATGTGAATGTTGCGGTGGCGCCAATCACAGTAACCCCATCCCCAAAGTGAGCGCGCGACGGCGTATCCGGTCCCCCAGAAGAAGCCCGAAACAAATGCTGACGTCGGATATCCCCCATACCAATAGTAGGGCGGATAGTCTGGATACCACCATGACCCGTACACAACCGCAGGCTCATAAATTGGAACGTAGACGACATCAGGACTCGTCTGCTGAATGATGATCTCACTGGATCCATCATCTTGCTTCCGGCTCACTTTCTGCTGCTCATTGCTCTTGAGCGAACCAGCATCCTCGGCCTTCATACGAAGCGCCTGGATCTGATTCATGACGTCATCTTCTTGGGCGAGGAACGCATCGCCAAGCTTCTGCGTCCATTCCAACTTCTCGCTCATCATCTGCAGCACGTCAGGAACGAGCGTAAGCGCTTTGACGCTCGGATCCCAATCCTTGGCATCCAGAGCCTTTGTGAGGTCCTCACCTTCAAGCTTCGCGTTCTCAGGATCTTTCCGCCATCGCGCAGCCTGTACGACTTCAAGCGGATAGGTTGATGCCATCAACACGTTGGACAGAAGGTCGTCGGGATAGAGCGCAATCGGAGCCAGCAGCTGCGCCAGTTCCTCCTTCTTGAACAGCGGCGCTTGATCAGCATCCTGAGCCTGCAGTGTTCGCGGCAACGTGCCTGCCAGCAAGATCACAGCCGCGGCAAGACACTTCATCAATTTATAGGCGCTCATGGATAAAATCCTCACCGCCTCTCATCGCTACTAGGACGTCATTTCGAATACCAGTTGAATTAGAAGGCGCGCCGACGCCAAGCGAGCCAATGGATTGCCCTATACCTTGTGATCTTTTTTTCATATCGGCTTCTCCTACCCGGCAAAACATGCAGCGAGTAAATCCGAAAACAACGGAAGGAGCCTGTTCAACATCGTCAACGATCTAAGTCGGATGCGCCGCGTTCCGTTCCAGGCCGAAACAGACGGAAAAATGAAATCGGCTGTCAACGGAAACGACGCTCCGCAGTCAGACTGCGGCAAATCTGGATGACATAAGAGAATGAATTGGAAGGCTGGTTAATCGGCGATGTAAAGCCGCTGCATAACACGCGTAAAAAGTCTTACCCGAACGAAGCAAGCCCCGGGACCGGGGCCGCTCGAAGTCGCCAGCGGGCGGCGCGACTGACGCGGCTCCCGGTCCCGGGGCTGGACCGGTTCGTAGGTTTGGGCGTCCGGTTTCGAAAAGCTGCAGCAAGCTTGGCTACATCGCGCAAGGAGCGAAGGGGTTTTTCTCCCCTTCGCTCGTGCAGTCCCCCGGGACTAAACAGTCCGTAAGGAAACCTTCCCCCGATTCCCTGCGGCGGTCACCGATGCTGGTGTATTGGAAGTCGCCTGTATACGTCATCCCCGATTTGGGGGAGGCCTTATGGGATGAGATTAAGCCGTATAGCCTGCGCCACAGCTTGCACACGGTTCCGTGCCCCAAGTTTCACTTGTACCTTCTTAAGATGGCTCCGGATTGTCTCTTCGCCGAGACCAAGGAGTTCGGCAATTTCCCTCATTTGGTGACCGAGCGACGCAAGCCGCAACACGGCAAGCTCACGCGCCGTCAACGCGGCCGCCGAACCGATGCGGTCGGTTTGGAGTCCTATAAGCTTCTGGAGGCGAATAGCAGCGAACGTCGCTCCCATGAAGATGATGGTGCGATCTTCCGGGGTGAACCGATTTGAAAGAACGTTACGCGACCAGTAGGTCACAGTCCAACGCCCGCCAACCGGGCACGTGAAATAATCACGCATACTGTACTTCATCGCGAGCTCGAAGGGCCACTGATCTACGCCCAATGGCTCGAGCATGCGCATCATTTCAGACATCGTGAACGGGGCAATGGAAAGCTGAGCCAGCGAAAGGCCAGGGCCTGGGTGCTTTTGCGTGCGTTCGAAATAGTCTTCCCACCAGCCCTCTGGCACACTTTTGTGCAAGAACACCGTCTTACCTTTTTCGACGCCGCTCCAATCGCACCAGCGTATTGGCATGAGGCCGGCCATAAGAACGTTCATCTTACACGCCTTGGCCGTCACGCCGTGCAGGTTATCCAGAACCTGATCAGGTGTTTCTAGCTCTTCAATGCTGGTAATAAACCGCAACATGTCAGAGCCGAGTTTTGAAACTTCCTTACTCACGGGCATTCGGCATTCGATAAACGCCTCCCGTCAGAATCACATTACCCACCGTCCCATAGCAAAGGACTTGTAGGCTCCTCCTCTCCCAAACAAAGAATAGCAGCAACCCGAAATCAAAGGGATCCGTGAGCATAGAACTTGGTTACGGACGCAAGCCATTCAATGCGTAGTAAAAAATTCCCTCCAGCACCAACGCGCTAGAGGGAGCATGTAATTCAAAATTTAAGGCGTGAAAGTCACCACCAACCCTTGCAGATAAAATAACGCTTCTTCCAATAGAATTTTCCGGTCGCATACCACTTCGCCTTGTAGAAGCCGCAGCCGCGAGGGCGATGAAAGTTGTGGTGATGAAAGTGGTGAAAATTATGCTTCCAGAGATGATGCTTGAAGCCATGCTTGCCGCCAGCTTCTGCGCCGGTGGCGCCCCCCATTAGGGCCGCGATAGCAACAGATCCGGTTAGCGCAAGCGCCATAACAGTCGTCTTCATTTACAATCTCCTTACTTCTGCGTAGCCCGCGCTTCCCATGATCATCGGAGTAGGCGGTGAGCTAACAATGCGAGAAGCGATCCTTAGCCGCTGTTCCCACCGAAACAGGAAGGAGATCCATTTCAGCTCCGGTACTATTCGCCGATAGAGCCAATCTGCCGTTCATTAGCCAACTTCAATCCCCAACCGCGGCCTCAAGCCGCTATGGGTAGGAAGACATTTTTTTCTTTGTATGTTGGAAATACCCCCGAATGGTGTCCATTCTCGAACATACGGATTACGAACCGACAGGCCACGATGGAGCAAGAAACCGTGCACGAATGCACCGGCCGCAAAATGCGGTAGGGGAACGAAATGAAACGTAGAATAAAACTCATGCATCATAGTGCACGCTGGAATGAGCACCCTGGCTAGGAGCTTTTCAGCGAGACGCGATCGGCGCAGCACGAGTCGCTCACCGCCAGACCAAATGCGTCACCCTAGCACTGTCCGTTGAACCAGAGCGTCTTCGCGAGACAGCCTCGATCCGAAAGAACTATAAAGTTGTGTGTGGTTTCATGAGCCACCGTACTGAACAAGGCAGCAATACCTTTGAAACAAATGACGCACCCTGAACAGCGCTCGCCATTCAGGCTCGATTTTCGCATTTTCGCACCGATACTCCCCGGCGCTACGGTACGAGAACGTATTATTGCCTGTGTTGGCGCTGCCCTGGGCATCGGTCTGACGTTCCTGATCTGTGAGAGAATTATTGGGCCAGGAAGCCATCTGCCGTTGATCGTCGCCCCCATGGGAGCGTCCGCCGTCATACTTTTCGCTATTCCAACGAGCCCACTCGCACAACCCTGGCCGATCATCGGCGGGAGTACAATTTCAGCTTTCGTGGGATTAGCAGTGCACTTCCTGATCCAAGATCAGGTCTTAGCAGTCGCCATCGCCGTCAGTCTGGCAATTGCCATTATGTCCCTAGCTCGATGCTTGCATCCGCCTGGCGCTGCTGTCGCGATGACCGCGATCATCGGGGGACCGGCGATCACCGAAACGGGCATTTGGTATCCGTTCATTCCCGTCGCACTTAACGCCCTGATACTCGTATTGCTCGGAATAGGCTTTCACAAGTTGTCGGGGCGACCGTATCCAAACTACGCGGCTCGGAACGATATCAATGATTACGGAACCAGTGATCCGCCAACCCTCTCGCGAGCAGGCTTCAAGCAAGAGGACGTCGATGCAGCCCTATCGGCTTTGGACGAAACCTTTGACATCGACCGCCATAGCCTGACCCGTTTGCTGCGTGAAGTCGAACTGCAGACAATTTCCCGCTCCCGGGGTGACCTTAGATGCGAGGACATCATGTCCCGAGACGTCATCAAAACGCACCTCGGAGAATCCGCCGACGCTGCTCAGGTGCTTCTTCTAAAGCACAACATTCGCACATTGCCCGTACTAGACGGTGAAGACCGGTTGGTGGGAACCGTTGGACTCCGCGAGCTGGCCGGAGCCACAGGTGTGGTTGATGAGGTGATGTCACGCGCGGCCGTGTCTTCTCCAACGGCTCCCGTGATGGGCCTCGTGCCGATTTTGACCAACGGCCGGATGCACGCAGTCATTATCACCGACACCGATGAACGTGTACTGGGGTTGATCACGCAAACAGACCTACTCGCCGCCGTCGCGCGCGCCGTCTCATGAGTTTGCAGCGGCGCCACTACCCAGCGCCAAAAGGCAGGATTGCGACCACGGCTGCAAGCGATAAGAATGCGCATCGAAACATCCCGGCAGGACTTCCAGATGCATGCCAATCACACTCTCGACGCTTCGGCAGCGCCGGAAATCTCATTTGATCAGTTCCTCGCGGTCGACATCCGCATCGGAACGATCACATCGATCGAGCCGTTCCCAGAAGCTCGAAAGCCAGCCCTCAAGCTGGTGATCGATTTCGGTCCAGCTATTGGGCTGAAGAAATCAAGCGCACAGATTACCCACCATTACACACCGGAAGATCTCGAAGGCCGCCAGGTCGCGGCCGTTGTCAATTTTCCGCCGCGGCAAATCGGAAAGTTCATGTCGGAAGTTCTGACACTTGGCTTCGCGGATGAAGAAGGTAAGGTCGTCCTGTTCAAGCCCGACCATCCCGTTCCGAATGGAAGCCGGCTGTTCTGAAACGCATACGGCCGATTGGAACGTCCACCGAATACACCCTGTCCAGGGATGCAAATTTCTGCTCGGTTTTGGCCTCACAGAACACTCAAATTCACGGCAAAGTTTTTACCTGTCGCATTGCTGTGAGGCAGACTTGGTGCGTGGCAGCCACCAAAGCTTCAGCCGCATCTCGATCCACACCAGGCAATGAAACCGCAAAGTTACAGCAGCCCGCCCCCACTTTGCGAACGTGGCCCGACGCCGACCGTTGCGGCCCCCTTGCGTCAGAAACACCTTCGGATGTCAGCCCTACGAAGTCACAAACATCATTGCACCGAGGATGCAGGCGGAACACCCAGCGGAAAAAAGCTGTTCTAACCGCCCACATCACCGACAAACACTATTAGTTGAGGCAACCACTATTGGCTTTGCAAAGCGTCCACCAGCCAGCCATATGGCGGGACGACGGAACGTGTGCAGCGGCATCGTTCAAAGCACACGGATAGTCCTTGCGCTGCAAAAGCGATGTGAGAGGGGCCGAGACAAAGAATGGCAATTCGGTACACTGCCACTACGATCCTCTGGGCGACTATCGTTGCGCTAATAGGGCCCAACCTCGCCGTCGCCCAACAGCCTAAAGTTCAAGCCGATCTCATTTCGGCGGTAGATCATATTCAGCCCGGAGTTCCCTTCACCGTCGGCCTGAGCCAGCGCATTACGCCACACTGGCACACCTATTGGAAGAATCCCGGTGACTCGGGCGAGCCCACACGCATTGAATGGTCTCTGCCGGATGGCTTTAAAGCGTCTGAGATTCGTTGGCCTGTTCCCGACGCCATCCCTGTCGGACCGTTGGTGAATTACGGCTACTCCGACACCCTCCTGCTCCCCGTCACCATTACACCGCCCGAAACGCTCGACACCCAGTCCGTTGAGCTGACCGCGAAATCCAATTGGCTGGTTTGCGAGCAGATCTGCATCCCTGAATCGGCGGAACTCAAACTGATCCTCCCCGTCGCCTCAGCAGGCGAACCGCCAACCCCAAGCGAGCACGCCGACCATTTCGCAGAGACCGAACGCAGCATCCCGACACCGGCCGATTGGCCTGCCACGGTCGAGCAATCCTCTGACACTGTCACGCTGAAAGTCGCCGCCCCCGAACTCGATCCCAATCGCGTCACGAAAGTTGAATTCTTCCCCGATACCTGGGGCCTGGTTGATCATGCCGGCGCTCAGAAAGTCTCCTGGACGGACGACGGCGTCACGCTCAGCTTGAAGTCGGGGGAACTCGCCAGCAACGGCATAAAAGAACTAAACGGCGTTTTGGTTCTGACCGAACAGATCGGTAACACGCAGCAGGCTCGGCACGGCTTCACCATAAGCGCGAAACCAACCGGAACTCAGGATATCGCCGCAACGGGCGCAGCCACACCCTTGCAAGCCATCGGCACCCCGTCCGGAGAGGGCGACAACACCGGCACACAAATCACCATCTGGCAAGCAATGCTCTTCGCGCTCCTGGGCGGGATTATCTTGAACCTGATGCCGTGCGTGCTCCCGATCCTTTCGCTTAAAACGCTGTCCCTCGCCAAACACAGTGGAAGCGGCGGAAGCGAAGCCAGACGATCGGGGCTCGCCTATCTCGCCGGCGTTCTCGCAAGTTTTGCTATACTTACTGGCGTGCTTGTTGCCCTGCGCAGCGCCGGCCTCGCCTTCGGCTGGGGCTTCCAGTTCCAGTCGCCGGTCTTCGTACTCGCCATGGCCGCTCTATTCCTGGCGCTCGGCCTGTCGCTCTCCGGCGTCTTTGACATCGGCGGCGGCGCTGTCGGCCTTGGGGAAGGATTGACCCGCAAATCGGGTCTGACAGGCTCCTTCTTTACCGGCGTGCTGGCGACCGTCGCGGCAACACCCTGCACCGCGCCGTTCATGGGCGCCGCGATCGGCTACGCGCTGACGCGGCCCGCCCTCGACATGGCGCTCGTTCTCCAGGCCATGGGTGTCGGCTTCGCGCTCCCTATTCTGCTGATTTCGTTATCTCCAGCCGCCCGTCGCATTATTCCGAAGCCCGGCCCCTGGATGGACACGTTCAAGCAAGTCCTGGCTTTCCCGCTCTATGCCACGGTTGTCTGGCTCGTTTGGGTGCTTTCGCTACAGGCCGGCAGTGATGGCGTCCTTAGCGCGGGCGTCACGTTGATCGCCGTCGGCTTCGCTGCATGGCTGCTGGGGAACCGCACAGGCCAACCGGCTCTCAGGGGCGCTTTGGCAGTCGCCGTCGTCGGTGCTGCTCTTGCCTTCACGGTTCCCTGGATCACGAGCGCTGAGGTCCCCACCACCTCAGCCGACAAAGGTGATGTCGCCGCCGGCGAGCCCTTCTCCGAAGAACGCGTCGCCGAGCTTCGTGCTTCGGGCCGCCCGGTCTTCGTCAATTTCACCGCCGCGTGGTGCATCTCCTGCAAGGTCAACGAGCAGGTCGCCTTGCGTACAGACGGCTTCCGCAAGGCGCTGACCGATCACAACGTCGCCTACTTGAAAGGCGATTGGACCAATCAGGATGAGCGCATTTCCCGCGTGCTGAAGGCTTACGGACGCGCGGGCGTTCCGCTCTACCTGCTCTACCCCGCGGACCCGCAAAAAGAAGCCATCGTGCTTCCCCAGCTTTTGACCGAGGCGATTGTGGTGCGCCACTTCGCCGAACTAAACCTCGCACAAGCTTCCAATCGTTAAGAGGAGGACTGAGACCATGACATTCCGCACGACAGCTAAGGTCGCCGCAGCAGCGTGCTTGGCCTTCGTACTCGGAGCCGCCGGCGCCGCAGCCGCACCTGAGGTTGGCAAGCCCGCACCCGACTTCACCGGCGTCGACACCCATGGCAAAACCCACACGCTGAAAGAACTGCGCGGCAAGACCGTTATCCTGGAATGGTCCAACGACGGCTGCCCTTACGTCCAGAAGCACTACGGCAGCGGCAACATGCAAAAGCTGCAGAAGGACACCACAGCGGACGGCATCGTTTGGCTCACCATCGTCTCGTCCGCCCCCGGCGCACAGGGCAATCTCCCACCGGCCGAGCACGATGCCCTGATGCTAAAGCGTGATGCGGCACCGTCCGCCGTTCTAATCGACCAAGAAGGCACAATCGGCCGCGCGTACGGCGCCCAGACCACGCCACACATGTACATCATCACGCCGGACGGCAATCTCGCCTACAAGGGCGCGATCGACGACAAACCGACAGCGAACCAGTCCGATATCGAAGGCGCGCGGAACTATGTCCGCGAAGCGCTGGAGCAGATTGCCGCCGGTAAACCGGTCGACCCCGCCGTCACCCGCGCTTACGGCTGCTCGATCAAATACAAAACATCCTGACCCCAGCGCGACTTAGCGCGAGGCTGAAAACAATTGCGGGCCGGAGCATCATGCTCTGGCCCGCGCTAGCACGTTAAAATTGGGGCTACCCGCGCAGTCCGAACTCTTGACCGTGCCCTCAAAATATGCCAGTATTGGCATGCCTGGGTTGGGGATTAGGGGACGCTCTCGGGTCTGTTTCGCGTTTTTTATGGAGACGTAAAAATGGACACTGGAGCAAAGACATATGAAACCCCTTCATTGGATGGGCTCAACTCGTAAGGATATTAAAAACTTTCCGGAGGACGTGCGCAGCGAAATAGGCTTCACTCTCTATCTTGCCCAAAATGGAGATAAGGCCCTCAACGCAGTACCGTTGGTAGGGTTTGGCAGCACAAAAGTTCTCGAAGTTGTCATCGACGATGATGGCGACACCTTTCGAGCAGTCTATACGGTAAAGTTTGCGGATGCAGTTTACGTTCTCCACGCGTTCCAAAAGAAATCAAAGCGAGGAAAGCAAACGCCGAAACCGGATCTAGATCTCATCAAGAGACGTTTGAAGGCAGCAGAAATCGACTATAAGTCTAAATACATGAAAACGAAGAGGAAAGGTCTGGCGAAATGAGCACGGAGCGCAATACCGACGATGCGGTGATTGATAGCGCCGGCAACGTTTTTGCTGACTTGGATCTACCGTCATCCAGCGATGATATTTTGAAAGTCGAAATTGCCCGAGTAATTTCGAACACTCTTCAAGAGTACAAACTAACGCAATCCGAAGCTGCACGCAGGATTGGTATTGATCAACCAAAAATTTCTAAAATCGTTCGTGGTAACTTGAAGGAATTTTCCGCTGAACGACTGATAGAGTATTTGCTAGCGCTTGGTTGTGATATCGATGTCCACATCAAGGCGCCAAAGCAAGCGCGTGGCCGCATCACAATTGCAGCGTAGTAAGTATCCGAATTTTTATCGCTACCCACGAACTCCGATTGACACAGTTGGAGTTTTGATAAGTCACGCGCAACCTACGCTCTCCCACACCCTACCCCTCAGAATTCCGCCACGAATCGCGTTCAATAGTCTCCGCTGGGGAACCCTTTGGAGAGAGAGAACCATCAATGTCGTCGTGGAAGGCCGTCTGTCTGGCCCTGTTTTCGTTCGCCGCCATCATTCAATCGGCACCTGCCAGCAAGGCCGCCTCTGGCCCTGAAATCGATGCAGGCGTACATGCCACGCTCGATAAGTTCTTCTATCAGGTGAGAGGCGCGCGCGATCTCGCCAACAAGTCCGTCGGCATTCTCGTCTTCCCGTCCGTGGTCAAAGCCGGCTTCGGCTTCGGCGGCGAATATGGCGAAGGCGCGCTTTTGATCGGCGGACGCACCGTCGATTACTACAACACGCTCTCGGCCTCCGTGGGCTTCCAGCTTGGCATCCAGGAGCGCGCGGTGATCATCATGTTCATGACCGAATCCGCGCTCGATCAGTTCAGAAGAACGGCCGGCTGGAAAGTGGGCGTGGACGGCTCCGTCGCCATCATCACGGTCGGCGTCGGCGGCTCCATCGACACCAACAAGATCACAAGCCCCGTTGTTGGCTTTGTCGTCGATCCCAAGGGGCTGATGTATAACCTCACCCTCGAAGGCTCGAAGATCACGCGCATCTCACGCTGATCGAGAAGGCACTGGCTTGTGTGCTTCGGGAAGAAGCACGCCCCCCTAGATGTGCCCCGCCTCCGCGCACTGGGGCACCTGCCGTTTAAGCCGTTCCAACAGCCAGCGTGCCGCCGGCCCCAAGGCGCGATCCTTGCGATGCGCCGCGACTGTCGGCACGCGCGGCAGCGATCCGTCGCCCTCCCAATAGTCGAGGGGCAACTGGACGAGATTCCCGCGATCCAGATCGTCCTGCACCATGTGGCGGGGCATGCTTCCCCAACCGAGCCCAGCGCGCAGCAAAGCGTGCTTGGCGCCTAGATCCGACAGCCGCCACGTACGCGTGGACAGCACCCCACGATCGACACCGCGACTGAAATCAGAGCGGTCACTAAGCACCAATTGCAGCTCCTCCCGCGCACGTTCTAATGGGATCGGTGCCGGGATCTGAGCCAGCGGATGAGACGGCGCCGCAACGAGCAGCAGCTCAATCGGCACGAGGTGCGACTGTTCCAGTTCCACCGCCCGCGCATCCAAATAAATCAGCAACCCAAGATCGACCTGACCCTCCAACACCATGCTGGTCGCCGCACCCAGGGACTCAACGAATACGCGCGCCTGCACCGAAGGATAGAGCTGCTCGAAATCGCGTAGTTGCATAACGAGAGGCGCCATCGGAAATAGCGGGTCCACAACCAGCGCCACTTCCGCTTCAAGCCCACCAGCAATGCCGCGGGCCATCACATCGAACGCATTCGTCTCTTCAAGCAATCGCCGCGCCCGCGGCAACAACGCTTGTCCCGCCAGCGTAAGGACCGGCCGATAACCTGACCGGTCGAACAGATCGAGGCCAAGCTGCTCTTCCAGCTTCTGGACCCCATACGTCACGACGGATTGCGCGCGATCCAGCTTGCGAGCTGCGGGAGCAAAGCCACCGTTGTCGACCACCGCCACGAAAAGACGGACATATTCCAGAGCCTGACCGTTCATAACTATCAACTTAGTAGATAGAGACGTTCGAACGTCTACCCATTTTTTAGAATGCCTGAAAGCAATAAATAGGACGCATGCCCCCGGCCACCGAGACCGGAGCCAGATAAAGAAACAGGAGAACGGCTATGCATCGTCCTAAGCTTCTTGGCATCTCCGGCAGCCTCCGCCGGGACTCCTTCAACACCCAAATCCTTGAATCCATCAAGCAAGTCATCGCGGACCGCACCGATTTCGATGTGTTCCGGCTGAATGAAGTCCCACTGTATAATCAGGATCTCGACGTCGCCCCGGCAATCCCGGGCGTCGCAGCATTGCGCGACGCCATTGCGGAAGCCGACGGCGTCGTCATCGCAACGCCTGAGTTCAACTATGGCATCCCCGGCGTATTGAAAAACGCGCTCGACTGGGCGTCCCGTCCCTACGGAAAAGCCGCGTTAATCGGCAAACCCGTCTTGACCTTCTCATCCTCTCCCGCATTCACCGGCGGCGTACGCGCTCAGGCCCAGCTCAACGAGACGCTTCTGGCCATCGGAGCAAGACTTATAGTGCGTCCTCAGACGGTTATCGCCGAAGTTCACAACAAATTGCAAAACGGCCGTCTGGCCGATACAGCCAGCCTCGACTTCCTCATTGCTGGCGTGAACGACCTGATCACCGAGAGCGCCCAACCGGCCCGAAAAGCGGCTTAAACACAGGCACACCGCGTTTCTCCCCACTGCCCAGCGCGGCGGCTGGCGGTTCAAAACCGTCGGCCGCTTTGCATTTTGCAAATGGAGGTATGCGCATGATCACTGGTGCTCCGCTTGTCTCTGCACTAGCAATAGTTCTCATGTGCGAGTTCGGATCAAGCCGCGGGTGAGAAGAAACGCGATGGATGGTTCTGTAATGAGAACGGTACGCAATGTGCTGATCGCAATCGCCCCCGTTCTGGCCGCCGGCATCCTTGGCAACCTCGCGACCATCCCGAACATTCCGACATGGTACGCCGGACTGGAAAAGCCCGCCTTCACACCGCCCAACTGGGTGTTCGGGCCGGCCTGGACCACGCTATACGTCTTGATGGCCTACGCCTTCTTCCGCGTGCTGCAATCACACGCGCCCGGCCGTGCGGCGGCAATCATCTGGTTTGGTCTGCAGATTTCCGTAAATGCCTTGTGGTCCTGGGTCTTTTTTGAAGGTCAGAACCCTGCGGGCGGCTTCGTCGTTATCCTCTTGTTACTCGTACTGATCATCGGCACCACGGCGGCTTTCTGGAAGGTGGACCGCCTCGCCGCACTGCTCCTGGTGCCCTACATCGGATGGGCTACATTTGCGGCCCTGCTGAATTGGGAAATATATCGCCTCAATTAGTCGGCGCGACCGGTCGCAGCTTGAATGGTTGGAGCGAACCGCAGGAAGGCTCAATGAAGCGCAAGATCATCGAAGTGAACGACACCATGCAGCAGGGCTATCGCTACGAACTCACAGCTCCAGCGGGCCAGGATTTCGCCCCCGAGTTCGAACCCGACCTCACGCCCAAGGGCATGTTGGAACTGGGTGTATTCGGCGGAAAGTACATGACCGATACGCGAGCTGAATTCCCCAAAAGCTGGTTCACGAATGCCAAGCTCTCACCCAAAGGCAGCGACCCATCCCTTAACTACTTTGGCGTTGACGCAAGCCAACCACTTTCGGTCTGGCGCAAGAAAGGCTGGATCCATCCCGATGACCCGCGCGGGTGGTTCCAATGGTACTGCCGCTACTATCAGGGTCGCCGGATTGAGGATGAGGATCAGCGCCAAATCGGCCGCTGGAAAGCAATGAGGCGCCACATCGCCCAGATCCGCCGCAATTGCGAGCCGGGCGATATCTTCTGTAGACGAAGGCAACGGCAAGCCCTCCTCCACTGGGCCTATGACAGCCGAAAGTTCTGACGAGGAAACGCGACTTTGCCCGGCGACAGGCAAAGGTCGGCCGATCTAAGCTCGCACAAAACAATCAAAAAACGTCGGACACGGAACATGAGCACCTGCCACCGTCAGGAAGACACAACGCGCACGTCCGAGCCAATCGTTTCCGAACAGAACATCTTCCTGATTACGCTGCTCGCGTCGACGTTCCTCATGGGCTCAAGCTTCATCTCAGGAAAAATCCTTCTGCAAGACGGCTTCAGTCCATTGGTGCTGGTGGGATGGCGTTGCTTTGTTGCAGCCATAGCCGCAGCACCGCTCGTCCGGTTCGACGGGCCCTATGGCCAAGCGCTCGCCCCGCCACAGCTTGGCTTACGCGACGCAGCCCTGATGATACTCATCGGCCTCCTTCAGACGACAGGTGTCATGGGCTTCTTGTTCCTGTCCATGCAGTACATCTCAGCGTCGGCCAGCGCTATCATGCTTTTCACAAACCCCATCTGGGTCGCAATGCTGGGCATCGTGTTTCTGGACGAGACACTCCACAAATGGCGCACCATTGGATTGGTGCTCGGCTTAATCGGGATCGTCTTTGCCATCGGGGTAGGCCCCGAGCTTTCACTCCACCCCGACACGATCCTCGGCGAAATTTTCGGATTATGCTCTGCATTCTGCTGGGCCGCGGCGACAATCATCAATAAGCGCGCAAAATTACCTTTTGGCGGCTGGGCGATGAGTTTCTGGCAACTATTGGTCGGCTCTCTGGGACTCCTCGTTATCGCCTACGCATCTGGCGAGCACTGGCCGGAGAACGTATCATTCGAACAATGGGCCTGGTTCTTTTGGCTCGCGATCCCAGCCACCACCGGATCGTTCGGCCTGTGGTTCGTGGCCTTGCGCAAAGGCGGCGCGACGCGAACGAGCGGGTACCTTTTCCTCACACCGCTTTTCGCAGTGATCTTATCCTTCATCATACTGGGAACGACATTGTCAGTGCTGCAAGCAACAGGCGGCTTCCTCATATGCGTCGCACTCTGGCTGATCAACAGAGATCGCCCAGACACGCCAGTGCGCGGGCCCTGAAAGGACTAGCGCCGTCGCCTCTTCGTCGGCACCGCCGCGTTGACCAATGCGAAGGCCGCGTCTCCGGCCGTCTCCATATAGGACGCATCCCGTTGTAGGAGCCCAGCCGCAAACGCCCCGTCCATCAGCAGGACAACTTGGCGTGCTAAGGGTTCGGCTGGGGCGATGCCTTCACTTTCAAACATCTCACTCAGCCAACCCTCAAACCGCTTCTTATGGGCCGCACCGATCTTTATCGCCGGATGCCCCGGCATGTTGGCCAATTCAGCGGACGTCCGCAGGAAGCCACATCCCTTCCATTTGGGATGGCGCGCGGACACCGCGAGGTGATGGAAAATACTCCGCACCTTGTCCGCAACGCTCCCGTCCGCTTCGCTAAACCAGCGTCGAAATAGAGCAAGGTTGGGTTGATCGCGCCCTTCTAGATATGCCGCAACCAGATCATCTTTGCTTTTGAAATGATAATAGAGCGTCCGCTTCGTCACGCCCGCTTTGTCCGCCACGGCATCAACGCTAACAGCCCTCACCCCCTCACTGTAAAAGAGTTTTGAGGCTGCTGCGATGATGCGCTCGCGCGTTGAAGGCGTCGTCGGTCCCATGCGCTTTGTATACTAACTAGTGAGTGTAAAATCATCGGCTTTTCATCAAGGATCGTCTCCCGACGCAATAGGCACGCGAGAGACGCTGAGATGACGAAGATAGGGGTGGCACTGGAAGCGCAAAAGATCTCGATTGTCTGCCGTGACGACGTAACGCTCCATGGCCATCTTTGGGAAACATCACAGGAGCAGCTCGCAGGCACAGTCATCGTAAATCCCGCCACAGGCGTCGCAGCACGTTATTATCATCGCTACGCGACCTTCCTGGCGGAACACGGCTTTGACGTTATCACCTACGACTATCGCGGGATCGGCCTCTCCCGCCCCAAGCATCTACGTGGCTGTGGCTACCGCTGGCGCGACTGGGGAGAATTGGACTTCGACGCAGTCCTGCGTTTCGCCAAAGCACGCACACCCTCTCTCCCCTTACTCGTTGTCGGGCATAGTATCGGTGGCTTTCTCCTGGGCTTTGCTGAGAATGCGCCTGCTATTGACCGTATCCTTACCGTCGGCGCGCAATATGCGTACTGGTGGGACTACGCCCCAGCGTATCGCGCGCGCCTCTTTCTGAAATGGCATGTCGCCATGCCAGCGATAACAGCGCTCATCGGCTACTTCCCAGGCAAAAGGCTCGGTTGGCTCGAAGACCTTCCCGCCGGTGTCGCCAATGAGTGGAGCTTTCGCCCCGCACGCATGGAACTGAGCTATCCGCGAAGAGAGAGAAAAGCGATCCTCGAGCGCTTCGCCTCTGTCTCGGCACCGACTTTGGCAGTAACAATGAGCGATGACGAACTGGCAACCGTGACCGGTATCCGACGCGCGCTATCCTACTATCCCAACGCACGCCGTAGCCAGGTACTGCTTTCCCCACAGGACGTCGGCTTTGAAACAATCGGCCACTTCGATTTGTTTCATGATAGGCACGCGTCCGGCTTCTGGCGCGATACCCTGAATTGGCTGCGTCAGGGCACGAATCCCTGGCCACACAATCATCTTGCACAACATTGTGAAGGCTGAGGTAGGCCCCCGAAAACTGCGGTTCTGTCACAGTTTTTGGCTAAAGGCATTCCCGTCGGAACTTTGCACCCCACGGGGCATATAGTAGGGGAACCGGAACAAGCAGCCGGGCAGCGCTCACACCATTCTCTCAACCGGAAATATGGCCATCCCAACGGCCAGTGAAGAATTTCCCGTTGGGTTCATCTTAGGGACGTCACATCCCGCTCCCAATCCGGAATGTATGTCACCGCTACGCAGGCGGACAGGATTCCGTCCAAGGACGCACCATGAATAAATTCGAACAGGCCGAAGATATCGTCACTGCACGGCCGGATCTTCCAGCGCTTTCAATCCCGCTGTCATTCGTTGAATTCGTCGGGCTCACGGCTGCCTTGATGGCGCTAACAGCATTGTCGATCGATATCATGCTGCCGGCACTGCCAGAGATCGGCTCCGCGCTCGGCGTTGATAACCAGAACGATCGCCAGCTCGTCGTCATTTTGTATATGGCGGGTTTCGCAGCTGGACAGCTGATCTATGGCCCTCTCTCCGACCGATTTGGACGACGCCCGGTCCTGCTGGCAGGCCTCGGTATATTTGTCGCCGGTACGGTCGCAGCCCTGGTCTCACAATCATTCTACTGGCTCCTTGCCGCCCGGATTGTGCAGGGCCTCGGAGCAGCCTCACCACGCGTTATTGCCATGGCCATCGTCCGCGATCTTTACAGCGGCCGCCAGATGGCACGCGTCATGTCGTTCACCATGATGGTGTTCATTATCATCCCGGTGTTCGCGCCATCGATCGGCCAGGGCCTTATTCACATCGGCGACTGGTACTGGACGTTTTACGCTTTGCTAGCCATCGGCCTGGGCCTGACTGTCTGGGCCGGTTGGCGATTGCCAGAAACAGCGGCCAGCGCACGCGGTAGCGAGGAGCCTCTGGCGCTTGGCCAATCATTCAAAATGGCCATTCTGGATCCGCAGACCGCCGCCTATGGCATCGCGATTGGCTTCATGTTCGGATGTCTTGTGTCATACATCGCCAGCGCGCAACAGCTCTTCGTCGACGTCTTTCACATGGGCACAATGTTTCCGCTCCTGTTCGGAGCGGTAGCCTCAACCATAGCAATCGCATCGTTCACGAACGCACGTCTCGTGGGGCGCCTCGGCATGCGCTGCGTTTCCCACATAGCCTTGGTGGGCTTTCTCATCGCATCACTGTGTTTAGCCGTGGCATCGGAACTCGGCGTCGCCACGCTCCCGGTGTTCGTCATCCTCATAGCCACGACGTTCTTTCTGTTCGGCCTCGTTGCGCCAAACTTCAATGCATTGGCGATGGAAAATCAGGGACACAATGCCGGAATGGCTTCATCCGTCGTCGGTTCGCTCAGCACTTCGATTGGCGCTGTTGCCGGCGGCCTTATCGGTCACGCGTTCGACGGCTCCGTTCTGCCCCTGAGCCTGGGCTTTGCCGGGTGCAGTCTGATCGCGTTCCTGATTGTGCTCTGGGCCGAGGGCCCAGCCGGATTGTTCGGGCGCAATCGACCCAACTAACGGCGCACATTTCCCTTAAATGCATAGAGGCGCCCTCCCAAAGGAGGGCGCCTCTACGAAAATATGATGCGTGCTCTCTGAAAGCGTCGTCGGCTACTCACCCGCAACGGTTACCGGAGCCAGCGACGCGAACTCGTCATCCGTGAACACGCGGCTGCGAGTCAGAAACCGGACCCCTTCCGGCGCCTCCAGCGAAAAGCCGCTACCACGGCCCGGGACAACATCGATAATCAAGTGTGTGTGCTGCCAGTACTCGAACTGGGAACGGCTCATATAAAATGGAACGCCACCAATCTCTCCGAGCAAAACATCCTGGCCGCCGACGCGAAAATCGCCGGCAGGGAAACACATCGGCGAACTCCCATCACAGCAGCCACCGGATTGATGAAAAATCAACGGTCCGTGACGACTTTTTAGAGAGGCAATGAGTTCCAGAGCCTCAGGCATCGCACTTACACGCTCTGTCATGATCGCACCTCATAAGGATCTCGTCATACATCCCTGCACTTGCAAAAATGCCGCGGCGTCAGGTGTTTGCGCCAGCGCCGCGGCAATATCACCGGAAGTAGCTCATGCCCGGTGGAGGAAAGCTCCCGGGCTCTTCCGGAATCCCTCCTCAACGGCCTCAGAAGAAGCCAAGGGCCTTCGGACTGTAGCTGACCAGCATGTTTTTGGTTTGCTGATAGTGATCCAGCATCATCTTATGGTTCTCGCGCCCGATGCCCGACTGCTTGTAGCCGCCGAACGCTGCGTGCGCCGGATACAGGTGATAGCAGTTGGTCCACACGCGACCAGCCTGGATCGCACGCCCAAACCGATACGCACGCGTTCCGTTCCGGGTCCATATGCCGGCGCCAAGACCATAGAGGGTGTCATTGGCGATCGAGAGCGCTTCTTCGTCATCCTTGAACTTCGTCACGGCGAGGACCGGTCCGAAAATCTCCTCTTGGAACACACGCATCTTGTTGTGTCCTTCGAGGACCGTAGGCTTGACGTAGTACCCTGAGGCCAATTCGCCATCGAGCTCATTGCGTCCGCCACCGGTGAGGACCTTCGCGCCCTCATCCTTACCGATCTGGATGTAGGCAAGGATCTTCTCCAGCTGATCGTTCGAAGCCTGCGCGCCAATCATGGTGCTAGCCTCGAGCGGGTGGCCAGTCTGGATCTTTTCAACACGTGCAATTGCCCGCTCGATAAAGCGGTCATAGATGCTTTCATGAACAAGCGCGCGTGACGGACACGTGCAAACCTCGCCTTGATTGAGGGCGAACATCGTGAAGCCTTCAAGCGCTTTATCGAAAAAGTCATCATCGGCGTCAGCGACATCTGCGAAGAATATGTTCGGAGATTTGCCGCCGAGTTCCAACGTGACCGGGATAATGTTTTCACTTGCATACTGCATGATGAGACGGCCCGTCGTCGTCTCACCTGTAAACGCCACCTTGGAAATGCGCTTGTTCTGCGCCAGCGGCTTACCGGCTTCCACACCAAAGCCGTTGACCACGTTCACGACGCCCGGCGGGATAAGATCGCCGATGATGTCCATGAGAACCATGATACCCATCGGAGTCTGTTCAGCTGGCTTAAGCACGACGCAGTTGCCGGCAGCCAATGCTGGCGCAAGCTTCCAGATGGCCATGAGGATCGGGAAGTTCCACGGAATGATCTGACCGACAACTCCGAGCGGCTCATGGAAATGATACGCAACGGTGTCGTGATCGATTTCGGAAATCGAACCTTCCTGCATACGGATCGCCGCTGCGAAATAACGGAAGTGATCAATACCAAGCGGAATGTCTGCCGCCATGGTTTCGCGGATCGGCTTACCGTTATCCAGCGTCTCAACCGTGGCGATCAGCTTGAGATTGGCTTCGATACGATCGGCAATTTTCAGAAGAACAGCTGAGCGCTCTGCTGGCGAAGTCTTCCCCCATGCGTCTTTCGCCTTGTGGGCAGCATCGAGTGCCAATTCGATATCAGCAGCTGTTGACCGGGCAACCTCGCACAGAGGCTTGCCGCTAACAGGTGTCAGATTGGTGAAATATTGCCCCTCGACAGGAGCAACCCATTGTCCGCCAATGAAGTTATCGTACCGCGGGCGAATGCGCACTTGTTGGCCGAGTTCAGCGAGAGTTTTCTCGATCATTGGCTTATCTCCTTGGGAATATAGGACCGCCCAGCTCACCTTCTCGGGGCGCCTAGTCCGATCCGATAAAGTACAATTTATGGGCTATATTGGGTTAGGCAAGAATGAAATTGCCCAAAAGTACGACACTTTTCGGAGAGCGCCTCTGAGGGTGTCGAGATGTTGGACAAGGCGTCCCATTTATAATTTCTGGATCCGCAGCTTTCGCTTTTCGTGATCTTACTCCGGACGCGAAACAACATAAGCCGCACCCGTCAACATCAGCGCCGCCACCAGCCCGGCGATCAACGGGCTCGGTCGAGCGCCAAACCAAAACACCGCATAACTCGCAGCCATACAGCTGCAGGCCACAATTTTCGTCCGCCGCGGAATGGCGCCCCGCTCACGCCAGCGCATCAGAGGCGGACCAAAACGAGGATGCGTCATCAGCCGCATCTCAAGCCGCGGTGACGAACGGGCAAAGCACGCCACCGCCAAAATGAGGAAAGGCACCGTCGGCAGGACAGGCAAAAACGCCCCGACAAACCCAAGCCCGACAAAAAAATAGCCAAGCGCCAAAAAGCCGACCCGTTTCATGTCAATCGCTTCCGCCGCATCTCATGGCCACAACTCCGCAAAGTATACGACAAACCGATCCTAAAAGGCTGCGGCACGTGGACAACCCTACGCAAAAGAACTGGTCCAACAGACGCAGAATTGCGGATCTCCACCAGCAACACCTTTGCGCCGGTAGACATCAGCGCTCCCAGCTTTACATTGACGACCCGTCACGATGACTGCGACTTCGATGTGGTCGACGCTGCCGGCAATGTCATAGCCACACCCGGCCTTAAGAACTTCCAATCGATTGCTGTCGGATCACAGATCGCGTTCTGAAGCACTGCGCCTTAGAACGGAAAACCCCATCGCGTTCCCTGGACGGACGAGCACGACCGAACAAGAAGGAGGTTTCCCATGCCGCCCCAAGATACACTCGCCGAAGCGACAACCTTTCTCGAAGCCCTGATTGCCTGGGCCGCCCAGGCTTTGCCAAATCTGCTCGCCGCTCTCGCGTTGATGCTGTTCGGCCTCTGGTTCGCAGGATGGGCTGCACGCACCGTCGGGCGCATCGCCGACCGCGAGCGTCGCTTCGACCCAACGCTCAAAGGCGTGCTTACCTCGCTCGTTCGCTACACCATCGTCGTCATCTTCTTCATCGCCGTGCTCGGCCAACTCGGCATCCAGACAACGAGCATCCTCGCCGCCCTCGGTGCTGCGGGCCTGGCCATCGGCCTCGCCCTCCAAGGCACGTTATCGAATATCGCCGCAGGCATGATGCTGCTTTGGCTGCGCCCCTTCCGCACCGGCGACTACATTGACGCCGGCGATGTCGCCGGCACCGTCAAGGAAGTCGGCCTGTTCGCGTCCGAACTTCATTCCTGGGATGGCGTCTATCAGTTCGTCCCCAATTCTCAGCTATGGAATAAGCAGCTCATCAACTACAGCCGCCTGCCGACACGCATGGTCCAGGTGAAGTATGGCATCGCCTATGACGACGACATTGAAACCGGAAAGGCGACGTTGTTGGCGCTGGCGGAAGCTGATGCCCGCATCCACGCTGACCCCGCTCCGATCGTCTTCGTCTCCACGCTCGGCGACAGCGCTGTTGAACTCTCACTGCGGGCATGGGTCCAAAATACGGACTACTGGCCCACCGTTCGCGCGCTGAACGAGGAAGGCAAGCGCGCCCTCGAAAATGCAGGCCTCAGCATCCCATTCCCGCAACGAGATATCCACATTTACAACAGTGCACCGCCAGAGAACCCACCTTCCGCTTAAATTGCCGTCCATACAAACAATCTGACAGCGGAAACTGCGTCCTGCCGCCAGATTGTCCACTATTCGGACATGCGGCAGGATGACGCAACTCTAGCTATTTGATACAGTTATCTCAGAAGCCGGCTCGTGGAGATAACTTCCATGCCTCATGTCAGTTTTGCGATCGATACAATTCTTAAAGATCTGAATGATCTAGAAAATGAAATTAATCGCGAGCTTTCGAAAGAAAGCGAAACAGGCCTTCCACAAATCATGGCGGAAAATGGCTACGCCAAGCAGCTCGGCGATATCCGCGAGCGAATAAGCCTCCTCCTGGAAAAGGTGAAATCCCGATTATCCAATTTGCTCCGGCTGAGGGACGTCCGCGGCTCAGGATCGCTCTCTGAAATGGGATTAGACAAAGAAATTCCCGAAGCTCTCAGTGAGTTATCCCAACTCTACGCCGTAAGCGAACGGCTGCAATCGCTCATCGCCACCATCAGTCTCAACCTCGACAGCACAACAAAATCTCTGACGCAGACCGTTACGGCGCACGCACTCAACTGGATTCAACTCATCACAAGCTGGATCAAACGCATCTCGACGCAGCTCTGGAATTTGCTGTGCAGCCTACTCACACCGCAGGCATGGAAGCTCGGCGGCAGCCTCAGCTCCGGCCCCTTCGGCCTCGCCAACGCCAGCATCGAAATCACCTTTGGCCCGTGAGCCAATGTCTCAGAACGAGCCCGGCCTGCTTCCCCACCACTCAAGCATCTTAGCCGACACCACCGTCCGCGTCGTCCGCATTCCCCCACGGCACTCCGCAACATCCTCCTGACGCATCCCAAATGTTGCTATGCTCCCCGACGCCGAACGCTGGGGAGCCCACACACACATGACCCGCAGACACAATCGCACGCGGACGCTCGAGTCGCCTTTCCACGCGGCCGCGACTGCACTCACCGCGATCCTTTTCTGCGCCGCGCCATCGGCAGTGGCCGACGAATTGGCCAAGCTCCAGGACCATCTCGACCGCTACGTCGCGGGCGCCCGCCCCGCCCTCTATGACGGCGTCAAATGCTTCGACGACGATCAGCGACTATGGATGAAAAATGTCCGCGATGCCTGCCGCGGTGAGACCCAATGTCTGACCATCGCACTACGCGCCCGCCTGACGGCACTCCACCCCCTCCAGCCCGGAGCGGCAGCACTCGGCGACCTGGAAATGCCCGGCGTGCCGACGTTGGAAACCGTCATCCCGCCCGTTCCCGGCGTCGACAGCGGCACCACCGGCGACACGCCGATGGAGATCGTCGGTCAGCTCGTGCGGGAGAATGAGGATATCGACAACCTGGGCCTCGCCGTGCGCGACGCTCAAGGTGCGCCGCACGCCTTCGTTTACGATATGGACATCGGCTCAAGCCCCACGCACGACCCCGTCCGCGCGCACATCCGAAACGGCACCGACGCTACCTTCCGAAATTGAATAAAAGGATGCCCCAAAAGAACGCCCGGCAGCTTAATTGCGTCGCGGTCAGGCATAACGGAGCGGCCCGCGCTTTCCCCGGTATTCATTTCGCGGAAGCACTGGCCGCACACTGATGCATTGGCGTTAAACCCCACCTCAACGCAAGCACTCGGCCGAACCTTGGATACCGGGGACAAGCCCCGGTATGACAGACGGTGGTTTGTTTATTCTGCTCTAGCGAAAATCACGCGCCGCACGCTTTCGAAACTCAGCCCCACCACCACACGCACAACCGTCATCCCGGCACTTGTTGCCGGGCTCTAACGTTCGGCTGGAGCGTCCATCCGAGATTGAACTCGCGTTTGCCCCAATGTTCCGTTCACGAACATATCTGCTATGCTCAATACCAATGAAAGAAGAAAGGGAGGAACGGATCGAATGCGACCACTTCACAGCAGTCAGAAAACCAAATCCCCAGCTGCAGCTTCCGCGCGGCGAGTCGAACAAGTAAGCGGCTCCAAAACTAAGGGGATATGCCCCCACAGTCGAGGCACTCAATCCCCACGTATCAACTAACACCACATGATCCCATGCAGTCTCCCAAGTTTCCAAACAAAAGTCAGCATCTACGGGATATAATCAATGCATCTCGGCTCAAGCATACCTGGAAAAATCGAGTGCGGGACGCACTAAGGCGCCAACCAATTCCAGATCCAGTCGAACATCTCGATTTTCACGTGCACCTGGGCGCTTCCTGTTCCGCCATCGAAGCCGAAGTGTGCTCCGCATCATACCTGCCCCGCGCACCGACCCGATTTCTATCAGAAAAATCGAAAGGATTGTGCCGACAGATCGTAATTCCCACCGTCAAAGATGCATTGATCATCCAAGCGTTGTCTGACGCACTTTGGGCCGAGATAAAGAAGAAGGCCCCATCTCCAAATGCCTACTACGCCCCAGGAGATCAAAAGTTCTCAACGCAACATCGTGGATACGAGGCGGAGTATGGCCCGACAGATCCCTGGCTCTCATTCCAAAAAGCTATCTTTGGGTTTGCCGAACAAAGAGAGTTTGTTGTTGTAACAGACATCGCTAATTACTACGATTTCATTTCCTACGATCATCTCAGAAACGTTCTTTCGTCTCTTTCTCTGACGAATGAATCAGCTCTCGATCTCCTGATATATTCGCTATCGTTCATGTTGTGGCAGCCAGACTACATGCCGAAGGTCTCCGTAGGACTCCCACAAATGAATCTCGACGCGCCAAGGCTTCTGGCACATTGCTTCCTCTTCGAGGTCGATCACTTGATTACAGAGAAGTCTAACGTTGAATTTGCGCGTTTTATGGATGACATGGATATCGGAGTGGACGATCTCCCTACCGCAAAGAAAATTGTCCGCGACCTAGACTTGGCCTTACAGACGCGTCAGTTACGCCTTAATTCCGGAAAAACCAAGATACTAACTAACAGCGCTGCTACTCGCCACTTCAAAATACAAGAAAACCGAATCATTGACGAACTAGCTGACGAAATTGAAAACCGGAAAAAGAACAAGAAGAGCATCTCCAGGCAGAGGACTAAAATTATTGAGCTACTCGACGAGTGGTGGAAGACGGGCATCTTCGATGACGGGAACGGAGACAAGATCTTAAAGCGCTTGATAAACTTGGCGCGCATAAACCGAGCTGAGATCAGTGCCTATCTAGTGCGCAACATCTTAGAAACGCGCCCTTCTCTTAGAGGCACAATTCTTAATTGGTGGCAGCATTCCCTCCATCCAAATGGACACATACAACGCATTGCCACCTTTGTGGAAAGCGGCATCATTATTGATCACGCCGCACTGATGGAAGTGGCCAGTAGCCTTGTCGCATGCAGACTACCGAACAACGATTTCTCCACATCCGCAGTCGATCGAATAATCGACACGCTGGATCCTAGAGACCCATGGTGCTTCTATGCTGCGCTTTGGATCGGCTCGAAGTATAGGTCGAGCGAGTATCTGATGGAAATGATTGAGGGTCACGGCACAACATGGCAAATGCATGAGCATACGGGACGCTTGGCAGCAGGCATATTCCCAATGATAAATCCCGGGCAGCGCACGAAGTTCAGAAGGATCATACAAAGATCTGGCAACTTGGGATCTCAATCGGTCTTAAAATTTCACGAGGCTCTTTTCGAAGGACCCGATGGAATTGCTTCGGTAAAACCCTTTTTATTGGCGCCAAATCCCTCCTTGCCGAATCGCCTCACGCACTCAAAATTTTTGATGGTTTCCACTGTCCTACAGAATCAGTCTTGTGGATCCGCAGCCAAGGCTGAGCTCAGGAGAGCCCATAAGACGGCTCTCACCGATGCGTTTTATTCGTCTCACATCGATTTAGAGGTAGCAGCTACAGCCGGTTAACCCCTACGAGTCGGCACTGACACCTTGATTTGTTTTCCGCTAACCTCCCCTCCTGATAAACATATCCCCGGACCCACGACGCCACGCAATCTGTCCCACCACGCCTGCCAAATATCGGGAGGAAAAAATGCCCGAACCCACCGTCAACGTTCGTTACATCGTCGCTGATGTTGAAGCCGCAATCGAATGGTACACGAACCATCTTGGCTTTGAGCTTCTGACGAACATGGCCCCCGCGTTTGCGGACGTTCGGCGCGGCGCGTTGCGGCTGTTGCTCAGTGGCCCGACAAGTTCAGCGGGACGGCCCATGCCGGACGGCGAACAGCCCCAGCCCGGCGGCTGGAACCGCATTCATCTTATCGTCGACGATCTCCCGGCCGAGGTCGCACGGCTGCGCGCGGCAGGTGTCAATTTTCGCAATGAGATCGTCACGGGGCCGGGTGGATCGCAGATCTTGATTATAGACCCGTCCGGAAATTTCGTTGAACTCTTCCAGCCGGCGCAGCACTGAGTACATCATGGACCGAGCCACAAAATCGGCCGCAGGGAGAATTTCCCCACGGCCAAGTTGTGCCATAGCTTAGCCTCACCACCTGAGGCCATCTAGCCCTGCCTCAATCACCCTGGAAAACCGGGTTGTCGCAGTGGCTTTGCGCGGTTAGCGCGTCCGCCTGCGCGGCCGAAACGCCGGTGACAAGTGCGAGAACAACGAAAAGCGAAGCGAGAATACGGCTCATGATCATCTTCCTTTTTTGAGAACTCATCGCGTGTGGTAATGACTGCCCACACGTCATTGATTTCGCTCTCAAGCCGAGAAGCGTTACACGCCTCGCAGACCTGTGATCATGTTGTTATGTAAGCCGAAGAGACCGCAGCACCTTGAGCTCTCGATGGCTCATAAGACCGGATCGGGCCAACAGCCGCCCGGTCCCCACCCAAAAACTTATCCCCGCCCTGGCTCCGCAGCCCTAAGCTCCTCTCAACCGCGCCCCACACGCTCAAGACAATCGCGCCGGCCGGTTTCGAAACGCGGATGCTTCGGGGCTCCCCTCTTGGCCCTGTTCAGTGCGCCACACACTAAAGCGTCCGCGCCTCGAAGCCGGCGGTCTCACGCCGGGTGAACCTCGCCAATTCTATAACGCACAGACAAAAGAAAAGCCTCGGGGCCGAGGGCCCACGAGGCATAGCGTCATGGCATCGATGGACTGCCCGGAGGATTACCGCGCAAAAACCGTAACGACCGCTTGCGGGCCTTTGGTCCGGATCGTTTTGTAACGCATCACAACGCGGCGAACGCGGCGCTTATTCCCCTTCAGGTCGATGGCACGCGTGCACGCGCCTGGACCGATCCGCTTACGGACCTTCACATCCTGCTTGCCGCCGTTGCCGAACACGACGTCAACATCGCGGAAGTGCACCGCACGGCGCGCGACACACAGCCGGATCTGCGAGAAGCGGCCCTCGCCAACCCCGCTCACCGAATCCGTTTCCATCTTGTCGGAAACCATTCGCGTCCCCAGGCGCTCCCACGCCTGAGCTTGCACCGCACTCATGCCGACGAGCAGGAGCGAAGCTCCAGCAACCGTTGCAAAGGTCCTGAACATCAATGTCTCCATGTTTGATACGACTTCCCTCGGCCAACCGGATAACGGTTTGGCCCGAAGAGTTCCGTCGTCCGCCATTCCGGATAAGTCCGTGGCAAATCGATGGCGAAACGAGGCGCTTGAACAAAAGATGAGAACATCCCGTGCAGACACGAAAAAACCTCGCGGACCAGTTGCGTCCGCGAGGTTCATAAGCCGGTGAATCGGCTTAGCTTCAGGCGCACGCGTCAGGCGGCGTGCGGCCGCGTAAGGGGGTTATGCTGCGGGGCGCCATTTGCCCGACACGAAGCCGAATGCGATGGCATCGTTATAGCGGGTAGCGGCCGCTTCCAGTTTGTCCTTGGCGACCACGGTCACCGCCGCGCTGCCTTGGTGCTTCAAAAACCCGCTGAGTAGAATGACTTTCTTATCTTTCAGGTCGATCGTAGGGAACGACATGTCATGATCCTCTATTGGCCTCCCTCTGTGGCATCCTTCTGCCAGCCTCAAGTGGAGCCCGTGTGACAATATCCAGGCATTTTAATCAACATTTATTGACGCTTGGTGAGCTTCCAGAAAATCAGAAAGCGGTTTTCCGATAAGAAGCACGCCCAAGCACTAGGCAACGCCTGGCTCAAGCGGTTGTGATCCCCCTCACTCCATGCGCCGCCGGAACAACCAGGCGGCTGAACTCAACGTCACAATGGCGATGACCGCGAGGGGCGCTGTGTTGAGCGCGACGTCCCACGGTCCAAGGTCTTTGAGGAACACTCCCTTCACGATAACGAGGAAGTAGCTCAAAGGATCCATGTACGAGATCGGTTGTAGCCACTCAGGCATGTTCTCGATCGGCGTCGCGAACCCCGAAAGCAGCATCGCAGGCACCAGGAACAGAAACGCACCCAGGATCGCCTGCTGCTGCGTCATCGATAGCGACGAAATGAAAAGACCGATGCCAACAACCGAGGCCAGAAAGAAGAAGCCGCTGGCATAGAGAAGCACCACGGAGCCGCGCAGCGGAATGCCGAACACGAAGACCGCCGCCAAAATGAAGATCGTGATGTGAAACATGCCGATCAGCATCGGCGGAACGAGCTTGCCGATGAGAATTTCATGAGGCCTGAGCGGAGAGACCATAAGCTGATCAAACGTACCGAGTTCGCGTTCCCGCGCCACCGACAGCGCCGTCACCACGAGCCCAATCAACAGCGCAATGCTCGCCACCAGGTTTGGCACCATGAACCAGAGGAAATCGAGATTCGGATTGAACCAGTTGCGTGGCTCAACACTCACCGGTGCAGCAAGCCGGCCATTGGCTTTCGCGGCATCCGCAGCCAGCCCGTTGATGATCTGCGTCAGATACCCCGACACGATCTGCGAAGCGTTGGAGCGACGGCCATCCAGAATGATCTGAACCGGCGCGGGTCGTCCCGCCGCGATATCCCTTGAAAACGTTGCGTCAATGCGGACAGCGGCCATCACACGCTGCATGTTGATCGCGTCCCTGATCTCGGCCGGATCTTCGGTCCGCAGCACATGCCGGAAGGACGGGGTACCGGCAATCCGCTGCACCAGTTCGTATCCCGCCACACCGGAATCCTGGTTGAGAATGAGGATATCGACGTTTTTGACTTCAAGAGTCGCCGCGTACGAAAACACCAGAAGCTGGATGATCGGCGGACCGATGAGAATGAAGCGCCCCTTAGGATCGCGCAGAACCGCCAGCAACTCCTTCAGGATCAACGCTCTTAACCGCACCCACCACATGATCAACCGATCCTTTTGCGCGTGCTGCGCGCCGCCAGCACAAACAAAACCGTTCCCATCGCAAGCAGGATGGCGATGTTGCGCAGGAACAGCGGCCAGATATCTCCGGCAAGGAAGACGGTCTGTAAGCTCGGGATTACATACCGCGCCGGCACGATCATCGTGATCCATTGGATGACGACAGGCATCGACTCGATCTCAAATAAAAATCCGGACAGCAAAAACGCCGGCAAGAACCCGCTCATCAACGCCAATTGCGATGCCAGGAACTGATTTTTTGTCGTCGCCGAAATCAGCAATCCCTGGCCGAGCGCAGGCAACAAAAACGCCGCCGAGATTGTGTAAAGCGCAAACAGTGAACCGCGAAACGGAACGCCAAATAGGAACACCGCAACGAGCACACACAGCGTCATCGAAATAAGCCCGAGCACGAAATACGGCAGCACCTTTCCGGCAAGAAGTTCAGCCGCCGTCACCGGCGTCGCCATCATCGCTTCCATCGTCCCGCGCTCCCATTCGCGCGCAACGACAAGCGAAGTCAGCAGCGTCCCCACCAGCGCCATGACGATGGCGACGGAACCCGGAACAAGGAAGTTGCGGCTGGCCAGTTCCGGATTAAACCAGAACCGCTGCTCCGGATTGATCACGGGCAACCTGGACCCAACCTCAGCACTCCGCATTCGCCCCCAGTTCGCGACGACGCCCTGCGCGTAGTTTTGAACAAAGTTCGCTGTATTCGGATCGGAGCCATCGACGAGAACTTGAATTGGTGCGGCGTTGCCACTCGCGAAATCGCCTGCAAAGTTCGCCGGAATTACGACGATCCCGCGGATGCGGCCGCGAATGAGATCCTCTTCAAATTCACGCCGATCGTGCCCATTGATGACCCTGAAATAGCGCGATCCCTGGAAGCTCGCAGCGAGATCCTGAGTCACCGGTGTCGCGGATTCGACCACAAGCCCAATCCGCGTACGGGTCGCATCAAGCGAAACGCCATAACCGAACAGAAACAGCAGGATCAGCGGCAGAACAAAGGCGATCAAAATGCTGCTCGGATCGCGAAGAATCTGAAATGTTTCCTTTTTGACCAGAGCTAGAAAACGGCGGGTTCTAAGTTGCCTATTCCGCGCAGCGCCAAGCGACACACTCTGACCCGCATTGCTCATGCCGCAACAGCCTCCGCTTGAGACTGCTCCACCAATGCGATGAAGGCATCTTCCATCGTCGGGTCGGGATTTTCTGCGCTCGCCACACGCACTTTCAGTTCATCAGGCGAACCCAACGCAATGGATTGGCCGCGGTAGATGAGTGAGATGCGATCACAATACTCAGCCTCCTCCATGAAGTGCGTCGTCACCAGAACCGTCACACCCTTCTCGACGAGACCGTTGATGTGCGTCCAGAACTCTCGCCGGGAAATGGGATCAACCCCCGACGTCGGCTCGTCGAGAAACAATACTTCCGGCTCATGCATGACCGCACACGCCAAGGCGAGCCGCTGCTTGAGACCGAGCGGCAGATCCTTAGCTGACATTTTGGCATGCGGACCGAAATCAAAGATATCGTTCATCAGCGCGATGCGTTGCGACTTGCCTTTGCCTCGCAACCCATAAACACCTGCGAAAAATTCGAGGTTCTGACCAACCGTCAGATCTCCATAAAGCGAAAATTTCTGGGCCATGTAGCCCAAGCGATTGCGCGCCTCCGCTGTGTCGCGACGCAAATCGAAGCCCGCAACCCGCCCTTGTCCTGCGGTCGGTTTGAGTAGCCCGCAGAGCATTTTGAATGTCGTCGATTTACCTGCACCATTCGGCCCCAATAGTCCGAAAATCTGCCCGCGCGGAATCGAGAAGGTAATGTCCTGAGCGGCCGTGAAATCACCGAAGCGTTTGGTCAAGCCACGCGCCTCGATAACGGGCGCGGCATCTTGAGCGGGAAGTGCCTTAACGGCTTCCGCGAGCTGAGACGTCCCGCCCGGACCGCCGCCCAACAGGTCAACAAAGGCATCTTCAAAACGAGGTTGCGTCGGTGCGACCTCAACACCGGCCCCTTCGAGGAGAGGCTCCCCCTTCGCATCGGACCTCATGACAAGCCGGACGGCATCACCCTGAATAACGCCATCTATCACACCAGGCCGGTCCAACACCTTGGCCAAGAACTCTCGGCGTCTCCCCGAAATACCGGTGACCTTGAAGACCCGGCCTCCCATTCTCTCCGTGAGGTCTGACGGCGGTCCCGAGAATAGCAGTTTGCCCTGATTGAGGAGAAGCACGCGGTCACAAGCCTCAGCCTCATCGAGATAGGCTGTCGACCACACGACACCGACGCCTTCGGCCGTGAGGTTCTCCACCATCTTCCAAAGTTCGCGACGCGAAATCGGATCGACACCAACTCCTGGCTCATCAAGAAGCAGCAACCGCGGCTTTTGCAGCAACGCACACGCGAGACCCAGCTTTTGCTTCATTCCTCCAGAAAGCTTACCAGCCAATCGACGCGTAAAATTCTTGAGATCCGTGAAGCGCAAAAGTTCCTCAAAAACGCCAGAACGCTCGTGGAGGGGCAAACCTCTAAGATCCGCATAAAGATTGAGGTTCTCTTGTACCGAAAGGTCTTCGTAGAGCCCAAACCGCTGCGGCATATATCCAATTGCATCATAGATACGCGCGGCCTCCGACCGGCTGTCGAAACCGAGTACCGAAAGCGAGCCTTCGTCAGGTACGAGCAGTCCGGTCATCAAACGGATGAGCGTTGTCTTGCCCGCGCCATCTGGCCCAATGAGCCCGGTGATCTCACCACCGCGTATAATTCCAGAGACATCGTCAAGGGTCGGCGAGGACGCGCCGAAGCTTTTCGTAACTCGAGAAAGAGTGACGTAAGGCGCGGCGCCGCTCTCGCGCGTGGAAGACATCATGAACCAGCCTGAAGGCTTGCAGACTTAGACGGCAAACGCACCGTGACCGGCATCCCCTGACGCAATCCATTATCAGGATCGTCAATTACGACGCGCAAACGATAGACAAGGCTCGTCCGCAACTCGGGCGTTTCAACCGTCTTAGGAGTGAACTCAGCCACAGGTGAGATGAACCCGATCTGTCCGAGATAGACGCGCTTTGGATCACTGTCAGAGGTAACGCCCACGGCCATACCGGGATGGATCTGACCAAGACGCGTTTCTCCGATATACGTCCGCACCCAAACCGGTTTTGTAAGCGATAGGACGTAGATTGGTTCTCCAGGAGACACGATTGCGCCCACCTCACGAACACGAGAGAGGATGATGCCATCGGATGGCGCACGCAGTTGCGTATCCTCAACTAAGGTTTTCGCCATAGCGAGTTCCGCTTCGGCATTGTGCGACTGCGCGCGTGCAACTGCCAAATCTTCCGGGCGAGTTCCCTCTTCCAGAAGCCGCAACGCCTCCCGCGCAGCCTTCTCCCGCGCGACGGCCATATCTTTGTTGGCTTGCGCCTGATCGAGTGCGGCCTTGGACGCAGCGCCTGCTGGCGTCAGTTTCAGCATCCGTTCGAAGGCAGGCTCCGCATTAGCGACATCTGCCACGCGTTCCGCCAGAACAGCACGCGCCTGCGCAATCTCAGCTTCTCTCGGGCCAGCTTCAAGCTTCGCAAGATTGGCCTGTTGGCTTGCCAGCTGAGCTTCGGCAGCGTTCACCCGGTCTTTGTAAGGTTGGTCATCAAGTCGCGCGAGCACATCACCCGCTTTGACGCTATCCCCCTCTTCGAAAGACATCTCGGCTACGCGGCCACTCACGCGAAATCCCAGTTGCACCTGCCGGATATCGACATTGCCGTAAAGCGTCAGCCCCTCACTCGCCTTTGAAACAAAGCCCAAGCGCGCAGGAATGTTGAACCACCAAGCAGTGGCACCAACTCCTATCAAGACAGCAAATACAATGAATAATCTTTTGCTCATGGCGCCAACCTCCCGGCGGCCGACGCCTGCAAAGCAGAAACGTTACGCCCGATCATCTGGGCAATTTCTGAAAATTCAGATGTGCCGATGTTCCGCCAGCCGAGCGCCCGCAACACAGCTGCGCGACCGGACCGAAATATCAGAATTTGTCCGATCAGCCCGATAGCTTGAACCTGCACAGTTTTCGACTGCGGTGGCTGGCCAACTATCGCTGCAACAAGTTGTGTTGCCGTTCCTATGTACCGACCCATCCCACCGTCATAAAGCCGATCAAAAGCCGCGCTTGGGTGTTGCTGCTCACGAATGATGAAGCTCGCCCAAGATGCTGTCTCGTCGCTGACGAGCAGGTGCGCGAACGTCGTCAGCATATCTACCAAGAGCCCGCGCGCCTCATCTGGCGAAGGTAGGTATCTGGCTTTACCGTTTTCATCGAGATCCAAACGGCTGCGTATCTTTTCCGCAAGCGGCTCCATATGCGCACGAATACGGCTCGCGATGTGCTCAGCCACCGCCAGGTAAAGCCCTTCCTTGCTTCCGAAGTAATAGGGGATCGCTTGCAGGTTCACGCCAGCATGCGTTGCCAATAACCGCGTCGACGCAGATTCGAAACCGTGCGTCCCAAACACTTCGATAGATGCGAGCAGTAATTTGTTTTGCGTCTCGTCGTTGGCTTCAACAGCCGCGCGAGATACTGCCCCCTTAGCTTGTCGCACCCTAGATTTTGCAGGTTTACCGCCAGCCTTACCCGTCCCAGCGGACGCGACCTTGCGCGCCTTGCTCCGCGGAGCGGTTGCTTTGACCTTGGGGCGCGTTCGGCCACCATGACGCTCTCTTGACGTATCCATAATACGCCAACATAGGCAACGCCCATCATAAATTCAATCGATTGATTGAATTTATGATGAACCCCAAAGGTCAACAATGTCGGGCAGTGGCCAAATAGAACCGTGCAGCCTAACAAGGCGTGAGCCCACGGCCATCTGAAAGCGTAAGTCACTTGAACTCAGCATCGGATTTGCACGTTGGGTTCATCTGAAAATCACGGACTAAAAACAACACTTCACGTTCGCGAGAAAACCCTAAGAGTACGCCTGCGAACCGGAACGGCATCTCATTGATCCGTGTTACGGATGTATAGTTTCTTTGAAAGGAAATGAGATGCTAAAGGCCATAATTGCGAATGCGATCTCAGTGTGCGCATTGATTTTACTAAGTTCCTTGCCAGCACTTTCCGAAACAAGCTGGTACACGGCAGATCAGGCCAGCAAGGGTCATACGCTGTTCAACAATCACTGCGCCGAATGTCACCGTCCCGATCTTACGGGCGCGATGGGTCCAGCCTTAATCGGCAAACCTTTCCTGCAACACTGGGGAGGACAGCCTGTCGAAGCACTCTTTCAATTCGAGCATGAAAAGATGCCGGCCACGAACCCAGGCTCTTTGCCCAAGGATGAAGTGCTAGCCATCACCGCGTATATACTTCAGCGTAATGGTCTGTCAGCGGGTTCAAAAGCCCTTTCGGAGGCAACCGCCAAAACAATGAAGATTCCCCAATCGATCTCAAAATAACTGCACCAAGATAAAAGCTAAATAGATTTCAGCGTCAGCGGCTCCCTGATGACGACGATACCGTCATCAGAAAGCCGTTACGTGCCTCCCGGAAAGTACTAACGGACGCGACCCCGATCTACGCTGCCGGCACCCATTTGCCAGAAACGTAGCAAAAGGCTACCGCGTCCGTATGGCGCTCCATTTCGGTTTGCAGCTTCTCAAGCGCTACGACTTGCACCTCTTCGTCCGTCGAGTTGTCGGACCATTGGTAGCCGCTCAGAAGAATGACCTTCTTCGTATTCAAATCAATCGTTGGGTACGGCATGCCATTCACCTCTGTGGCCCCCGTCGTCCCCACAAACTAGTGTGCCATGATCTCGTCTGAGGTCACCCGGCAATCCACAATATGCGCGATCAACTATTGTTGCAGATGGGAAATATAATTCATCAATATGCAGAGCGGCCTTCTGTCCCGCATCCAACAACGGCGATTGCTTCAACCGCATCGCTATGTGGTAATTCTCATGTACAGGAGTGAAACACCCATCACACGACAAGCGAGGTACCAGCCAAGTGCACGGTCATGACCATTCCGACCATGGGCACTCCCACACCCATGGCGCTAACGAACGCAGTGTCGGAATAGCGGCACTCCTGACGGGCGGGTTCATGATGGCCGAGGTGGTCGGCGGGCTTCTGTCAGGATCTTTGGCCTTGCTCGCGGATGCCGGCCACATGCTGACAGACTTCGCTAGTCTGGCGCTCGCGTGGTTTGGTTTTCGCCTCGTACGCAAGCCGGCCGATTGGAAGCGCACCTACGGGTTCGACCGTTTCTCCATCCTCGTCGCGTTCGTCAACGGCCTGACGTTGTTCGCCATAGCCGCCTGGATCACCTTTGAAGCGATCCATCGTTTGCGCCAACCTGTCGAAGTCATGGGCGGCTTGATGTTCTGGGTCGCCTGCGCCGGCCTCGCCGTCAATGTCCTTTCATTTTTGATCCTCCAGAGCGGCGATAAGGAGAACCTGAACATTCGCGCTGCGGCTTTACACGTCATGGGCGACCTACTCGGTTCAGTCGCTGCCATCGCGGCAGCTCTGATCATTATTTTCACAGGTTGGATGCCGATTGACCCGATTCTATCGGTCCTGGTCGCACTTATAATCTTACGATCAGCTTGGCGCGTCGTTAGCGAAAGTGCACATATTTTGCTTGAGGGCAGTCCCACGCACATCGATGTCCGGGAAATCGAGACTGACTTGGCCAGCGCGGTGTCAGGCGTCGCAGACATCCATCATGTTCACGCCTGGTCGATCACGCAGGAGCGGCCGATGATCACCCTCCACGCTCGGCTTGAACCCTCCGCCAACAGTGACGCAGTTCTTGTCGCGATCAAAAAACGGCTCGCGACCCACTTCAAGATCACCCATGCCACCGTCGAGATCGAACGCGAAACATGCGTTGATGGACATAAGGGATGTTAAAGACCCCGAGTATCGCGATTGCCCAAAGGGTAACCGAATGGTCAATCGCTGAACTTGGCTGTCACCCTCGACGACCGAATAGATCACGTCACCCGAGTTACTGGATCGGCGTCTGGCCATTCGGACCGTACCGCCGATAAAGCCATTCCACCATCTCCCTAACGGCCGCATCTGCCTTTTCGCCGGGAAAGTTCGTTGTTACGACGATGCCAATATCGTGATCAGAATCAACGAGGATCGTGGCCAGATTGAGCGAATTGGATCCGTTGTGTGTCAGAACTGGCCGTGAAGTCCAATCCATTTTGGCCAATCCCCAACCAAGCGCATACTGGCCGGTTTTTGGGGTGCCGGGTTTGGGATTTTTGATCTCCGGAGTCGTGACAATAGCCGTGTGCAGACGCTCAACAGTCTCAGGTTTTACCAACGCTGGTCCGCGCCGCCCAACGCCCGCATTCCAATCCGCCCAAATTGCAAAATCGGAAATCGACATGTGCGCATTGCCTGCCGGTCCCATGACTGCGGGAACATCGGCAGCCGGTCCCCATGGCATCGGAATGATCTTCCCGTCGTCGTCGATTCTGTGGCCGATAGCGGCATCATAACGGCCGAACGTTGCCTGAGGACCGAGCCCGGCTGTCGTCAATCCCAACGGCTCGAATATCCGGGTCGTGATGAGGCTTTCCCAGGCCTCTCCCGAGACCTCCTCGATCATTGCCCCCGCGATCACATAGCCGAAATTCGCATACTGGAAAGGTGAGCCTTCAGGTATCTTCGGCGCGTTCTTGCTCCCCCACTCAGCGATAATGCGCCTGCGATAATCATGGAGTGAATAGTCGTAGCTCTTGTCGCTGAAGTAGAGCTTTATCATCTCTTCGTCGTCAGTCGGTATTCCGCTGGAATGAGATAGCAACTGCTCGAGCGTTATCTTTGAAAATGCGGGCGTGAGACCGGGCATGTCAGCCCCTAGGACATCACCAATCGTCGATGTCCAACTCAGCTTGCCATCTTCCACCATCATGGCAGCAATTGTCGCGGTCATCGCTTTGGTGTCTGATCCCAAATGAAACCGGTCATCAATCTTGGTCTCTGTATCTCCACCCAGCATACGTTTGCCCGTCACACCCTTCGCAACGATCCGGCCGCCCTTCGTGACTGCAGCCGCCAGCGACGGCAGCGTGTACTTCGCCCGGAGGTTTTCAAGTTGCGATGTAAGAGCACCATCGTCGGCAAAGGACGAAAGCGGGAATAGAAACGTTGCGGCAAACGCCACAATCAACGCCAACGACGTCACAACAGCGCGCATAAGACCTCCGATTTGCACGAACGCCTCTAAGTAGCATCCGTAGCCCACTCACGGCACAGAACAGCCACTCTAACGTTAAGTCTTCTTTACTTTGCCCCACGCCAGAGCCGGCAGAACAAGCTGAAGATAAGAAACGGCGCGAGACCGATGCCAATCATTTCCTGCGCCTGCATCCGCGCTCATACCTAGTCATCACGCATCCGATCGGATAGTTAGAGTCGGACGTGAAAATCGTCAGCGGAGTATGTGCGTTGAAGCCTGCCAGATTATTTCACCACCTCACGATCGCCGTGGGAGTTGTCCTCACGGCCACCTTCGCGGCGACACCATCCGCAACGGCAGCGAAGTGCGGCAACGGCCCAGGCGGCTTCTCCTCCTGGCTGAACGATTTCGAGGCGCGCGCCAAAGCCAATGGCATCACGCAGCGCACGCTTGATCGAGCACTGAGCGGCGTTACCTATGACCCCAACGTCATAAGGCGAGATCGTTCGCAAAAATCATTCAAACTGAGTTTCGAAGAATTCTACAAGAGGCGCGTCGGCAGCTACCTGATGAAGCAGTCTCAGGCACGCTTGAAACGTCATGCCGGCCTGCTGGCAAGTATCGAAAAACGCTACGGCGTCCCCGGCGAGATCCTAGTCTCGATCTGGGGCTTGGAGACGAACTTCGGCAAAGACACCGCGGGCAAATACTCCATCATCCGGTCCATCGCGACGCTGGCTTATGATTGCCGTCGCTCTGAATTTTTCACGGACCACCTACTCGCCGCGCTCAGGATTGTGCAGAAGGGTGACATGAGCCCGAAAGACATGCGAGGCGGCTGGGCGGGCGAAATCGGACAAGTTCAATTTCTACCCGGCTCTTACGACAAATATGCAGTCGACTTCGACGGCAACGGACACCGGGATCTCGTGCACAGCATTCCTGACTTGCTTGCCTCGACCGCCAACTATCTTCGCGCCCACGGCTGGCAGAAGGGGGCATCCTGGGATCCCGGCACAGCCAATTATCAAGTCATCAAGGCCTGGAACCGCGCTGACGTCTACGCCCGCACCATCGCGGTCATGGCGAACCGCCTGCAGAGCTGATAGGAACACCGCACATTGCGACTTGACCAATCCATAAACAATGCGATGGCCATGGACGACGAGACATGGGCGCGTCATGCCAATCCATGGAGCGTCTGGACGAGACTAGCCACACTCCCGGCTTTCGCTTTAGCGGTCTATGCCCGTGTATGGATTGGATGGTGGTGCCTCATACCGATTGGCCTCATCGTAATTTTTCTCTGGTTGAACACGCGCATCTTCTCGAAGGCGACAACAGACGAACGTTGGGAGACTCGTGCCATACGCGGCGAGCAGCTTTGGCTCGCCCGCAAAGAGAATCCGATTCCGGAACATCACAAGACAGCAACGTTCTGGATCGTTTTCGGCAGCTGCGTCGCGATCGCCCCGCTCGCCATCGGGTTGGTCATGCTCGACCCTTGGGCCATCGCTCTCGGTGTCGCGGGAATGTTGTTCGGCCAGCTCTGGTTCCTCGACCGGCTTGCTTGGCTCTATGCTGAAACACGCAACAGCGAAGGCAAGTAAGGTATCTCATCTCGTTTACAATTTGTATCCTCGTCGTCATCCCGGGGCTTGTCCCCGGGATCCAAGTTCCGGTTCAAGTCAGCTGGCAAGCTAGGCACGACAGCGAAGTGCTCACCGGCATGCGTGCCAGCGACGGCAATGGAATTAATCTTGGGTCTGAGTTACGCTCATGCGGTCCAACTAAGGAGCTTTTGCTAATGTCTCGAAAGGGTCAGCACGTCATACCCTCCGCGGGAAAATGGAGTGTGAAAAAAGCGGGATCTTCGAGAGCCACCAGCATTCACGCGACCCAGGCTGAAGCGATCAGAGCAGCTACGGAAATTGCTCGAAACCAGAAAACCGAAGTCTATATCCACGGTGCAGACGGACGAATTCGCGAACGCAATTCTTATGCTGAAGCCCCTTATCCCAAGGGCTGACATTGACTTCACCATTCGACCGATCGGTATTCATCAACTGCCCTTTTGACGACGACTTCGCACCCTTGCTTCAAGCAATGGCGTTTTGCGTCGGTTACCTAGGCTTCTTCCCGCGCCTCGCTCCGGAGAATGCTGACAACTCAGCCGCGCGCCTCGATAGAATTATCGAACTGATCCGAGGGTCCAAGTACGGCATTCACGACCTGAGTCGCTGTAAGTTTTCTGACACTGATCAGTACGCTCGAATGAACATGCCCTTCGAGCTCGGTTTGGATCATGCATGCCGAAAGTTTGGCACCGGCGGCCTGGCCGACAAGGTAATCTTGGTCCTTGAGCACGCGAAGTATGATTACCAAAAGACTTTGTCCGACATCTCTGGCTGGGATATCAAAGTTCACAACGGAAGCTTTGAGAAATCCATGCTCCACGTGAGGACATGGCTCGTCGCACACGGGGCAGAGAAGATCGGACAGTCACGGATACAGGGAAAGTACGCCGACTTTCAGGGGTGGTATTGGAAGCGGGAACTCGCTGCCGGTTCCTCAGAAAATGACATAAGGGAATACCCAACCACCGAATTCATCGTTGCGATGCACGAATGGATGGACGCAGGCCAACCTTTGTAGATGTTCTGCCCTCAATCCCCGTCCAACGCATTGAAGCCGGAACTCAAGCCCGCTTCCGCTTTCAAGGTTTCGTCAGCGATCTCGCGAGCGTTCTCAACCGGCAGACGAACCGATTTCCACATCGCCACAGGTATGGTCTTGAAGTCACCCCGCGCTTCTGATTGAGCGATAAGCCCCAACGCTCGTCGGGCAAAACGTAGCTCGGTCAGCACGACGTTGAGACGTTGCTGCACGTCCTCTGTATCTTCCGCGCTGCCGCTTGCGGATTGATCGAGAAAGCCGCCTTCCTTGAGTAACGCTTCCAAGCCATCCAGGCTCGCGCTCAGAAAATCGATCGCAACACCACTGGGGCCAAAGATCGGCATCGTCCCATTGCCATTGCTCGCTTCACCATCCGCGGATGGAATATCAAACGCAAGCATGCGATTAAGCCGATCTGCGAAGCTTTGGACCAGCGCCTGCGTTGTCTCGGAGGGTTTCAGGTAACGCGAATTGTCCGCACCTGGATGAAGCCACAGCTGCTGAAACCTATCGCTCGAGGTCCAGTCCTCGAAGATAACCGCAGCGGTATGATGAAGGTCTTCTGATAGCGCAAGCGCCAACCCGCACCGATAGTGTGTCTTGTCCTTATCCGCGCTCGCGAAATCGTCTGACCCTGGCCCGAAGAAAACGATCTCCAATGCGCGCAGGCCAACAGTGGCCACGCTGGCCGTCGCAACATTCTCCGGCTTTAGCGCGGCTTCAGGCTTCGTCCGCAACAGCCGCCCAACTTGCTTCATCGTCACATGCCGAGGATCCGGCCAGAACAGGATCCGGTCGTAACGGTTGTCCGTCACCGCAGGCCCAAAGCGGATATGGCCGATCCGCCCCCACGCAATGACTGCGCCCTTGAACGCCGAACGGGCCTTCGCTAATCCAGCCTCTGATCGCGCGTCGCAGAAAGAGCGCGTGGCATCCGCCAAGGACTGAGTCCGGCTCGCAAAGTCTTGGTACGAAGGAATGATGTGCTCTTCGAGCAACCGTCGGGCCACATCAGCATGGTCAAAGGCGGCCGCCGGACCGGCGGCCCATAAAACCGCCGCCGCGGCCAGCGCCACGTGCCATGCCGACCGAACAAACCGTACCGCTGCCATCGTGCGCTCCGCCTGAAATTTCAATCCGGCAGTCCTATCCGAATTGCGTCGCAAGCTAAGCAGATAAGTTGAGTGTTACAATCAATAATACGAGAGGGCGACGATGCGCCCGACCCAATCTTTCTTAGCCCTTTTTCAAGACAAGTGTCAGTCCGCGCAGCGTATTTCCGCTAAACTTGATCTCGATGACCTGCATTCCATCCTTCACGATGATCTCCATCTCAGCCCCGACATCGCCGCCGGTGACCGACACGCGGTACCCGCGTTCTGTTATGGCGCCGCTGAGATCACCGACAAGGTTGTAAATGCGTTCGGTCCACGTGCCAGAGAGCTCGCCGTCGTCGTTCGTGACATGACTTACGATTTCGACCTTCCCGCTCGACGTCGCACAGCGAATGTTCTGCTCGAGCTTGGTGGGGACGTCCCCCAACACGTACGTTGCCCGGCATGTGACATTTTCGGTCTGTCCTTCTTGGAAGCCAAGGCGCCCCTGCCCCTTCCACCACCCCAGCAATGGCGCAAAAGCAGAGTCATCTTGACTATGCGCGCTATGAGAATCCAAACCGCTCAGCCCGACCATCAGCGCAGCGACGAGCGCCACGGCAGCACCTTGAAATTTCATCGCATCCACCCTCACCTACGATGCCGCCAAAAGGCGCAACCTCGCTAGCCAAAGCGCTTATCCGTTTCCCCCCACCCCCGAAGGCAAGCTTCTGAGCGCGAACGCATCAGCGAGGAAAGTCGAACGCCGGCAATCGCCACAACCTCAATCTTGAGCAAGATAATAGAGTTTGCAGACCAGGGGCGTTTCCGTCCCGCAACACTGAGACGCAGAAGCGTGGCTACTCTGCACAGGAGCATCACCTCTTACAGCGACGTCCGACTCTCAGATTGCCCCAAACACAAAAAAGGCCCGGAAAGCCGTTGGCTCCGGGCCCTTCCAAAAAAGCTGCGATCTTCGATCAATCGACGCTAAGCTTCGGCGCGTCCTCACCCTCTTTCGGCGTCACATCCAAAATCCGCGCGCGTCCAGTGATGTCGACGTTGGACTTGCAGTTGGTCATGCACGGCTCTTTCGCCGAGACCAATGGCGTATCCGGCCGCGGATCCTCGGTAAAATGCTCGGCGTTCGGCATCTGGATGGAGAGAAAGTTCTCTTTCGACAGCTCAAAATCTTCATCCGTCACGATGTCGTTCAGATAAAGGATGTAGGCAGTCAGCGCATAGACTTCGTTGTTCGACAACGATTGCGCATAACCAAACGGCATCGCGCGATGAACATAGTCGAAAACCGTCGAGAGATAGGGCCAATAGGACCCGACTGTTTTGACCGGGTTATCGCTCTTCAAAGTGTCCCGACCACCGGACAGCACCGGCCAACGTCCGGCACCTTCTCCGAAAACGCCATGACACATCGCGCATTGTTCCGCGAACTTCTCTTCACCCTGCGCGACCGTTCCGCGGCCCGCAGGCAACCCCACGCCGTCCGGGCGTACATCGATGTCCCAAGCCGCAACCTCTTCGGGTAGCGCTTCACGTCCAAGTCCCAGCTTTGCCGCCAATACCGGAGAGACGCTCAACAGCAGCACGCCGGCAACCGCAAACGCCTTAAGAGATTTCGACATTCTCAACCTCACCGTTCGCCTTCACGTGCCACGTCTGGATCGCGTTGTTGTGGTAGATGGAGTTATAGCCACGCACCTGGCGCAGTTCGTCCTTGGTCGGCTGCACGTAGCTGGTTGAATCGATAGCCCGCGACTGCAAGAGCAGCGGCTCACCGTTCCAATCGAACTCGTAGTAGAAGCGGTGCATGGACTTATCGAAGCTCGGCCCGTCAAGCCGCGCCGTGTGCCAGTTCTTGCCGCCATCAATCGTGACATCCACGCGTGAAACCTTGCCCCGCCCGGACCAAGCAACACCCGACAGCACCGTAAATCCCTTCTTGTGCTTTATCGGTGCCTGAGGCGAAGGATTGGTGATGACCGACTTCGCGTCCATCTCCCAGGTGAAACGTCGGGCATTGCCGTTCTCCATAAGGTCCGTGTACTTCGAGGTTTCTTCACGTGCGTGCCAGGGCGTGTCACCGACTTCGATACGCCGGATCCACTTGACCCACATATTGCCTTCCCAGCCGGGAACAACGAGCCGCAGCGGATAGCCCTGCTCGGGGCGCAGCGCCTCACCGTTCATGGCGTATGCCAACATGCAATCGTCCAGCGCCTTGAACAGCGGGATGGAACGGTTCATCGCGGCGGAATCGCCACCCTCAGGCATGACCCATTTGGCGTTTGTCTTGAGACCGGCTTCCTCCAGCACGCGCTTCAGTGACACGCCCGTATACATGACGTTGTGAATCATGCCGTGCGTGAACTGGCAGCCATTGAGCTGAGCGCCGCGCCACTCCATGCCCGAATTCGCTGCGCATTCGAGGAAGAAGATCCGGTTCTCTCTGGGAAAACGCTTCAGGTCGTCGATGGTGAACACCATCGGCTTTTCAACGAGACCGTTGATCATGAAGCGGAACTTCGCCGGATTGATTTCCGCAACCCCGCCATGGTGCCGCTCGAAACAAAGACCGTTCGGGGTGATGATACCCTCCAGATCGTGCAGTGGCGTGAAATTGACGGAGGACTGCGGCGACGCCGTCAGCCACTCGACGTTGCGCCGCACGACACCGGCCTCGTATTTCGACGGAACGCCATAAGGCTTGGCATCGACGCCATCGCCAAGAGCCTGCGACCAATCCTGCAATTCCGTAATGGCCTTATCGGGAGTAGTCGGCGCATCACCCGCGGGATTGGCGTAGACGCGCGTCGCGGCGAAGGCCATTCCAGCAGCACTCGCCCCCAAGACGTGACGGCGCGAAACGCCGCCGCTATGGCCACGTATGTTGTCCGGCTTGCTCATCTCTCTTCTCCCGATGCCCCATCCAAACTGGACAAGCCTTTTTGTGTAAGAAGCCGGACCGGCTCCCTACGCCTTCACAAGAACGGACTGGTTGGGCTTACCCTGAACCGTTCCGACACGTTTGATGTATGAAGTCACGACATCCCAGATCGGAGGCCCTTCGGTAGCCTCCGCCACGGAAGCCCAGCCAGCCACGATGTAAGTCTTCTGCGGATCGATAGGCTCGCCGCTCTTCAGGAGCGTCATGTCAGAAATGCGATTGCCAATCGTTTGCGAAACGTCGATCGCGTAACCCATTCCTCCGACACGAACCATGTCGCCCCCTTGCTGATAGTAGGGGTCTGGGTTGAACAGATTGTCTGCGACGTCTTCCAGGATCTCCTTCAGCCGCGCCCCAGTCATTTCCGAGCGATATGCAGCTGGGTACGTCATACCGGTCGCGTTGTAGATATCCTCGACGGTGATGTCCTGGCCGGGCAGCACACTCGTTCCCCAACGGAACCCAGGAGATAGGGCAATGTCCGCCTCGCGCTCCGACAGCAGCGCATCACAGATCAGATCATCAAACGTGCCGTTGAAGTTGCCGCGCCGATAAAGCAGCGTATCCGCCTTTCCGACTACGGTCTTGAGCTCGGCTTCATAGGGCGCACGAACTTTGTCGACAAGCTCAGTCATCGATTTGTCGGGGGTGATGACGTCCGAGAAAATCGGAATGAGCTTGTATTTGTAGCCCTTGACCTGACCGTCACGCACATCGAGATCCAGCCGCGACAGGAACTTTCCGTGCGAGCCGCTTGCGACCAGCAAGGTTTTATCGACGATGACAGGCTCGGGAATGGCATCATGCGTATGGCCGGTCAGGATGACGTCGATACCCGTCACACGGCTTGCCAACTTGCGATCGACATCGAAGCCGTTGTGAGACAGCAGGACAACGACGTCAGCACCTGCTGCACGCGCCGCATCGACGTTCTGCTGTACGTTCTGCTCGCGGATGCCAAATGACAGCTTGGGGAACATCCAACGTGGATTTGCGATCGGCAAATAAGGGAAGGCCTGACCGATGACGGCGATCTTAGAGCCCCCACGTTCGAACATTTTGTAGGCTTCGAAGGCAGGCTCGTCCCACTCATTGTCAAAAATGTTTTGGCCCAGGAAGGCAAACGGCAGATTGTCGACGATCTCCCGAACTCGGTCGATACCAAAAGTAAATTCCCAGTGCGCCGTCATGGCATCCGGTTCGAGGTGATTCATCACCTCCACCATGTCGGCACCTTGAGTTTTCAGCGATGTGTAGCTGCCCTGCCAGGTATCACCGCCGTCGAGAAATAACACCCGGCCTTCACGATCTGCGCGGATCGACTTCAAGACCGTCGCGATGCGGTCGATCCCGCCCATGCGTCCGTAGGTTTTCGCGAGCGCCGCGAAATCCTCGTAGGTCAGGGCAAAGGCTTCCGGACTACCGGGCTCGATTTTGTAAAGCTCGAGAAACTCCTTGCCGGTCACATGAGGTGGTTTCCCCGCAGCTTCGCCAACGCCAATATTTATTGACGGCTCACGGAAAAAGATCGGCTTGAGTTGCGCATGAATATCGGTGAGATGCACCAACGTCACGTTTCCGAATTCCGGAAACGCCAACAGTTCCGCCTCGCTCATCAAGCCTTGCCGTGCGGCAAGGGCCGTCCACGCACCGCTGCCGGCCGTCCCGAGCAAAGCGCCTGTGGCTACGGAAACTTGAAGAAATTCGCGTCGTGATATCATTAGCTTTCGCCCAGTTCGTTTGCTCTTGGATCAAACCGCTGCTTCTCGGAAATGAGGGCGAGCAGCAGCGCGCGCAGACTAGGCATATTTTGCAAGCCTGAGCCAAGTCGCAAGTCGTGCGAGAGCAACCGTGGTGCGGAATAAACCGCACCGTCACCGGTTACCCGGTGACTTCGATACCTTTTTCAGTCTTGTAGGTCGTTCCGGCATCGTCGACCCAAACGAACTCAAATTTGCCGCTCTCCTCCACCTTCATCGTGAATTCGAGATACGGGTTGGCCGAAACGGCAGGTTCGATATTGGCGCCGAACACCTGTTGGCCGTTGAACGTCGCAGTGAACTTATTGATGATCATCCGCGGGATTTTCTCACCCGTCTTCCGATCCTTGCGCTGACCCGACTCCATAGGGTGGCTCACCAGAGTTTTGATAGTAATCACTTCACCCTTCGTCGCTTTGTCAGGCAGTTTCACGCGGGGCTTCGCAGTCGCCATCTCTCAATCCTCTTCAGAGAAATTTCGTTTGAACGCAAAGGGTTGCAGACATCAGCCGCCGCAACCGCCAATCGTAACTTTCACGTTCTTCTTTTCCATGAAGACCGAACCATTGCTCATCTTCGCAACGGCAATGACATTTTGCGTCGTCGCAAGCCTAATGCGTGTTGTTGCGGTCGCCTCGCCACTCATCGGCGAAAAGAGGAACGTAATGACGCCAGGCATGGGGTTGCCGTCCGCCAGCACCATAACCTCGGAAACGTAATCGTCCTTCGTCATAGGGCTTTCGACCTTGACCTCAATCGGAACGGTATTTCCGTTTTCAGCGATCTCGGGAGCCGTAAGGGAAATCCGCCCTTCCCGAAGCTCTGCATCTCCGGCGAAGGCCTTAATGCGCTCATCGGTAGCACTCGCCAAAGCCGGAGTCGAAACGGCTGATACGCCAAGAGCGAAGCAGGCTATCGACCCACCGCTCAGAGCCAGAATTTCGCGTCTATTCAGCTCCATAGACATCCCCTCCGCTGCGCTTCGCTACTCTCGGAAGCGAGAATTGATTTTTCAGACTCTTACGGTGACAGCAATTTTGTCCTCTCAACTGCCACGCACGCAGACTAAACAGCTACTCAAAACCAAATCAAGAGATAAATTCAAATATGCGCATATATTGCAACGCACCATCCCTGCTTGAAAATGTGCGCGGCCCAACTCAACTTACGAACTATCTTCGAACTCCCGAACTATGCGAGGTTGAATTGAAGCTTTTGGCTGCCGCCTTGGCGCTGATGCTATCGTTTGCTGCCCTTGGACCGGCTAAAGCCGCTGAACTCGTGATGTTCGAGGAAGACGGTTGCGGCTGGTGCGCGCGCTGGAATAACGAAATCGGCGTCATATATCCGAATACGGAGGAGGGTCGCATCGCGCCTTTGCGCCGCGTGGACATCCATGATCAACGCCCTGACGATCTCGCCAAAATTACCGCGGTAACGTTTTCTCCCACGTTCATCGTGTTTCAAGACGGCAAGGAATATGGAAGGATTGTTGGGTATCCAGGTCAGGATTTCTTCTGGCCGATGCTTCAGGATATCCTGTCGTCCCTTCCCTCCACTGAGGACGCCGCCGCTGCGAACTTGAGGATGAAAGAATAATGTCGTCTCCTGATCCAGACGTTCTTCCAGACAAGCAGCTTGACGAGATGGCGGAAAGCGCCAAACAGGCAACCGCTCTGCTGAAGGCGCTTGCCCATGAAGGCAGGCTCATGATCCTCTGCCACATCTCCAGTGGCGAAAAGACCGTTACGGAACTGGAAGAGTTATTAGGGCAGAACCAGCCGGCTGTGTCCCAGCAGTTGGCACGCCTGCGTGAGGAAGGGATCATTGAAGCCCGCCGCGTTGGCCGCACGATCTACTATTCGCTCGCCGATGGCCGCGCGCGCGCTGTTCTCGAACTGGTCTATGATCTCTTCTGCGCGAAGGCAGATCGATCATCCTGAAAACTGATCTGGTATCGGCTCACTGAACACCGATCAGCCGGTCAACGGGCGCGAAATCATCCCGCAGCACAATGGGCGAAAGCATCCTAGACATCTGCGATGTCTCAAGCCGTTCAAAATTCACACCTTCCGAATGCCGGGCTGGCAAATCACCGGCCGGAGTTGCCTTCGCTAGCCCCGCGACCACAAACGTGGCGCGCTCACCAGCCTCATCGGAGCGCCAAAGCTCGACGATCGGAAAGTGCTCCGCAAGGCTAGCGACAACGGACAGCGCCATACGGGGATGTTCCCGATGATCGACGACGTTCATCAGATAGATGCCTCCATCGCGCAAACGCGACCGAACTTGTCCGAAGAATTCCGATGTCACCAGATGCTGCGGGACGGTGATGTCATGAAAAGCATCGCCAACCACAACGTCGAACTGATCAGCCGGCATACTTACGAGCACGCTCCGCGCATCACCGTGCCGAATTGTCAATCTCGGATCAGGCTTGAGCCAAAGATGCGTTATCGCAACTTCGGTAACGGCAGGATCGACTTCCGCTACTGTTATCGCCACGTCCCTCCGGGCAGCCAGCCACGCCCGCGGTATTGTGTAGGCGCCCCCGCCGATAAAGAACGCGCGAAACGGTGACCTCTCACCGACATGAATACGCATGAGCGTATCCTGCAGATCCGCATAGGGCGAAACGAGTCCGCCCGGAAAATCCCTCAGGTTTATACCGTGCGCCAAATGGTCGAGAACAAGCACCTTTGCTGGCACACCAATTTCGCCAGAAACATTCTCAACGCGGATGCAGTAATAATCGCTTTCGACGATGCACACGCGCGCAAACACTCCCGTCCATTGACCAGCAAACGCAACGGCACCCCAACCCAAAAGTATGACGAACGAAACTAGACGTTCCTTGGCCGATCCCCCTCGCCTACTGATGAAGAGAGACGCCGCCATAACGCAGTACAGGGCCGAAACGAGAAGTAGCGTCCAAACTGTCCCAAGCCACGAAATGAAAATGAACCCTGCGGCCAGTGTTCCGAGAATGCTGCCCGCCGCACCCACGGCGTAAAAACCTCCCAGGATCGCGCCGGCCTTGGTCGGCTCATCGTCGATCGCGAGCTTCGTCAGAACCGGAGATGCGATCCCGACAAAAAGGCTTGGAAGGAAAAAAAGCGCGAACGTAATAATCAGAATTGTCGCGACAGGCGGGAGGCTCAGGTTGATCACCGGGCCTGTAATAATCCGGATCAAAAAAATGCTTACAAGCGCACTGCCACCCGCGAGCAAGAGACTCCAGGCGACATCGGATTGCGCCCGTCCCCCCGCGCGCTGAGCAATCTGCCCTCCAATCCAGTGGCCGATTGAAAAGCCTGCCAGCACGACCGCGATAATCGCCGTCCAGGTGTAAAGAGACATTCCAAGATAAGGAGCGATCATGCGCCCCGCGACGATCTCCACAACGAGACCGCATGCTGCACTTAACCCCACAAGAATGAGGTAGAAGAACCTCCGCGCGCGTATACTCAAGGCAGCTCGCCCATATAAGCGACGAAGACTGACAAAGCATTGAGCATCACGCGAATCCACCCCAACTCTGCTGCAAACATACGATTGGCATTCGCCCTCGTGACCCATTAAATGGCAAACGCGGTTCAGGTGAACATTGCGTCAACCGTAAGTGTCACCGAATATCCAGCAGCATGTCGCCGTTTGCAATATGAGGGAGCCCAACGATGTCCCGAGATCGTAATAAGCCTGAAAATGCCGGGGAAACGCTTGCATGCAACCGTCGGAAGTTTGTCATCGGAGCCGGCGCCGTCACCACACTCGCAGCCACAGGGTTTCCCTTCCCAACCGCAGCCGCGGAAACAATCAAGTTCGGCGAGTTCGAGATCCTGCCACTGAGCGACGGCCACCTGATGCTACCCGCACGCCTTTTCGCCCCGAATGCTGAGGAAAGCGCACGCGCCGCAGCCTTCGCCGCTGCGGGCCACAAAGGGGATCAAATCCGCCGCCCACTAAACGTAACTCTTATTCGCAACGGCGATGAGCAGATCCTGGTCGACGTTGGCTCGGGACCACGCTTCATGGCCACAGCCGGCAAGCTTATCGACGATGTCGATGCGAACGGCATCGACCGCGAAGCCATAACAACCGTTGTCTTCACGCACGCGCATCCCGACCACATTTGGGGAACCACGGATGACTTTGACGAACTCGTCTTTCCAAACGCGCGCTATCTGATTTCCGAGGAAGAGTACAATTACTGGATGGCCGACGACATCCTGTCCAAATTGCCCGAAGATCGTCAAGGGTTTGCAACCGGCGCGCAACGCAACATCGATGCGGTCAAGGACAAGCTGGAAACCTTTAAACCGGGGGCAGATGTCGTCACCGGTGTAACCACTCTGGAAACCGGCGGCCACACGCCCGGCCACATCTCACTTGAAATCAGCCAAGGCAACGAGTCCTTCATCGTGCTCGGCGATGCGCTCACCCACCATATCGTCTCGTTCCAACATCCAGACTGGATTTCAGGAAACGATCACGAGCCGGAACGGGCAATCAAAACTCGTCAGAAGCTATTGGACAAAATGGCCAACGAAAAAACGCGTCTTATCGGATACCACTTGCCCGATCCCGGCGTCGGTCGCGTGGAACGCGACGGAACCGCGTACAAATATGTAAGCGAAAGCTGAGCAACAACCGTGCGGTGCAAAGAGGTTGTGCTGCTAGAACACACAACCTCGCGCCGTAACTGGCCAGATCTCTTGAACTGTGCCATCGCCCTCGGCCATCCCACGCACACCGATAAAAAAGTCGTGCTGGTTGGCCGTTGGATCGACATGACTGGGCACGATCAGAATTTTCTCACCTAGGTCAGGAAGGGCCGAGTCCAGTTCCGCAACCAGGCAACCGTGCTCGTCTGAAGGCCGCTCATAGCGAACACCCGGACGATCAAACGGGACCGGCATACCCGAGTCGATAGGCAGCACTTTATGCCCGGCATCCACCACAGCCTGACCAACGCTGGTACGGCTCATGACGATCGCCCAAACAAACATGGCGTGCTCAAATTTGGGAACATCGCCACCCGCCGGGGTATTGCGAGCATAGTCGGCATCCATAAAAGCGTAGGACCCCGGTTGCAGCTCATTCCACACGCCGCTCATACCGTCGAATGCGAAGGAACCCGTTCCGGCGCCCCCGACAGTTTCGCACTCAAGCCCAATATCGCGAAGCGCCGCAATGGTCTGCGCGGTAACATCACCCGCACGCGCCGCACGCGCCTTGCGTTCATCCGGATCGCGGACATGCTGCGTAATTCCGTCATAAGACTGTAAGCCCGCAAAACGCAGGCCATCCGCCTGCGCAACAGCTGCACCCAGCCGAACTGCAGGGTCGCCCGGCTCAACACCGCAACGGTTCCCGCCGATATTGATTTCAACAAGCACATCTATTGTTGCGCCAGCAGCATGCATCGCCTCAGACAAATCTCTGATTTGCCGGATATCGTCGACACACACACCCATACGCGCTCGTAGCGCCAATTGCGCCAGCGCCTCTAGTTTCGTGCGCCCGACGACCTCGTTGCTGATCAGCACATTAGTTATGCCAGCATCCACCATCACCTCGGCTTCCGAGACCTTCTGGCAGCAGACACCGACGGCTCCGAGCGCCATTTGTCGATGCGCGATCGCGGGGCATTTGTGAGATTTTGCATGTGGGCGCAATCGCACGTTCTTGCTTTTGGCCCAATCCGCCATCGTCTGGAGATTGCGCTCAAACGCATCGAGATCGAGGATCAAAGCAGGGGTATCGACGTCTGCAAGCGGAATACCAAGCCGTGCTGGTGCGCGCATTTTCCAACGCTCTCTCTATGCTCGGCAATAGACAGCGGGCCGAGTCAACGTGTGACAGGACTAACTTTTCGAAAATCAGTAAATGCGTGCGACGAAACCTGCCGCTTCTATGCCGGCCACAGCACAGGTCTCATCATTGTCGGATGTATCACCTGTAATGCCGACTGCACCAATGATTTCACCGTCACTTGTCGTGATAAGCACACCACCAGGCACAGGAACCAGAGAGCCCCCAGCAAGTGCATTGACCGACTGAACGAAGAAAGGTTGTTTCTCCGCGCGCTCGAAGATCGCCCGCGAACCGATACCCAGATGAATAGCACCACGGGCTTTTCCTTGCGCCATCTCGGGTCGGAGCGTGCTCGTTCCATCTTGACGCGCCAGCGCCTTTAGGTGACCTCCTGCATCGAGCACCGCAACGGTGAGCGGCTTGAGCCCCAACTCCGCCGCCTTCTCCAATGCAACCGTGATGATACGATTGGACCTTTCAAGCGTCAGCGCCAAACTCATGCGAGACTTTCCTCCTGGCGTGCCGCTCCGGCTCTAATCATGTCTTCGACTTCCGCTTGTGAATAGCCCGCTTCTAGCAAAACTTCACGCGTGTGCTGACCAAGGACGGGGGCAGCACGCTGCACACCGCCCGGCGTCTCCGAAAACTTTACCGGCAATCCGAGTGTGCGCACGGCACCAACTACCGGATGCGCAACCTCCGGCACCATATCTCGCGCCAGGGTTTGCGGATCGTTGTGCATTTCATCGATGCTCAGAACGGGCCCAGCAGGAATACCGGATGTTTCGAGAGCCTCGAGCCACTCAGCTGTCGAACGCGTCCTGAGAATGACGCTCAAGACGTCTTCTAGAGCCTCCCGGTTGACGATGCGCTCAGCATTGGAAGCAAAACGCGGATCATCATTAAGCTCCGGCGCACCAAGAACATGCACCAGCCGTTCCCAGTTCGTCTGATTGGCTGCCCCAATATTGATCCAACCATCCGCGGTTTCGAAAGCCTGATAGGGCGCATTCATCGGGTGAGCTGAGCCCATCGGCCCCGGTGAGGAGCCCGTCGCGAACGTTATGGCCGACTGCCAGTAGGTCTGCGTAATGGCCGCCTCGAACAGCGATGTATCAACCTTCTGCCCTTCTCCCGTCTTAAGTTTGTGCGAATAAGCAGCAGCGATGCCCATCGCGAGCAGAATGCCCGCCGTGATGTCCGACACGGGCGCTCCGACCTTCACCGGCGGCCGCCCCGCGCCCTCGCCGGTAATCGACATCAAGCCACTCATGCCTTGGGCAATGAGATCAAAGCCTCCGCGATGGGCGTAGGGGCCGGTGCGTCCAAAGCCCGAGATTTCAGCGTAGATGAGACCCGGATTGAGCTTACGCAGCTCCTCGTATCCCAGCCCAAGTTTCTCCATCGTTCCCAATCGATAGTTTTCGATGACAACGTCGGCATCACGCAAAAGTCGCCGCAGGACCTCAAGACCCTGTGCAGATTTGAGATCGAGAACGATGCCCCGCTTGTTGCGATTCATCATCATGAAAGCGGCGCTCTCGCCATTGATTGTCGGAGGCACAAAGCGACGGGTATCGTCACCCTGAGCCTTCTCGACCTTGACGACGTCCGCTCCCATGTCGGCCAGCATCAATCCGGCAACAGGCCCCGCCATAATGTGAGCCAACTCGATAACTCGACACCCCTGCAGCGGTCCTGACATGTCTCACTCGCCTCCTGTGGTTATTGTCTTTGCGAGCACGTTGCAGTGTTAGCGGTAGAGATATTCAACCAAGAACATCGGAACAGCTGGCACATAGGTGCATAGAAGAAGAACCGCCAACAGCACGGCCACGAACGGGAGGTTGACCTTCGAGACTTCCCATATATTAGCCCGAGCCACGGCACACGCAGTTATGAGCACGCTTGCTACCGGTGGCGTTTGCTGTCCGATTGCCAAATTGAGCGTCACAACCAGCCCAAAGTGCACAGGATCGATACCTGCTGCGTGTATGAGCGGAATCACGATCGGGATGACCAGAATGATCGCTGCGGCCGAGTGAAGGAAGAAGCCGATAATCAGGAAGAAAACGTTCATGATCAGCAGGATCAGATACTGGTTGGTCGTCATGTCCAGTATCGCGGCCGCAATCTCCTGAGGGACCCGAGCCCGGGTCAGGAAGCCACCCATCAAAACCGAAGCTGCAACCAGCAGCATAACGATCGCCGTCTGCATACCGCCATCAAGCATCGCACGCTTCAGATGCTTGAAATCCATCTCGCGATACCAAAGCCCCACGAGGAGCGCAGCGATCACGGCAAGTCCGGCCGCCTCAGTAGCTGTGACGAAGCCGCCGAAGATGCCACCCAGAATGATAACGGGCAACGAAAAGGCAGGAAGCGCGTCGATAAAGGTTTTGCGCAATCGCGGCATATTAAACGCTTCTTCGACCGGCAAATTGTACCGAAGCGCGAACATGTAGGCGACGAACATCAACCCCGCAGCGCCAAGCAGCCCCGGCACGAAACCCGCAACGAATAGCTGTTCAACAGATGTGTTGGCGGACGTCGCGTAAAGGATCATCGGAATCGACGGCGGAATGATAATGGCCAGCGAAGCCGAAGACGATGTAACCGCCGCCGCAAGCGGAGCTGAATAACCTCGCTTCTTCATTTGCGGAATGAGAACGGAACCGAGCGCGGCCACGTCCGCAACGGCCGATCCCGAAATTTCCGCAAAGAACAGGGACACGCCGATGTTGACCATCGCCAAGCCACCGCGCACGAAACCAATCAACGCAGTCACGAAGTTAATGAGACGGTCAGTAACACCGCCCGCGTTCATAATGGCACCAGCCAGAACAAACATCGGAATGGCAATCAGCGAAAACTTCGTTGAGCCGTCGTACATATCGAGAGCGACGGTGGGAAGACTGCTGACGCCTTCGGTCGCCAAAAGACCGATAATGCCCCCGACAGCGAGTGCGACCGCAATCGGCACGTTGATGAAGATCAACGCAACAAGCGCGATGAAAATTGCAAGAATAAGCATGCCTATCGCGCCTTCGCTTTCTCGAGCTCAGATTTGACGTCTTCTTCGATCTCTTCGTGCTCCAGCGACTTACCTGCCGCGGTCAAGCCCCAGTATTCAGGCAGGCTAAGAAGCTCGCAGATGATGAACAGCACTGCACCAACGGGAATGATCGACTGCGTGAATTGAACAGGCATCCAAGTCAGGGAGATAAGGGTTTCACCCTCCAAAACCTGAAGAACCTGCATGCCTGTGAGAGCAAGGATTGCAAAGAAGCCAACGACCGTGACTTCTGCCACCAACAAAGCCACCATCCGCAACGGCATGGGGATCAAAAGCAACACGGTATCGAAACCGATATGCCTCCGTTTCAGCGCAGCGAGGGCCGCACCGTAATAGGTAATCCATGCGAGTAGGATTGCTGCGATCTCGTCGTACCAGGACAATGAGTCGCCAACGATACGGAATGAAACGCCGACGATAACGACGACGGTCAAGGACACCATCAAAAGGATGGTCGCCCATTCCAAGACGAGTTCAAGGCCTCGTCGTACAGCACTGATCATAGTGGAATGCTCTTCTCGCGATAATCGTGGAAGATGTGCCGTACGTACCGTTGAGCGTCCGGCGAACGAGACAAAGGCGCTCCTGGAAGGAACAGTTTCGGATTGGGCACGCGGCAGCGTGCCCAATCTCAGAAACTTCGCGCGAGTTTACGAACCGTCCGCCAAAGACTGCACGGTCTCAACCAGCTTCCTCGCACCATCGAAGCTTTCGGCGTATTCGTCATAGATCGGCTTAGAAGCCTCTACGAATGCGGCGTTGTCCGCTTCGTTCACTTCCACTCCAGCGTCCTTAATGACCTTCAGAAGCTCAACTTCAAGCTCTGCCGCCTTCTTGTAGACGAAGTCCTGGGTTTCAGCACCGCACTTTACGAGTGCGTCCTGAACATCTTGCGGCAACTTGCCGAAGTGATTGTCGGACACCAGAACATACCCTGGTGTGTAAACGTGGTTGGTGATCGTCAGGTACTTCTGAACTTCCTGGAATTTCGCGGACGCGATCTGCGCATAGGGATTTTCCTGTCCGTCAATGACGTTCGTCTGCAAGGCCGTAAAGACCTCTGAGAATGCCATCGGCGTCGGGTTTGCGCCGTAGAGCTTGAACATCTTCAACCGCCAAACACCCTTAGGCGTACGCAGCTTGATACCGGACAGATCTGCCGGCACCTTGATCGGACGGACGTTGTTCGTGATGTGGCGGAAGCCATTTTCGAACAAGCCGATGATACGATAGCCCTTCGCCTTAACCGCAGGTTGGAAGGTGCTCTCCATCAATGCCTTCTGCACCCGCCGCATGTGATCGCGGCTTTTAATGATGTAGGGCATCTCGAACACGCCAAACTCATTGGCAACGGACGACATGACCGACGAAGGTAGAGCGAAAGTTACTTGGCCAAGCTTCAACTTCTGAAGCAGCTCACTGTCCTTGCCGAGCTGAGAAGATCCGAAGGTCTGAACTTCAGCCTTATCACCAAGAGCTTTGTTCGAGCATGCAGCAAAGGCATTGGCACTCGCCTCAAACAACGAACCGGGTTCACCGACGTGACCGAATTTGAGCACAAGCTTGTCCGCCATTGCTGGAGTGGCGAACAGGACAGCGGCCGCGGACGCAGCCAACAGCGTCATTCGTTTCATTTGGGGTCCTCCTCCCGAAGGTTTTTATCAGTTGCTTTTAATTATTGATTCTTATTGGGCCGCGGCGATCGCCTCGGTCGGTCGTTCTGAGTTGGTAAGATAGTCCATTGCCGCTTGCGCGCCACCCCGATTGTGAGGAACGCTCGCAAGTTTCAGTCCCATCTCGACACCAGACAGCGTTGCCATCAGCATCAAGTCGTTAAAATGGCCAAGATGGCCTATACGAAAGACACGGTCGGCAACCTTTGATAATCCACTCCCGAGTGACATGTCGAAATTGTCGAGCGTTGTCTTACGGAACGCGTCAGCGCTGCTCCCTGTGGGCATCACGACTGTCGTCAGCACGTTGGAGTAATGTCTTGGGTCGCTGCAGAGGATGTCGAGCCCCCAGGTCCGCACCGCCTGCCGCGTAGCCTCGCCGTGCCGGGCATGTCGCGCAAATACGGCGTCCAAACCTTCCTCATGCAGCATATCGATCGCAACATTGAGGCCATAGAGAAGGTTCGTTGCCGGCGTATATGGAAAATACCCCTTCTCGTTCGGGCCTTTCATTTCATCCCAAGCCCAATAAGACTTCGGCAGCGTTGCCTTGGCACTTGCCGCGCGCGCCTTCGCGCTGATCGCATTGAACGAAAGGCCCGGCGGAAGCATCAAGCCCTTCTGGGATCCGGAAACCGCAACGTCGACGCCCCACGCATCAAACTGAAAATCAATCGACGCGAGTCCCGAGATGCTGTCGACCATCAGCAAAGCCGGATGCCCCGCAGAATCTATGGCATCTCTGACCTCTTTGACCTGCGTAACCGAACCGGTCGATGTCTCGTTGTGGACGACACAGACAGCCTTGATTTCGTGGTTCTTGTCTGCCCGCAGATACGCTTCGATTTTCTCCGGATCAGCACCGCTGCGCCAATCGCTGGGAATGAATTCCGGCTGGAGTCCAAGCCGCTTTGCGAGCGCCTGCCACAGGGTCGCGAAGTGTCCGGTCTCATACATCAGCACGCGATCACCAGCTGACAAAGTATTAACCAGAGCGGCTTCCCACGCCCCCGTCCCGGAGGACGGGAAAATCACGACATCCTGCTCGGTCTTGAAGATGGACTTCATTCCCTCAAGAGCCTTTTTGCCGATGTCGGCAAAATCCGGCCCGCGGTGGTCCATTGTCGGGAAATCCATCGCGCGAAGGACACGATCAGGTACATTCGAAGGTCCAGGAATTTGGAGGAAATGCCGGCCCGATTTGTACATTTGTATATCCTCCGCTCCCGTCACCTCTGCACCTGAAGGAAATTCTTACCCCCAGATCACTTGGCGAATTTTTTATTTCGCATTTTGAATACAAAAATTGAACGGTGAGCCATTGTCAACTATGCAATGTCTTCGCCCCCACAAACAGCAGCAAAGCCGGTGGCCATGTCGAGAACGCATCAACCCGATACTGAAGGCCTTGAACGGCAGCTGAGCCGGGCGATAGAGGGCGAGATCCTATTCGACAAGTTTAGCCGCGGCCGATACGCGACCGACGCATCGATCTACCAGATGATGCCGCTTGGGGTCGTCATCCCCCGTACGATTGCCGACGTTGAAGCGACATTGGCGATTGCACGAGAAGCCGGTGTACCGGTCCTTCCCCGTGGCGGCGGCACCTCCCAAAGCGGTCAGACGGTCAATGAAGCAATCGTCATCGATCTTTCGAAACACCTGAACAAGTTGATCGAAGTCGATCCCGAAGCACGCACAGCCGTCGTCGAACCCGGGCTCGTTCTCGATACACTCAACGATCACCTGAAGCCGCATGGCCTCTGGTATCCCGTCGATGTCTCGACATCCTCACGCTGCACACTCGGCGGCATGACCGCAAATAATTCATGTGGCGCGCGATCCATCCGTTACGGAACGTCACGCGACAACGTTTTGGCAATTGATGCCATCCTGGCGAACGGCCGTCGAGCCCGCTTCGCTCAGGTCGAAACAAACCTGCAAGGTCTCAACGAAGCCGACCCCAACCGCGAGCTTTTCCGCGATTTGTTGGCCCTTGGCTCGCGCGAAGCCGAAGAAATTCGTCTCCGCTTTCCTGACATTATTCGCCGCGTCGGTGGCTATAACGTCGATGCTCTCCTTCCCAACGCGAAGGGCAATAACCTCGCGCACCTGCTCGTCGGGTCGGAAGGCACGCTCGCCCTTAGCGAACGTATTACGTTGAAATTGTCGCCCATCCTGAGCTCGAAGGTTCTGGGTGTCTGCCATTTCCCGACGTTTTACGAGGCAATGGACGCAACCCAGCACCTCGTCAAACTCGATCCGACCGCCGTCGAGTTGGTGGACAGCAATATGATCGAGCTTGGCCGCAAGATCGCGATGTTCAAGCCAATCGTTGATGCCTTCGTGCGCGGAGAGCCCGCCGCGCTGCTCATCGTGGAGTTTGCGGAGCCGGATCAGAACGAGAACCTCAAACGCCTGGACGCCTTGGAAGATCTGATGGCGGATCTTGGCTTCCGTTGGGGCGATCCCGGCAAGAAGGACGGCGGTGTTGTCCGAGCTATCGACCCCGAGTTCCAAAAGCAAATTATTGAGGTCCGCAAGCAGGGCCTCAACATCATGATGTCGATGAAGAGCGAAGGAAAACCCGTCTCCTTCGTCGAAGACTGCGCTGTCGAACTCAAAGACCTAGCCGAGTATACCGACCGCCTCACCGGCATCTTCCGCAAACACGACACGGACGGAACCTGGTATGCCCACGCGTCCGTGGGCACCCTTCACGTCCGCCCGGTCCTGAACCTCAAGTTGGACACCGGCGTCAAACAAATGCGCGCCATCGCCGAGGAAGCATTCGAGCTTGTCCGCAGCTATCGCGGCTCCCACTCCGGCGAGCACGGTGACGGGATCGTTCGCTCTGAGTTTCACCGCACCATGTTCGGCGAACGCATGGTTGAGAACTTCAATTGGGTAAAGGATCGGATGGACCCTGACGGGCTTCTCAACCCCGGAAAAATCGTCCGTCCACCGCGCATGGATGATCGCAATCTTCTACGCTACGCTCCCGAATACAACGTCCCGGAGATACAATCCGCATTCACTTGGTCCGGCCACTACGGATCGGGTCGCGGTTTTCAGGGCGCGGTGGAGATGTGCAATAACAATGGCGCCTGTCGCAAACTCAAAGACGGTGTCATGTGTCCGTCCTATCGCGTAACGCGCAACGAACGCGATCTCGTGCGCGGACGCGCCAATTCCCTCCGCTTGGCCATATCCGGCCAACTTGGTCCGAACGCACTCACCAGCGACGCCATGGCAGAAACCATGAAGCTGTGCGTCTCCTGCAAGGCCTGCCGCCGTGAATGCCCAACGGGCGTTGACATGGCCAAGATGAAAATCGACGTGTCCGCTGCAAGAGCAAAGCGGCATGGCCTTTCCCTCCGCGACCGCATGGTCGCGTATCTGCCGCACTATGCGCAGAAAGCATCTCGCGCAGCAGGCCTGTTGAACTTGCGCGATCGTATCCCTGGTGCCGCCTGGATCTCTGAGCGAGTTGTGGGCATGAGCGCCGCCCGACCCTTACCGCAATGGCGCACGGACGTATTTGAGCCGGACGAATATGAAACCTCGCCGGCCGACGCGGATGTTCTGCTCTTCGCGGACACCTTCAACCGATACTTCGAGCCCGACAATCTTCGCGCCGCCGAAGCCGTCCTGAAACGTGCCGGGTTTCAAGTTGCGCACGCGACCCCGCTCACAGGCTCACGCCCGCTGTGCTGCGGGCGGACGTTCCTATCGGCAGGCCTCACGGACCAAGCAGCAGAGGAAATGCGACGTACGATCGAAGTCATCAAACCCATCCTTGAACGGGGAGGCTACGTCGTAGGCCTCGAACCGTCTTGCCTACTCACATTCCGCGACGAAGCCCCAGCACTTTTGGGCGCAGAGTGGAATGAGGAACTAGGAGCACGGGTCTTGCTGTTTGAGGAATTCATCGCGCGCAAGCACGCCGAGGGGTCTTTCGAACTGAAACTCTCCTCCTTGCCGGTGTCGCGTGCCCTTCTCCATGGCCACTGCCACCAAAAAGCATTCAACGTGGTATCACCGGTTCAGCAAACGCTTAAGCTTATCCCCGATCTCGAAGTTGAACTAATTCAAACGTCCTGCTGCGGCATGGCTGGGGCCTTCGGATATCAAGCCGAAACCTACGAGATTTCGCGCGCAATGGGCGAATTGAGTTTGATGCCGCGCATTCGCGAAGCACCAACAGACGCCATAGTCGTGGCAGATGGCACCTCATGTCGTCATCAGATTGTCGATATGACGGGCCGTGAAGCTGTCCACGTCGCGCAAGTCCTATATTCTGCCTCCAATAACGTTTGAAGGAAGAAGGTTCATGAGTACGGTTCTCGGTGCTCCCATTGAACGGCGCCCGCTTCACGAGGAGCTGGCTGACCAGCTGCGCCGTCTGATCATCGAAGGGGATCTGCGACCGGGAGAGAAGATCTCCGAAAAGCTTCTCTGCGACCAGTTCGCCGTATCGCGCACGCCGCTGCGCGAAGCGTTGAAAATTCTTATGACCGAAGGCCTGGTTCTCCTGACTCCCAATCGGGGAGCCTCAGTCACCGAACTCACCATCGACGACCTCGAAGAACTATTTCCCATTATTGGCGCATTGGAAGCTCTTTCCGGCGAGCTGGCCTGCCAGAGCATCACAGACGAGGAAATTGAATCTGCTCGCGACCTGCAAGCAGAAATGGTTGAATGCTACAAGAGGGGCGATCTACATCGCTATTTCGAAGTCAATGAAGCGGTTCACAGTCTCATTGTGCGTGCGTCTCGAAATACAACGTTGGCTCAGATGATGCGGAATGCATCTGGACGCATACGTCGCGCACGCTACATGGCAAATCTGTCGAAGGACCGTTGGACCGCAGCCGTCGCAGAGCATGAAGCAATTCTCTCCGCTCTAAGCAAACGTGACGCCTCACGCCTCGGCCCCCTGCTCAAGACTCACATCGCAAATAAGTTTGCCGCATTACGCGAAGCGCTGCTCCGGGATCAACAGTAGCCCACTTAGACGCCGGCATCCTTACGAAAAGACTGAACGAGGACTTACTTGTTATCTTTCAGGGAACTGAAATAAACAGCCAACGCCTCGATCTGTTGATTATCTAGCGTTGACGCAACCGAAACCATGATTGGGTTGGCGCGGAGCCCGGTCCGGTACAGTTGCAGGGCTTTGACAAATTCCTCCCTGGACAAATCAACGATCGCAGGAACACCCACGTCTTTTCCGTCCAGCCGATGGCAGGTCAAACACTCCTGAGAAAGCTGATGCCCGTACCGTTTGAGATCCGCCTCACTCAAGCCATCGACGGCGAGGACGCCGAACGGCAGAAAAGCCGCGAACGCGACCAAACCAACTATGAAGCAAGAGCGGATCATTGATCACCCATTTCCGCAGTCTAACACCGATTAATACAGCCAGATCTCAACACGCCGATTAAGCTCCGCCCCGCCCGGGTTTACTTCGCATGCGATCGGAAACATAGGCCCTAAAGCCAATATCTTCTCTGCCTTAATACCATGTTGCGACAAGAGAGACTGGATGCTCCGGGCTCGCGCGCTTGAAACCGCGATATTCTGATCGAGAGTTCCAATCGCATCCGAAAATCCAACCACAGCAATCCGGCGTTTTTCCCCATCCCGGTCATCGAGAAAAGTCTTCAACCCATCGACCTTCTTCTCGGAACCGTCCATCGGCGTGACGCTACCGCTTGCAAAACCGAAGACCGTTGAGACACGCTCAATAGCATCTTGCTTGTTCGCCGCGTTTGTTGCGCTGGTCCCGGCACCAACCTCAGTATTAATGCTCAAACCGGGACTGCGTACCGCAACGACGCGGTCGTTAGGCAGCCCACGGCTCTTGAGAAAGCTTTGCGTCAGGTCGGCTTTTAAAAAATTCCGAAACTCTTTCGTCTGCGAGTTTGCATCGGGCAGGCTATAAACAGCATACGTGTCCGACAACGGATAAGAGTGAAGCTTCAAGGTGAACTCATCGGGCGCGCGCGCCGTCCCGCACTGATCGACGATCTTTAGCGCCTTGGTATTACCCACGCTCGCAGCTTCCGTAAGACCTATCGCCGTTGGATCGGTGCTGACGATTTCCGCCAATTCCGACAGCGTATCCACCTGATACGCAGACAGCATCAAGTCGCCGCCCTTCAAAACGGTGCGTTTGGCTATGCTCTTGAGCCCGGAATGCTGAGCCAATGAGTGCACGCGAATACGCCGATGTGGACCTCCCAGTTGTGACCAGTCGGTAATCTTCCCGCTGAAAATTCCAGAGACCTGATCGTAAGAGAGCTTTTCAATGGGATTATCGGCATTGACGATTACGACTGCGCCTGACGGTCCCAAACGCGTCAACTCTATCGCAATTTTTGCGGGGGCCGCTTCCTGCGAACCAACAGCAGCAGGCCGTGAACGGATCACGCCCTCAGGAACCTTTGCAGCGACCGCGGCCAGCTCTTCTGTCGTTAGCTCCGCTGAAAGAATCGCAATATCGGAATTGCCAGCCAACACAGCTGCCACGGCTGAAATCGGATCATCGGCCTGTAGCTCGATACGCAGACCTTCTCGTTCCCCCGAGAATCCGACGTTATAAATACGCGAGCCATCCGCTTGACGTGGAGACCACTTCCCAGTCTGACCGCTCGCCTTAGCGTAAAACTGCAAGATCTCCGGCACGACGCGCTCCACTCCCTCCGCAGTCGCCCGAATTCGCAGTGTCCCGCTGAGTTTCGCAACGCTTGGCTCGGCAATCTTGGGTTCGGAAGCTTCCTGCCAGGCTAACGCGATCTTCGTAACTTCGCTGACGGGAACCTGAACGGTCCCTGTCGCCGTGGCCACGGTGTAATATCCGTCTTGGAATTGAACGATCTGTCCCGCTACCGGCTGACCGGAACTCTTCTCCAAAGTAAATGCCGGAACGACATTATCCCCACTCGGACGATCGCCAGTTCTTGCTGCGGTGAGTTCGACGAGACTAAGCCCAGAGACGTCCTCAACTTTGATCCGCTTTAAGGTCTCGCCGACCTGAAAGTCGTAATATCCATCGTGGAAATCGACGATATCGCCGACCACTTCCACGCCTGATGTCAGCGTGGCACGGAACGATCCTGCATGGGCGGACAGCGCGGACAAGCTGAGCAAAAGGCACGCAGCGATACTTGCAGGTATCCGGAAAGGCATCATGACAAACCCTTGCAAAAGCCTCGTGCGATCAGCTCGCCGCGAACATGTCGATCGTGATGGCCGAATACCAGCCCTCGGACTCCTTGAAGTTCCGCGCCCGGACGCTGGCCGGTTCCGCCGGTTCTGATACGAACGGCCCCGCAGCCACCAAGCCGGGAGCGCCGGCGAGCTCACCAACAGAATAACTCGCTCCAACCTTGACGCTGTCGTTTTGTGCCAACAGAGACCAGCAGGTATTGCGCAGGCGCGAAGGCAGAGGTTTCAACCCGTTGAGTTCCGCCACCAGTGTGTTGGCGACGTACTTTGCTTGGCTATTGGCGGAAAATGCTGACTTCGGCATCTGTGCGGCGTTTGAAGAATCGCCGATCACATAGACGTCCTTGACCTTGGTGGATGCAAAGCTTTCTGGAGACACAGGGCACCACCGCCCCTCGACACAACCGGCACGCCAGGCAATTCCGCCCGCGCGTTGCGGCGGGATAACATTGCCGACGTCGGCCTTGAACTGCTGTCCGGACTTCACTGTCATGGTCTTGGTCCGAGGATCGACCTTCACGACCTCAAAACTGTCGATCTGATCGGTCAGATTGACCTCGATCATGCCCTTGTAGTGGGTCTCAAAAGCCTCTTGGAAAACGGGTTGCTTTGCAAAACTCGTCTTCGCGTCCAACAGCACGATTTTAGAGCGAGGTTTGTTGGTCTTGAGGTAATGCGCAATCATGCAGATGCGCTCATAGGGCCCCGGCGGACACCGATAAGGATTGGCTGGCGCTGCGATCACAACAACCCCGCCATCCTCCATCGCTTCGAGCTGTGATTTCAGCAGCCTTGTTTGATCCCCACCACGCCACGCATGCGGCATCACCTGCGTCGCCTCAGCGTCGTACCCTTCGATTGCTTCCAGATCGATATCTATGCCTGGAGAAAGAACCAACTTGTCATAAGAGACGCGTGTGCCGCCCATCATCGTCACGACGCGTGCGCTGGTATCCACGTCCACGGCAACATCCTGGATAAGATTGATACCGATGCTGCGGAGTTGGTCGTAGGAATGCGTAAGGGACTCGAGCGTGCGGAAACCGCCATAATAAAGATTGGAATAAAAGCAGCTCGTATAGGTCGGACTGCGCTCAACGAGAGTCACGTTAGCATTGGGAGCACCAACCTTAACGTACTTCGCGAGAGTTGCCCCACCCGCGCCACCGCCAACGACAACGATCCGTGCAGCACCCTGAGCGTAAGCCGGACTGGGAAACGAGCTGAAAGCGGGTGACACCGCGAGAGCACCAAGCCCCTGCACCAGCCTTCTTCGGCTCAATTGCGTCATATCCGGCATCCTCTCAAAGCTTGCATTCTGTCACCGTCGGCTGATGTCGCAGATATCGCTGCATCCGTACAGCCATCCTCACGGTTCTGAGATCTCACCCAAAACCGTCTGCCAAAAGTTGTCTCATTGTGAAGCTTCACAGAAAGAAGCCCCGCGCAGATACGCGATCTGGAGAGCTGACTGTGGGTTGGCTGCACACCAGAAAGCCAGAGCTTTTGTCCAAGCGGCAAGGCCCCCCGCTTCCTAAAGGCATTGCGGGCAAGATCGCACACTGCCGGGCAAAGCCGCCGGAGAATCCACCCACGACATTCCGGAAAAGAAGCCTCGGAAGCCCCCAACACAGTCACCGACCCCCAAACACCTGGGACGCAAAAGCACAAGGCAGCTCTCACGGGAACCTGCTTGGCCTCGCGAATGAGCTGCTCAGATTGAGCTAAGCACTGAAACCTTTTTAAGGCGGAATTGCAGATTGTCGAGGGGAGCGCGTTATAGCTTTTGCCTGTCCCTCTACCTTCCTCGGAGGCGCATCCATCCAAAAAATCTGACCCGGACCGTTTCGTAGCACGGCATAGACGAGTTCACCTGGGTCTACGAGCGCCTCATCAGGAAGCTTGAAGCCGCCGCGCAAGAGGATCTCCCCAGCGAACTCCGAGCAATAGTAGACGCCATCACGACGCGGAGGCAGGAAGAAGATACGCCGCCAAACGGACATCCAGTCGTACCCGGTGGTCCCGAGTTGGGGCCAGACGAACCGATTGACGTCGGCGTTCCAATTAATGCGTGTCGGGATGTACCAGCATGCACCGGCACTCGACATAAGCCGCATCCCGACCCCGTGCCCACTGCGGGCCTCTAATAGAAAGAGCCGCGGCCGGGCCCCTCCTGCACTGAGCCACATTGCTATACCCACGTGGGCATAGCGGCTGCTGCTCCAGACACGAACCATCCGTCCGGAGAAAGTGTGACTCTCAAAGGCAATCAGGTCACCTGACCGGACGTGAGGACGAAGATCTTTGTAGCACAGAGAAGGAGTCGACATTCCGATCGTCCAAGGAATCACTGGGCCAAATCGGAACGAGCCTACGCAAAAGCCACACGTCCACCAAGCAACATGCGCATCTGTCCCCCACAATTCGACGCGCCCTGAAAATTCCTTTGCAGGGTGTCACCTAGAGGACAGCCGAAATGCAAAACTATTGGGACGGCGGCCCAGCCTTCCGCGAAAGAGCCTTCCCTTCTGCTCCCATATAGACCGCCAGGATGCGGACATCGCTATCGCCGCCATTGCGCCCATCATGCGCGATATCGATGGCCTCCATGAACCCGATGCCCGAACGATAGGTCCGCACGCCGTTCTCACCGTAGTCCACGGTCAACTCCCCCTCCAGTATATACGCGAACAAAGGCACCCCATGGCTGTGCCAGCCTGTCGATGCGCCAACGGGCACCGTAATGACGGCAGCCGTAACCTTCGCTGTTCCGGTGGGATACGAGATCGGCTCGCCCAGGATCGTTTCGGAAGTTGAAATCAATGTATCGACGCTCGGCTGCAGAGACTTTCGGGCATCGGCAATTCCAGCGCCCATAAACGCTCCGACTAACAACGTCAGCCCGATCCCGGCAGCGACACCCGCTACGAAATGTGCGCTGCGGCGAAGGCGGCAACCTCTATTTCTTGAAGTCACAGACATTTCCACCCTCCATATTTGCAGCGTCACAGAAAGGCTTGGCCCATCGAATCCATGGGTCTGCCCGGCACCGGACATAACGGAACACGCATCGAATTTTAGGTTTGCTTTGATAGGATGTCGTTAAGCGCGTTTTTTCTTTACGGGCCGTCACCTGACATTATGACGGCAAAACTCCCGTTCATGGGTTGTACGCAATTTGCTTTGAACCTTTTCCGCCGCCGATGCGACTACTAATCCGACACGCATCGGGAGATTTTTAGGATGCCAGATGGAGCAGGCAGCTGCAGACCGCGAGTTGGTCGAGCGAATTACGTCCGGCGATCAGACCGCATTGGCGGCCCTGTTCGCGCGCCATCAGGTGCGTGTTTTCCGTTTCATCTCACGAATTACGGGAAGCGACGCCGTGGCTGAAGAACTGGTCAACGAAGTCTTTATGGACGTCTGGAAGCAAGCGAGCCGCTTCGAAGCGCGCTCTGCTGTGTCGACATGGCTCCTATCGATCGCACGGAATAAAGCCTTCAGCGTCATGCGCCGACGCCGCGAGGTCGCGATGGACGACGATGCGGCAACCACTTTGGCAGATGACGCAGATACGCCCGACATAACCGCTCAAAAGAGCAATAAAGCAGATGTCATCCGCGCCTGCATGAACCATCTCAGTGCGGAACACCGCGAAATCATTGACCTCGTATACTACCACGAGATGCCGATAGCCGAGGTCAGCACAATCGTAGGCATTCCCGAGAATACCGTCAAAACGCGCATGTTTCACGCTCGCAAGCGGCTCTCGGTTCTATTGGCGGAGGCCGGTGTCGACCGGGGTTGGCCATGACCGAACATGACGAAAAGATGAGCGAACGCGAAGAAGTCGAGATGCTGTTACCCTGGTACGTCAGCGGCAAACTCGCGCCGAAGGATCAGCGCCGCGTCGAGGACTATCTCAACGCGCATCCCGATATGGCTCATCAGCTCAAACTGATCGAAGATGAAGCGGAAGCCAGCATCACCAGCAACGAAGAAATTTCCGGTGCACCTGCCGGCTCTCTCGATCGTTTACTGGCAGAGGTTGCCGCTTACGAAAAGAAACGCGTCGTAGCAAACATCCCGCGGCGCCTGTTGGCATGGACGGAAAGCCTTGCCAATGACCTGACGGCTCCCAAACTAAGATGGGCGGCTGCAGCAGTCGCCACCGTCGTAGCGATCCAGGCTGTCACGATTGGAGTCTTGCTTGTTGGCGACGGCACCCAGCCACAGTTCAAGACAGCTTCTGGCGACAAGGCGCAACCAGCTGCCACAGGCGTTATCGCGCTGGTGCGTTTCACACCCGAAGCGTCAATAAACGAGATCGGATCTTTGCTGGAAACTTTCGGCGCCAGTATCGTTGCAGGCCCCATGCCCGGCGGCATTTACCGTATTAGGCTATCGGCTGAAAACCTGAGCGATAAAGATGCCATAGCCCTTATAGAGCGCTTTAAGTCGAGCAACAAAATGATTAGCTTTGCGGCAAAGGCGCCAGGAGCGAAAAAGCCATGACGCGCACGCCCACGATACAATCCACACGTTCAAAGGCATGGGAATATATTCCCATGATCGCCGGTGCTTTTTTCACAGCGCTTGGCTCGATCAGCTTGTCCGATCCGGCATTGTCGCAATCCTTTAATAGCAACAAACGCTTTCCGAACATCTCAAACCAAATTCAAAAACACATTCCGGGCCCCAACATAAATAGGCAACGTCTGACCACACCTCAGCGCTTGAATCGCCCAAACCGGGCACGCCGCTTGGACCTTGAACGTAGGCGTCGCGGAGCAACACCAAAGCTTATCGTTCCTGGCGCAAACACAAATCGCCTCGATCCGGCCGAAACCATGCGCCGACGTCTGAACGGCCGGGATGGTCGCGATACCCGTCCTGGCAATCGCGACAGAGGTAGAGGCAGTGGCAGCGGATCCGATGCTGGAAGATCCATCATCTGCCGCAGGGGCGTGATACGCTACGGCCACTGTTACTGCCTCGCGGGCACCATCCGCCGTCGAGTCTCAGGCAACGTGTATACGTGCGTGACCCGGCCGCTTATCCAGCCCCAGGTGCTCGTAACCCCCGATGTCGATCGTGACCGCCCAAGTGGAAGCGATCGCATCGATGTCCATCGCCCGAAGGTGAGCGGCGGCTCTGGATCAGGCAATGGCGGCAATATCCAAAAGGTCGCGCTACCTCCTCTGCCCGCGCCAAATCCGGGTCCCGGTCCCGAATTTCCAGCGGAGCTATTCGATGCGCCGCACGTGCCGGATGAAGTCATCGTATTTTTGTCTCGCGACCTCACCGACAACGACGTCAACTCTCTCGCATCCGACTACGGCCTTAATCCCGTAGAAAGCACGATGATTGAGCTGACCGGCCAACGTCTCCAACGGATGACGATCACTAACGGCCGCGACGTTGCGGAAGTAACGGGCGACATCGCCTCTGACCCGCGCGTCATCTCTGCGCAACCCAACCTGCTCTACAGGATGCGCAATCCAAAGCCGATTGACGGATCACCTGGTCAGAACGATCAAAACGAAAATGCCCCTGATCCCGGTGACGGCTCAAAGGAAGATCCGACGTTGCCCGATAAGACGCCAGGCAACAAAGCGGAAGCTCCCCCGCTCCCCCAACGGCCAAACGCGATTGAACCGGAACCGGCTATAGCCGAAAGCCACTCAAACCCCGCCGCTTCAGACAAAACAGACACCAAGTACAACGTCGCCAGCGGTGCGCCACCATCCAATGGGGCAGCCACGACCGACGAATTACAGTACGCGTTGTCGAAAATTAGTGCCCCAGCCGCCAACCATCTCGCCAGCGGTCGCGATACTCTGGTCGCGGTCATCGACACCGGCATCGAAGAGACTCATCCCGAGCTAGAGGGTGCTGTCGCTGACCGCTTCGACGCCATTGGGGATCGCAAAGGTGCAAAACCCGACCACGGAACCGCTATTGCCGGCATTGTGTCGGCTCATAAGACTGTGCGAGGCGTTGCCCCAGATGCACGCCTGCTAGATGTGCGCGCCTTTTACGTCGACGAAAAGAGCAAGGAGGTCGAGGCCAGCAGCTTCATCCTCGCCAAGAGCGTTGATTGGGCTTTTACGCAAGGTGCCCGTATCTTCAACATGAGCTTCACAGGCCCACATGACCCAACGCTGGAAGAACTCACGACGGAAGGATACAAAAAGGGTGCGATTTTCATCGCCGCTGCTGGTAACGATGGTCCCAAGGCGGCGCCGGCCTACCCTGCCGCCTATCGCAGTGTAATAGCCATCACCGCCACCGACCAGGCAGACCGCATCTATGCGGATGCCAACCGCGGGTCCTACATCACCGCCGCCGCGCCAGGAGTCGACATCCTGGTACTGGCGCCGGAACAGTCGATGAATTTCCTGTCGGGCACATCGATGGCTGCCGCCCACGCCAGTGGCTTGGCCGCGCTCCTCTATCAGCGCAATCCGGCAATATCTCCCGATCGCATCCGCTCTATTCTGAGCAGGACTGCACACGATCTCGGACCTGAAGGTTACGACGAGGAATATGGCGCCGGCCGTATCGACGCTGCCGCCGCGCTTCAGGAAGCCACGCGCAGCAGCAGAAGCGACTAATTATAAAAAAGGGTGTGAACCTTTTCACCCGTTCCATCGACCAAGCACTATCGGCAAAAAATCGCCTGCCGATAGTGCTAACGAGAACGGAGTGTTGAGTTATGCATCCATCAGTGCGGCACAGCCGTAGCTCTCAATCGAAACGGCCACCACGAATTTACATGAGGGCCGGCCGCCGCTCGGAAGAAACCCCACTTTGTCGAGAAAAGGATCGCACCCTATCCCACATCCTCGCCAGTCTGCTGTTGCTCGTGCTCCTGTTTATCGGCCTTCGCGCAACAGCAACGGCAGAACCATCACCATCTGCGAGCAATATAGCCCCAGCGCTTCACATCTCGCGTGCCCAAGCATCGCTATAAAGCGGCAACAGACTTTCAATCGGCACGATTATGTCCCGCTCCAAATCGTAGACTGGGAGATCTTTGATCAGATCGATCTTCGCCGGACCACGCGCAAACGTAAGCGCTCCACTCACGTCGCGTGAATCGCGATGCCGGGCAGGCCATGCCTTGATAGTCTCGATCGAAGAAAGGACGGGTCCAGCAAGATCGCTGCGCACAAAGAACGCATTCACACCCGTCGAGTTGGTGCCGACGAACGCATAGCCACGCTCCTCTGCAAGCGAGATCATAGCTTTGATGGAAGCTCCAAAATATTGGCCCGAATGATGCGCGGAGAGACGTCGGAACGAGGGATCGTACGGAACAGTGATTGAATGATGATCACCCAACACACCGTTGATCTCCGCGATCAGAATCGCCGGATTGACGGAGGCGATCGCCTTCAAAACCCAATAGTCATTTCCATCAATATCGACACTCAAAATACCAAGCTCGCCTGCGAACCCGTTACGAGTGATCAGGTCGTTGATATTTTCAGCCGTGATAAAAGCGCTCTCAGCAACAAGATCATGCTTCCAATGGATCGCTTCTGAACGCACATAATCCATGTGGGCCGAATTGCCATCGAGGACGAGCCCGCGCCAGCCACGGTTCTGCAACAGGAACCTCGTATTGGCCTCTCCAAAATTCTCGACACCAAATTCAACGAACGAACGGTCGATATTGGGCAGTTTGTGGCACAGCCATTCAATAATGCCGTCCTCACCCCACTGAGACGTCACGCGGAATTCAACATCAGCAAGCGTCTTGATCTGCTCGCGCTGGCGAACCTGCATCGCAGCGATCTGCCCATTCAAGAAAAGAGACCTCTCAAGCAGCTCTTTGCTCATAGCAAACGTATGACCATGAGAGGCAAGGATATGGTCAAGCCGCCCCGTCAGGCCGTGAAAAATCTTTCTGAACATGTCCCCCGTATGCTCCCCCACACTCTCTAAATTCACTTACACACTAGTTGGCAAAATGGACGAATACCCCTCTTATCGTGTGTCGTCATAAGGTCGGAAGACCACGGCAAAGGCTCTCAACACAACGACGCACCACATGCATCACCCGCTCGGGTAACATCAACAAGGATCACCAGGTAACTCATCATGGTTCAACGCATTTCCAGTGGCTCTCCTTTTGAACAGACGTTTGGCTATTCTCGCGCCGTCAAGGACAGAGACATGATCTATGTCTCCGGCACAACCGGATACGATTACGCGTCGATGACGATGCCTGATTGCCCTGGGGAGCAGGCCAGAAATGCACTGGAGACAATAGCGAAAGCGCTTGCCGACGCAGGAGCGTCTCTCGCGGATGTCGTGCGCGTGGTCTACTACGTAACCGACGTCGCGCATGTCGATGCCGTTGTTGCAGCGGTTGGGCCCAAGTTTTCCGAAATTAGACCCGCAGCATCAATGGTCATCTGCGGTCTCATCAAGCCTGAGATGAAAGTCGAGATCGAAGTCACGGCCCGGATCGGCGCCGCGCAATCCTAAGTGACTGAAAGGGCTCCGCAACTGTTAGCAGCCAATTCCTGGCCTAACGCACAGAGGGATTTCATGACGGCCAACGTGATTCTGATCCCCGTCGCTCCGGGTGAGTTGATCGACAAGATCACGATCCTGAAGATCAAATCGGAGCGCATAAGCGATTCCGACAAGCTCACGAACGTACGCCGCGAGCTGGAGATATTAAGAGCCGAGCAACACCGGCATATCCCAAACTTACCACAAGTTATGGAGATGCAGACGCGGCTCGAAAACGTAAACGGTCGCATTTGGAATCTGGAAGACACCATCCGGGATTGCGAACGTAACAAGGATTTCGGCGAGCTGTTCCTGGAAACGGCTCGCGCGATCTACCGCACCAACGACGAGCGCGCCGCCATAAAAAAGGAAATAAATCTCCACCTTGGCTCACAGATCGTGGAAGAAAAATCGTACGCGAACTACTGACGCCCCCGACAGCGAGCACATCGGCGCCATCACCATCCCGTGAAACGTGGCGGGATCTTTCACGCGTTATCATTAACGCGACAGCGACATATATGGTGCATCGCAGTTATGATATTGAACCAGCGCCGAGGGATCGGTCGGACTGGGGTAAGGTCGTTGACAAAACTATACAAATTAGCCGGAAAGCGAATTTACGTTGCTGGCCATCGCGGAATGGTCGGCGCGGCCCTGGTGCGCCAATTGCGTAAACTCGGAATGGAGCCTCTGACCACAAGCCGAGACGAGGTCGATCTCCGTAACCAGGCCGACGTCCGCCATTGGTTTGAAGTTCATAAGCCTGACGTCGTGTTTCTAGCGGCTGCAACTGTGGGCGGAATTCTCGCCAATGCCACGCGGCCAGCAGAATTCATTTACGACAATCTTGTCATTGAAACGAACGTGATCGATGCGGCCCACCGCAACGATACCGAACGAGTGATCTTCCTCGGATCGAGTTGCATCTATCCTAAACACGCTCCCCAACCGATCAGCGAAGACAGTCTTCTCACCGGTCCTCTAGAACCAACAAACCAATGGTATGCGATCGCGAAGATTGCCGGCGTAAAGCTGGCCCAGGCGTACCGCGAACAATACGGACGGCACTACATTTCAGTGATGCCGACCAACCTTTACGGCCGCGGTGACAATTTCAATCTGGAAGGCGCGCACGTTATTCCGGCACTCATGCGTAAAGCGCATGAAGCGAAACTCGCTGGTTCAGACAAACTTTCCGTATGGGGCACAGGACAAGTCCGCCGCGAATTCCTGCTTGTTGACGATCTGGCCGACGCGCTCGTGTTTCTTGCCGAGCATTATGACGCCCCCGAACCAATCAACGTCGGCGTAGGCAGTGACATAACGATCAAGGACCTGGCGACACTCATCTGCGACGTCGTCGGCTTCAAAGGCGAACTCGCAACAGACCCCACGAAACCCGACGGCACACCGCGCAAGCTGATGGACGTTAGCCGCATCAACAGCCTCGGCTGGCATGCCCAAACATCATTGGATGTTGGCCTGCGCGATACCTACGACTGGTATTTGCAGAATCTGGGCAAAGTGCGGTCATAAAATATGTGGAACACGCCCTATCTATCTTGAGCCCAGCACAACAACTTGGCAGGGTCATTCTCCTCAGATCATTCAGACGGCTGATTTATACGACGTCAGCATCTGACGCGGTCCCTTGCTCTTCGCGTCCCTTTCAAGCGGACGGGGGAGCATCGACCCACCATGATGGGGGGCACGGCCGAGATGCGTCGTCACAACGGATTGCAGTACTTTGAAGTCAAAGGTTGGCACAAAGACGCGGGCACCCAGATCGCAGTGACGTCCGCCGCAGATATCGTGACGGCGCGGCGTATCATTTCCTCCCAGGTCTCCGCCCTGACCGAACGGTGTCAACAGCTTGATCGCAACTTAAAAAAATCCGGAACATTCGACGCCGAAATTGAAAAGTCGAAGACGCGCCCATCGTTCGATCTGACCATCACGAAAGGAAAAGCGCCCTCCCCCGCCACCTGGCGACCACTCCAAGAAAATAGCCCCCCGCGTCAGGAAAAGGCGCCCCGCGATCAAAGCGTGGTTGATTGGCTCACAACAAACTCGATCGCAGGATCGACTTATCTAACCTGTGGCACGGCAAGCCAGACTCCTTTGTGCGCACAGCTGAAACAACGCGACTTTAAAATAGTTGGCGTTCTATCCGGAGAAGGAAAACGTCAACCAGTTGAATCGGGCCACCCCGACCGCAGCCGCCCGCAAGCCGGTTCTTTAGCTCAATGGTTTGCTGATACGCCAACAACCGCACGAGCTGATATCGCAGGCTATATTCTCGACGCCACCGCCACCACAACAGATCTCAACCTTATTCGACACCGCGTGCTTCCTGGGCAATATGTCTGCACCGAACGCTATTCCAAAGTGGCCGAGGGCTTCGCATCGGACTGGGACGGCCGCATTATCGAATGGCCTCAACACGTCATGTTCCTGGATCCCGGGCCCCGTTATCTCGATCCGCTCTTCATACCCAACGATCGTCTGCACGAAACCAATTGGCCCAAAATTTCGGTCGTAACAGTCAGTTACAATCAGGCTCCCTACCTTGAAGATTGCCTTCGGTCTGTTCTCGACCAAGGCTATCCCAACCTTGAATACATCGTCATCGACGCCGCTTCGTCCGATGGCAGCCAGGAAATCCTGCAGCGCTACGCGCCCCAACTTTCACGCCTCATCATTGAGCCGGACGAAGGCCAATCGCATGGCCTCAACAAGGGGCTTGATCTGGCAACGGGCGATATCCTGACGTGGATCAACAGCGACGACATGCTGGCCCCCGGCGCCCTACGCCGCGCAGCGCTCGCTTTCCTAGACAATCAGCGCGACCTGATCGTCGGTGGATGCGAGCGGATTACCGAAAACAGCGCCGAAGTTACCTCGCTCCATCACCCAGCCTTACCTTATGGACGCGCAGTCCCCCTCGGCTTCTTCGAGCACTTCATGTGGACCAACTCATGGGAGCGCGGCGACTATTTCTACCAGCCGGAAGTTCTGTTCACCGCCGACATCTGGCACAGGTCTGGCGGCTACCTGAAACAGCACCTGTACTGGGCGATGGACTGGGAGCTCTGGATAAGAATGGGGCTCGCTGGCGCGATCATCACTCACATCCCAGACACCATTGGGCGGAGCCGCGAACATGAGGCCCAAAAGACAACCTCGGAACAACGGTATCTCCATCAGCTCAAGAACATCTTGCTTGAACACGACGACGCACTCTCCCAGCTTCAACAAAGTTCAGGGGACTTACCGAAGGGCGAAATTCCAGACTGGATCAATTTCGACCCCATTCACGGCCCAGCACACGTTCCACTTAGCTTGTATCAACGCATTTGGATGTTGCGCGATCCACAAAGACTGCACATCGCAATTCAACATCGCTTACCCGAGCCGGTAAAAACTCAGATCAAGCGATTGTGGCGCCTCCGCCATCCGGAAAATCTGCGCGCCGCAATCAACCATCGCATCCCGCCACGGCTCAGGGATTATCTGCGTGAAAAACGGAAGTCCCTCCGATACGACCTCGGCGGCGTGAGCTTCATCAATCGCGTCCGTCTGAAAGAGTGGACCCGAAGCCGAGAGCTACTGGTCAAAGCGGAACACGATGCGCAAGAGGCTCGGGCGATACGCGCCAAATTGGAAACCGAGATCGCACAACTGCGCTTGCGCTGTACCGAATTGTCGGAGCAGTGCCTGGAATTGAATGACCGGATCGCAAAGTCACTCGACGAAGGGCAGTCCACCGCTGAGGTAATCTCAGAAAGCATAGCCAATTTTGCCACGAAGCTACTGTTCGACCGGACAGCCGATTTGCAATCGCGCCAAACCATTGCGGCATATCTCGCGCACGGGAACACCGTTGAAGATGCTCTGCGAACCGTAGCCATCCAGTGCTATTCTGAACAATCAAAGGCCACCTTCGCCGCGAACCGCCAACTACTTGCACGGCCGGTAGCGATGCCAGAATTGTCCGCCACCGAGCATCAACGAGGCGAGTTCACAATTATTGATGTCGGGGCCGAGCCGCTCACTTTCGAGGCCCACGTGTATGCGGCGCTCCCCAAGTACCGACCATCCCTGATTATCGGTTTCGATCCAACCGACCGAGATGCTCCCAAGGTAGAGACAAGCGAAGACGACAAAGCTCTCCGATGCGAAATTCGCACGTTGCCATACTTCATCGGGGACAGTCATCCGGCAACATTCAATCTTGCACGCATGCAACCAACATCCTCGCTCCTTGAACCAAACCTTACGCTTGCCCGTCGGTTTTCCTTACTCGCCGAGGCATTAGAAATCGTGGAAAGCCGAGCCGTTGAAACACGCCGGCTTGATGATGTCATTGCAGAACAAAATATCGCTGATCGCTGGATTGATTTCGTGAAGATCGACGTCCAAGGCGCAACGCTACCCGTCTTAAAAGGCGCGCGAGAAACTCTGTCGCGAACGTTGATCTGCCACTTGGAGGCTGAGTTCACAGAGATCTATTTGGGAGAAGCGCTTTTCAGCGACATCGACAGATATATGCGCGAGCTGGATTTCGTTCTGATGGACATCGCGACCCTTGGCCGACAGCGCTACAACGCCTTTGATGTCACGGAGGACCGCTTTTTCCACGCCGGCCGTTTGTTGTGGGCAGATTGTGTATATGTCCGCCACCTGGATGATCCGGAAAAACTAACCGACGCCGAGCTTCTCAAGCTCGCCGAAATCGCCCACGTTGTATACGGAAAATACGACGTGGCCGCATTTGCACTCCAAACCGTTTCAAATCGTGCCGAGTCCACCGTCTACGACGACTACACCGCGATATGGAACTGATCCTGAGCGGCAATCGAGCAAGGCATCAGTTGGTATGAACCTTGCTCGATACTCGATTGATGACCTAAGCGAGGGATCGAAAAGTCGTGTCGCAACCTCGGCGACAACCAAAAGAGGGGCTAGGCTTAATGTCTGAACGTCGTGTTGCGTTAATCACCGGTATCACCGGCCAGGATGGCGCATATCTCGCCGAGTTTCTGCTCGACAAAGGCTACGAAGTACACGGCGTGAAACGTCGCTCTTCGCTGATTAACACCTCACGCGTTGACCATCTTTACCAGGATCCACACGTATCTGACGGGCGGTTCCGGCTGCACTACGGCGACCTCACCGACAGTTCCAATTTGATACGATTGATCCAGGAAACCCAACCAACCGAGATTTACAACCTCGCTGCGCAAAGCCATGTCGCAGTGAGTTTCGAAACTCCGGAATACACGGCCAACTCTGACGCGATTGGCACACTGAGGCTGCTCGAGGCTATTCGGATTCTCAAACTGGAAAACGAATGCCGCTTCTATCAGGCCTCCACCTCCGAGCTCTACGGCAAGGTGCTTGAAACCCCCCAACGCGAAACCACCCCCTTCTATCCCCGCTCGCCTTATGCCGCAGCGAAGCTCTACGCTTATTGGGTGACCGTGAACTATCGGGAAGCCTACGGAATGTTCGCAAGCAACGGCATTCTGTTCAATCACGAAGGGCCGACACGCGGTGAAACGTTCGTAACCCGCAAAATCACGCGCGCCGTCGCAGCGATCACCAATGGCAGGCAGGATCGCCTTTACCTTGGCAATCTCGACGCCAAACGCGACTGGGGCTTTGCCCGCGATTACGTAGAAGGCATGTGGATGATCCTGCAGCACGAAAAGCCGGACGATTTCGTCCTGGCTACAGGCGAAACACGTTCCGTGCGCGAATTCGTGGAAGCGGCGTTCGCCGTTGTCGGAACCCAAATTGAGTGGCGCGGCAAAGGCGTCGACGAGACGGGCGTGAATAGCAAGACGGGCGAAACACTCATCTCTATCGACCCGCGCTACTACCGCCCGACGGAAGTCGACTTGCTTTTGGGCGACGCGACGAAGGCCCGGGAAGTCCTGGGATGGGAACCGCAGACCTCATTTGAGGAACTGGTGGAGATGATGGTCAAGTCGGATCTGGTCGCCGACAACTACACACCATCAATGGTTCAGGGACAGCATTGAGACACGAATTGGAGCCCGCTCAAGACGGGCGCCAACTTCCCCGGCATATCGGTCCTCCAGCGCTTCGAAGGATCAATAACCCGCGAGCTTGCCGCGCCACTGCAACCAGCGCGCGAGCGCCATAGGCAAGCGGGCACAATCCTCCAGGGACAATGTATGCTTGTCTCGTTGACCGGCATTACCGCTTCGCGTCCCAGAACGAAGTTGCTTTGCGCGTAATAGAGACAACGCCTGCGCCACAGTCCGGCGTTGTTGCGCGCTGAGAACCGGCGTCTTCAAGATAGTCCCCAACACCTCGATATCCGACCGCCATATCCGATCACGCGCATCGCGATCCCCCGCGAGCGTGAGTGACCCGGCATGTGTGCGATAGTGATAGGTGGGCACTCTCACACCCATCCCCCTCACCCCCTTTAGAAGGACGCGAACAAGAAATTCGCGATCCGCACCAACGCCAAGATCCGTGCGGAACGGACCAACCATGTGGAAGACGGAGGCCCGAAACAAACGCGCGTTGATCGCCGGAATTCCAAACGCTAGTCCCGGAAGCGACAACTTCGTTTGTGAGTAGATGACGCCGGAATCGTCGAACACGGGGCCACACGATACGCCCCCCATGATCATGTCAGCACTTTTGTGAAGGTCGAGTGCATTAAACAACTTCGACAAACCGAAGCCATGCAGAACATCATCCGAATTTAAAAGCGCAACATATTCAGCCTTGGCTTCGCCAATCGCACGGTTGAGACCGTCATAAAGTCCTCGATCGGTCCCATCTAAGATACGTACAAATGGATAATCCGCCGCAATTGAACGCGTCGCGTCGTCAGAACCGCCGTCCGCGATCACCACTTCAAAGTTCACATTGACCAGTGCTCTCGGCACGCTATCCAGCGCCTTTGCAATAAAGCGCTCCGCATTTAGCGTCGGCATAACGAGACTGATCTGAGGTCGCATGCGTGTCTCTCGTCCGCGGGAACAGCTTGCGTAAGGTTGGGCTAAGCCATTATGTCTACAGACACTATCTTTTCGTCTCTCAATCCAAACGCCCAAGGATAGGTCCACCTCGGGCCACCAACTTCAAAGAACAGCTGATCATGTCTGAAAGCTTTGTCGGGCTTGCCGAAGCTCTCTTGCCATCTGTACTCGCAGCCGGCGCAAAAACAATGCACTACTTCCGCACCGGCGTCGAAACCGAGACCAAGGCTGATGGCTCGCCCGTCACACTGGCCGATCAGGCGGCAGAAGAAATACTGCTTGAAGGACTAAGTCGAGCTGCACCCGGCGTTCCTGTCGTGGCAGAGGAATCGATGTCTGCGGGGAAGGTGCCAAACCTCGAAGATACATTCTTTCTGGTTGACCCTCTTGATGGCACACGCGAGTTCATCAACCGGCGTAACGAATTCACGATCAACATAGGACTGATCAGAGACAAACGTCCCATATTCGGCATCATCTTTGCCCCAGCCCTATCGCAACTCTATCTGACCCTGGCTGATGATCATGCCATATCCGCCCCGCTCGATCCTGATGCCGAAACATGCTCCCTGCAGGGTCTTAACGCCGATCGCATGCGGACCAGCGCGCTCAACGCTGAGAGCGGAATGACAATCGTCGCCAGTCGCTCGCATGGGTCTGAAGCTCTGGAAAATTGGCTGGCCGATGTTGACGTCGCGGGCCGCGCCAATATCGGGTCCTCACTCAAATTCTGCTTGGTCGCAGCAGGCAAGGCCGACGTCTATCCGCGCTTCGGACCAACGATGGAATGGGACACCGCAGCAGGCCACGCTATCGCGACAGCCGCCGGCGGCGTGGTAACGCAAACAGACGGATCACCATTTCTGTACGGCAAGCTCGAAAAAGGCTTTTTGAATCCCAGCTTCATCGTCTGGAACAGCGAAGGCAATCCTCTGCTCTCGCGCGTTCGAGACGGTAAGAGATAGCACCAGCGCATCGCAATCGCGGCAAGACCCAACCCAAACTCCTTTACTTGAAAGGTGACTCACTACGAAATATACTGCATACTGAGAAAGGCGGTCGCGACGACTGCCGGACGTGCATAGGTCGGGGGAACAATGCACATCAGACACAAGAAGACCTGTCGCGTCTGTAAATCCCCCTCGCTCAAACCTGTAATCGATCTACAGCCGCAATATTTACAAGGCTCATTCGTCAAGGCTGGGACACTATCGCCGCCCTTGCGAAAAATCCCTACGTCTCTTGTTCGCTGCGACGTATCTGCGGAAGAAGGCGCTTGCGGACTTTTGCAGCTCCAGCATTCAATCCCCCCAGAAATACTGTATGCGAACTACTGGTACCGGTCCGGCACGAACCGGACGATGCGCGATCATCTCCAGGGTATCGTTCACGCGGCGATGGCAATCGTCGCGCCGAACGACAAACGCGTTCTAGATATCGGCTGTAACGACGGTACGCTGCTTGCCACCTATCCAAAGGACTTCGAACTGTGGGGGTTCGATCCATCCGATATTGCTCAGGAAATTACGGATTGGGTCCAAGTCGTTGGCACCACCTTTCCAAGCTCCCAGGGACGCGCCCGAATCGCAGGCCGTAAGTTCGACGTCATTACGTCGATCGCCATGTTCTACGACCTTGAAGACCCGATCGATTTTGCTTCCAACATAAAGCAATCACTGGCGGACGACGGCATCTGGATTCTGGAAATGTCGTACATGCCGCTCATGCTCAAGATGAACTCATTCGACACGATTTGTCATGAGCACTTGGAGTATTACAGCCTCGAGGTTCTGCACTACATTGCGCGCGCCGCGGGTCTGCGTATCTTCCGCGCCGAGCTCAACGCGATCAACGGCGGCAGTATCCGCTGCTACGTCTGCCATGAAAGCTGCATCAAATACGACACGCGAGAAGCCGATAGCTACATTCGCCGCCTACAGCTCATGGAATTTGAAATGCAGCTCGACACCGACGAGCCCTATCGCGCGTTTCAGGGGCGCATCGAACGGTTGCGCGAAGACATGAATAAGCTCATGGGATGCATCCGGGCGAACGGCGAAACAGTTCACGTCTACGGCGCGTCAACCAAAGGCAACGTGCTGTTGCAATGGTATAATATCGATACCTTCAAGATCGAATATGCCGCTGACCGCAACCCGCAAAAAAATGGCGCGCAAACCCTCGGAACGAATATCAAAATCATATCAGAGGAAAAATCACGCGCGATGAAGCCGGACTATTATCTCGTACTCCCTTGGCATTTCCGCCGTGAATTCATCGAACGAGAAGCCGAAACGATCCGCAACGGCACCAAGATGCTATTCCCGTTGCCAACGATTGAAGTTGTCGACGCGACCAACTTGGAGGCGAGCCTGGAGGGCGCCGAGCTGACGCCAAATCGGCTTGAAGAAATTCTTGGCATCTGAGACACCTCCCCCTCCAACCGGATTGCGTTCACTCGTTATCGGAGCCAACGGGCAGGACGGCTCGTATCTTGCCGAACATCTTTTACGCTGTGGCTGCCGGGTCGTGGGCCTTGGCCGTCAGGCGCAATCGCGTTTCATTCCGGGCACCACACCGGGCTATACGTACGTCCCTGTTGATCTCAGCCGTGACCGCGAAACACTCCCCGATCTTCTTGTTAGAAGCCGTCCCGATCGCATCTATCATTTTGCAGCAGTACATGGCGCATCCGGCTTCGCTTATGAAGAACGCGGGCAGGACGCGTTGCAGGTCAATATCGGCAGTGTGCATCAGGTGTTGGAATACATCCGAACCACAAACCCCAAAGCGTGCCTTCTCTATGCCAGTTCAGTGAAAGCCTTTAACGCAAAGCCTGCCGGCCGAGTTCACGAAGAGCTCCCACGTCACTCGACATGTCTTTATTCCATCACCAAAAATGCTGCCACGGATCTGATCGGCTACTACCGGCATCACCACAATGTTCGAGCCACCACGCTCTTTCTGGCCAACCACGAAAGCCCCAGACGTCCCAGCCATTATGTACTGCCGCGCATAACGCAAATGTTGGCGGCTGCACTAAGCGGCGAGCAACCGAGCGATCCGCTTCGTTCGCTAAACTTCTCTTGCGACTGGGGGAGCAGCGCGGAGTTCGTCGAACTTGGTGCACGTTTGCTCGAAGTGCCTCCGAACCAGGACTACGTGATGGCAACAGGAAGGACATGGACCGGTTTGGAACTCGTTCGAGAGCTTTTCTCTCTCGCGGAACGAGACTGGCAAAATCATCTCCCCGTTTTAGAACCCATCGATACGTCTTATGCCGCCACGTTCGGCGCCGATATCTCTCGCATGGTTAGTGTCCTCGGATATGGCCCACAAAAGAATGCGTTGGATGTCGCGCTCTGGATCCTCGCAGAAAATCACGGCCTACACCTCCGCCGTCATCCAGCCCGACGGGTCTCCACAAAGTGACCGACATCCTCCTAGGACAGCTTGGCTCGAATGGTGATTGCCTCTACGCAACGACAATCGCCCGTCAGATCAAACACGATTTCCCGGAGTGCCGACTGACGTGGGCAATCTCTTCGCTATGTAGACGCGTGATTGAGAACAACCCGCACGTTGACGAGATATGGGAAATTCCCGTTGCGTCCTGGGGCGACCTGAACGCAGCGTGGAATGCACTGGAGACAGAGGCAGCCCGCGAGCTTGCCCGTGGGCGATACCAACACACCTTCCTCACGCAGATCTGCCCCAACCACTTCGGCAACTACGACGGTACGATCCGTCCATCGATTTTCCGGAACTACCCGCGGCCGATCACTGTCCCTGTCGAAACGATCATTGAACTAACCGATACCGAAAAAGAGACAGTCGCCCAGTGGGTCCGGAATAAGGCGCTGTCAGACTTTGAAAAGGTCGTCCTTTTCGAATGCTCTTCGAAATCGGGGCAATCATTTGTAACGCCCGCATTGGCCGTCGAAATCGCGCGCGCCGCACTCACCAAAAACCCGCGCATCGCCTTTATCCTGTCAACGCACGAAACGATCGCATCGGATCGACCGCAGATCATCCACGGTGGCGATCTCTCAATGCGCGAAACAGCGGCCCTGACGCATCACGCCGATCTCTTTGTCGGCTGTGGCAGCGGGTTGACTGTCGTCGCCACCAGCGCTGCAGCGAAACCAAATCTCCCGAACATCCAAATCCTCAAGCGTGCGACCTCGGTCTATGCCTCGTTCAAACACGATTTTGAGTACTTTGAGAAACCGAACAGTCACTTCTTGGAAACAACACACGCGAATACTGATCGATTGGCCCGCACAATCCTCGCAGCTCTCCAACACGGGATCGCAGAAGCCAACAAAGAGTTCGGCGAAGAGATATCGCTCGATTTCCGCTGGTACTGCGAACTCATAGATCAAATGCTGCTGCAAAACCGCCAGTTCATCGAAGCAGCGAACTCTTTAACCGTCACGATAGAGCGCTATGGACCTCGCTCAAACCTAGTCCGCTTCGGCAAGGCGCTCGTGCTACCGTTTCTCGAGTTGGATCCCTCCGCACAGTTTCCACGCGGCCGCGAGATTATCGATCGCATCCACGCCGCCATTGCGACCGCGTAACAAGCACGCCGACAGCTTTATCCCCTATCCTCGCGCGCCGTCTATTCTGGTTCCGAACGACATCACGACGGAGCGTGGGATGGAGCACACCCCTAACCTCGGCCTGCCCTACATCATGGCGGCTCAAGCTCAAAAGCATGTAACGCACAACGAAGCGATACGTGCGCTCGACGCGATTCTGTATCTCGCCATTCAGGACCGAACCCTCACGACATCACCAGAAGATCCTGAAGAGGGTGCACGCTACATCGTTGCCGCCCCGGCCACGGCCAATTGGGCCGGCCATGAAAATGAAATCGCCGCCTTTCAGGATGGAGCCTGGATGTTCTATCCGCCACGCGAAGGCTGGATCGCGTGGCTCACCAACGAAGAGCAAACACTCCTATGGAATGGAGTAGCTTGGACAGCTTTTGGTGGCGGAGGTACCCCCACAGAGTTCGGGATTAATGCAACAGCCGACGCAACAAACCGCTTGAGCGTATCATCGCAGGCCAGCCTTTTCTCTCACGAAGGCAGCAGCCACCAGATTAAGATCAACAAGGCCGCACCGACTGATACGGCCAGCACGCTTTATCAAACAACCTTTTCAGCCCGCGCCGAGATGGGGTTGATGGGTGATGACGATTTTCACTTCAAGGTATCCCCCGATGGGGCCGCATGGCATGAAGCTATTGTCATCGATAAGGACACTGGCTCCGTCACGCTGCCGAATACAGCCCTCCCCTCGGGCGGAGGAAGGGAATTGCTCGCGGCACCGCGAACATATTATGTCGACGGAGGCGCGGGTTCGGACACGAATACAGGCCTCTCTGCGCCCGATGCGTTTGCCACCATTCAGAAAGCCATCGACATCGTCGCAAGCCTGGACTTGGGCATCTACGACGTCACAATCCAGATTACATCTGGTACGTACACAGCCACGAACATATTGAAGCCGCTCGTCGGATCCGGACGTTGCTATATCGTCGGCGATGAGGGAACACCGGCCAATGTCACCATCGACGTAGCCTCAAACGCTTGCTTCACCGCTGACAACACCTACGCAATCTACCATCTGCGGGGGATGAAATTGGCAACCACAGGCACGCCTGGGTACGCGATCAAGGCTATGGGCCCCAGCAAAATTTATTATGGAAATTTAGATTTCGGCACTTGCACAAACAGCCATATGTATGCCGAGAACGGCGCGAATATCGAAGCGGACGGGAACTATACGATTTCCGGAAACAGCGCCTATCATTGGCTCGTTTCGGCGGCCAACGTCCAGGTCGTCGGTCGAACAATCTCGCTGACAGGCGTACCCGCCTTCGGAACCATCGGAACACAAGCCTTTGCCGCCGGACTACGAACGGGCGCACTTGTTGTCATCGGTAACACCTACGTGGGAACAGCGACCGGCAGGCGATATTTCGCGTCGAGCAATGGTCTTGTCGACACCAACGGCGCAGGCACATCGCATCTTCCTGGAGCTTCAGCTGGAGCAGTCGCAACCGGTGGCGAGTACATTTAGGCAACCATCACGCGACCATGTTGTTGGCGTCCTACCGACCTCCGCCTTGAGCGAGCACGTCGGCTTTATAGCCAAAGAACGCCATTTCCTCTTTGAAATAGTCATCCAACCATCGGATCGTCTCTGGGCGGAGTTTTTTTATATAATTGCCAGGATGAACTTGGCGGATATGGCGTGTATCCACTTCGTCGGATGGAATCACATCGTGTTGCGCAGCAATAGCGTCCGCTACGTCGCGTGAGATGTCCCAACCAAAATGCGCAGCAAGACCGGCAACCCAATCGGGCTTTTGGTAGATAACGTCTTCATACCGATACATCCGTGTCTCACAAACACCGCACAGCAAAATCCTGTAATTCATAAGGAACGCACGGAATGTTTCCGCTGCGCGCTTGACGTAGTCGTCAATCTCAAGAGCGCGGGCGAGGTCGCGCATCGACATATTGGCGTTGACGCTTTTCAAGACCTTTCCGGGTTCAGGATGGCTGTCACGCATCGAGAAGTAGTGCGAAACGAGCATATCTCGTGGGTCGCGCACCAGAAGAACAGGACGTGACTGCTTGAGGATCGGAATATCGAAACGACGGGGAAAATAGCGGAAGCCGCCATAACAATAGCCCCGAGGCAGAAAAATCGCCGATGTATCCGCCGGCATATTCTTATCCGGCAAACCGATCGCGAAATACTCCTGCATGATCGAGACATAGGTCACACCAGCGCTGGCGGAAAGCTTGCGCATAATGCCATCGAGCAGAACCGATCCTGACTTGGGCATCGCAAAAACCAAAGCGCTCGGCAGATCAGAACGGTCCGTTGGTGGCAGCGTGAAGAGCACGCGCCTTTCACCACCATCATCAAATTCCACGGAAGGGAGCGCAGCCCCCCCATCATGGGCCCTGCCTCCGAAAAAGAACCGCTTGCGCATCGTGGCTCCCCTTAGGTCGAAAATCAGGGCGGGGATGAAATAATCTCCGTCCCGATGCAAGTCCACAGCCGCAACGATTGAAGCGCTCAAAATACGGCCAAACGTCCGGACCAACGATTGCATGCGGCTCTGAGCAACGGAACTATCCACAGACAACGGATCATTTCGGAGGCGACCCGGCTTCCTAAACGCACACAAAGCGTATCATGATGCAACGTAGTCTGACCGTTTTAAATTGTACCATTCATTCCGTACGCTTTTGCAGCAACACCGTCCTTTTTTGCTCAGCTGTCCGCATACAGCTCAATTGAATGACATACACCCACACGCGACACGCTCGTCACCAGAAATGGTGAATGTCTAGCCACAACAGCCGCGAAGGGACCATGAAGATAAGCGTCGTCATTCCCGTCTCTCAACGCCAGAAATCTGCCGAACGTGCGCTGCGCTCGGCCTTGTTGCAGGACGGCCCTGTTCACGAAGTTCTTGTCGTTGACGACGCCTCCTCTCCTCCATTTAGGTTGCCCGACGAGCTCAAGAACGACAATCGCATTCGCATCATACGCAACGAAGTCAACGTAGGCGCAGGGGCAAGTCGCGAGGCTGGATGCCATCACGCAAAGGGAGATTGGATTGCCTTTCTTGACTCCGACGACTACTGGCTGCCTGGAAAACTCGCTGCGCAAGCAATCCTTGCGCAACGAGACTTCACCGAAAACCCAGGTGCGCTCGTTTGTTACTCTTCGGGCTACCAAACCATTAGGCGTAGAACCGGAAAGCAACGCGGCTTAGTGCCAGCCGAAAGTTCTCACGCAGAGGACTTCGCGAGCGCTTGCTGGTTTATGCCGGGCTCAACCGTGCTCATAAGCAAACGCGCGCTCAAGAAAACAGGACCATTTGATTTGAGCCTGCGGCGGCTCGAGGATCTCGATTGGTATATGCGATTCGGGCTTGCCGGCGGTCGCCTGCGCGTTGCTGCAATCAAAGGAGCCGTAATCGAAATCGGCGAGCGGCCAACTCCCCTTCAGATACACGAAGCTTGCGGTCTAATTGAGCAAAAGTGGCTAAATCCAAACGCCGACATCCCGCTTCCCGCAAAGATGCGTACGGCCCTACGCGCGTACTTGGATATTGAGCGGGCAGCAGCCCATCATCACGCAGGCCGCGTCATGGGTACGATTTGGTTTCTCGGACGTTCTTTTCTGCGTCGTCCGCGGAGATGCGTTCACCTTAAAAAATGGTGGCACCCACTTGACGAGAAACTTGAGCCGCCATAGTCGGCCCAAAAAATCTAACCTCCTACCGTCCTCGTTATGTTGATGGTTAGCCAGTGGTTTATCCTTGCTCAAGCACAGGTAATCATTGATGTTTTGGGATGCCATCGCGAACCTTACCGGTAATCATGAATGGCATAACAACAAAATCAATAAAACTACGTGGGTCAGAAAATTTAAAAGCAATTACAATTACATGCGCCACCGGCCAATCTCCGCAAAACACCCAAAAGAAGATCAGCTACAAAACAGAATGAATTTGCACACAATTCTCAGCAAATTATCGCTGCCGAATTGGCATGGTCACAGGAAGTCTTTGCCATTCTCCACCCGACGACCAAGAAACGGGTGTAAAAATGAACGGGGCAGGTTGGATAGCAAAAGCCGCTTCTCTTGCGGTTTGCGCAACTTTGGTGAGTGGATGTGCTTCAGGCGGAAGCACAATCAGTCAGGGATTTACGCCATCAAAATTCGGTACTCCGGCAAGCGCGCGGGTACACTACGGCGAAGGCACCACACCAGTACGCCGCGGTGTCTACAAGATCGGCAACCCCTACTATGTCGGGGGACAGCGCTACGTGCCACGCCACGAGCCAAACTACGACAAAGTTGGCATAGCGTCTTGGTATGGCAGTGATTTCCACGGACGCCTAACAGCCAACGGCGAAATTTACGATCAGAATCGCCTCACCGCAGCACATCCTACGTTGCCGCTACCATCGAACGTTCGCGTAACGAACATGACGAATGGGCGCTCCATTGTCGTGCGCGTGAATGACCGCGGCCCCTTCCTTCATGATCGAGTAATAGACTTATCTCGATCTGCAGCACATCATCTGGGTTTCGCAAATAAAGGGCTTGCAAAAGTACGAGTCACGTATCTTGGCCCCGCCCCTCTATAAGACATCCTACAAACGTTGGACAAAACAACTTCAGCCATTCGGTAAAAATACCGCCGCGCGACAAGGTTCGCGCCGGGATTTGGCTTCATCAATGATACAGTGAATGAGTCGCATAGTGCCTACTATGCATAAACTCGTTGTACAAAGGAGCTGGCCTTTTAGTGATAGATGTAAAAACCATCAGCGCTAATCTCTGGCTGAAAACAAAACAAAAAGCGCCTACGACCGCGTCTTGTCGCAAAAATGGCGCATCCAAGGATCCCTGACAAATGCCCGGGCAAATAAGCGTTCTGGTCGTTGACGACTCAGGCGTCATGCGGCGGGCTCTGACGAGACGCATCCAGACGGATAGCCGCTTTCGCGTGATTGATACCGCTTCCGATGGCCGTGAAGGCGTCGAGAAAACGCTGAAGCTGCGCCCGGATGTCGTCACCCTCGACGTCGAAATGCCCGTAATGAACGGGCTAGAGGCCTTGCGGGTAATCGTCTCGCAAACGCGCACTCCCGTCGTGATGGTAAGCTCGGTCACAAAAGCCGGGGCTAACATCACCATGGAAGCGCTTGAGATCGGCGCAGTGGATTTTATCGCCAAATCGAACAGTGGCGACATGATCCACGAGAAGCTGCTTGCAGCCGCCCGGGCCAAACTTCAGCGTCCCGCACCAATCGCGCCCCGTACACGCGTCGCAACACCGAAACTGGCGGCAACAAATCGAACGCATAGCCTGCGCACGTCTCCACCAAAATTATGCCTCATTGGAAGTTCAACCGGCGGCCCACAGGCACTACAGCAGGTCTTCGGACAACTCCCAGCCAGCCTGAAGGTACCAATCGTTGTCGCGCAGCATATGCCCGCGCAGTTCACCGACGCTCTGGCCAAACGCCTGAACCAGATTTGCAGACCCAATGTCGTTGAGGCGAAGGACGGAGATTTCCTGAGCCCTGGAGCGATCTATATCGCGCCAGGAGGCATGCAAACACGCATCGTGGAAAATCAGATCCGCGTGTCAGCGGATAAGGGTGAAAGCCTCTATAAGCCAAGCATCGACGTGCTCGGCGATAGTATTTTCCAAGCCTATGGCGGCCGCGTTCTGGGCGTGATGCTTACGGGAATGGGAGCAGACGGCACTAAGGCTTTCTTGAAAATGCACAACGCCGGCGCATTTAACATCGCTCAGAGCGAAGATACCTGCGCTGTCTACGGAATGCCCCGCGCCCTCGTTGAAGCCAACGCTGCGGACGAACAACTTGATCCCGAGCAGATCGGCGCGCGCATTGCCAACCTAATAGGGAAATAAAGCGCGAAGCGAGCTCGACGCTTAGCGATGCATCATACATCTGCGTGCGGCACACTATAATAACGTGGGTCACGCCAAAACAACGCCCTTACGACGCTGCCTGGCAGCGTCGTACAGCGCAATCCAGTTACCCAGCGAGAATAGCAGCCCGTAGCGCCGCCGGTGTTGCCGGCGCTGCAACAGCTGGTCTACGAGCCGCACCTAAATTCGCGTCCGCAGGCGAGAGGACCATACGGTGCATAGGATCGGCAACGAACTCAGTCGAAGTGCCTAATACGCTCTCGGAAGCGCCGAGCATGAGAAAACCGTCATTCGCCAGATTACGGCGCATCTTCGCCAAGACCTCGCGCTTACCAGCGTTATCGAAATAGATCAGAACGTTGCGGCAGAAAATAACGTCGACGTTGCCGATCGCATTGTAGTCACCCAACAAGTTGAGTCGACGGAACTGCACCTGTGAGCGAAGGCTCTCCTTGATCTGCCACTTGTCGCCCTTCTGGTCGAAATACCGCAACAGGAACGGCGTTGGCAGGCCTCTCTGGACTTCGAACTGCGAATAGAGACCTTCGCGTGCCTTGGCCAGAATGGCTTCCGACAGATCCGTTGCAATAATCTCGACCCTGCGCCCTCCAAGCTGAGCTTTCATCTGGTCAAGGATCATGGCCAGAGAATAAGGCTCCTGACCACTCGAACACGCAGCACTCCAGATTCGGATGGTCTTGTAGGCCGGCCGCGTTTCGATCAGCTTCGGTAGAACCACCTGCGAGAACTTGTCGAATGGCACCTTGTCGCGGAAGAAGTATGTCTCGTTGATGGTCATCGTTTCGACGACCTCTTTCGCAAGCGGAGCCGACTTGTTGTTGATCAGAATATCAACCAGACCATGGAACCCGTTTAGGCCCTCGCGCCGAATAATCGGCTGCATTTTGCTCTCAACGAGATACCGCTTTTGGGCATCGATTATGAGACCCGATTCCTTCTTGAGGAACGCGCAAAGCACCTCATAAGGGTCGCCGGATACCTTGGCGGTATTTGGGGTCATAGTCAGCTTCTCCGAACAGATGCCGCTGGCGGGCAGAATGCTTTTGTTGAGGAATTAATCTGGAGAGGAGCGCCGTAACGTAGGCGCGGAAGGAAATTACCCAATCGCAGCCAACGCCGAGGTCTCCACAGAATGCGGAAGAATACCTACCTGATCGAGTTTCGTTTCCAGGATGGCGCGATCAAAGGGCTTCATGATGTATTCATCAGCGCCGCTCTCGATCGCCTTCATAATGTGCTTGATGTCGTTTTCGGTCGTACAGAAAACGACTTTCGGTTCATGGCCATTCGGCATAGCCCGAAGCGCCTCGACAAATTCGAGGCCATTCATTTCTGGCATGTTCCAGTCAACAATGATGACTTCCGGCATGGACTTTTCACATGCCGCCTTGGCCAGCACGCCGTTTTCAGCCTGCTGAACCACGAACCCTATTGATTCTAGGATTTTGCTGATGAAGCCTCGGACGACTCGCGAGTCATCGACGACGAGAGCAGTGGTCATGTTGAAGGCCCCTGATACGCTGGAGGAACATTTGTCCGTGAACTGTGCACACTATTGATTACTACTTTGTGAAATCAAAAACGGCACCCACATCCAAAACGGGAATTAGGAAATCGTTAACCCGATACAGCCCGCTCATAAGGCTCGCCCGTATCGGATCGAAGTGCGGCGGTGTCGGAATACGCATGGATCCATCCAGAGATAGAACATCTCCGACCTGATCGACCATAAGTGCAAAATTCTCGCCCTTATGTTCCATTCCGATCGCCAAAGCGTTGTCAAAACTCTCGACGTCATCGAGTCGCAAACGCCGGCGAAGACTAACGGCAGTAACGATTTTACCGCGAATATTGACAAGCCCGACGATATCCTTCGGTGCGTGCGGAATAGGTGTAACCTTCTGCACGCGAAAGATCGTTTGGGTATCTTGTACGGAAATACCGAATATCTCTTCGCCAATAAAAATCGTGAAATAGCTCTGCGCACTTGTGCGAATGCGCTCATCCCCATCGCCGAGTACGGCTAAAGCCTGATCTTGAGCCTGCATGAATTGCCCCCCGCTTTGAGCTCAGCTCGCAAGCGCCATAGATGCCTGCTGACGTTCCGCTACAATCCCACTACTAAGCATGGAAAGAAGCGCGTTACGGTCAAACTTGGCAATCCGCCCTGCCAATACCTGTGCCGGGAAACTCATCCGGTGCCCGCTCGCCTCTCCATCCAAACCGATTATCGGTATGTTGCCCCGCCCAATCGCCTGACAAGCCTCCTGGATGGCTTTGAGATTGAGGCCCGGCTCCTCAAGGTCGATTAATACCGTATCGAACTCGCCGCCGCTTTCCTGCAGCAGGGCCTTAGCACCGTGCGAATCTGCACGCACGTTGACGCTAAACCCAGCCGCAGCCAAGGTCGGACACAAAACATCTGTCGCGTACGTATCCCGCGAGACAACAAGAAGTCGTGTACCATTTGTCTGCGATTTAAGGTCCGGCTCGGGGAAAGCGCCCCGCAGGTGATAGGCAATATCGACCAATTCCACGGCGTGCTTCTTGACCACCGTCGTGCCGATGATATCGGAACCTGGATTATCCATCTGAATGTCGAGCTTGCCTTCGAAGATATCGATAATCTCATCGACAAGCAGTCCCATCGTCCGGGAGCCGATAGAAATTATGAGCGCGGGACTTACGGGTCGTGCATAGACATCAACCGCTGGAGACGCCGGAACGATCGGCATCAAGCGACCCTGATGTTGCACAACATACTGACCGTTGGCTTCTTCGATCCGATCAGCTTCCACAGACTCGATACGCCCGACCAGAGATAGTGGAAGGATCTTAGGTGCACCGCCGCCAGCACGGAACAGAACGTAGCGCGAGCTTTCCGATCTCGCCGCAACTTCACGTACGGATTCGGACTTACGTTCCGCAGATTTTTCGATACCCAGAGCGACCGCTACGCCTGCCGGATCGATAATGAGAACGACGGAGCCATCACCGAGGATCGTATGGCCAGTGAAGATGCTGAGGTGCGCGATAGTCGCACTAAGCGGCTTCACAACGATTTCCTGGACATCCGCGACGTCATCGACAATCACACCGATCGTCTGCGAACCGACGCGCATAATGACAACCAACGTATCACGATCATTGTCATTGTCGGTCATGCCAAGCACCGACCGCAACGCGACGACGGGAATGACCTGCTCACGCAGTTTGAGCACCAGCGAGTTTTGAAGTCGCTCGATCTTATGCGGCGATTGCCCCCCGATGCCGACCGCCTCGACAACGGCGTGCTGAGGAAGTGCGAAGCGTTGATCGCCCACTTCGACAATGAGGGCCGGGGCGATAGCAAGAGTCAGCGGAATACGCAGCGAGAAGCGGGAACCCGCTCCGGGCGCGCTCGACAAGGAGACCGACCCGCCAATGGATTCAATGTTCGACTTCACAACGTCCATGCCGACACCGCGGCCGGAAACGTTCGTGATGTTGCTTGCGGTCGAAAAACCAGGCTCGAAGATCTGCTGATAGATCTCCTGCTGCGTCATCGCAGCCAAGCCAGCTTCCGTGGCAATACCGCTCGATAGGATCTTAGACTTGATCTTATCGATATTCAGCCCACGCCCATCATCCACGATATCGATCGTGATCTGGCCGGCCTCGTGCGAAGCAGATACCCGAATAGTACCCATTTCCGGCTTACCAGCCGCCGCCCGCTCGTCCGGACGTTCGATGCCGTGATCCGCACAGTTGCGGATCAAGTGTGTCATCGGATCGCGAATGACATCTATGAGCTGACGGTCAAGCTCAGTATCGGCGCCTTCCGTAACCAGATTGATCTTCTTGCCAAGTTCGGATGAGAGCTCACGGATAAGACGAGGCAAGCTTGAATAAAGACGACCAACCGGCTGCATACGCGCCCGCATCACAGCGTCCTGCAGATCGCTCGTCACTGTCGACAAACGCTGTAACGGCGCTTTGACGGTATCTTCCTCGCGATTGCGTGTCAGTTCGAGCAGCTGGTTTCGCGTCAGCACCAGCTCGGAAACAAGTTGCATAATCCGCTCGATGGTATCGACCGTGACGCGGATCGTTTCTTGGCTATGGGCACCCTCTGATTTCTTAGAGTTGCCATTCGACGCCGGATTAGCCTTGTTGGTGCTCTCATCGGTTTTTGCTTCTGCAAGCGGTGCGGACGCGACTTCTGTCGCGGACATCACAGCCTCGTCTTCTTCCGCCCCGGTTTGCGCAGAAGATACCTCGGTGGTCTCAACCTGTGCAGACGCTTCCGTTTCTTTGAGAGCATTGGCAGCGTGATCCGCCAGCATACTCACAAGATCGGAATCATCACCTTCCGGTTCGCCGCCGTGCTCCTCGATTTCCTCGATTAGCCCTTTAATGCGATCGATTGCCGCCAGGATCAACGTAACCGTGTGTTCTGTAGGTGGCGCACCGTCGCGCAGCTCGCTGATGAGCGTCTCCGCACCGTGCGCAACATCCTGAAGTCGGTTCAGGCCAAGGAAGCTGGAGGTGCCTTTAATCGTATGAACGAGACGAAAAATACTGGCGATGAGCGATGCATCTGACGGATCCCGTTCGAACTGAACAAGTTGGTTTTCCGCGCCCTCGATATGCTCCGTCGTCTCTACCAGAAAATCTCTAAGTAGCTCATCCATAGATCCCGTGCCCCCCGGCCCCCAAAGCTCAATTCGCAGGTATCATTCGGTCCGCCATCGATTGCGGAGCTTCGACAGGCGCTGCGTATCCGTTGTTGACGAGATCCGCCAAATCAGAAAGCGCCGAACGTAGTTTCAACGAAATCTGCTCGCAATACTCTTCGACATCCTCGGCTTCGATTTCACCCTTTCCGTCACGGCGGCTTTTGATGACATCAATGCTTTCGAGACACATCAAATTGACTGCATCGACACGCGCTTCAAATTCGGTCCGCAATTCATCGCAGATCGAATCATAGATTTCTAAAGTCAGTTTGCTGCCCGGCAATTCCGAATGCGTAAAGTACTCACGGTACGTCCGAGGCGCCCAACCCAGTAGCTCATCGACCATTTCCGGTAGATTTTCAATCAGAAGAAGCACCTCGTTGAAATGATTCAGAAAATCATTTGCAATTCCCGAGGCAGGATTGACGAGCGCGGCCGCCCGTTCTTCAAGATCCGATGGTACCGCTTCAACATTTGAATCTTCGCGCATCACTGGCTCCCCGTTGCAGTGGCCCGTGTTTTCACGGATTTAGGCCGAGCATCATATCCTCGTATAGTTTCCAGTACTTAACAAACGACTACGAAAATATTTGTTAGGCTCGAAACAGCCAAAAACACTTGAAATTGCGGGATTTTCACCAGATCACGCGTCTACTGAAGCTCTAAGCCACCTTTGTCGGCACCAAACTCCATTTTTACGCTCGTTTGGATTTTAGAATCATTTCGCCAAGAAACTGCTCGCTCGGGTCGAGCGCTTGTTCCAATCGCAGAGAAATCTGCCCCCGGGATTGCCCCAGTTTGCATTCGAACAGGGGGGTGCCGTCGCACTCCAAAATGACTCCGCCAAAGTCACCGGAATTGGCTTCGAGCACCTGCCCGACTTTCAGATTTGCAATCTGATCAATCGTCATTGTCGGCCCCTCTAGGTGGGCTTCAAGACGCGCCACTGTGCGCGCAACTCCATCACCCATGCGCTGCGTCCATACGGGGTCGGCCACCGTAGTCGCCTCGCCGGTCCCGCGCTGCAGTTTGGCGCGCATCTGGTGCAGAGCCGTCTGCGGTATCATGATGAACATACGCCCACCATGATCGAGCACTTGAGACAGCACCTGGCACACTGAAACCGGGAAGTCGCTCTGCCCCATCATCGTGAATTCGATAGTCGGCTCAAAACGCTCAAGTTCGAATTCCGTTGGCGAGATACGTCCAAACTCTCGGCGCATTGCGTCAACCGAGATCCTCGAGATCTCTTTAGCTATACGCACTTCAAGATTGGAAAGGGGTCGTTGATCGTCGAAAGGGGCAGTTGATCCGTCGCCGCCAAAAATCGCCTCGAGCAAAAAATAAACAAGGCGCTTATCGACCCCCACGACAATCCGCGCGTCCCACGCGGTTGCATAATAGATGAAGGCAACGCAATCCTCGTAGCTTTCGAGGACATCCCAGGCATTTGAAAGCTCGATGCCATTCACAAGCAACGACAAAGGCGTCGTCACCCATTCGCGCAACTGCTCTGTGCATGTCCCGGCGACTGACTCAAAAACAGCCGCAAGCCCAGGTAATTGTTCAAGCGAAAGCTTCGGCGGTTGAAACAGCCGCTCTACGGTATCCTTGCCACCCAGTGAAGCGGCCTTGCCATTGCTCATGTCGCTTCCCTACAGCGCACTTGGCTTCAAGCGAAGATTAATAAAGTATTAGCCCTTCGCGAAACTGAAGCCGTCTTCACCCAACTGAAACGCTTGTGAGCTTAGTACTCGTCTTCGCCACCGATCTCGATCAGGCCGCGATTGGCCATGTCGAGGGCAAGATCAGCGATAGACCTGCGAGCCTGCATAATGTCCTTCCGGACACCAGCCGCGCCGCTGGCAAGCTCTTGCTCGATGATGCGCCGCGCACGGGTCGATACAGATTCGAGAACTGCTTCGGTAACCGGCCGGTCTGCACCCTTCAAAGCCAACATAACCGTTTCAGGCGGCACTTCATCGAACAGGCGCGTACGAACTTCGATGCTGAGCTTGACGATATCGTCGAAGGTAAACAACAGGCCACGCACGATCTTAGCCTCTTTCGGCCGATATTCCTCAAGCCCGTTAAGGACTTCGTCCATCTGCTCGCGGTCAAGCTTGTTGATGATATCAGCCAGGCGCGCATGAATATCCGGACCGTTGGACCGGGCAACCCTGGTAATGAGGTGCTGCGCCAGAACGTCTTCCAGTATACGCACAGGGGCATCCAACACTGGCTTGATCGTCAGCATGCGCCGCGTCAGTTCTTTGCGCAATTCCAGTGGCAATTGACTGATAACGCTCGCAGCCAAGCCCGGCGCAAGCTTTGACAGAACATAGGCCGCAACCTGCGGATGCTCTTTCGTCAGATACTGCACTGTGGCCGACTCCGGCATCTTCGCTAGCCGGGGCCAAACGACCTTGCCCGCATCGCCACGCAAATCCGACATCAACTCTGCAGCCTGATCTTCAGGTAGGAAACCCGAAATCAGCTGCTCGGCAACGTTGTCGTTGCCCATCAGATCGGCCCCGATCGACATAGCTTCAGAGAGCTCTTCGACCAGGTTTTCTATGGCTTTGCGCGGCACACGACCTAGAGTCGAGGCGGTACGTGCAAGATGTTTGAGATCTTCTTCGTCGAAATGCTTGACGATGCGATCGGCATTTTCCTTGCCCATGGCCAGCAGGAGCGCCGCTGTCCGTTCAGCACCACGGAGCCGCGTTTTGCCAGTCACTTTTTCCAAGAACGCCTCGCCGGTCGCTTGTCAGAATCCTCTTGGAAAACGAGTTCCCGGGCTCCATGGAACCCTTGGCCAAACGACCACTCTCGCCTCCGCATGCCCAACGCAAACTCAGAAACGTCTCAATACGCCGCCTTGACTCAGGCAGCGTATTTCGCAAACACGCCGTCAATCTTTTCCTTCAGAACTGGAGCTGTGAAGGGTTTAATCAGATAGCTGTCAACGCCGGCAGCCTTTGCCGCCTCGATATTTTCGGTTTTGGATTCCGCCGTCACCAGGATGAAGGGCGTGTCCTTAAGGTTGGCGTCGCTACGCACAGCTTTCAGCAGATCATAACCGGTCATAGGCTCCATATTCCAATCGGAGATGACGAGGCCGTAGCTTTTCTGCTTGAGCTTTTCGAAGGCTTCCGCACCGCTGGCGGCTTCGTCCACGTTCTCGAAACCAACCTGCTTCAGCAGCTTCCGGATAATGCGCACCATCGTGCTGTAATCATCCACCACAAGTACTGCGATATCCGTATTCATGATCTATCCCTCCAAAGCCCGAGACAACTCTGTGCCCAGCCTAATTTTTTTCAGCTCCAGCTGGCGCCCATGTCGTTGCATCCGCCAAGACTGCCGCGTCCCAATTTGGAGCCTATAAACCCTTGAAAATCTCTTACTGCCGAATGCTTTCGCCAACCTAGCGCATCTCGTTGTCTCGGCCTGGCGACGCCAGCTTGCAAAAGCATCTTGTAATCAACGCCAATAGCAGATTCGCTCACAATGGAGCACATGAAACCCCGGGCGCATAAGCATTTACAAAACTACCTGCCGCAGAAATGCCGCGCCGCTTTCGTCCACTCCGCAAACCCTGTCGCAACCATGTTATCGATCACGCGACACACATAACGCTTCTGAGCTGCATCATTATTAGGCCCCGCATGATAGCGGGCGACAGCCATGACCCAACTGCCTTCACGGGCGTGCAATTCCTTGAGGAACAAGGCCGCGTAAGCGACATTCCGTGCCGGATCGAGCATGTCATCCAGTGAGCGGAACTTATCTGCGTGCCAGTAGTGATTAATCTGCATGCATCCGATATCGATCAGCTTGATACCGCGCGCGCGTGATTCCTGAACACGGGCCGCAGCCTGTCGCCGTGTTAAATCGTAGACGGCATCGCCGTCGATATTGAGCGCATATGGACGCAACCCATCACCGCGGCCGGTCTCAGTTAGTCCGACGGCATAAAGGATCCCGAGGGGGATATTGTGCAACTTTGCCGCACGCGCCATTTCCCGCTCACAGACATTCGCGGTCTCCGCACTTAGCGTCCCGGCCAAACTAAACGAAAACGCCACCGCGAGAGCGAGACTGAGAATTGTCCTGGTCATGTGTCCCCTCACCACCGTGTTGCGAACTCGGGTTTTGCCCTCCAGCCGCCGGCCGCCGCTCGCCCTGCTCGCCGAAGGATTGCCCCGTCAAACCGGACGAGGTCGCTGAATTGCCCGCCTCACCTTGAGCATGAGTTGGATCAGCGCCCGTGGTCGCTGTCGTCGTCATCTGAGAATGTACGCGGTGGTCACCCTCAACGACGCGCACCACAACTTCGTCGACGACATAGCCGGACGACCGCAGATAATGGGTAAGTTGGTCCGTATTTTTCGCAATTGTTGCAGCCGCCTCTGATCTGCCAAACCCAAGTTCGACGTTTAGGACGTCATTGCGGAGCGACATACGGACCACGACACTGCCCAAATCACGTGGCTCGAGCTTAATTTCCAGAACCTTCAGCACGGGATCGGATTGCTTTACGTGCACCTGACCGGAACTCCGGGTCTCACTCAAGGGGCGAGCGTGCTCGAGTTCCTGTAAAATTCTTGTCCCGATCTGCCCACTAACGTCACCGGAGGCCGGCCTTGCCACGCTTTGAGCAATCTGTTCGGCCCGCACATCGGTTTGCGTCAACGTAGAACTTCGGCCAGCTTTATCGGATCGCACTTCAGCTTGCATCCGCGACACGTCGCGAGCTGATTTACCAAGATCTTTTTGGGCACCACGCCCGTCAGCGCGTCGTGCAAGATCGTAAGCTTCTAGTTCGCTGTCCGGCTTAACGGGTGAGAAATGCGTTTCCGCCAGAGATACATTTATCTTTGCGGGAACATCCATCGGTCCGCGCTGCGCGGCAACATCACGCTTCCCGGTCTCTCGGCCCTGCGACAGAACTGCGGTGAGCTGAGCCACCGCAGGCTGAACCGCTCCCGGCAGAATCGGCCCGGCGGGATTTCGGGAAGCTGCCTGATTCGCTTGAACCGCTACATCATTTGCCACACGGTTTGCTTGTCTCGAAGTCTCGATCGCACTGGCGTCGCGAGCTTGCCTTGCGCCCTGCAAATCATCGGCAGGCAACCCTGACATTAGGTTCTTACCAATGCCGTCGCCTCTACCCTCCGCCGTCTTCGCAGAGCCAACTCCTAAGCTGGCATCGCCTGCGCCCCCCCCTGTTGGAGCCGCCCCAACCAAGTGAGACGACACATCGGGCACCGGCTCCTGGGCCGCCTTGGTCGTCCGATCAGCCTGAGATGCGTCTTCAGATTCTAAATCAGCTTCCCGCAAAGAGCCCGTGGAGGTTCCATCCTCAGTCGCGTCGGCGCGCGCGCCATCCTCGTCAGTGGGCTCCGAACCCTGCGGCCACCGCACTGAAAGTCCACGCACGCGGGATCCCGACGTGGCCGTGTCGGCATTAGTCTCCGCATCGCCATCGCGAGATTTATTTCCCTTGGCAAGGATTTGTTCGAACCCCTCGCCCTGGTCGTTCGCAATATCCGCATGCCCTTTGCCGCCGCCGGCCTCCGACCGCCCCTTGGCGCCACCGACAGCACTTGCACCATGTCCAGCATCACCGAGAAACAAAGTCGCGTCCGCCATCAATCGATCTCCTGCAAAACAGTATCGACAGCGGCCAGCGTATCGCGTGCACGAAGGACAGACTGACTGGTTTGATTGGCCGCAAACGACTCTAGCGCTTTATCATCCACACGCTGTTGAAGAGCGAGAGGAGGAGCCTTTGGAGTTTCCGGCCACTGCCGGACAGCCGTCGCCACGTTGAATGCCGCGTCCACGATTTCAACATCCGCGCGCTCAAGCCGTGACTTTTCCACGCTCATCAAGCGAGACAGCCCTTCGTCCATATCGTCTGAAACAATCATGACGGCTGCGCCATAGAGCTTGGCTCGATTTCCATCGACGGTATCGAGTTGGCTAAGCTGAGACGCTCGCTCCGACGCAAATCGGACCATGTCGGCATAACCCTCAGCAACGCCCGACTGCGCCAGCATGAGATAAAGGTCGCGCGCGACTTCTGGACTGCTAACGGCAATGGAACGCTCTAGCTGAGCAAACTGCTCCGGAGTTTTAACGAAGCGTTTTACCGCGACGACAGCTGCGACCTCGGGAGCAAGCCCTTGCGCATAAACTGACGCTCCGAAGCGCCGGTAGTATCTGGCCAGCAGATAGGAAAATTTGTCGAAATCGCCGGCCCGCGCAACGATTGGAATTTCGCGACGCAGCGCCGCTTCTTCCACGATGGTACCCGGAGACAGCAAACGAGCATCGTCTAGATTCTTGATCGCATTCTCACGGTCGCTGCCGTCCAGCAACACCCCCTTAACCAGCGCGACATGGCCGGCAAGGCTCGTCTCAAGGCTCCTTGGCTTGATCTCTTTGAATGCCTCGCGCGCCTCTCGCCGTTTCCCTTCGGCATAAAGCACAGAGGCCTCCGCCACGCGTCCTATCTCGCCCCGCGCAGCAAACTTATCCAGAATAGGCCGTACTGCTCTTGGATCACCGCCCCCCAGAATAAAGCTGATGACAGCGCGCACATTCCGAATGTCCTCCCATTCCTCGGAGGGCATTCCTTTTATAACCTCGGCAATATGATCAAGCAGTTTGCGTTGTGATGCATGAGCCCGCAAATCGCCATGCACGACCTGGTTCTGCAAAACAACCAGCGAACGCACCAGTTCGTACACTTGCAACCGGCCGGCAGCCTCTTGCGCGGCCGCACCAAAACTGAGACACGCCCAGCTCATCGCCAGGGCGCCTCCGAGCAGCATGGATCTGACCCGCGTCATCAATTCGGAGCCTCCTGCCGCAAGTAAATCTCGATTCGACGATTCTCCGATGCCAGCGGATCATCCGCGACTTTCAACTGGCGATCCGCATACCCCTCGATCCGTTCGACCCGTGCCTCATCAAGACCCGTCCGCGTAAGAAGATGGAAAGCGATGTGCGCCCTCGCCATCGAAAGGCGCCAGTTGTCGTTGGTCCCCGATCGGAAAGGCCGCCCATCTGTATGACCCCGAACGACCAGGCTGCCTCTACGCTCATTCAGAATACCCGCAACCTTTTCCATGAGCGAAACCATCTCAACGGCTGGTTCCGCTGACGCAATCGGGAACATTCCGAAGTTGGAGTTGTCTGTAAGGCTGATCAAAACACCATGATCATCGCTCGTAACTTCGATCGTGGGTCCCTTCACGCCGGATGCAGGATCCGTATCGATCTCGCCAGTCTTCTCATCGGAAACATGGCGACCGAGTGCTGCCGCAAGCTCGTCACGCACGCGGCTCGCTTCTTGAGTCGTCGTTGCCAACTCTGCGTTGTCCGATGCCGCCTTTTCTGCCTGAGCGCCGGCCCCCTCATTCAAAATTGCTATGCGATCGGAGGCCTTCATCGTGTTGCCCCCATCCGCAACGGAATCACCGCCAACCCCAACGGCATCCGAGGGGCGTGCCGGTGGTCGCTGGCTGCGGAACGCCGGGTCAAACGGATCGCGAAACGCCTGCCCGTCGGCCATGGCAGTTCCGTGATCATCCGTAGTTTGTGGTCCGCGATCTGCCCGTGGCTCTGTTTTCGTCTCATCCCCAGAGGAAGCCCGCTGCGCCAATCGCTCGAGAATGTCGTAAGGGTCCTGGAACAGATCCTGCCCCGTCGGCGTCTGCTGGACCTTGAGTTCTCCAGCCCCGCCCGAAGCACTGATCTTCTGCGAGCCATTCATGTTCTTGGAATTCGGATCCCGGTCTACGGGTTTATCGGCATTCGAAAGCCCCTTGGCCTGAGGCTCATCCTCGGCAAGTTGCATTGGATTAAAGTAATTCGAGATACCTTCGCGCGTGAGCTGATCCGAGGAAGCTATGAGCCACATAACCAAGAAGAAGGCCATCATCGCGGTCATGAAGTCGGCGTATGCGATCTTCCAGACACCACCATGGTGTCCTTCACCATGGTCATCAGCACGCCGTCTTATAACGACAATCTGGGCCGCAGCCGTATCTTCCTTACCTAAGCTCATCCTATCGCCTCGCGAAGCCGTTCAACCCATTTGCTGACGCGCGACTCGATGATGACCTGATCAATCTCGACCCTCAGCTCCAAGACGTCACTTTCCTGGACACTGGCATGTAGACCGTTCTCACCAAGCGCCATACGCATGGCTTCGACCATGCCGCCGGGACCGGAAATTTTCATATGAGCCTCCGGCGCTTCAGCAAGGAGTCGCCGCACGAGATCTCGAATTTCACGAACAGACTGTTCCGCCAGCTGCGTTTCAATCAACGGAAGCAGCAGCCGAGCAACTTGCTCGCCAATAGCCGTTTCGCACCGTTGAATCTCTTCCTTGATAAGATGCACGCTTTGATCTGCGCTGCGCTCCGCCCATTGCGCCCGCTCAGCGGCAAGTTGCGCTTCGAATGCCTCTGTCTTCTCCTTCAGAAGCGCTTCGTATTTATTCGCTACGCTGGCTTGTGCCTCTGAAAAACCGCGGCTGTATCCGGCGGCCTCTACAAACTCTAGTGTCTCTGTCTTGCTTTCAACGGCCTCGGAAGCACGAACAGCGAAGAGGTTATCGAACTCGATAACCTCCCCGTCGTCGGTTCCCGGCTCAAAGCCACCGTCCAACTCTTCTAAGAAGTTTACCGCGTGTCGTGCTGCCATTGTTACGAGCCGTCATGCATCCACTGTTTAAGAACGGCTGCCGCCTGCGTCTCATCCATATCGATGATCCGCTGCAACCGCGCTTGCGGAGAGTTCTCATTACGCCGCTGGTAATCTTCAACTATGGCTGAATCCGCTGAGGTCAGAGCCTCAAGCTCATCAGCGGCTTCCAGGCTGCCAATTCCTGCCGCGGCACCAACGAGATTGCCGCCTTCCAGCGCATTAGCCTCAGCGACTTCGCGCATCGCCGTCGCCATCGGCCGTACGCCGTACCAGATAAGTAGCCAAGCAATCACAACGGCTGCCGCACCATTGATCAGCGTGCCCAGATTGCGCATGATGTGTTCGACAACGCCGACATCAGGCATAGGCGCCAATGCAGCCGTTTGCCCTTGGAAGTCGACCGCGCTGACGGTCACGACATCACCACGGCTCGCATCAATACCCGTCGCAGCGCTAACAAGTCGCTCGATTTCATCGAGTTTCGGTTGAAGCGTTGCGGGAGTTGCCACCTGTCCGTCATCGAGCAATTGCTCTCGATTGACGACGACAGCAACCGTCAACTTGTCGATGCGATAACCTTCGCTGACTGTCGAAATCGTCTTGGAGCTGATCTCAAAGTTCGTAACTTCTTCGCGGCGCTCATCCTTGCTCGCTGAGCGATCGGCGCCTGAAGCCGTCGGCTCCTCTTCGGGAATATTCTGTTCGACGCCAACCGCGCCATTCGCTGTTTTATTCTCGGTACTTTCAGCTCGCCTGATAACGTGTGTCGACCTCTCGACGCGCCGGTCAGGATCGTAAGTGGTCTCGCGTGTCTGCCGCTTATCGGTATTTAGGTTGGCGGCGACGCTCACATGAAAATTGCCGACTCCCAGATACGGAGCCAGCGTCATACTCACGTTTTGCTGCAATCGTTCCGAAACAGTCTGCTCAAGACCGAGCATCTTTCCAGGCGCTTGTGAGTTGGGATCGCCCGCGGCTGCCAGAACCGCACCATTGGTATTCAAAATGCTGACATTATCGATGTTCAGCTCTGGCACAGCTGCTGCCACGAGATGTCGTATCGCCGCGGCACCTGGAAATTCGCCCGGCATGTCGGTGCGAATAACAACCGACGCGGAGGCCGGACGGGACTGACGGCGGAACGAACCCGCATCCGCCATCACAATGTGGACACGGGCTGCCTTAACACCCTTCATCGTCTGAATAGTGCGCGCCATCTCCCCTTCGAGAGCGCGAACGCGTGTCACCTCCTGCATAAAGGAGGTGAGCCCCATTGACCCCAACTGATCGAACAGTTCATACCCGCCGCTGGATGCGGTTGGGAGACCCTGCTCGGCAAGCAGCATCCTCGCACGGCTGGCTTCTCCATAGCCAACCATCACGGTTCCGCCCTGCTCATTGACGTCGAACGGAATATTGAGATCGCTAAGCGCCCCGCCGATGCGGGCAACATCCTGCTGCGTTAATCCCGTATAGAGAGTTTCTTTTGGCGGACGGCTCAGATAGTAGGCCGACCCTATCACCAAGGCGACGACGAGAATGCCGACAACAGACATCATCGCCAGGCGCTTAGTCCCAAGACCCGCCAGGTTTTGACCCAATTGCATCAGTTGATCGCGCGCAAACATTCAAGTCCCTAGAAATTCTCTGATTTCCCACCGGGAGGATCGGACGTTAAGCTTGCGCGAGAATGATGCCAAAACGGCCACGCAGTCTTCTGCGTGACCGTTTCAATTAGTGTGACTTTAGAGACTCTATTGGCGGAACAGAGCCAGAATATTTTCGCTGTTCGAGTTGGCAATGGAGAGCGCCTGGATGCCAAGCTGTTGCTGAACCTGCAACGCCTGGATACGCGTCGATTCTTCATTCATGTCAGCGTCAACGAGCGTCGAGACACCGCGGTCAATCGCATCGCCGAGACTGGCGATGAAATCCTGCTGCAAATTGATCCGGCTCTTGGCCGCGCCGAGATTCGTTGCAGCATCCGTCATGTCCTGGATGGCCTTGTCGACAGCGGTCAGGAATTCGTCGATCTGCGCTTCTGTGGCCGCTGAAATATCCATTTCACTCGTTCCGTCGACGCTTACGAGCGTAAGCGTACCGGCGGCATCAATCTCACCTGTCGCAGCCAAACGCGCCGACCCCAAAATTCCAAGCTCGTCGGCCGTCGCAGTCCCCGAACCAATCGCACCGCCAGCGCCGTCCGTATTGAAATTAAACAGATAAGTCGTCGAAATATCGATCGAGATCGTCCCCACGGCAACCGTATCGCCAGTGCGCGAGAAGGAAGCAACGATTTCCTCCGTAGCCGTATAGGAGTAGGTGCCGCCCCCGGATTGACCGTTATCAACGGCAAGCCAGTTTTCACCTGTGAAAGACGTCGAAATCGCGATCGAGCGAAGCTGATCCTGGAGCTGGTCGATTTCGGTCTGGATCTTGTCGCGGTCAGCCCCCGGCTGACGGGCCAGCACAAGCTTCTGTTGAATATCGGTCATAACGTCGATGGCTTTGTCCATCGCCGTATAGGCCGTATCGACTGTAGCTGCGCCAAGGCCAAGCGCGTCAGTAACCGCCGACAACGATTTGTTGTCGGAGCGCATGGTGGTAGCCATGGACCAGTAGGCGGCATTGTCGGACGCTTGGCCCACGCGATAGCCCGTCGAAATACGCGACTGCGTCTTAATCATATCCTTGTTGGTCTGATTAAGAGACTGCAGCGCGGTCATCGCCGCAAAGTTGGTATTGATGCTGTTCATGATCATGCCCCTCGGTCGCAAGAATGGGATTGGCGTTTGGGACATTCCGGGGTCAGACCGGAGCAGTGGAGCGGCATCATGCCTTCGGCTCGATCAAGCCGATCCACTTACCTACAATGACGGGCCTACAACGCGTACAACACACCAGCTCAAACGGCCGGCAGAAACCCTTACGCCAGGAACATTGCGAACGAAGCTTATGTGAACATTACGCAAAACGGGCGCGCCCGTTACCGAGCGCGCCCGTCGAAATCAGAGTGACTAATTTACAATTAGCGGAACAGCGACAGGATGTTCTGGCTGTTCTGGTTGGCCAGCGACAAAGCCTGGATGCCAAGCTGCTGCTGAACCTGCAGAGCCTGCATACGCGTGGACTCTTCGTTCATGTCAGCATCGACAAGCGTCGAGATACCACGATCGATGGCGTCGCTCAGGTTCGAGACGAACTCAGACTGCAGATCGATACGGCTCTTGGCTGCACCGAGGTTCGTTGCAGCATCCGTCATCTCCTGGATAGCCTGATTGACGGCCTCGATGAACTCGTCAATGTTTGTCTCCGTGATCGCAGCACCTGAGATATCCATCTCACCCGCACCGGTTGTGCTGGCGATAACGATCGTGCCCGCAACGCCAATCGCACCCGTCGCAGCAACGCGGTTCGAAGCAAGGATGCCACGTGCGTCGGCGGTTGCAGCTCCGTTCTGGTTGAACAGGAAGGTCGATGAAACGTCGATAGAGATCGTGCCGACCGAGACGGTGTTGCCACTCCGCGAGAAGGAAGCAACGACTTCCTCGCTTGCCGTGTAGCCGGAGCCTGCGGTGGTGTCGACGTTCAGCCAGTTCTCACCCGTGAACGAAGCCGAGGTCGAGATCGACCGGAGCTGGTTCTGCAGCTCATCGATTTCCGTCTGGATCTTCGCGCGATCAGCACCTGGCTGACGGGCAAGAACCAGCTTCTTCTGCAGGTCCGTCATGACGTCGATGGATTTTTCCATGG
>NZ_JAILWT010000009.1:0-119078 GCF_025698805.1 Filomicrobium sp.
CCATGGAAAAATCCATCGACGTCATGACGGACCTGCAGAAGAAGCTGGTTCTTGCCCGTCAGCCAGGTGCTGATCGCGCGAAGATCCAGACGGAAATCGATGAGCTGCAGAACCAGCTCCGGTCGATTGCAAGCTCAGCTTCATTCACGGGTGAGAATTGGCTGGACGTTGATACCACGGCAGGCTCCGGCTACACGGCAAGTGAGGAGGTCGTTGCGTCCTTCTCGCGGAGCGGCGGTAGTGTCTCGGTCAGCACGATCTCTATCGACGTTTCATCGACTTTCCTGTTCAACCAGAACGGAGCTGCAACCGCCGACGCACGTGGCATCCTCGCTTCGAACCGCGTTGCTGCGACGGGGGCGATTGGTGCTGCCGGCACGATCGTTATCGCCAGCACAGACGGCACGGCCGAGATGGATATCTCGGGTGCTGCAGTCACGGATGCAAACATCGACGAGTTCATCACGGCCGTCGATCAGGCCATGCAGGAAATGACGGATGCTGCAACGAACCTCGGTGCAGCCAAGAGCCGTATCGATCTTCAGTCAGAGTTCGTCTCGGCTCTGAGCGATGCCATCGATCGTGGTATCTCGACGCTTGTTGACGCTGACATGAACGAAGAGTCCACGCGTATGCAGGCACTGCAGGTTCAGCAGCAGCTTGGCATCCAGGCTCTGTCGCTGGCCAACCAGAACAGCCAGAACATTCTGTCGCTGTTCCGCTAAGCCTAGTTAGCGTACTCTCTTTCTGTACGCGCATGACGGCCGTGCTCATCCGAGCGCGGCCGTTATTGTTTTGTTGAAGGGGATCATTTGCTCCGCACGCTATATTGAAGATGTGAGTCCTGTAACGTCCGCGCTGGTGAGAAACGCAAAGAGCATGGTGCCTAGGTTCATATTGCACGCCGACGATATCGGCCTCAGCCGGGGGATTACCCGGTCTATCGTTGCGGCGATCGACGAGGGAGGTGTGCGTTCCGTCAGTCTCATTTGCAATGGGCTCGCGTTTGATGAGGCGATTGACGCTTTGGCCGTCCGGCCGCACGTTCGGGTGAGCCTGCATCTTAATCTTCTCGAAGGTCAGCCTTTAAGTGCCGCCGGGGAGGTTCCATTGCTCGTCGACGGCGAAGGTGCGTTATCGACAACGTTTCAGGATCTCGTTCGTCAGTGGATTACGGGGGATCTGGTCAAGAAGCAGGCGCTCAGCGAACAGATAAAACGAGAATTTACGGCTCAGCTTGTTCGAGGGGGCGCGGCTTTAGCGGCTCTCCACCGGCCGGTGGATCAACTTCGCATCGACAGCCATACCCACATCCATGCTTTGGGGTTTGTTCTCGATGCCGTTCTCGCCTCTCGCTCGGCGGTGGACGTTGGTTATGTGCGCGTTCCGCGGGAGCCGTGGCATCTGTCCCCTGGTGTCGACAATCTGAAGACGGCGCTGGGTCTCAATACCGTCAAGTGGGGCGTGCTCAATCGCTTGGCGGGTTCTATGACTGGAAAATTGCAGGCTGCGGATATCCGATTTAACCCAGCCTTCCTTGGAGTGTTGCATACTGGAGCGATGACGGTTCCCGCAATTGAAGCGGGTGTTGCTGCAAGCCTCAGGTCATTGCAGCGGGCTGCTGGCGATCACGGTGAAGAGGCGGTGGAAGTTTTGCTTCATCCCGGTAAGGCTACCGCCGCAGAAGAGGATAAGTGGCGTCGGCGTCCCGAGTTGCGGGCCTATTACCGGTCTCCGCACCGAGATCTGGAGGCGCAAACGGCACGCGAACTCGTACGCTCCGAGGTGTTTGCAGCTTACTTCGAGGGCTCCTGAGTGAGGGGTAACGCCCTTACCAGTAATTTTTTCCAACACGATTTGCGGGTTTCCTGAGGAACAGCGCCTGCCTCACGCGCTGCCTAGGTTTGAGCCATCGGGTTCAAACAGGGCGGAAGGCGTCATGATCGTTCAGCAGGATACCTACAAAATAAAAGGTGGCCGGATCGGTGTGCTCCTCGTCCATGGTCTGTGTGGCAGCCCGACCGAGATGCGTTATGTCGCCAATGGAATGGCACGTCAGGGTTACACGGTCCATTGCCCGCGACTGGCGGGGCATGGCGGCAGTGTTGAGGATCTGAAGGCAACCAGCTGGCAGGATTGGTACAAGAGCGTAGAAGACGCGCTTTTCGAACTTTCCCAGAATTGCGACAGAGTATTTGTCGGAGGCCTTTCTACGGGTGCTGTTCTCGGTCTTCTGCTGGCAGCTCGCCACCCTGATAAGGTTCACGGATTGACGCTGTTTTCACCGACGCTCTGGGTGAATGGCTGGCTCATCCCTTGGTATATGCGCTTGTTTAAGCTTGTCCGATCCAAGCGCATCGCAAACCTCATCAAGTTTCCAGACCTTCACCCGCACGGGATCAAAGACGACCGTATCCGGCAGTTCGTAGTTCGTGCGCTGGTAGACGGCGAAACGGGGACATCAGGCCTGCGCAACACGCCTGGCTGCGCGGTTCTGGAGCATCGCCGCCTTGTTTCGGCAGTGAAACGCGAAGTCCGCAAAATTCAACAACCCGCTCTTATTCTTCATCCGCGTGAAGACGACTACGCGCATCTAAACAATGCCTGGTATCTCCAGAGCAAGCTTGCGGGACCGGTCGAAGTGACCGTGCTGGAGGATAGCTACCACATCGTTACGGTCGATCGGCAGCGCGACGTTGTTGTTGAAAGATCTACGGCATTCATCGCTCGTCTCGTGGGAGACGCCGCTGAGGAGCGGGAGAGTACGGTGACACGCTTCAAGGTTTCTGTCGCAGCGTGAAGTCTTTGTCAGCTTTCAAGAAATAATTCGATTTCTGTATCTGTCGGAACAGCGGGTTCGACTGGTCAAGGGCACATTGCTTGGCAGGACATGAAGTTTTGCAGCGTTGGAACGCAGTGAAAAATTGATAGGGCGCTGGGCCGTCAGAAGGAACTCGTCATGAATAAAGTTTTGACCGGGATTATAGGGGGTGCGTTTGCCGTCTTGGCGATCACTTCGAGTATTTCGCCGGTGCACGCCGGAGGTGGTGTGCGTCTCAATTTTGGTGGTCCACTTGGTGTATTCAACGCGCATTCAAATGGTGCTCATTACAAATCAAGCTCTTCTCATCACACGCGCAACTTCAGTCACAAGCGCAAGAATGACATTGCGGCGCGTAAGGCGGCTGCGCGGCATGCGCAGATTACCGAGGCTAAAGAACGTGAGGCGAAACGCCGGAGGGCGGCACGGCTAAAGGCTGAAGAGCGTGCACGGAAGCTCGTCGCCGCACAGCGGGAAGACCAGAAGGTTGAGGTCGTTAGAGCTGAAGTTGCAACTGTGAAGGCGGCAGAGGTGCAAAAGGCCGTTCCCGTCAAAGCTTCAGCTGTTACCGGGGCTACTGCGCTTATTCCTGTCGTTGCGATCGACAACAATAGCCAAAGCGACACCGTGCACCTGAAGACTATTGATGTTCGGACGGAGTCCCCAAAAGCGGAGATTGCGGACACACAGGTCGCGCACGTTCCTCCTCCTGAGCAAAGCATCAATAAAGAGCTGACGTGCAAGAAATTTGTGCCGAGTGCTGGCCTAACAATCAATGTGCCTTGCGGAAATCCATAAAACTTGTGGTGGTTGGCGCTGCGTTATCGGAACAACGGACGAAGCTGCCATTTTCATTAATCAAGATAGTGCGCGCGGAAATAAAAGCCCGTATTGATTAGGCGCGGCTGGTCTGCGGAGACGGGGAAGGACCGACTAACATGACAGCGAGCAAGGATATAAGTGAGACGGGTGGTGGGATGATTGCCCCGGCTGGCAATAGCAAACGTCTCCGGATGGCCCCGAAGCTGGCTTACCGAAACCTTTTCCATGATCGTTTGAGCTTGTTTGTTACGCTTGTCGGCATCGTCTTTTCTGTCGTCCTGCTCGCATTCCAATCAGGGATTTATCTCGGGATCGAACGTACGATTGCTGCTGTTATCGATCAGACGGAAGGAGAGCTCTGGGTCGTACCGATTGGGACGAAGAGCGTCGATGATCCATCGCTGCTGCCGGGCCGTGAAAGTTATGCGGTACTCTCAGTTCCGGGCGTAGCAAGTGTTGAAACATTGGTTATGGGTTTCTCCCGCTGGCGAAAGCGTAACGGCGGAGCGACGACGGTTTTGCTTGTCGGGTCGGATTGGACGCAGGGGGGATTTCGGCCCTGGAATGTCATTGAGGGGAGCGTGGAAGAACTAGCCGCTCCGAAGGCTGTTGCGGTCGACAAGACCTATTTTAAAGACCTCGATGTCACAGGGCTCGGCGATCCGGCAGAAATAAATGGTCAGACCGTCACCGTCGGCGCTGTGACAAAAGGCATCCGCTCCTTCACGACCATGCCTTATGTGTTTACAACCCTGGGCCGGGCCCAATCGATGCTGCGGGCCAATCAAGAACAGGGCGCCTACACGTTGGTGAAAGTTGAGCCGGATGCTGACATCGCGACGGTGCAGGCCCGGATACAGGAGCGTCTTCCTGATGTTGAGGTTCTCACGCGTGGAGAGTTTCGTTCGCGGAGTATCAATTATTGGCTGTTTCACACGGCCGCGGGGTCTGGGCTTATTGCAGGTACGGCGCTGGCATTGATCGTGGGCATCGTTATTGTCGCACAAACGCTTTATTCCAGCACCAAGGATCACATCAACGAATTTGCTACGTTGCGGGCACTTGGAGCTTCATCGCGTTATATCATTCAGGTCATTCTCCTGCAGGCCTTGTTCAGCGCTGTTGTGGGGTATGCCTTGGGCATGAGCCTGACGCTTGCAATATTTGCTGCGGCAAAGGGGACGACCCTCAATGTGGTAATGACACCGGGCCTCGCGCTGTTGTTGTTCCTCGTCACAATCGGCATGTGCACGATTGCTGCTGTTTCAGCGATCTTCAAGGTCACACGCATTGATCCGGCGGGGGTTTTCAGCCGCTAGGCTTCTTTTCCCCAGTGCGGCATCGTCGTCGCTTTGGTGTTGTGCTGGGAACTGCAGAAATTGCGGCATATCGAGATACTGACGTCGATTGCTACGAAATAAAAAGTATCCATCAGGAAGGACGATATGAACGATTTCAGTACGAGCGCTTCGGTTGCCGAACCGCTGCTCGTTGCCCGTCAAATTAAAAAGGTTTTTGGTACCGGTGCGGGTGAAGTGCAGGTTCTCAAAGGGATCGATCTCGACTTGAAGCCTGGAGAGCTGACATTGCTCATGGGGCCTTCGGGTAGTGGTAAAACGACATTGCTGTCGATCCTCGGATGTATTCTGACGCAAAACTCTGGAGAGTTAGAGATTGCCGGGCGTAACACGACCGGCATGTCTCCCGAGGAGATGGCTGACTTGCGGCGTCACCACATCGGCTTTGTATTTCAATCCTATAATCTTTTTCCGACGCTTACGGCATTGGAAAACGTGATGCTGGCCCTCGACGTGCGCGATCAGCTTCCGGCCGACGCACCACAGAGAGCTGCGTCAGCGCTTAATGCCGTCGGGTTATCACATCGCATCAATACTTATCCGAGCAAACTGTCGGGTGGTGAGAAGCAACGCGTCGCGATAGCCCGTGCGCTTGCCGGTTCGCCCTCCGTGATTTTAGCCGATGAGCCCACCGCCGCGTTGGATTCTGAGAACGGACAAGCGGTTATGGCGTTACTCGCGGAAGTTTCCCGGGATACGAGCCGCGCTGTACTTGCCGTTACGCACGACCACCGGACGCTGAAATATGCCGATCGCATTATTCGTATCGAGGATGGTTTCATCGTTGGCGATGAACGGCCTTCGCAGGGTGAAATTGTAAATCATAACTCTGTAGGGGAGCACGCTGCTGCTGCGGCGAATGGGAGCCATGACCATGTTTAAGATCATAGGTGGAATCGCGGCGTTGGGCCTGGCAGCTTTCGCCGGCTATTGGGCGAGCAATCAGTATGGCGGTGTGACGGCTTCTCCCGCTCCTGTCGCGGCTTCGGCAAAAGTTGCGTGGGTCGCAGCTGCTCCCGGACGCGTCGAACCTAAAGGTGGCGAGGTTGGAGTTGGCACAGCCATCATCGGCCGGGTTACAGAAGTGTCCATCAAGGTCAACGACGATGTGGAAGAAGGCCAGCTTCTCATCAAATTGGATGATGCGGAGGCCCGGGCACGCCTTGCTGCTGCGGAAACACAGGCGGATGTCCGCGAAAAAGCACGTGACGACCAGCAACTCAATTCCAACCGCAGAGATGTGCGGGATGCCGAGGATGAGGTCTACCGTGCGGAACGGGCTGTAACGGGTGCCAGGATCGAACTCGATTATGCGTTGAACGGGAAGCGTGACGGCAGCGTGAATGATCAGACGCTGGAGAATGCGCGGCGCCGTCTGCGTGAGGCGGAAGATCGCGTCCAGCGTGCTCGCGTTAAGGTCGCTCAGGCGCAGGCGGATTCGAAACTCCCTGCACCCAGCCAAGCGGAAGCTGCCGTCAGTGAGGCTCGTGCGCAAGTCGCTATCGCGGAAGCTTTACTCGATAAAACTCGTATTCGTGCCCCTCAATCTGGACGCGTACTTCAGTTGAAGGCGAAAACCGGTGAGATGGTGGCGCCCTCGCCAAGTGTGCCTCTAATTGTGATTGGCGACATGTCGGTCCTTCAGGTCACCGCTGAAGTTGACGAAGCGGATGTCTCTAAGATCTCGGTCGGTCAGGATGCCTACGTGAAGAGTGTCAGCTATCCCGGTCAGGAGTTTTCCGGAAAGGTCGTGAAGCTTGCCCCGGCGCTGTCCAACCCAGGTATTACGCAGCGTGGCCCACGGCGTCCGACGGATGTTGAGGTGTTGGAAGTTACGCTCGAATTCGCAGGGGACGTGCCGTTGTTGCCTGGCATGCGGGTAGATGCCTTTTTTCGTGAAAAATAAAACGGAAGGAACACCGGTCAGGGTGTTTCGTACGCGGATTGCATCTTTGGAATTAATGCGTTTCTAGATAAAACGAAGTTACACTATGCCCACCAAACCCGCCCTTCGTGGCGGGTTTTTTGTTTCTTTGTTTTTCGTTGTCGCGCAAGGAACAGCGCACCTCCACAAAAACCCGCACCTTTACAGACATACCGAGCGATGTCGTGACGGTGCGCGGCGCACGGACGTTTTCTTAAGTAGGAAGTTGCAGACATGTACGGTCACATCACGAAGTTTGATGAAAGATTGCAGGTCGGGGTTATCGCGACCAACGACGGACGGAAATTCCGTTTCAACAAGGATCAGGTCGTCAATCAAAACGGTCGCCTCGTCGGTCATGAAGTTGATTTCCTGGTTTATGGCGTGTGCCCTCTCGACATCATTCTGCTGACGGGGTCTCCGTGGCAGGTCTTTCAGCACGCATAGTCACATTCCAACTGGCTCTTTATCGGACAATCAGGAGAGGCATTCATGACGGCCGCGCCCACGTCGAACATGGATTTGAGTGATGTGCCACGGGCCGCGTCTGCCGATCTTTGGCTGCTGATCCAGATCATGGTTGAGTGTGAACATGGATTACTGTTCCTGCGCGGCGTGACCGACGTGGATCGCGCGAAAATTGAAGATCGCTTCTGGAATGATTTTGAGGGCGGCACTGAGCGTGGTGTTGTGGCGCTGATGCGTTTTTGGTGTCTCGTAGATATCTTTCAATCGCGTCGGTTGCGAGCGCTTCTAATGGCGCGCGGCTATGACATTTTTTATCCTGCAGTGGTGGCCGCAGCTCGACTGCGGCTCAACCTTCATTGGGGCTTTAATCCGCAGCGCTTGATTTGGGCGCTAGCAACGGAGCGTCCCGCTTATTCAAGTACCCTGCGTTTAGGAATTGAAGCTTCGCAGATGGGAATGGCGGCTTGAGTCATTCATTGCTCTGTTGTTTTTAGTGCTTGTTAAAACTGTGATTTTTCCGCTGTCGAAATAGATGGTATATTGGGGCTCCCCCCTTTTTGTGGGGACGTTGTGTGGCGGTTGGGAAAGTCCCCAAATTGGATTTGATGATCAGCGGTTGATTGGAGAAAATCTTGCCCGCGTTACGGCGGGAACAGCGCGCCAGAGGTTGGGAGTATAATTTGGAAATCATCAAGGGCTCGACGGGCAAACCCCGTTGGATGACTAGGAGAGCAGGACGATGACGATTTCCAGATCAACTTCGATGGGTCTTTTTGCGGTCGCGACGATGATTGCTGTTGCTTCGTTGATTTCTGCAACGCCTGCGGATGCGCGCGGCCGTACCTTCTATTCGCAGGATTATAAGTTCAATAAGCCGATGCATGGCTTCGATGGTCGAGCGGCTGGTGGGTACTACTGTTCCTATCAACGGTTGCCGAACCGTGTTTGCTCCATCGTGAACGGCGAAGAGAAATGCAAGGTCAAAGGCTGGACGTTGCGCCAGTATTGTTACTGAGGTCCGTTTATTGAATAAGGCGCGGGAGTGGTCAGTTATATTGGGCCAAATTTACTTCGCGTACGCGGACCAAAGTAGGACCCCGAGGTAATGCCTCGGGGTCTTTATTTTGGCGGCTAGGACGGTGTTAGTCCGAACTCAATGTGTTTAGAAATGCGATAAGCGCCCGGCGTTCGGTCGCGGTCAGGTTCAGGTCCTGAACGATGTTTCGCGAGAGAGAAGGCCTTTCGGTGAAGCCCCCGTTGTAATGCTTGATGACGTCTTCCAGTGTGGTCTTTGATCCGTCGTGCATGTAAGGCGCGGAGTAACGCAATTCGCGAAGGCTTGGCGTCTTAAAGGATGTCTGGCTCGCGGTGTCGTCGGACTGATGGTCGGTGCTGCCAGCGGATGCGGGTAGTCCTATATCGTGGAGCCGGTCGTCGGTGAATCTCCAGCTGCCATGGCAGGCTACGCATCCTGCACGTCCGACAAATAGCGCAAAGCCTTGCTGTTCGAAGGTGCTCAGGGCGTTGGCTTCACCTGCGATAAATCGGTCAAAGCGAGTCACAGGCGAGATTAACGTGCGCTCATAGGCTGCGAGCGCTTCGACAATATGGTCCGGCGTTACTGGATCGGTTGTGGTCGTGTGAGGAAAAGCCCTTTCAAACAGCTCAGTGATTGCTGAATCAGCTTTGAGCCGCGCGGTGATCTCCGGCCAGTTGCCCGCCATTTCAAGCGCATTGAGGATAGGGCCGGAGGCCTGCTCTTCAAGGGATTGCGCACGGCCGTCCCAGAAAAACCGCTTGGCCCAAGCCAGGTTTTGCAGACTGGGGACGTTGCGCGTGAGGTCCTTGCCATCGCGTCCAGGGCCGAGCGCTTTTCCGTTGCTGTAGCCGAGGTCGGCTTGGTGGCACGTGGCACAATTGCGATCTTGGGGGCCGGAGAGGCGGGTGTCATGGAAGAGCAATTTTCCCAATTCCACCTTCGCCGAGGTTGAGGGGGTATTCGGCGGCGTGGGAATTGTTTTGGGTCTTGTGAAGATATTTCGCCAAGCGTCCATCAGAACCGGCTTGTCTGCCGGAGCGGCCTGAATTGGGGCGAGACTGTATGACGCCGACCCGACGACGAGAAGGGCCAGGATGCAGCGGACTTTTGCAGAGTGTATGGACACGCCGGTGCGTATCAAGCGCGCTCGCATTGCGTTCAGTCGTCCTCCGGCGCGGCGCAGCAGTCGCGATACTGATGTGTCCTGCCCTTGCGGTCGGTGATTTCGTAGCTTTGGTCTTGTCCGTTCCCGCGAATGTAACCGGGACCGATCGGGACTTTGCCGTATCCGCCTGGGATGTCGAGAATGTAGGTCGGCATCGCGAGGCCCGACAAACGCTGACGCAGTTCCCCGACGATCTCTTGTCCTCTCGCGATAGGCAGGCGGAAGTGTGTGGTGCCAGGGGCCAAATCCGGATGATGCAGATAGTAGGGCTTGATCCGCATTTCGACAAAGGTCCGCATCAATGTCTCGAGCGTATCTGCGTCGTCGTTGACGCCTTTCAGCAAGACGCTCTGGCTAATCATGACGACGCCGGCGTCGATGAGACTCGCACATGCAGCGCGTGCGGTATTGGTTAGTTCTCGGGGATGATTGGCATGGAGTGCGATGTAGACGGATTTCTCCGGCGAACGTAGTGCCTGAACCATTGCGGTATCTATGCGGTCCGGATCGACGACGGGCACGCGTGAGTGCCAGCGGATGACGCGTACGTGGGGAATGCCAGTGAGTCGTTGCGTGATTTCCCGGACGCGTCGTGGCGGCAGAACTAACGGGTCGCCGCCTGTCAGGATGACTTCCCAGATCTCGGGATGCTGCGCGATGTACCCGATTGCCTTTTCGAGTTCGCTGCTCGTGAGTTGGCCGTTATGACCGGGGCCGATGGTTTCGCGTCGAAAGCAAAAGCGGCAATAGACTGGACAGACGCTTACCGGTTTCAGTAGGCAGCGGTCGGCGTAGCGATGCACGATGCCCTTGATTGGGGCATAGGTGTCGTCGCCAATGGGGTCGTCTTGCTCCTCGGGATGCCGATCGAGTTCCGGCATGCTCGGTACGAATTGTGCGGCGATCGGGTCCTTATGCCCGGCAGTAGGATCGATCAACGTTGCGATCGTTGGAGTAATGGCGAGCGCATAGTGTTGCGTCAGCCGTTCAAGGTCATCGTGCTGATCTGGAGGTGTAAGACCGGCAACGATCAACTGGCCCACTGTCTTGATCGGTTGGTCGGTCGTGCTCATTGTGGGAGGGGTGTCCAGATAACCTGATCGATGCGTTGTGCACCGGTTGCCAGCATCACTACACGGTCGAAGCCCAGCGCGCAGCCGGATGCTGGTGGCATGGTTTCGAGGGCTGCCAGAAAATCTTCGTCGATTGGGTAGCGTTCATTGTAGATGCGCTCTTTGTCATCCATAGCCGCACGGAAACGCGCGCGTTGTTCAGCAGGGTTGGTGAGTTCGCCAAAGCCATTCGCAAGTTCGACGCCGCAAACATAGAGCTCGAAACGCTCCGCTAGCCTCTCGTCGTCGGGTTTGCGTTGTGCCAGTGCGGCTTCGCACGCGGGATAGTCCGTCAGCAGTACGGGGTGGTCCATTCCCAATTGCGGTTCCACCTTAGCCGTCAGCACGCGCGAAAATATATCGGACCAAGTGTCGTCCTCCGCGCAAGCGATCCCAATGGCGGTTGCGGCGCGATAGAGCGCGTCACGGTCGGTCGTCGTGGCATCAAATGTCGTTTGCAGGTTGATGCCAGCGTGTCGCAAGAAAGCCTCGCAGACGCTGAGGTTCTCTGGTTCGGCTAACGGATTACATGTGCGTCCGCGCCATTGAATCGTCTCTAGACCGGTTGTTTTGGCCGCGATTCGGAGGATTTCGATGCAATCGGCCATAACGCGTTTGAAGGGTTCGTCCGCCCGATACCATTCCAACATCGTGAACTCAGGGTGGTGCAGGGAGCCCCGCTCGCGATTTCGGAACACGGGTGCGAAGGTAAATATGTTGCGTTCTCCCGCAGCGAGCAGTTTTTTGCAGGCAAACTCGGGGCTTGTGTGTAGATAGTAGTCGCCAATACCGAGATCGGTACCAATAAGCTCGGTCCGGAATGCGTGCAGATGGGTCTCGTTGCCGGGGGAAATCTGCAGGCAGGCGGTGTCCACCTCAACGAAATCCTGCTCGTGGAACCAGTTGCGTACTAAGCGCTTGATCTTGTTGCGCGCGAGAAGGATTGGGCGTCGATCGGTGTGGTAGGCGGGACGCCACCAGGGTGTTGAGGGGGACATGGGCAGGTTCTTTGAGGTGCGAAGATCGCGCTTAGGGTCGGCGCACTTGGCCTGGGGCGTGTGAACAGGTAGAAACCGGCGATCCGGTATCAATTCAAGCGGCCCGACCGCTGCGGAGCCCGTAAGCCCGCGCGTCCAGGGGCGAACAACAATGGAGACTGATGTGCCTAAGATTATCGCAAGCTCGGTGCGCAAAGGCAACGTGCTCGATCTCGACGGGAAGCTTGCTGTCGTGATGAACGCGGAAAATATTCATCCGGGCAAGGGAACTCCCGTTACGCATCTCGAAATGCGCCGCATCGCGGATGGCGTCAAAATTGTTGAGCGGTACCGGACGACGGACCAGGTTGAGCGCGCTTTTGTTGAGGAGATCGACTACAACTACCTCTTCGAAGACGAGAGTGGGTATACGTTCATGCACCCTGAAACCTACGATCAAATCGTAGTGCCGAAGGATGTCATCGGAGATCAGGCCGTCTGGCTTGACGAGAACATGACCTGCACGATCTCGCTGCATGAAGGTAATCCGATTGCCATCGAACTGCCGCAGCGCGTCACGTTTGAAATTGTTGAGGCCGATCCTGTCGTAAAAGGTCAGACAGCATCTTCGTCATATAAGCCGGCCCTACTTTCTAACGGTGCCCGCATTATGGTTCCGCCACACATTGGAAGCGGTACGCGCGTCGTTGTCATGACGGCGGACGGCTCCTACGTCGAGCGTGCCAAGGACTGATCTCAAGATAATAGCGATGAAGCGCGAGTTTTCGATCTTGCGCTTAAGTAACTTCTAGCGGCGCACAGATTCGCCGCTGGACTTACCTGCTTTCATTTGTGGTTACCCACGGTTTGAGTAGGTGCATCGCTGGGTCAGGCGGGCCGCCGGCACCTTTAGCCAAACGCTTTTCGACGTCGATCACGCGAGAGCATGTCCAAACCGCCATCCAAAGGGTGATCAAGACGATCGGCGCGGCGAGGACTTCGGTCACGACCAATGGAAGCCCGAAGGATGCGGAAAATCCGATCAGAAGGCCCATCGTGAGCATGATGAAGGTGGTGACCACGAGGAGGCTTACCGATAACCCTGTGACCCAGAGACCAAGAGTTGACACTGAGCCGCGTTGGGTGACGGTTCCAGACTGGCGAACGGCGGAATCGGTGCTCATGGGGCGAAATTGTCCAGTTCAGGGGCTCGGGTGGTGGCACAGTGGCCGACGGGCGGCAAGATGGTCTGCCGTTAGGATTGCGTCAAGTGGCCTGTCTGGCGACTTGCGCGCAGCCCTGGGAGGGGTTCGAGCATATTCCAGCTTTATAAATTCTACGTTCTTATGTGGCTCCCGCTGGATGGTGCGTAGGGGCCGTTCGGGCTGCTTTAGAACGTTTTAGAGCTTTGCGTTGGTTCTAGAAACTCGTTGCATGCTTGATCTGATAGATCTCCATGATACGGCTGCCCCGATGGGGGCCGTCGCAAACGAATTTCCATTGCCCGTCTGTGAATGTATCGCAGATCTTGACCCCCTTGATCAAAATCCAGTGACCCTCTTTGCCGCGATTTATGGCGAGAAGGTAATGCACCCAGGCGTTCCGTGGCTTTTGCATCCATTGCCACAGAGTTGGCCGCTCCTTCCGCGGCAAGTGCTCGAACGAATGGCCCAACTTCATCTCGTAGCCGAGCGCTGAAGCAGCTGCTGCAACCTCAGCCGCGTCTGTGCCTTTTATAGGGGCATCAGGCGGCAGCCCCCTGAACCGATTGACCTCTTCTTCCACGCGGCTAATCGGGAAGCCTGTGAGCGCGGAAAGAACGAAGGGACCGCAATATGCCGTGCGACCTGTGTCGTTCTTGACGTTGTTGAGGCTGGAGGTCATACGAGCACTGAGCGCGTCTCCTGCCATTTGCGGGGCCTCCTCGGGCCGATTGGATAGTTAAGCTGATCGAATGGTTAAGCAAATCTTGACGCGCGATGGTTGATGATTGGTTAATGTTCAGAGATCTGGCTGAGATAAGCCGTTGCAGTTAGCCTTGTGACAACGGATCGAGACTGACGATAGGAGAGGTCAGCCCATGAATGTTTCGTTTTTGCAGGAACTGCTCAACACGGTCGCCGAGCAAGGCCGCTCTCTCTTGCCTAAATCTCTCTTCCGGGAGGATCCCGACCGTGGCCTGCAAGCGCTCGTGCAAGCGTTGGTGTCCGAACGTGGTGAAGCTTCAGGCGTCGCCATCGCACGCCAGCTTCTGCACCATTATAAACTTCTGAAAGCAGAGGAGCGCGAAGCGTTTTTCCGCTATATCGCGCATACGTTGACCCCAGAAAGTTCGCGCGTTGCCGACGCTGCCCGCGCTTACCTGGATAAACCGTCCCCAGGTTCTCTTCTGAATCTGCAGAAAGCGGTCGAGAGTCCGCGACAGGAATTCTTCCGGCGGCTCAATCTGGCGCCCGGAGCTACCGCTGACCTTGTCGCCATGCGGCGCGACCTGTTGGGTTTTCTGAAAAAGTATCCCGAACTGACGGTCGTCGATTCCGATCTGCGCCATCTTCTCTATTCCTGGTTTAATCGCGGATTTTTGGTGCTCCGCCGTATCGATTGGCAGACGTCGGCTTCAATCCTTGAGAAGATTATCGCTTACGAAGCGGTGCATGAGATCAAGGGCTGGGAGGATTTGCGACGTCGGCTTGATCCGGCGGATCGGCGTTGTTTTGCGTTCTTCCATCCATCGCTGATCGATGATCCGTTGATCTTTGTGGAAGTGGCGCTGATGCAGGACATCCCAGGCGCCATTGCTCCTGTCTTGCATGAGCCGGCAAAGTCCGAACCGATCGAAAATCCCACGACCGCAGTCTTCTATTCGATTTCGAACTGCCAAGAAGGCCTCAAGGGCGTTTCGTTTGGTAACTTCCTGATCAAGCAGGTGGTTGAAGAGCTGGTGCGGGAAGTGCCCAGTTTGAAAACGTTCGTGACGTTGTCACCGGTGCCGACTTTCGCGCGCTGGCTCGAGAAAGAGAGCCTGGATGCGGCTAGCGAAGTCGTCACGGAGGAGGATCGCGAGGTGCTTACGTCTCTCAAGCCTGCTTCCTGGGCTTCCTCCGAGCAGGAAAATGCAGAGCTGAAGGCTTCAGTCCTGGCGCTGGCCGCGGACTATTTTCTGCGGGCGAAGTCCGCTGACAACAAGCCGGTCGACCCGGTGGCGCGTTTCCATCTCGGTAACGGTGCCCGCCTGGAACGCATCAATTGGCTGGGCGATACCTCCGAAAAGGGGCTACGAGAGGCGCATGGGCTGATGGTCAATTACCGTTATGAACTCAAGGAAATTGAAAAGAATCATGAGGCTTATGCGAACGACGGCCCGGTAGCTTGTTCTCGTGCGGTAAAGGCTCTTCTGCGTTCGCCCTCAAAGACGAAATCGTTTGTTAAAACCGTGGTTCAGCCTGAGCCTCCAAAGGCTTTGGCTCCACCTAAAAAGTCCCCTGAGGAAGACAAGATCGAAGCGCCTGCGATGCCGAAGGCCGAGTGACAGTCTTTTCGTTGCGAATATGAATATTGAGTCGACCTCGGCGCCATGCACTATGGGCTCAGCCAGCGTCGATAGAAAGGTCGGAGAAACAGATGCGCTACGATGAGCAGGACCGTCAGAGTTCCAACGTCGAAGACAGGCGCGGACGCGGTGGCGGCGGATTTCGTATGCCTGGTGGTAGACGTGGGATCCGCATCCCGATCGGTGGCCGTGGTGGTTTCAGCATCACGACGCTTTTGATCATCGGCGCGATCATGCTGCTCTTCGGTATCAATCCGCTGGAGCTGCTCACAGGGGGTGGCGGCAACGGGCGCATTAATTTCCCGGATATTCCGCAAATGCCGCAGACGCAGGACGTCAACCGACGGACCGCGGACCGCTCGCCTTTAGATATTCCGGGACTGCCGGGCACTGAGCCCAAATCCGAAAGCAACGATGAAATGAAGGTTTTCATTTCACGGGTGCTGGCTGATACCGAAGATGTTTGGGCGCGGGTGTTCAAGTCTTTCGGCCGTCAATATCAAGATCCGCAGCTCGTCCTATTCAGTGGGGGCACGCAGACGGCTTGCGGAATGGGTATGTCCGCTATGGGGCCATTTTATTGCCCGTTGGATCAGAAGATCTACGTGGATCTGGCGTTTTATGACCAGCTCAAGCGCCGCTTCAATGCGCCGGGCGATTTTGCTCAGGCTTATGTGATCGCTCACGAAGTTGGACACCATGTGCAAACGCTCCTGGGGATCGCCGAAAAGGTTCAGCAGGCCAAGCGCGGCATGGGCGAGCGTGAATCCAATGCCCTACAAGTGCGGATGGAGCTTCAGGCGGACTGTCTCGCTGGCGTCTGGGCCAATCTCAACGATCAGTTGAAGAACCGTCTTGAGGCCGGCGATATCGAGGAAGGCTTGAATGCTGCGAGTCAGATCGGCGATGACATGATTCAGCGTCGGCAGCAGGGCTATGTTGTGCCCGATGCGTTTACGCATGGTTCCGCAGCGCAGCGCGTCCGCTGGTTCAAGACCGGCTTTAGCTCGGGCAAGATGCAAGCTTGCGATACGTTTGGCGCCTCTTCCGACAGTCTTTAATAAAGCTATCGGAAGCAGATGGGCGTGTAAGGATTAAAGGATGGATCTCTTTTTTGAGGTCCATCTCATCCTTTAAAGCGACCTGCCTTCGAACGTGGCGAGGGCGCATTCGCGAACCTCGCCGCCTAGCCCGGCGCAGATTTCGAGCACGTCCGTGGATTTGGCTACGGGGCCGGCCACCAAGGCATAAGGCCCAGTGCTCGAAACGCTTTCTTTTACGTAGCGCGGAGATAACCCTTTTAACGCGTCGCCGTGACGTTCCCGCATAGCGTTCCATGTCAAACGCAGGGCATCAAGCGTCGGCGCCGTAGCCAAGCGAACACCGATTTTGGGTATCTCCACCGTTTTTGGGGCCCGTGTGACCGTTGCGGGGCCAAAGGCGACGACCTGTGATGTCGGTCCTGTTGGTGGGGCCGCAGCCTTTGTTGGCGCAGCCTGCGGCTGTGCTGCGGGTTTAGGTTTGGAGATTGCTACGACGGCAACCGGCTTTGGCTTCGGGCGCACACCTGGAGCCGGGGGCGGTACGACTGGGAGCGCGCCGGTTTCGATCGGCGAACCTGCGTTGGAGCCATTTACAATCGTCGTGTTCACGATGGCGACTTCGCTGACCGAGCTCGGAGGCGAGGGTTGTTCAGGGGCAGCCGTTGTCATCGGCATGTTGGGGTGTGGCATACCGGGATGCTGTGTCGCTGAATCAACGATGCTCAGTCCCGGGATCACGACACCGGGCACGACCGGCACAGGGGCGGTTTCATTTGCAGCAGTCATTTGAGGTTCGGCCGGGACGCGATCGTCGTCAGCGGATGTTGTCGGCACTGCCTCGGAAGGCGCGACTTCCTGGGGCTCTCCCTCCGCATAAGCCTGCTTATGTTCATTCAATTCTGTGCGGAGCTTGGAGAGTTCCACTTTTGCGTTGGACAGGCGGTCGCTGAGCGCGCGCGCTGCCGGGCTCGCAACCTGCTCATCGGTAAACAGACTTGAGGGTGAATCAGTGGAGGCTGGCGTGGAAAGTGCGTTGACCAAGTCAGGATCGGTGAAAATGACCCCGAGATATGCGACTGAGGCGGCGCCCGCGAAGCTCCAAAAGAGAACGTAAAGGAATGGCAATGCCCTTCCCTTCGTCTTACGACGTCCACCTGCTTCCCGTGCCGTCTTGACTTTTTGCATTGCGCAAATCCGCTGACCTGTTGATGAGCCGGCAAAATGGTGATCGAGTTTCCTGTGCCGTAGGCCCCAAATTTTATTGTTCATTGAGAGAACATTGCTTCGCGCTGGGCTGGTATTCCGCCTGCGCTCGTCGACGCCAGGCCGCGGCAAGTCTCTTGTCAATGTGACGCTGGCTGAGTCGCGATGGGGAAGCAAACGGTCGGCTGCGATGCGCCTCAACACGCTGTGGACGGATTGTGGACGAGTTGGATCAATGCAGTGCGCCGCCGAACCCAGCCTTCTCCGCTGCCGGTTGCGCGGCAGGGCCCTAGGGCGCTATGCACTTGGCAAATTGCGCTGCCCGACCTTTAGGCCAAGCCCTGCCGGTTGGGCTGGCATATCAGCAAATGTGGAGCCCCGATGACCGACCGCTCGCTTTCGATCGTGATATTGGCCGCCGGCAAGGGCACACGCATGTACTCGCGGCAGCCGAAGGTGCTGCATCAAATCGCCGGCCGGTCGATGTTGGGGCACGTGCTAGCGCTGGCGTCGGGCATTTCGCACGCGAAGATCAGCGTCGTCATTGGACCCGGTATGGATGATGTGCGCAAGGAGGTGGTGCGTTGGTCTCCGGATGCTTCCATTTTTGTCCAGGAGAATCAGGCAGGAACAGCGGATGCGGTTCTCGCTGCGCGTGATCAGCTTGTTGCCGAGCGCGGTGATGTGATCGTGCTTTATGCGGATTCTCCGCTGATGAGACCGCAGACCCTCGCCAAGCTTGTTTCCAGCCTGGAGTCCGGAGCAGGTGTGTCGGTAGTCGGCTTCGAGGCGGACGATCCCACAGGATATGGGCGCTTGCTCACGGATGCGTCCGGTGACCTGATTGCGATCCGCGAGCACAAGGATGCCAGTGCCGACGAATTAAATGTGAGGCTGTGCAACTCTGGTGTGATGGCATTCCGGTTGCCTGACGTGGTGGCGGTGCTAGACCGGATCGGCAACGATAACGCCAAGGGTGAATTTTATCTCACAGACGCCGTTGAAATCGCTCGCCGGGATGGGCTGAAGGCTGCGGTCGTGACGTGTGAAATGGATGAGGTGTTGGGCGTCAATTCGCGTGATCAACTCGCTGTGGCGGAGAGCATCTGGCAAACGCGAGCACGCTTGGCAGCCATGCGGGCGGGCGTGACGATGATTGCGCCGGACACTGTGTGGCTGTCGTTTGATACCGTGCTTGGGCAGGACGTGACCATCGAGCCTAACGTGTTTATTGGGCCGGGTGTCACCGTCGGGGAGGGGGTCTGGATCAAGGCCAACTCTTACCTTGAAGGCGCCGATCGCAAGAGCGCTGCAGGATTGCGGATCGATACCGGTGCGGAGGTTGGTCCCTTCGCGCGCTTACGGCCCGGGACAGAACTGGGCGCGGATGTGCATATCGGCAACTTTGTTGAAGTGAAGAACGCAGTTCTCGCCCCGGGCGCCAAGGCCAATCACCTGACCTACATTGGCGATGGCACAGTGGGCGCAGGGGCCAATATCGGCGCTGGGACGATCTTTTGTAATTACGACGGCTTCAACAAAAACCGCTGCGAGGTGGGCGCGGGTGTGTTCATTGGCTCCAACTCTGCGCTTGTTGCGCCGGTCCGGATCGGAGATGGCGCCTATGTCGCGGCTGGCAGCGTGATCACGACAAACGTGGAACCCGACAGTCTTGCGATTGTCAGGGCCAAGCGCGAGGACCGTCCCGAGTGGGCGGCAAAATATCGCGCGATGATGCAGCGCCGTAAAGGTTAACGCGAAAGTCGCCAACATCGCTCTTTCCCGGTGAAATCGCCGGAAATACTTTGTGAGTTGGCCTTAGATGTGCATGCCATTAGCTCGTCCATTGGGATAGGGCAGGCGAAGGGGGCTACCGAGGTATGTGCGGAATTGTCGGCATCTTAGGATCGAAACCTGTCGCGGAAGATCTCATCGAGGCTTTGCGGCGGCTCGAATACCGCGGGTACGACTCCGCCGGGATTGCGACGGTGGAGAATGGTCACCTTGGACGGCGGCGTGCCGAGGGCAAGTTGCGCAATCTTGAGGACCGGGTTCGTGCGGAGCCGTTGAGCGGGCGCAGCGGTATCGGTCATACGCGCTGGGCAACCCACGGCAAGGCGAGCGAGACCAACGCTCATCCCCATATGTCGGACAAGGTCTCGGTTGTTCACAATGGAATTATCGAGAACTTCCGCGAGCTGCGCGCAAAGTTGCAGGCCGCTGGCCATACTTTTGACAGTGAGACCGACACCGAAGCCGTCGTCCACCTCGTTACCGAGGAGCTCAAATGCTGTGGCGATGATCCGGTTGCCGCTGTGCGTTCCGCGCTTGCTCAGCTGAAGGGCGCTTTTGCGTTGGCCATTCTGTTTGCTGGGCACGACGATCTCATGATCGCGGCGCGGCAGGGCAGCCCGCTGGCTATCGGCCACGGTGATGGTGAAATGTATCTGGGTTCGGATGCTATTGCGCTGGCCCCCTTCACCAACGCGATTACGTACCTCGAAGAGGGCGACTGGGCGGTCATGCATCGTTCAGGGATGGAGATCTTCGACGCGAACGGTGAGCGGGTGGAACGTCCGATCATGCGTTCGTCTGCAGGGCTTCAGATCGCGGACAAGGGCAATCATCGTCACTTCATGGCCAAGGAGATACACGAGCAACCCGAGGTCATCAGTCATACGCTGGCTAATCTGATCGATATGGCGGCGGGTCGCGTGAACTTTCCAGATCTGGGTGTCGATCTGTCGAAGCTCTCGCGTGTGACGATTTCAGCTTGCGGTACGGCGTACTATGCCGGGCTTATCGGTAAGTACTGGATCGAGCGCTACGCGCGGGTGCCGGTTGAGATCGATGTTGCGTCGGAGTTCCGTTATCGCGAACCACCGCTGCCTGAGGGCGGGTTGGCCGTCTTCGTTTCGCAATCAGGAGAAACAGCCGATACGCTGGCAACTTTGCGATACTGCAAATCTCAGGGGCAGAGGATTGCATCTATCGTCAACGTGCGGACTTCGACAATCGCGCGGGAATCCGATGCCGTGTTGCCGACGCTTGCCGGGCCCGAGGTTGGCGTTGCGTCGACCAAGGCGTTCACCTGTCAGCTTGCTGTGCTGGCAGCTCTGGCTATTGCGCTGGGACGTGCGCGGGGGGCGATCAGTGCCGAGTTGGAGCAGGAGCTCGTCGGTGCTTTGATGGAAGTGCCACGTCACATTTCATCGATGTTGAGTGACGAGAGCGTCTACGAGGCGCTTGCGCACGACCTGTCACGGGCGCGGGATGTCCTTTATCTCGGCAGGGGCGTCAATTTTCCACTGGCTCTTGAGGGCGCCTTAAAGTTGAAAGAAATCTCGTATATTCACGCAGAAGGCTACGCGGCTGGTGAGCTGAAACATGGGCCAATCGCGTTGATTGACGAGAGTGTGCCGGTCATCGTGGTCGCGCCAAAAGACGAACTTTTCGACAAGACAGTATCGAATGTGCAGGAGGTGGCTGCGCGAGGTGGCCAAATCGTGTTCGTTTCGAATGGCGAATCAGATGAAGTTGGTTGTGACGTCGTTGCGCATATCACTATTCCTGATGTGCATCCGTTCACCAATCCTTTGATCTATGCCGTGCCGGCACAGCTGATTGCCTACCACACAGCTGTATTTATGGGGACGGATGTAGATCAGCCGCGGAACTTGGCGAAATCGGTCACTGTGGAATAGGGTGTAGGCGGCGGAATTCTAAGTCGATCCTTTGGGCCAAGAATTTGCCTGGATAGCCTGTTTCACTTAGCCTTCTCAAAACGAAGTTTGGGGGTAGTGGCGTCCGTGTCGAGACGAGGGGACCTGTCTATGAGCGTACGACAATCAAGGACATGGCAAAGGCTTGCGGTGGCGTCGTTCGCCGCCGGGCTGTCGGTCCTCGGTGGTGCGAGCCTGCAGCCGACATACGTTCTGGCGCAGACTGTTTCCGAGGATGCCTCGAAGAAAGATCCCGCTGAAGCCCGCAAGGATGTGATCGCCGGCGTGAAAGCGTTCGAAAAGGGCAAGATGGATCAAGCCATCGCCGAATTGACCAAAGGTCTCAAAAGCGGTGGACTGGCACCTAAGGATACGGCGAAAGCGCTTTATTATCGGGGGCTCGCCAATCGGCGCTCGGGGCGCCCAGCGCAAGCGATCTCGGATCTGACCAGCGCGGTCTGGTTGAAGGAGGGATTGACGGAGACGGAACGTAAGACAGCGCTGGAAAATCGTAGTGCAGCTTACGGTGAGGCGGGGCTGAAAGACCCCGGAATGGTCGAGGCGAAAGGTGCAGCTGACTCGGGCACGACGGTGTCGAGCCAATCCTCCAGTGGTTCAGGTTCTTCGACGACCGTATCGTCGTCGTCAGGTTCATCGTCCAATCCGTTGTCAGGCGTCGGCGATTTCTTTTCAGGTCTCTTTGGTGGCGGGTCCTCTTCATCGGCGAACGCCAGTCCAAGCGCCTCCGATACGCCGCCGGCGAGCGGGTTAGAAACTGCGTCAACGGGGCCTTCAGTTTCCGCCTGGGATAGTACGACGCAAAAATCGACGGGCGCAACGCCAACGCCGCCGCCGACGCAGCAATGGCAGACCGCGGCGCGTCCCACCAAGCAGGCCGCTGTTGCTCCTCCGTCTAAGGCTGCCGCGCCCACTAAAAAGCTAAAAGGGCGCTATGAGGTTCAGGTCGCGGCTGTGCGTTCACGCGACGAAGCGGAACGTTTGGCGCTGGAACTCTCCAAAAAGCACGCGAGTATTTTAGGGGCGCGTGTACCTGAGATCGAAGAGACGGTGTTCGGCAACATGGGCACCTTCTACCGGATCAGCATCGGGCCTTTTGCCAAGGCTGACGACACGGCGAGCGTCTGCAAGGCGCTCAAGGCCGGCGGGTATGATTGCATGGTCGCTAAGAACTAACTTAGCGGGTATCTGCTGATACGCGTGCGGTGGTTTACTGGCGAAAAGACGAAAGCATGTGTTCAGCTTCGGCCCTTCCCGTGACAACATGTGCGGTGGTTTTAGGGGCAACTTTCCGGCGGGCAGAGTTACCGCGAGGGGGGAGCGTTCATTCGCGTAGCGCCAAGTGAGTTAGCGGGTCATGACGAAGCCGAGTGACAAGGAAGAGACGGAAGCACCTGAGCTAGAGGCCGCTGAAGGCCCAAAACTCGGGCCTATTACGGCTTTTCCTAATGGGCCGGGGGTGACGTTTGGTGCACGACTGCGCAACTATTTTCTTACCGGACTGATTATCGTCGGACCGGTTACCATTACGCTCTACATCGTCTGGTCGCTGATCAACATCGCGGACGCGTGGATCAAGCCACTTTTGCCAGAACGGTATCTGCCGGAAGCATATTTGCCGTTTGCCGTGCCCGGGATTGGCCTTCTGGTTGGTATCGTTGGGCTAATGGTTATCGGTGCGCTGGCCGCGAATCTCCTTGGCCGTACGCTCATCAGTTTCGGTGTGCAGATGCTGGATGGCATGCCGATTGTTCGCAACGTGCATCGCGGGCTTCGGCAGGTGTTTGAGGGTGTGCTGGTTGCGGCAGGGCCGAACCAGAGCTTTCAAAAGGTCGGCCTGATCCAATTTCCGTCGAAGGGATTGTGGTCGCTTGTTTTTGTGACCAGTGAAAAAACGGGTGAGATCAACATCAAGGTCAACGACGCTGGCGAGGATCTGATTGCGGTCTTCATGCCAACGGGTGTTGTTCCGCCGACAGGCTTCATCTGCTTCGTGCCGCGGAAGAATGTGACTATTCTGGATATGACTGCCGAAGACGCCGCCAAGATTATTTTGTCGGCGGGCATGGTCGTGCCAGACTATCAGGCCAGATTGGCGGCACTCGGCGCGGGTGCCGTGCCTCCGAAAAAGCCAAAGGCTTAGCGTTTGTCTGTGGGGCGTTAAGCGGCCCGGAACAAGCGTACCGCTTCATCGCATTCGAACAGATAGAGCAGGAGGCGAACGGCCTTTCCGCGCTCGCTTGTCAGCTTAGGGTCTTCAGCGAGAAACATACGGGCGTCATCGTGGGCTGCTGCCAGTAATTCGGATTGGTTTGGCACATTGGCAATACGGAAGGCCGGGAGCCCACTCTGGCGTGCGCCGAGAACCTCGCCGCCGCCACGTAGCTCCAAATCCTTTTCTGCGATCAAGAAGCCATCTTCCGTTTCGCGCATCATGTCGAGACGTGCTTCCGCGGTTTCTCCCAGCGGTGGTTTGAACAGCAGTACGCAATACGACTGGCGGCTGCCGCGGCCCACGCGTCCGCGCAGCTGATGAAGCTGAGCCAAGCCAAAACGCTCGGCGTGTTCAATCACCATGATTGAGGCGTTCGGGACGTTGACACCGACCTCGATCACAGTCGTCGAGACTAGGATACGAAGATCACCTGCCGAAAATGCCGCCATGGTCTGATCTTTTGTTGTCCCGTTCATCGCGCCATGAAGGAGACCAACGACACCCTCGCCGAAAATCTGGCTCAGGTGAGCGTGGCGCTCTTCAGCGGCAGCGAGTTCGCTGGTGCCCGTGCCTTCGATCAGCGGGCAGACCCAGTAGACCTGGGCGCCTGAAGCCAACGCGCGTCGCAATCCATCTACGACGTCTTCCAGGCGTTCCACGGAGGCTTTGGTGGTGACGACCGGTTTGCGCCCGGCCGGCTTCTCGTTCAATCGCGAAACATCGAGGTCGCCGTAGTGCGTCATAACGAGCGTGCGCGGTATCGGGGTTGCGGTCATGACGAGGACGTTTGCGCCGCCATCGCCTCCCTTGGCTTGCAGCGCAAGGCGTTGATGGACGCCGAAGCGATGCTGCTCGTCGATGACGGCGACGGAGAGATCGCGAAATTGGACATCGGGTTGGAAAAGCGCATGGGTTCCGATGAGGATGTCGATCTCACCGGCTGCTAGGGCGGCCAGAACGTGTTTGCGTGCCGCACCTTTCTCACGGCCGGTGAGAAGACCCAACCGAAGCCCTGCTTTTTCGGCGAGCGGGGCAATGGTTTCCAGGTGCTGACGGGCCAGAACTTCGGTTGGGGCCATCAGGGCTGCCTGGCTTCCGGCCTCGACCGCGATCGCCATGGCCATAAGCGCAACGACGGTCTTGCCGGATCCGACATCGCCTTGAAGAAGCCGCAGCATACGGCTTGGGCTTGCCATGTCGGCGGCGATCTCTGTGATCGCCGTTGTCTGAGAGCCAGTGAGCTGGAAGGGGAGGGCGTCAGAGATACGTTGGCGAATGGTACCGTCGCCCTTTACCGCACGGCCGCGCTGGGACTTCAAGCTCTGGCGGACTAGTGCGAGCGCGACCTGACCGGCAAACAGCTCATCATAAGCGAGCCGCTGCCAGGCTGGAGCTCCGTTCGATATATCGGTCGCGTCTTGTGGCCGATGAATGCGCGCGATCGCCTCAGCGGCTGAGGGCCACTTTTGCTGGTCGAGCCAGCTCGGATTTTGCCATTCGGGTAAGTCCGGGAGCCGCTCCAGGGCTTGCCGCGTTGCCTTCTGCAGGATTTTTCCCGACAATCCTGCTGTCAGCGGATACACGGGCTCAAGCATGGGCAGATCGTCGCGGGCGTCGGCTGCGACGATGTAATCTGGATGCGTCATCTGCAGCGTTTCGCCGTAGAGTTCGATGCGGCCGGAGATGTAGCGTTCCTCGCCTACGGGGAGCTGGCGCTCAATGAATTTGCGTTCGGCTCTAAAAAACACCAAATCAATGCGGCCGCTGTCATCCTCGCAGGTGACCTTATAGGGCGCTTTGTTGTTGCCCCGCGGGGAGGGCCGGTGTTTGAGGATGCGCACCTTAAGAGTGGCAATGGTTCCAGGAACGGCGTGGCTGATCGTGGGTTCAGCACGGCGATCGATAACACCTGTGGGCGTGTGCCAGAGCAGGTCGATGATGCGGGCTTCGCTGACGCCAGCGGGCAAATCCAGGGCTTTGCGCAGTAACGCGACCAGTCGTGGACCGATGCCGGTCAAGGATTGGGCTGGGGTAAACAGAGGCTGGAGTTGATCGGGCCGCATACGACGGAATTCCGTTTGGGGGTACGTGTGTTGTTTGGACGTGTTGGATCAAAAAACGCTTATACCCCGATCAAGTCCGGTTTTGGGGTTGCGGAGCATGCGTGTTTTGCCTGGTCCCCGCTTTTCTCAAGGTCTTGTAGGCGTTATAGGAACGCAACCTGTCAAAGAAGCAATGTCTCCCTGAGCTAGGTGCCGTCTGAGGCGGCTTCGGGTGCGGTCTGCTAATTCGGCTTGAGACCTGTCGGCGCGAAACGCTGCCAAGGAATACCGTGACGGGTGAACAGGAGAGGGACAATTGGACGAGAGCCTCGATATACGACGGCGCCGTGCGCTATACCGGGCCAACCATCGCGGTACAAAAGAAATGGACCTTTTGATGGGCCGGTATGCGGAAGCGCATCTAGAGGCCATGGATGAGGCTGCGTTGGATAGTTTCGAGCGATTTCTCGCTCTAGCCGATCCAGATGTTCAATCGTGGATACTTTCCGCGTCGGATGCGGATCGCCGGACGCCCATCGAACCGGAATTTGCTGACCTCATTCAATCGCTCAGATCGTTTCACGGATTGTCCTGAGCTTCGCCGAACAGTCATCGGCCCACATTTAAGGAACGACGTTAGCTATTATGAGCGGCGCTACCCCTAAAAACCACGATCTGCTGCTGACAGGTGTCCCGGAGGGGCTGGATGCACTTGTGCTGGCCAAGCTCGCTCAGGAAGCGCAAGGCGCTGAGGGGCATGCGGGTATTCTGATCCACGTCGCGCGCGACGATCGCCGGGTCGACCAGCTCGAGGGTGCGCTGCGCTTCTTCGCGCCGCAAATTCGCACGATCTCTTTTCCAGCGTGGGATACGGTCCCCTATGACCGGGTTGGGCCTAATTCCGATATTGTGGCGCGTCGCATCGCGGCACTGGCCAAGCTGACGATCGGGCGTCGGAAAGCGCCTACCCTGGTGCTAACCACCGTCAACGCGATCCTGCAACGGGTGCCTCCGGTCGCCTTCGTCCGCAGCTCCTTAAAGCAGATGGCAGCTGGGCAGCGGATCGATATGGGGCGATTGATCACGCGATTACAGCTCGCGGGATTTACGCGCACTGGGACGGTGATGGAGCCGGGAGAATATGCGGTTCGGGGTGGCATTCTCGACCTTTTTCCGCCGGGCAGAACCAATCCGGTTCGGCTCGATTTCTTTGGCGATACGCTGGAGAGCATAAAATCCTTCGACGCGGAAACGCAGCGCACACTCAAGCCTTTGCAGAAGATTGTGCTCATGCCGATTTCCGAACTGGCGCTGGGGGATGCAGCGACCAGCCGTTTTCGCAGCCGTTACGTCGAACTGTTCGGCGGAGGGACAGGCAGCGATCCGCTCTACGAGGCCGTGAGTGCGGGCAGCCGCTATCCGGGGCAGGAGCACTGGCTTCCTCTCTTTCATGAGCAACTCGATACATTGGCGGACTACGCGCCGGATTCTGCCATTTCATTCGACCACCGCGCCGATGAGGCTGTGCGGCAGCGTTTCGAGCAGATTGCGGAACATTACGAAGCGCGCACGCAGGCGCTTGAGGTCGAAGCCTTCGGCGCGCCTCCATACAAGCCTGTGCCGCCAGACCTCATGTTCCTTGATGGGAAAGCGTGGGGTGAACTTCTGGGGCAGCGCCAAGTCTATCGTTTGAACCCGTTTGAGACGGGCGAAGGCGCGGACGTACGCTCATGGAATGGCCGCCCCGGACGAACGTTCGCGGCCGAGCGCCTAGCAGGAGACGTCAATGTTTTCGACGCTGTCGTCAGTCATATCGCGGCGCTAAAGCGTGAACATCGGCGCGTGATGATTGCGGCGTGGACGCCCGGTGCTCGGGAGCGGCTTGCCGGATTGCTCAACGATCACGGTCTAAAGGAGACCCGCAACGTTGAGAGTTTTGATGCGGCTCTGGAGCTTCCGGCGGACGTCACGCCCATGGCTGTGCTCGGTTTGGAGCAGGGTTTTGTCACTCCCGAACTCGCGGTTATCGGTGAGCAGGACATTCTTGGCGACAGGCTGGTGCGACCGCGGCGGAAAGCCCGTCGCGCTGTGGACGTTCTTACGGAAGCAACGAGCCTTTCCGTTGGCGATCTCGTTGTGCACGCCGATCATGGTATTGGCCGCTTTGCAGGGCTTACGACGATTTCCGCACTCGGCGCGATGCACGATTGCCTTGAGCTGATCTATGCGGGTGGCGACAAACTGTTCGTGCCGGTTGAGAACCTCGAACTGTTGACGCGCTATGGTGCGGAGGACGGTTCGGCTCAGCTTGACAGGTTGGGTGGTGTCGCATGGCAATCGCGGAAGGCTCGGCTCAAGAAGCGCCTCCAGGAAATTGCTGGCGAACTCATCAAAATCGCAGCGCTACGGCAATTGCGCGAGGCGCCGGCGTTGGCCCCTCCGGCTGGGGCCTTTGAAGAGTTTGTCTCGCGTTTTCCGTATGAGGAAACCGAGGATCAGGCCGCCAGTATCGATGCGGTGATCGAGGATCTTGGGGCGGGCCGTCCAATGGATCGCCTTGTTTGTGGCGACGTTGGATTTGGCAAGACGGAAGTCGCGTTGCGTGCAGCCTTTGTGACTGCGATGAGCGGCCTTCAGGTCGCAGTTGTCGTCCCAACGACGCTTCTTGCCCGTCAGCACTTCAAGACATTTAGCGACCGGTTCAAAGGATTGCCGCTCAATGTGGCGCAGGCTTCCCGGCTTGTGGGTGCTAAAGAGCTGGCTGAAGTGAAGGAAGGGTTGTCAAACGGGCAAATCGATATCGTTGTGGGAACCCACGCGCTCCTCAGCAAGTCGATCAAGTTTGCCCGGCTCGGGCTGCTGGTGATCGACGAGGAACAGCACTTCGGTGTCGCGCACAAGGAACGCCTCAAGCAGCTACGTGAAGATGTTCATGTTCTCACGCTATCGGCGACGCCTATTCCGCGGACACTTCAGCTTGCGTTGACGGGTGTACGCGAGCTGTCTTTGATTACGACACCGCCGGTCGATCGTTTGGCTGTGCGCACGTATATCTCGCCGTTCGATCCCGTCATTGTGCGCGATGCACTTCGCCGCGAACGGTATCGTGGCGGTCAGGCATTTTATGTCGTCCCGCGATTGAGCGACCTTCCTGATGTCAGAGAATTTTTGACAGAAGCGGTGCCCGAACTTCGCGTGGCGACGGCACACGGGCAGATGACGCCAACTGAGTTGGAAGACGTCATGACTGCGTTCTACGAGGGGCGTTACGACATTCTCTTGTCGACGCCAATCGTCGAGTCCGGTCTCGATGTGCCCAATGCCAACACGCTGATCGTCCATCGTGCCGATATGTTTGGCTTGGCGCAGCTTTATCAGCTGCGCGGGCGGGTGGGCCGCTCGAAGGCGCGTGCGTATGCCTACATTACGACGCCACCGGGCAAAGCTCTGACGGAAGGCGCCGAGAAGCGGCTCAAGGTCTTAAATTCATTGGACTCATTAGGGGCAGGTTTTTCGTTAGCGTCGCACGATCTGGATATTCGTGGTGCGGGCAACCTGCTTGGCGAAGAGCAATCCGGGCACATCCGCGAAGTTGGCTTCGAGCTTTATCAGTCGATGCTGGAAGAAGCCGTGGCTGCAATGAAGGGCGGCGAAGGCGGCGAGTTGAAGGATCAGTGGAGTCCGGAAATTTCGCTTGGTACGTCGATCCTCATCCCCGAGAGTTACGTCACAGATCTACAGCTGAGGCTGGGACTTTATCGCAGGTTGGCCAGCCTTGAGACACGTGCGGATATCGACAATTTTGCAGCGGAATTGGTCGATCGCTTTGGTCCCGCGCCGGAAGAGGTTACCCATCTTCTGGATGTCATGGAGATCAAAGGTTTGTGCCGTCAAGCTTTCGTTAGCCGGGTTGATGCTGGTCCCAAGGGCGCGGTGTTGTCGTTCCATCAGAACAGCTTCCCCAATCCGGAAGGCTTGGTCGAACTGATGCAGCGATCCCGCGGGCTTATCAAATTGTTGCCCGATCATAAGCTGGTGTTCAAAGCGGAATGGGATCTACCCGAACAGCGCCTGAAGGGTGTTCGGGGGCTGGTAAAGCAGTTGGCGGAAATTGCGGAACGCGAGCGTAAGGTCGCGTAAAAAATAGGGTCGGAGAATAGACTTCTCCGACCCCGAAATCGTTACCCTGTGATCCCGATCAGATTACTTCTTCTCGGACTTTTCGGGTTGCGCTGTGCTCATGCTGGGTTTCGTTCCCCACTCCGAGCGCATTTCAAATACTGCTTTGGCGGAATCAGTTGGAAGGGCTGGGCGGCCCGCTACTTCCACTGCTTTCTCTCCGCCCTTTTTGTCTTGCGCCAGTGCGGGCTGACTTGCAATTGCTGCGACCAGCAATGCCGCGACAGTCGCTACAGACTTCATGTTGCTTCCTCCTAGTTACTTGCAAAACTTGAAATGACTAACGCTTCACAAGCTAGGTGGTTCCGTAACAATTTAAAGGGGTGTTTAAGGATATACCGTTATCTGAAGTTATATAATGTTGGCATGTTCTTATTTTTCCCGGATGATGTTTCCTCGTTTGTTTCTATCTGGTTTCCGAATTTTCCATTGGTTCTTCTTCTTTGCTCAGAATAGATCGTTTGATCTTCCCATTGGCGGTACGGGGCAGCTTGTCGATGAAGCGGATCTCGCGCGGACATTTGTAGGCTGCAAGGCGAGAGGCTGCGAAGGCGAGCAAGTCATCCTGCCGAGGAGGTGAGCCGGAATTTTGGGCAACGATGAACGCGCAGAGAATAGTTACGCCAGAGCTGACTTCCAGCGCTGCGCATGCGCATTCTGCGACATGAGGATGTTGCACGAGTACGGCTTCAACCTCTTGCGGGGCAATCCGGTATCCGAGCGCCTTTATGACATCGTCGGCGCGCCCGAGATGGCTGATGTAGCCCTCGCTATCCATGACGCCAAGATCACCACCGACAAACCAATCGCCGCGTATCACCGCGGCTTCCTCGTCCGGCCGCTTCCAATATCCGAGCATCAAGCCTGGATCTGTCCGATGGATAGCTATGAGGCCCGGCTCTCCGGGCGCAAGAGGTTCGTTCCCAGCCTCTTCGCTGAGAATTGCGATGCTGCGACCCGGTTGTGCTCGGCCAACTGTTCCAGACTTTCTGGGAACGGTTGGGCTTGAGGAAATGTACGTGGAGATTTCGCTCATGCCGAGTGCTTCGTAGAGCTGGCGGCCCGTGCGCTCTGTCCATTCCTCAAAAAGGTCCGGTGGAGGCGCTTCGCCTGCAATGAGAGCATGGCGGAGAGTCGGCATCCGTGTCGGGTCGACATCTGCGTATTTCAGGATCTGACGGATCAGACCTGGTACGGCAGCAAAAATTGAGGCCTCGGTTTTCTCGATCAGATTTGGCCAGACGGCAGGGTTCTTTTCGCCGGTAAAGATGATGGCGGTTGCGCCATTAGCCCACGGGTCCGTCAGTCCGGTGCCGAGTGTGAAGGTCCAATTGAATGCCCCAGCGTGTAGAACGCGATCTTCAGGCGTGATGCCGTACCATCCTTGATACATGGGGCGGCGCCCCCACGCGGCGCGGTGGGCGTGGATCACCCCCTTGGGGGAGGCTGTGGTCCCGGATGTGTAGATCAGATATGCCGGATCATCAGAATGTGTGGCGACGTAGTCGCTGCTTTCTGGAAAGTCGATCAGGTGATGCAGCTCGCTGCGTCCGTACAGTGCTACGTTTGATGGCAAAGCGCTGGCTGCCTGCTCATCGTCACAGATGACAAGTTCGGCTTCGCTGTCGGCGACGATAAATGCCAGCTCTGACGGTGTGAGGGCCGCTGACGTCGGGATCGGTACGAATCCGGCTGCGATTGCTCCGAAAAAGGCCAGCGGGAAGGCGCTCGTATTGCCGAGGCTTAGGACGATCCGGCTGCCGCGCGGCAACCCGCGAGCGCTTAGTCCGGCGGCTACGCGGCGCACCGCTTCATCGAGTTCGCCGTATGTCCAGACCTCAGCCGGTGTTTTGGCGGAGACATCCTCAATGACGATCAGCGCAGGTTTGTCGGGGGGGCGCTGGGAGGCCGGAGCAAGACAATACGCTGCGAGATTTAAGGCCTTGGGGGGAGGCTGCCCTGAAAAGCCGAGGTGACTGCTTTGCGTTTTATTCGTTATGGGATGCTTCAACCGCCTGGGCCTTCTCAATGGTGGCGCTCCACCATGTGTCGACCTGATATCCAAACAATGATGTCTGCTGAGGCTGGCCGAGGTGGTGCCAGTAAGCGACCCATTGCTTTTGCAGATGGTAGAGCGGAATTACGTAATCTCCCGACAACAGCGCTCGGTCAAGAGCGCGCACGCTGGACACGAAGTCTTCTGGTGCTTCGGCCGTCAGCATGGCAGCGATCATGGCATCGACGGCGGGACTCTTGACCCCCGGGTAGTTGAAGGTGCCGTCACGGTCGGCCAACGCCGATGACCAACGGAAGAGCTGCTCGTTGCCTGGCGAAAGTGAGGAAGGCCAGCGTGTCTGAATCATGTCGTAGTCGTATGTCTTGAGCCGCGACTGATACTGCGCACTGTCCACTACGCGAATTCGCGGCTTAATGCCGAGGCGTTCAAGGTCGCGCGCGAAGCCTAAGAAAAGACGTTCTTGGGCTGCCGTTGCGGCTAATATTTCGAAGCTGAGCTGTTGACCGGTTTCCTGTGAAAGCAGCTTGCCGCCTTCGAGCTTGTAGCCGGCGTCGTTTAGAAGCTTCAGGGCGGTGCGCCAATTCTCACGATTACGTCCTGTGCCGTCAGATACGGGGAATTGATATTCTCCCATCATGAGTTCCGGCTTTATCTCCGAAAGATAAGGCGCCAGTAATTTTTTCTCGAGCGCGTCGGCAGGCTGGCGGGTGCTGGCGAGCATGGAACGCTCGAAGTAGCTCTGCGTACGGCTATAAAGCCCATGATAGAGGTTGCGGTTGATCCACTGGAAATCGAAGAGATAGATCAGCGCTTGCCTTACGCGCTGGTCAGCGAAGACAGGGCGGCGGGTATTGAAGGCGAGAGCAGACATGCCCGCCGGCAAACCGATATCGAATTCGCCTTTTATGATGTTACCATTGGTCACCGCGCGGGTGTCGTAGCCTTCCGCCCAGCGCGAGGGGTCTTCTTCTGGGCGTATATCGATCCTGCCAGACTTGAATGCTTCGAACATGGCGGCGTCGTCACGATAATAATCAAAACGGATCTCATCGAAATTGAAGCGTCCACGATTGATCGGAAGATCCTTGCCCCACCAGTCTGGGTCGCGCTCGTACACAATGGAACGGCCGGGGTCGACCTGTGCCATCTTATAGGGGCCTGAGCCTATAGGGGGGGTCAACGTCGTGCGCTGAAACGTGTCCTCATCGAGAAGGTGGCTCGGCAGGATCGGCATCAGGCCCAGAATAAGTGGCAGTTCACGGTCGTCGGGCTCAAGATCGAAGCGGACGCTCAGATCGGAAAGCCGCTCGGTTTTCGTGACCTTTGTGTAGTACGCGCGATGGTTGGGGCGGCCATGATCGCGCAGGACGCGCCATGAAAATAGGAGATCATCTGCGGTTACCGGGTGGCCGTCCGAAAAGCGCGCGTCGGGGTTGAGGTGGAACGTGACCGTACTGCGATCCGGCGCCAGTTCGACGTGCTGAGCAAGCTGCGCATAGAGCGTGAAAGGTTCGTCGAGGCCGCGTGTCAGCAGGCTTTCATAGAGAAATTCGCGTAGGCCCGCACCAGGGTCGCCCTTAATGATCAGGGGATTGAGGCTGTCGAATGAGCCTTGGGAGCCAAGGCGCAAGCGACCACCCTTCGGCGCGTCAGGATTGACATAATCAAAATGCTTGAAGCCTTCCGAATGCTTAGGTGTACCGTGCATGGCGATGGCGTGTGTTTTGACAGCTGACGCTGGAGACGGCAAAACGGCAAAACTGAGCAAGGCGGCCGCGGTCAGACACAGCCGCATGACACCATCGCGTTGAGTAGAAATCACGGGTTCACAAATCCTTTGAGTGGTGTGCTGACAACCGGGGTGAGCCGTGTCGTCTCGTTCTCGGCTGAATTCTACCACACTTGTTGGTGCAATAGAGGCAGACGGCCAAGCCTCTGGCGTGAACTTCGAAAGCCTAAGCGTTGCGGATTTGCCACGATGTGTCTGATGAGGTCTAACAATACAAATTCAACATACGTCACGTCACGCGATCGCCTTATTCCACGCCTTAGTGCGATCGCGCTGGCGTGATTGTGGCCAAGAAAATAGAGCGCAGTGTTTGCGCCAAAGAGGGGCTGAGCTGGCGGGACTAGCTCTCAACGAAAGGTTGATGTGTCAAATGACTATTAAGGTATGGCAGTCCAAGCGGTTTGCGCTTGGTGCGGCACTGATGGCGGCAGCGGCAATTGCCATGCCGGCACATGGGCAGGAGAAGAAGGGCGCGGCTCCAAAGCAGGCGGCGGCCCAAGCTCCGGCCGCCAGTCAGAGCGCATGGGTGAAATTGTGTGAGAAAGCCCCTGTCGTTACGGGTGTGGACAAAAAAGATAAAGGCAAAGTCGTCCGTGAAGATAAGACGATTTGCCTGACGCACCACGAACGTCTCGATGGCAATACTGGCATGGTTCTGGTTTCGGCGGCTATCCGCGATGTTGAAGGCGCTGATCACAAGAGCCTGATGGTGATGGTCCCGCTCGGTATGGCGCTTCCGGCTGGTGTCCGCGCTGCGGTTTACAGTCAAGAGCAGTGGACGAAGGCCGCTAATAACGAAAAGATTGATGAGAAGGAACTCAAGCCAATCAAGCTTGAGTATTCGCTGTGCCATGCTGCAGGCTGCACGGCTGAAGCCGAGGCAACGCCGGAACTCATCAATCAAATGAAGAAGGGCGGTGGCCTGATGATCCTCGCGGTCAACGCTGGCGCTCAGCCGATTGGCTTCCCTGTTCCGCTGTCCGGCTTTGCTGAAGCGCATGACGGTAAGCCCGTCGATAACGAGCAGTACGCAAAGGCACGAAGCCAGTTGATGGCGCAAATTCGTGAGCGCCAGAAGGCTGCCATGAAGGCGTTCCAGGACGCTCAGAAGGACAAGGCTGGTGCGGCCAAGAAGGACGAGAAGAAGAAGTAATCAATTTTCATGGTCGGTGCGGTTTTTTCCCGCGTCGACTTGAGGTTCCCCGGTTCAGGACCAGTCGCAGCGCTGCCGTTATTTTCGGCGGCGCTGTTTTTTTGCTTGGATGGAGGGTGGAGATAGTTTTAGCCGCTGCCATGCGCCTTCTGCGGGCGGCTCGGCTCACCCGCCCACAAATGAATTTTTGACGCTGCGTGTGCGGGTCAGTGTGCCTGCAAAAACAGGGGCTGGAACTGGCCTTCCTCGTCCTGATGGAACAGCTCTTCGATCTGCGGGTGACGCAGCGGTGTTCCAGTCTGGTCGATCACCAGATTCTGTTCCGAGACATAGGCGATGTATTCGCTGTCAGCATTTTCAGCGAGCAAATGATAGAATGGTTGTTCGCGATCAGGGCGGATTTCCTCTGGGATCGCGAGAAGCCACTCTTCCGTGTTGTCGAAGGTCGGATCGATATCAAACACAACGCCCCTAAAGCCGTAGTGGCGGTGCCTTACCACCTCTCCGACATTGTATTTGGCGCTTTTAATTTTATCGGCCGTGCCCATGACTGCTTTCAGAACTTCATTGTTTCGTTTTTTGGAACCCATTCTGGTATTCCACGAGACTGCATCAGTCCTGTCAACACGTTCGATAGGTGAAAGATGGGCGGCCAAGGTATGGCCGCCACACCTGCCTTGGCTCAAAGGCCGTAGGCGCTTGCCAGCTCTGGATCCTTGGATGCGACAATTCGCGCCAAGTCGACAATGACCTTTGCCTGCTTCCACGTCGCGTCGTCTTGCATCTTGCCGTCAATCATAACCGCGCCTGTCCCGTCCGGCATGGCTTCGAGGATGCGCTTTGCAAAGTCAACTTCGGCAGGATCGGGACTGAACACCTTTTTGGCGATGTCGACCTGGCTAGGGTGAAGAGACCAAGCGCCCAGGCAACCCTGCAAGAACGCGTTCATGAACTGGCTCTCGCACGCTGCCGGATCAGAGAAGTCACCAAAGGGTCCGTAGAATGGCTTGATACCATAGGCCATGCACGCGTCGACCATTTTGCCGACGGTGTAGTGCCAGAGATCTTGCTGATAAGCGATGCGCGGTGCCCCGGCTTCCCCGGCGTCGGCTAGCACGGCGTAATCAGGATGCCCACCGCCGACACGGGTCGTCTTCATGCCGCGTGAGGCTGCGAGGTCGGCAGGGCCTAAGCTCATGCCATGCATGCGTGGGGACGCTGCAGCAATAGCCTCGATGTTATTTACACCTTCGGCGGTTTCGAGGATGGCGTGAATGAGAATGGGTTTCGTGATGTTATGCCGAGCTTCAAGCTGTGCCAGCAGCTGATCGAGATAGTGGATGTCCCACGGTCCTTCGACCTTCGGCAACATGATGACATCGAGTTTATTGCCCGCGCTCGCGACGATCGCGGTGATGTCGTCGAGTGCCCACGGTGAATTCAGGCAGTTGATACGTGTCCAGAGGCCAGTGGAGCCGAAATCGTGTTCCTGCGCCATGGAGATGAAGCCGGCGCGGGCGGCTTCCTTCTCGGTGGCTGGAATGGCGTCTTCCAGGTTCCCGAGGATGACGTCGACCTTCTTGATCATGTCGCCGAGCTTGGCGCGGATCTTTTCGTTGTGCGGGGGGACGAAGTGAATCATCCGCTCTAACCGGACTGGCAGAGTACGGAAGGGTTCCGGCGCACCGATGGCGAGAGGCTGGAAGTGTTTGGCGGGCGTGCGCGTAACAGTCATCGGTGGGCTTTCCTATTTCATTTTATAACGATTGTTGCGCTGCACTGTAGAGGGGGTTGGTGCCAAGTCAACGCGGCGGCAGAGCGCTGTGTTTGAGGCTGCTGCAACTTTTTTAAGGGCTAAGCGTTTTGGTGAGCTTGGGGAGACTGAAAAAGGTCGTCTCGCGGCGGGGGAGCCACCGCGAGACGCCACGGCCCCGCTTGTACCAGCGCGCCCGACTGACGGTCTTGCGCCGGTGCCGCCAGCCGTAAACGCCTAGTAGTGCGTACGGTTCCATTCCTACGTCGGATTTTCAGTTGTGTGTTTTTGCTTGCGCAAGCTGTGATCTTGCGCTTGCCCGCGGCAATCTCCGCGAGCCCCGGTTCCAAAATGGTGCAGCTCAAAACGCATTGTTAACTAGTGCAACGCCATAGTTAACCACGTGGACGCCGCCAACGGACCGAAAGGCTGCACGACATGCTGGATGATACCGCTTCGCGCCAACTTGCAGATCGGCTTACGCCGAGCCGGTTGCCGCACAGAGTACGTCTGGTTTTGATGTCTGCGGGCGTGGTCATGGCGGTTACGCTCGTTCTGGCGGCGGGTAACCCCGATCAGAAGCGGATCGTGGCGGATGTGAACAATAGGATTGTAGCGCAGCAGGTTTCTCAACCTGTCGTTTCCAGACCGGATGAGAGCGCTACGGCTTATGGCCGCGCGATTGCAGCCATGCGGGGTACTATCGATCTGGCCTCCGCACAAACCGCGACGCAATAATCATCACAGAGACGGCGTTGCTGTGTCAGGTTTGTGGGGCCTCGTCTTCTCTGTCTGACTTCACCTGCTGCGCGGATGCACGGTTCTGTAGGAGCTTGGCCAGTACGATCTTCAGTCCGTCCAGGTCGCGTAGATGAATGTCGCGTTGCGGGAACGGGAAGCCAATTCCTTCCTCAGCAAAACGTTTGACGATCTGGGTGCGGAGTTCTGTCTTCGTCCCCAAGGTTTTGCCGACATCGATGATATAGACCCTGAGAGAGAACTCTAATGCGTTGTCGCCAAAATTTTCAAAGGCGACAAACGGCGCTGGGTGTTTTGCTACAAGCGATGAGTTTTCCGCAATGTCCATGAGGACGGAGATGACGTGCTCAGGGTCCGCTCCGTAATTCACACCAACAGGTATCGTCAGGCGCCCCATCGCGTTGCGATGGGTGTAGTTGATTACGGTACCAGTAATCAGTTCCGAGTTTGGGAGAATGACGCTCGCTCGATCGAATGTCTCGATCTCGGTTGCACGGACTGAAATGCGACGAACGTACCCGCCCTGGCCCGCGACATCGATCCAGTCGCCGACCTTAATCGGGCGCTCGACCAACAAGATCAAGCCCGACACAAAGTTATTGACGATTGATTGTAGGCCGAAACCGATACCAACGGACAATGCACCGGCGACCAGCGCGATGTTGGTGATATCGAGGCCCGCGTAGGAGATAGCGGCCAGCGATGCGACGCCAATTCCGAGATAGTTGACGCCGGTTGAGATCGAGTTGCTCAATCCCTGATCCGTGCGCTTGGGGTGCAAAACCGTTTCGGAGAGCCAGCGCTGTAGAACGCGTGTCAGCGTTAAAAGGACAGCGAAGATGCCCAGAGCGATTGCGATGCGGGCAAGTGAAATCTGGACGCCGCCGATTTCGAAACCGAACAGAGCACGGTTTGCGAGGCTGCCGATGTCTGCGGTGGAAAAGCCGAAGGATAGCAGCAGAACCGGGATGCCGACGACCACGAGGATGCTGTCCAGTACGACAGCCGTGATGCCTGCCATCCGTCGCCGCAGGTCGATCGAAAGACCATGAGGATCTGCGGCCGCGGCTTGAGCTCCCGGATTTTGATCTGGTTCCGCTGCTATTGCTCGATTGGCGAGGTAGAAGAGCAACAGAAGGATGATCGCAGAACCGGTCATCAACACCTGATTGCCGACGTAGCGCGCCAAGGCGATGTAGCCCCCGACAAGAGCGACGACGATCACTACGGCCGCTAGCAATAGGGGCAATCGAATGAGCTCTGCTCTCAGTCTCGCTAGCGAGCTATCGTTATCGACCGATAGTGGGAAACGCATTCGGGAGACCAAGGCGAATAGAACGGCCAGTAAGAGGCTGGCGGTCAGGGTCGTTACGATGCTGAAGGGCAGCGGTAGATAAAGAAGCCTGATGAGTTCTCGTAAGGCGAGATCAATCACGTAGACAGCGGCGATCAACTTTATCAGTCGTGCAAGGCGCCGCGCCGTCTGATTGTCGAATTCCAGGACACGCCATGCAGGCTGGTTGGGTCGCAAGTACGCCCTCGCGAGGGCGGTGCTGACTTTGTAAATGATAACGCCTTCGAGGATCGTCGCGGCTAGGTAGCCGACCTGGAGGTAGAGCAACCCCAGAAAATCGAGCCCGAAATACAGCGCACTTGCACCAGCTATGGCTGGGATGGCCCGTAAAGGGGCTTGAGCCCCGGCCATCGACACTTTCAAATAAAAACCTGGATCTGCGATCTGCGATGCTGAAAGGCCGCGCAACAGACGCAACATTAAAAGCTTCAATACAGCGTAGAATGCGAAGCTACCCAGAATGACAGCAATCGTTGCCGGGAGCTGGATTAAAACATTGGACCACCAGCCAGCGGTAATTGCCTGTACTTGAAGTTTGGCACTCGGGACAGCGCGCCAGATTTCCTCCCAGAAGGCTGGGGCCAGTGGCGACCGTGAGCGTCGCAACAGGTCGCGCGTGAAGATATCTTGTCTCAGTTCTTGGACACGACCGGAAAGCTGTCGTGCGCGAACTTCAACGAGGCCGGCTGTTTTTATTGCGCCATCGATCGCTGCGGCTATGGCATTCAGTCTGCTGCGTTGCGCGGCGATCGTGGCAGATTCTGGCGGTATGTCTTTGCCGTCAGGCGCCGGACCAAGTCGGCTGATTTGGGATCGAACATCGTCGAGCTTGGGGCGGAGTTCACGGGCTAGACGTTGCGAGTCCGCGATTACGGCTTCGATCACAGGGAGTTGGTCGATGAGCTCTTTATCGCGGCCTTTGACGCGCTCTACGCTTTTTTCCAGCGCTTCTATGCGGCTTTCAAGGCCCTGGGCTTGGTTCAAGCCGTTTGTGATATCAGCGGGCAGCTCAGTCGGTGTCGGTGCGACCGTATTCGCCGGGGCCTCGCTTTCCGACGACTTCTCGGATGATGCTGCGGGCCGTGCGTCCCCGTTGGTAGCCTGACCGTTGCCATTGGTTGGCGCCGGAGCTGCCGCTGGGGTGCCGTCTGCCGTCGGGGTATTGGTGCTGGGTTCGGTTTTCGTTTGGGCGGGTGTTGCGGATTTTTCCGCCTTGCCTTCGGCCTTTTTTGCTTCGTCAGGCTGCTGCGCAAACTTTTCAGACGGCCACTGCGTACGGCGGGCGGGCGGTGCCCCGGCCGGAGCAGGCTCGCCCGTTGCGGATGGTGGTGTTGCCGGTGGTGCAGTCGGCGTCTGCGCGGCCAAAGGCAGCGCGCCCATGCCAACAAGTGCTAGGATCACATAAAGGCCGAGCCGCCTGATATCCGCAAACATGACAATCCTTGTTCAGGCGGCGGCGTTTATTCGTCGGCCGCGCAGCTACTCTGACTGTAGATGGCCGTAAAGACGGCATAAAAGCCGATGAAGAGCTCTTAGTTGGATGCGTCAAATGCCGCACAGGATTGCCAGTGCGCGCTCATGATCGCAACCCCTCAGTGCGCCGCACCCTCCCCAACCTTTCAAGCTTCCGTCTTGCCGGCGGTGCGTGCGGGACGCGAAAACGTGGGCTCGACGACCTCGCCGTTGCTTACGACTGGCTTGCCATCTTTGATGCCCGTTTCAATCACGACATCCACTGGACCACCGGTCATGATCAGGTGTTCGGTATCGTCACGTCTGATGAGTACCAATCGCCGCCGACCATCAAGGTTCGTTTGCGCCACGACGTCGAGACGGGGCTCCTGGCGGGCGCGAAATAAGCCCGCTGTCGGGCTGACACCTTCGGCGTAGCTGCGCCAAAGCAAGCCACCAACGACGATGGATGCGGCAACGAAGGCGAAGATCGCGAGATAATAGAGAATGTCCAACATTCATTTCCCGCGCGGACGGTGCCGCGCCCTTTTTTGGCTGATGCTTCAAGGTTGCCCCTTGCGGGGTGAGCCGTCTATCGACCTCGACGGTTTTGCGATGTGCCAGCCGAATGCGTGCAATAGCTTCTGAAATCTCGCTGGCGGATTGCGTTTATTGTCCCGTCTATAGCTTGCAATTCATGTCATTTTAACTCTGATGATCGAACAGTTAGCGGTGTCGCAAGGGTGTTAGCGTGGGGTTTTCCCCTACAAATGTGGCCGTGGCGCAGTCGTCATTGCCCCATTCTGCGAGAACCGAATACTGTCGGCTGAGAGTGTATCGAGTATATGTACAAGCGTACGCAGGCTTCTGAGAGCCGCCCGCAACAGAATCGTATAGCTTGCCCGCCTATGAGCGGAATTGGAACACAGCGACAACATGTGTTCGGTGACGGGCCTGCTGTCCTTGCGGACGTGCGCGCGCACGCCGGATTGATTGCTGTTGTGGTGGGGGCTGGTGCAGCTCTGATCGCACTTATTGCCTCCGGGACGGCACAGCCCATTCTGCTGATCGTGCTTTCGCTGCTTGCTATGGCGGGCGCATTTTTCATCTTCGGATGGATGGTGGGGCATATCCACTTTGGCACGGCTCAGTCCCGACATGACGTCGCTGGGATGCTGGCGGACGATTTCAACGAGGCATTGCAGCTCACGCGTAACGATGGGGCACGGGTGTGGGCGAATAAGCGTTTTGATCGCATTCTCGACCGTTCGGCAGCAGGGAATATTGCAGCGTTAGAGCTTGGCCTTGGCGGCAGTTCGGCAGCTTCTGAAGCCATTTTCAGACTGACCCGCGCGGCGCAATCAGGCTTGGCACGCAGTGAAGACGTCAAGGTGACGCTTGCGAACGATGCGCTGGGTCCGCGCGAACTGATTACGTGGGTTCGGATCAGCGTCTCGCCTTTCCAATCAGGTGGGGCTTCCAAAGACAAGCGGCCGCTCGTCCTCTGGAAAATCAGCGACATTACTTCGGAGCGTCAGAAGCAGGCTGCAGCCGTCGCCGGTTACGAGCTTCAGCTTGAGCGCTACGAGACGATGCCAATCGGATTGCTTGCAGCTGATGACGACGGTGCGATCGTTCATATGAACGGCACGCTGGCGAGATGGCTCGGCGTTTCCGACAAGCTGGGGGCCTCGACGCGCGTCAGCAAGTTAGCGGATCTGCTTGCGGCCGACGGTGCCGAACTTCTCCTCGACATGCGCCGGCGGCGCCGGCCTGACGAGATTGTCAGCACGGATCTGGATCTCGTTTGCGAAGACGGACGCCTCTTGCCTGTGCGTATTGTCTGCCAAACGGCGAACGATGCCTTGAGCGCGTTGGCGGACGATCCAGACGAATTTTCGCAACCGGTTGGTGGTGGCATGGTGATTGCCGTCATGGACCGGCGCGAGGAGGAAATCGACGACGCCACAACTGAGGTTGCCGGCGTCCGGTTTGCCCGCTTTTTCCGGTCCGCCCCGATTGGTATTGCCACGATTGGGCGGGATGGAAAGATTTCGAGCACCAACGCTGCGTTCTCTCGCATGATCGTGGATGGAACGAGCGGCATAGGCGAGGCGGCTCTCGATGTTCTCGCTCGTACCGGCGATGATGATACGAGCAAGGCGATTGGCGACGGGCTAGAGAAGGTGTTGTCGGGGCGCGGCAACATACCGCCCGTGGATATCGTCGTCGGGGCCAAGTCTGAATTTACGCGGCGCGTCTACATGAGCCCGTTGACGCATACGGGAAGCTCTTCGGAAGCTGCAATCCTGTATGCGATTGATGTTACTGAGCAAAAAGCTCTTGAGGCTAAATTTGCGCAAAGCCAGAAGATGGACGCTGTTGGCAAGCTCGCGGGCTTTGTTGCCCACGACTTCAACAACATGCTGACGGCAATCATCGGCTTTTCCGACTTTCTTCTGCAGACGCATCGTCCGACCGATCCGGCGCATGCCGACATCATGAACATTAAGTCGTCGGCGAACCGAGCCGCGGGGCTTGTAGGCAAACTGCTTGCGTTGGCGCGTCAGCAGACACTTATGGTTGAGCCGCTGCAGTTGGGTGAGGTCATGACCGATCTGGCTTCGCTGCTAAAACGCTCCGTTGGCGAAAAGATCGAATTGAAGCTCTCGTCGGGCCGTGACCTTTGGTACGTCAAGACCGACAAACTTCAACTCGAGCAGGCCGTCATCAACCTCGCGGTCAATGCGCGCGATGCGATGCCGGACGGTGGGCGTCTCACAATCCGCACGCGTAATCTGACCGAACGTGAGTCCCGTCGCTTGCAGCAGCGGGGTATGCTCCCTGGCGAATACGTGGAGATCGAGGTCAGCGATACGGGGACCGGTATTCCGCCTGATGTAATTGGCAAGATTTTTGAGCCGTTTTTCACGACGAAGGAGGTCGGCAAAGGCACGGGCTTGGGGCTGGCAACAGTCTACGGCATCGTCAAGCAAACCGGCGGTCACATCTATGCGGAGAGCTCGCTGGGTGACGGGACGACGTTCCGCATATACCTGCCGCGTTACCATCTCGATGAGAAGGACGAAGCGGCGATTACCGAACGAGTCGAAGCCAAGAACCGCGTGCAGAAGGCTGATCTCACGGGCGCTGGGCGTGTGCTGCTGGTCGAAGACGAAGATGTCGTACGCTCGTTCGCCGTCCGGGCTTTGACCCGCCAAGGCTACGAGGTTCTCGAAGCTTCCGATGGCCTGGAGGCCCTCGATGTCATGGCCGAACAGAACGGCAATATCGATATCGTGGTTTCCGATGTCGTGATGCCTGCGATGGATGGGCCGACGATGCTGAAGGAAATGCGCAAAACGAATCCCGACCTCAAGATCATCTTTGTGTCGGGCTATCCGAACGAGGCTTTCCAGCAGGCCCTGGGTGAAGAAACGTTTGCCTTCCTGCCCAAACCGTTCTCGTTGCCTCAACTCGCGGCAAAGGTGAAAGAGCAGCTCGAAACATAAGGCGGGTGTGATTTTTTGAGATTTTGTGGCTGACTGATGGGGTATTCCTGCAACACACGCCACTGATGTGCCCCGAACCTGCACGAATTTTGCCGCCAGTGAGACAATTTGCCATCTGATTGCCATAAGCCCTGGGGAAAACTTTTCTCATTGGGGCATAAGGCGAGTGCGTATCATGGTTGTTGACGTCGTCCTTCCGTTCGTAAGTCTTCTCGGCATCATTGGCGTCGGAACGCTTTCCGGTGTCGGGGCTGCTGTCCTCCTCGCATCTCTCTGGTAGATCGGCTGACAGCTTCCGTTATGGAGCGCGCGGCAAAGCGTTATGCTTGCCGCGCGTTTTCATTTGTTGCTTCGGCGATCATGTTTCGTTGCAACGCATTGCGTGTGTCCACTGTCTTCACACGGGTTTTAGGAGCCTGCGATTTAACTGGACCGGCTGATTTGCTATGACTGCATCAGTGGTGACGCTTTCTCTTACGGAGTGCGCGCACTGAGCTCTGACAAATGCGCTATGTTCTCTCCTTGTTCTCAGTGAACAAAAAGTGTACGTTGTGACTCGCGGACATGATCTGCAACTCACGACAACATCGGGAATCGCGTTATGAGCAAGCCGGAACTTCGTGTCCTCGAAGGGGGAGCTATGGATAAGCAAAAGGCGCTGCAGGCCGCGCTCGAACAGATCGATAAGAACTTTGGCAAGGGCTCGATCATGCGGCTCGGGGCCAACGACAAGTCGATCGATGTTGAAGCGGTGCCGACTGGCTCGATCGGGTTGGACATCGCCCTTGGTATTGGTGGTTTGCCGCGTGGCCGAATTATAGAGATTTATGGTCCTGAATCCTCCGGTAAAACCACGCTTGCTCTGCATGTTGTGGCCGAGGCTCAGAAAAAGGGCGGCATTTGCGCCTTCGTCGATGCCGAACACGCGCTTGATCCGGTTTACGCGAAGCGGCTGGGCGTCAAAGTAGAAGATTTGCTGATTTCTCAGCCAGATGCTGGTGAACAGGCGCTGGAAATTGCCGATACGCTCGTTCGTTCGGGTGCCGTGGATGTATTGGTCATTGACTCGGTGGCCGCACTGACGCCAAGGGCGGAACTTGAAGGCGAAATGGGTGATAGTCTGCCTGGCCTTCAAGCCCGTCTGATGAGCCAGGCTCTGCGCAAGCTTACGGCTTCCATCTCCAAATCACGCTGCATGGTCATCTTCATCAACCAGATCCGGATGAAGATCGGCGTCATGTTCGGAAACCCGGAAACGACCACCGGTGGCAACGCGCTCAAGTTTTACGCTTCGGTTCGTCTCGACATCCGTCGCATTGGCCAGATCAAAGAGCGTGACGACGTTGTTGGCAATCAGACCCGCGTTAAGGTCGTGAAGAACAAGGTCGCGCCACCATTCAAGCAGGTCGAATTCGACATCATGTATGGTGAAGGTGTCTCCAGGGTCGGAGAGTTGGTTGATCTGGGCGTTAAAGCCGGCATTATCGAAAAGTCGGGGGCTTGGTATTCTTATGGTGACCAGCGCATAGGGCAGGGGCGCGAGAATACGAAAACGTTCCTCAAGGAAAATCCGAAAATCGCCGCTACGATCGAAAAGGCTATCCGCGAGAACGCGGGCCTCGTCGCGGATCATTTGCTGGTTGATCCTACCGTCGCTGAAGATGAGGACAGTGAACCGGCGGAGGTGCCGGCGGTTGTTGGCGAGGATGAAACCACTGACGATCAGGCCGGTGGCCGTAAATCGCGTGCCCGGCGCTGATTGAACACAGATCTGATCTAAGTCGAAATTTCGCGATGTTGGCGGGGTGGTTCTGAAGCGGACCCTCCGCCTTTCGCGTTCTTTAGCCTTGAGCGACTGGCTTAGAGGGCTTCGGTGTCCCGGAGCCCTTGCCTGGACAGGGCGCGCGTGCGCCGATAAAACGGCGACGAACTGCCGTTTTGGCTGTCCCGTGGTGCGGGGTGGGCAAGCGTCAGGCAGCGGTTGCCTTCCAGTTCCATCTTGATGGCGGAGAAGGCGACGCTACATCGATAAGACGACTTTTCTGGAGCCTGCGCGTCCGTTTTTCGCCGTCATTGCTTCTTCCGGCGTTTTTCCGGGTAACCTGACGGGCGTGGCGGGTGGCAGCTTGCACAACTTCAAGCGCCGGGGATCAGGCGGAATACGCTTCGCTGGAAATGAGAAATAGTCTACAGCCTGAGCGTTTCGCGCGAATCCCGTGAGGCGTCAGGCTCTAGGGCTTGGAGTTGGCACTCTCTGACAGGATGGAATAGCACGCGGGGCAGACCCACGTTTTTTCTACGACCGCTAGCACGAGGCGATGAATGACCGGCGTTAATGAGATCCGAAGCGCATTTCTCGAATATTTCGGGAAGAACGGCCATGCGATAGTGCCGTCGTCGCCGCTTGTCCCGCGGAATGATCCGACGTTGATGTTCACCAACGCCGGGATGGTGCAGTTCAAGAACGTATTCACCGGTCATGAGACACGGGACTACGTGCGTGCTGTCACGTCGCAAAAATGTGTGCGCGCGGGCGGTAAGCACAACGATCTCGACAACGTGGGCTATACGGCGCGCCATCACACGTTCTTTGAGATGCTCGGCAACTTTTCATTTGGTGATTACTTCAAGGATGTCGCCATCGAATTGGCCTGGAACCTGATCACCAAGGAGTTTGGACTCGATCCCAAGCGTCTCCTGATCACGGTCTATAAAGAGGACGATCAGGCGTTCGATATCTGGAAGAAGCTCACGGGCTTTCCTGATGAGCGGATTATCCGCATCGGAACATCCGACAATTTCTGGCAGATGGGGGACACGGGCCCCTGCGGGCCGTGTTCGGAGATTTTCTTCGATCACGGGGAGCATATCCCTGGCGGACCTCCCGGCTCGCCGGACGAAGACGGTGACCGTTTCATCGAAATTTGGAACCTCGTGTTCATGCAATACGAGCAGGTTACGCCTGGGGAGCGCGTCGACCTGCCACGCCCTTCCATTGACACTGGCATGGGGCTTGAGCGTATCGCAGCGGTTCTTCAGGGGACTCACGATAACTATGAAACAGACCTGTTTCGCGCTTTGATCGCGGCTTCGGTCGACCTGACGAATGTAGAAGCGACGGGTGAGCACAAAGCGAGCCACAGGGTCATCGCAGATCACTTGCGCGCGGTTTCGTTCCTCATTGCGGATGGCGTTCTGCCTGCGAACGATGGTCGTGGCTACGTCCTGCGCCGCATTATGCGACGGGCGATGCGTCACGCTCATCTTCTTGGCGCGACGGAGCCGTTGATGCATCGGCTCGTTCCGGCGTTGATGCGGCAGATGGCGGAAGCGTACCCCGAACTTAGCCGGGCTAACGCACTCATTACCGAGACGCTCAAACTTGAAGAAACGAAATTCCGCACGACTCTGATCAAAGGGCTCGGCCTATTGAGCGAAGCTTCGAGCGACCTTGGCAAGGGAGACGTCTTCTCTGGGAATGTCGCCTTCAAGCTCTACGATACGTACGGTTTTCCACTCGACCTAACCGAGGATGCATTGCGGACGCGCGGCATCGCTGTCGATCATGCTGCTTTCAACGCGGCTATGGAGCAGCAGAAAGCCGAGGCCCGCAAAGCTTGGAAAGGATCGGGAGAAGCGGCGACGGAAACCGTCTGGTTCGAAGTGCGGGATAAGGTCGGCGCCACCGAGTTCCTCGGTTATGACACGGAGGCGACCGAGGGTGAGATCCTCTCGCTCATCAAAGACGGCAAGCCCGTGAAGACCCTCAAGGCGGGTGACGAAGCTCAGATCATCCTGAATCAAACGCCTTTTTACGGAGAGTCCGGCGGACAAGTGGGTGACACGGGTGTTATCCGCGGACCGAAGGGCGCCGTGTTCCGCGTTACAGATACGCAGAAAAGGTTGTCTGATCTTTTTGTTCACTTCGGCACGGTTGAGAGCGGGGCCTTCAAAACCGGCGAACCCGTCAGTCTCGAAGTTGATCATGCGCGGCGGACAGCGACGCGCGCCAACCACTCTGCAACGCACCTTCTGCATGAGGCTTTGCGCCAGGTGCTTGGAACGCACGTTGCTCAGAAGGGCTCGTTGGTTGCGCCAGAGCGTCTGCGGTTTGACTTCTCACATCCCAAGCCGATGACGGCTGATGAAATTCGCGAAGTCGAGCGTCGGGCCAATGAGATTGTCGTTCAGAACGTTCCTGTTGAAACGCGCCTGATGGCACTCGACGACGCGATGGAGTCGGGGGCGATGGCGCTGTTCGGCGAAAAGTATGGAGATGAAGTTCGTGTCGTTTCCATGGGCTATACACCTGGGGATGCGTCCGAATCCGTGGGCAAGAAGGCCAACAAAGCTTGGTCCGTCGAATTGTGCGGCGGTACGCATGCCAAGCGCACCGGCGACATCGGTCTCATCAAGGTCGTCGGTGAATCCGCGAGTGCCGCCGGCGTTCGTCGTATCGAAGCGCTGACCTCGGACGGCGCGCGCGCATATCTTGCGTCGCAAGACGAACGGCTTCGTGAGGCTGCGGCCATGCTTAGGACGCGGCCGGAGGAAGTTCTTGATCGCGTTCGTGCACTGCTTGAGGAGAAGAAACAGCTTGAACGGCAACTGAGCGATGCGAAGCGCCAGGCTGCGCTCGGCGGCTCAGGGGCTTCCGACACGGGTTCCGGATCTGCGGTTCGCACCGTGGGGGACGTCAAGCTTCTGGCGCGTACGGTTGAAGGGTTAAACCCGAAGGATCTGCGCGGACTTATCGACGACGGTAAGAAGCAAGTGGGGTCTGGCGTGGTTGCCGTGGTTGGTGTTACCGAAGATGGTAAGGCTGGCATCGCCGTTGGTGTGACCGGAGACCTGACGGATACCTACAGCGCTGTTGATCTGGTGCGTGTCGGTGCTGAAGCCCTCGGTGGCAAAGGTGGCGGCGGCCGACCTGACATGGCTCAGGCGGGCGGTCCGGATGGCAGCAAAGCAGCCGATGCGATCAAGGCTATCGAAACCCGCCTCGCGGGCTAACGACAATCAGTTCACGGGAAGGAAGCAGGACATGATGAATGTTTCGCGTTGCGGCGTTGCCGCTCTCGTCTTTGTGACGACCGTCGGTCTTGCCGCTGGTGGTGCCTGGGCCGACGCTTCCCCATGCGCGCGTGCCAATACAGATCCCGAGAAATTGCAGTCTGAGTTGTCGACCACGGAAAAGCTTCCTGAAGTGTTCCGCGACGACAATTACGTGGCGCTACAGGACAAGTCGACGTGGGCCATGTGGACCTTCACCTTGCCTTCGCATCCGGCCCATCCGGCTGTGGTCTGTCGCCGCCCCGTTCGTGAGGGCGAATCCATCACGCTCGATATGGTCGTGAACTGCAAGGGAGAGTCCAAGGCCTGCGCACAACTCGATCAGGACTTCCGTGCTCTCAATGCCCGCATGGCGCAAGAAATGAAGGCGAAGAAGTAGTCGCCGCCTTAACGCAGAGGGCTCTCCGCGGACGGCGCCAAACAGCGCGACGGTGGTTTATTTGCTGCTGATGTGGATTGTGTAGGCGCCGGCGGCTGATCGGTAGTGATCGTACACCTGAATAAGGTACCGTCCAGGTTGGGCGGACTTGAATGCTTGTGTCACGTCGGCGCCGCCGGTCGTGTTGTATGTTGCTGATATCTGAGACTTGGCTGGGTCGTATATGACAATGGCCGGGCGCAATGTCGTCGATCTGTTTTCGAGCCGTATTTCAGTTTCAGCCCGTCCTTCTGGGATTTCAAAGCTAAAGAAATCGCTATCGGCTGGGTCCATTATCGCTGCTTCTATTCCCTCCCCGATATTGATTGGCTTTGCCGTGAGCAGCCCGTCATTTGGTTCGAACGCATCATAGCTCTTTGTTGGAACGACGCGCACATTATAGACGCCAACGCTGTTGCCGTAGTGGTTGCTTACTCTAGCTGCGTAACGCGTGTCGGGCGTGGCGACGAATGTGTAAACAATATCGGCTCCCGCGGTCGTCTTGTGCACAGAGCCTCGGCTGGTTTTTTCTGCATCGAACAATTCGATCCGTGGCTCAAGCGTTGTGGACCGATTTTCTATTTCGATCCTGATCCAGTCTCGGTATTCCGCAGGCGTCGTGAAAGTGAAAAAGTCTGCGTCTTTCGGTGGATCAATCGATGCCGCGATCCACGTCTTCAATCCAAGCTGATTGGTCGACAGGCTGTCGTTGTTGGGTTCGCTTTCCCGCGCGTCGATCTCGATATGCCGAGGGGGTACGGCTTCCAGAGATTGCAGCGCCTGTTCCTTTCGAACTTCGACAACTTGATGGTTGAACGTTTTGGAAGCTTGCCGGGCTTCGCTGACTTTCTTTGCAATGGCTTGGTCGACCTGTTGTTTGGACGTGCTCGTCGCTGTATTCGTCGGGGATGCTGCGGCCGCAGTAGGCGTTATTGGGGAAGACGACGGCGTGTCAGTTGCCTGCATTGCCGTACGTACGAGCGCAACGATGTCTTCAACGCGCGATTCGTAATCACGTGCGTTTGCCTTGCACTGCAGGAACTGCTCAGGATCGAGGCGTCCGGCGTCGAGGACTGTGCAGCAGGTCTTTAGATTGATTGCCGTCATTTGAGCCCGTTCATCGAGCTCGGTCAGTTGTTCGCGACCGATCTTCAATTCGCCTTCGGTTTTCAGGAAGGAAACCTTTGTCGCCAATCCAACGGACGTTTGCTGAAAGATAGCTTCGCAGGGCGTCAGATTCGTTCTTAAAAGATCATAGCCCAAGTATAGCAATGCCATTGCGAACAAGCTGCTGGCGACCGCTACAACCTGACCAAATGAGCCGAGCCGTAAGCGCTTTTTGCGAATGCGGGTTGTCTGCTCTTCTTCAGGCATGAAAAACCTCAAAAAATAAAACAAACTCAAAATATTGGTTCGAAAAACGCTTTACTGAAAAAAACGCGTGAATTGTGTCTATGTAGCGACGACCGATGTCGCGGCAACGGCTTCGGTTTGAGGCTGTATTATAATTAAGCTCAAGTTAAGCCCTGCACTATAGTCTCCTGCCCGAGGAACGCTTTTTCCGTGATTTTCTGAGTTTATCAGCATCCCCATATCCGAAATTTCGAACGGAGAAGTCCGTGCTATCGTTTCAGAGAAAACCGACGCAGGACCGCGAGATCATTCAAACATCGGCGGCCCCTTCTATGGCAGTTGTCGATAATCAAGTGCTGGCTGCTCTTGAGGATCTCGTACGCTCTAATCTAACGGCAAAGATTGCCGCTGATGGACGCTTGGGAGAAACGCTGGAACAGCTTGTCGCGCTTGTGAAGAAGTCAAATTCTGCACAGCTGCAGGCTGTGAGCCAGCTGGGTGCACAGGCCGGCGAGTCCGCCATAAATATGGGCTGGGTCTATCACGACTTCCGCGAAGTCGCGGACTCGACCAAATCGATTTCGGGCGCCGTCGTCGAGCTCGCGGCGTCTATCAGCGAGTTGGCGGAATCTTCACGCACCAGTACAACGCAAGCGGAATCCGCGCGGGATACGATGCGGTGCTGTACTGACGACAGCCGCGGCGCGATCGATGCGATGCAGGCTATTCAGCAGCGTTCCAGCCATATCGGAGAGCGCGTCGCTGAGTTGCAGACCGCTGTCGACCAGATCAATTCCATGACAGGTGCTATCGATTCGATTGCCCGTCAGACAAACCTTCTCGCGCTCAACGCCACGATCGAAGCTGCGCGTGCCGGAGAGGCCGGTCGCGGATTTGCCGTTGTTGCTTCCGAAGTAAAAGAACTCTCGGTGGAGACAGGCAAGGCGACCCAGCAAATTCGCAATTGCGTTGAGGCATTGACGAATGAGATGGCCGAGATCAGCGTTGCGGTTAAAGAGAGCCTGAAGTCCGTCGAGGCGGGCAGTGATATCGTTCGCCAGGTCAGCTCGATTATCGAGAATGTCGGAGACGAGGTTAGCGAAGTTTCCGAGCGGATCCGCGGGTTGTTCAACCTCATTCAGCAGCAGGAAGCTGCGACATCGGAGATCAGCCAAAACGTTGTTCAGATTTCCGAGAAGGCCAATAAAAACAAAGATGAAGTCGAAGCGATTGGCAAGCGTTTGCAAGAGTCTGAGAAGCTGACTGCCAACACGTTTGCGGCCAGTGAGATGCTGCCGGTGGAGAACTTTGGTCTCATCCGCTTTGGCGCCGATGTCACGATCTGGAAGCGGCAGCTTTGCTCGGTTCTGCTTGGTACCGAATCTGCACAATCTGTCAGCGGCAAGTTCCCTGTCTCTTCTGCTATCGAGGACGCGCGGCACTTGGCGGCTTCGAAACCCGCCCTCAAGCCGATCTGCGGCGAACTGGAAAGCTCGATGCAGCAGGCACAGCGTTTTGCTGAGAAGCTCATTAGCGAGATCAAGAACTGCAACTGGAATGAAGCAACGCCCGCGTATGTAAGCTGCGACGACGCGATCACAAAAGCGATCGCTGCTACCAACAAGCTCCTGGAACAAGCAGCCCGCTAAGCTCTGCGTTCTCCTATAGGAAAGCCCTGACAGTCATAAACTGTCAGGGCTTTTTTTCGTCGCGAAATTTGTGTGCGGCGTATCAGACGGCGCCCATCGCGATCTTGAGGTTTTCATCGACCTTGTCGAGGAAGCCGGTTGTGGTCAGCCATGCCTGGTCGGGGCCGACCAACAAAGCGAGATCCTTCGTCATGAAGCCGCTTTCAACCGTGTCGACACATACCTTTTCAAGGGTTGTCGCGAACTTGGCGAGTTCTTCATTGCCATCGAGTTTCGCGCGATGCATCAAGCCTCTGGTCCAGGCGAAGATCGATGCGATGGAATTGGTCGAGGTTTCACGACCCTCCTGGTGTTGGCGATAGTGACGCGTCACCGTCCCATGGGCGGCTTCGGCTTCGACGGTACGGCCATCTGGAGACATCAGAACGGAGGTCATCAGGCCCAACGAACCGAAACCTTGCGCGACCGTGTCGGACTGAACGTCGCCGTCGTAGTTCTTACATGCCCAGATATAACCGCCCGACCACTTCATCGCGCAGGCGACCATGTCGTCAATGAGACGGTGCTCGTAGGTGATCCCGGCGGCCTTGAATTTATCCTGGAATTCTTTCTCGTAGATCTCCTGGAAGATGTCCTTGAAGCGACCGTCGTAGGCTTTCAGGATCGTGTTCTTCGTTGACAGATAGACGGGGTAATTCCGCGCCAGGCCATAGTTCATTGATGCGCGCGCGAAGTCTTTAATTGCTTCGTCGAGATTGTACATGGCCATGGCAACGCCGGAGCCGGGGGACTTGAACACCTCGTGCTCAATCACCTGTCCGTCTTCGCCAACAAATTTGATCGTTAGAGTGCCGGCGCCTGGGAACTTGAAATCTGTTGCGCGATATTGGTCGCCGAATGCGTGACGGCCGACGACGATCGGTTGCGTCCAGCCGGGAACCAGCCGCGGCACGTTTTTGCAGATAATCGGTTCGCGGAAGATAACGCCGCCAAGGATGTTACGGATCGTGCCGTTGGGCGAGCGGTACATGCGCTTGAGGCCGAATTCCTCGACGCGTGCTTCGTCCGGCGTGATCGTTGCGCACTTGACGCCGACACCGTGCTTCTTAATGGCGTTGGCAGCGTCGACGGTGATTTGATCGTCCGTTCTATCGCGCTCTTCGATGCCCAGATCGTAGTACTCGAGATTGACGTCAAGATACGGGTGGATCAGCTTATCTTTGATGAACTGCCAAATGATGCGCGTCATCTCATCGCCGTCGAGCTCAACGACGGTGCCGGTCACCTTGATTTTTTGCATATGATCTGGGCCTCAACTGCCTTAATTCGGGGTTTCGCGGCGCACCTTAGCCGTCCGCCCAAGGCACAACAAGCAGACCGAAGGGCTAATCCAACCTTCAGCAAACTCCCACCAGGAGCCGCAAGAAACTTGAAACACGTTCGCAACGACGGTTTGAAAATATCAGTCGACATAACTGGTGATCTACCAGTTCCGGTTATCTCAGGTTCGTCCGTATCGGTTGGCGCTGTTGTACATGCCTGCCATGAAGGCTCCATCGACGGTGCCTTGGATCAATTTTCTCTGACGGGATTAGATCGGACCAGCCTTGATGATGTGCTGCGTTATTGCGCCGAGCGGCGATGTGAGGCCGACAAAGCGAGTTGTCCGGGATGCCGTCGCCGTACGGAAAGTCAGGGTTTAACCAGTTTTGACGCGTTCGCTCGGGATCACGCGGCCATTATTATCGGCGATGGTTCGTTACGATTAGAGGGGCCTGGCGTCCGTACTGCGCAATCCGAGAGTCTTGAGACCCTGGCCGAAACGTGGTCTGGCGAAAAGTATTGGTATTGGGCGCGGCGCGTTATTCGCAAACTACGTCACGGTATTCGTCGCGCCCACATTCAGGGGACCCCTTTCGCCGAAGAAGGGCAGACCCCGGCGGTTATTCTGATGGAGCCGCAACTTGCAGACAATATCGGTATGGTGGCGCGCGCCATGGCGAATTTTGGGCTCGATGAGCTGCGTCTCGTTGCCCCGCGCGATGGATGGCCGAATGAAAAAGCGCGGATTGCTGCATCAGGGGCGAATTACGTTATCGACGACGCGGTTGCCTTCGAGAAACTCTCTGATGCTACGGCGGATCTGACCTGGGTTTGTGCAACGACCGCGCGGCAACGCGACCTTCGGAAACCCATTTTAACGCCAGATCAGGCTGTTACGGAAATGTCACGGAGAATCTCCGAGGGACAGCGTTGCGGTATGTTATTTGGGCGAGAGCGGAATGGGTTGGAAACTGCAGAACTGGCTGATGCCGACGCCCTCATCATGATCCCTGTGAACGCCGAATTCGCGTCCTTGAACCTCGCACAGGCCGTTTTGATTCTGGGTTATACCTGGATGCAGGGCCGCGAAGAGCAAAGCCTCGGGCGTGTCACGACTTACGAAAAGCCGCTTCAAACCGGACTTAATATGGGAGCAGATCGTCCGGCGACGAAACAGGAGCAGCTTGGCTTCTTCGAACATCTGGAGAGTGAGCTTGATCGGCACGGCTTCTTTAACCCGGTCGAACGGCGGCCGATGGTCGTACGCAATTTGCGCACCTTGTTCACACGTATGGAGCCAACCGCGCAGGAAATCCGCACCCTTCGTGGCGTTGTTGCCACACTGGTCCGTGGCAAGGGTCCCGCGCGAAAATCTTAAGCAGCAACCGCCTTATTCAAGCCAAGTTTTCAGCAGAGCGATGCCCGGCGGGTGTGGCATGGACAACAGCGAGGCTCGGCAACTCAAGCTGAAGCCCACGTGCGCGGTTACGCTCATGAAAAAGCATGACACATCCGGAATTTTGAGCGACGTACACGTCAATAAAGCGAGCAAATCAAATCTGCGGCGGGCAGACGGGGGCTGATTGGAGATGCGGATGAATCGTAAGGCGGGGCTGGGTCTTGTTGGCGGGATCGCCTGCGTGGTGGCTGTTTTGTTTCCGGCCTACGCACAGGAACTTAGCGAAAAGTCCGTGCGCACGTTCATGAACTATGCGTGGCAGTTGGTGCCTTCACAGTTTACTCCGCCCAACGGCGATACGATCATGATCGATAAGACCAAGAAGGATGCGGTCATGGTCCCGATAGACGTTGCGCGTGAGGTTATTCGTGTCGGACGGCTTTCGGCACATGCGCAGATCTGCGACCTCAAGGAGGAGCAGATCTGTAACTATCAGTCGTTGATGCGGCGTGAGGTCAATAAAAAGTCCTGGAGCGAGCAGCAGCTTGTCTACATTTCCCAGCTTCACCTGACGACCGTCATGCTGCTGACGGGCAAGATCAAGCTCGTTGAAAAGGATGGCGATAAGGAAGTTGTCGTCGAAGAAAGCAAGGCGCCCGCGGCGGCGACTTGCACCGAAGAGCAGAAGGCCAAGGTTACGGAAGTGATCGCCACCTACGTTAAGGCGGGCCCGGATCTCAACGCCGATATCTGCAAATTCGACAACGCAGCCAAGAAATAGCGTACGTTTTTAGCCGGTTGACGTCCGCGTGTTCCGGTTGTAAACGCTTGAGGTCTTCACGGGGCTATGGTCGGCCCCGTGTTGTTTTTTGCGCACCTGCGGTATTGGCGGCGATTTGGACTTCCGGTTCAATGCGTCTCCGTCTTTACCTGTCGGCTCCGGCCTTCCGGTCGGCGCAGAGGAAGGGGCGCTCCAAATCAAAAACTATATGCAACTTAAATTGGAGTGCTAAGAAATGACGAAGCGCATTCGCGCCAAGCATAAACTTGACCGTCGTATGGGCGAGAACATCTGGGGCCGCCCGAAGAGCCCGGTAAACAAGCGTGAATCCAAGCCTGGTCAGCACGGCGATCGTCGTGGCGGCAAGCTTTCCGACTTCGGCCAGCAGCTCCGCGCCAAGCAGAAGCTCAAGGGCTACTACGGCAACATCACCGAGAGCCAGTTTCTCCGCATTTACAAAGAAGCTGTGCGTCTCAAGGGCTCGACGTCGGAGCATATCATCGGTCTTCTCGAGCGCCGTCTTGATGCTGTGATTTATCGCGCCAAGTTTGTACCGACGGTCTTTGCTGCGCGTCAGTTCGTCAGCCATGGCCATGTTTCAGTCAATGGCCGCCGCGTGACCATTCCGAGCTTCCGCGTTCGCATCGGCGACGTGATCGAAGTTCGTGAGAAGGGTAAGCAGATGGCGCTGGTGCTTGAAGCTAGCCAGAGCGCTGAGCGCGACGTACCTGACTATATCGAAGCTGACCACGGTAAGATGGTCGCGAAGCTTCTACGCGTGCCGGCTCTTTCCGACGTGCCTTATCCGGTGCAGATGGAGCCGAACCTGGTGGTCGAGTTCTACTCGCGCTAATCCGGCGTCGCGGGTGATCCCGCGGTTATGTCATTACGAAAAGCGGCTGGCCGATCAGGCTGGCCGCTTTTTGTTTGTGAAGGCTAAAGCTTCGGTGTGGGTTTGTTAGCTCCAGCGCCGGTTCGACCACATCCATTGTTCGGGACTTTCCCGGATCCAGGCTTCGAACTCCTGCTGCATCGCTGTCATGATCCATTTGATGTCTTCGGACTGATTAGCGGTGCGAGGGACGCGGAGTTCCTTCAATTCGATTTCGAAGCGGCTCGAGGTCCCAATACGCTTGCAGCGTGAGAGCCAGAGACGTGCGCCGACGCGACGCGCAATCATGGCTCCGATGGCTTGTGTTTTGGCTGGCTGGCCGAAAAACGGCACTGGGATTCCGGTGCGGTCATAGAGATCGCAGACCATTCCGAGGCGGCCGCCCTTCCTCACGTAGTCCGTAATCACGCGCGCCGTTTTGCGGTCGTCGCCGTGGTCCCCTTCGACTTTGCCCCGCCCGAACAGGCCGCCAGTGTAAAGATCTTTGCGTTGTGCGCGTAGGTATTCGTCGACATATGGGTTGTTGACGGAACGGTAGATCGCGGCGGGATTGGCGTTCGCGAGCGTCAGCGGCCAGATCGCCAATTCCCAATTGCCCATATGTAGCGAGATGCCGATTGCCGGGCCTAGCTTGTCACGGTAACGACCGAACATTGCGGCGCTCGTGATGACGATGCGATCGGGTTCGGCGATGATACGATCGATCTGCATGGTCTCAGCCATGACGCGGCCGAGATTCTCCCAATGGGCCATACAGATCGCGAGCCGTTCCTCTTCGCTCTTCTCAGGGAAGGCGATCGCGAGATTGGCCAGCGCGCGATTGTGTCGTTTGGGGTTGATGCGGGGAGCCAGAAGGCGCCACGCCCTTGCAGATGCGGATGTCGCGACTTCCAGAGGAAGCGCCCGCACGACAGCGATGACGCAGCGCAGTACGACGTATTCCAGGCGAAACTGAATGTCGCGAAAGCGAGCGGCGGGTTTCATGCGGGTTCGTGACAGATTCTTTCCAGAGACGATGCGCGCCCGCCGGTTGATCCCCTGGCTTTCAGGAGCCTAATCCGCGCGGGCCGGGTAGCCTTTACAGTGTTGTGCGCCTGCTCGCAAACGTTGCGTCTCGCGTGTCGGCTTCACGCATGAGCGGCGGCGGATCACCGGCAGGCGCGAGGCCTGCAGCCATGATGCGGCGGCGCAGAGGAGAGAGTGCCTTGAGGGCGTGAACCCCTGCACCTCTCAGCAGCTGCACTGGGATAAGCTGCGAGGTAAGTGAGTAGTTGAGGAGATCAACGGCGCGGGCACGGCTGTTGACATCGCCATGGCGGGCGTTGTCGTAGCGCCGCAGGAGATCATCACCACCCAGGTCCTGCTTTTCCAGCTTGGCGGTGCGAAGAATGTCGGCAAGAGTGGCGATGTCCCTGAAGCTCAAGTTCAATCCTTGTGCACCTATCGGCGGGGCGACGTGTGCGGCTTCCCCTACGAGGGCAATTCGCTTTCGGCCCATGCTTTCTGAAGACATCATAGAAAGTGGAAACACGACGCGAGGGCCTAAATCGCTCAGTTTTCCAAGCAAGCCCTGCAGATTGTCCTCTAGCGTGTGCAAGAAGTCTGCTGCGCTGATTGAGGCGAGGCGATGAGCAACATCTGGGTGTTCAACCCAAATGAGGCTTGAGGCGCGCCCTGGCATTGGAACGGTGGTCATGGGGCCTGCACGACGGTGGAATTCTGTCGAAATCCCATGGTGCGGCACAGCATGCTTGAACGTGCATGCCAACGCGGCCTGATTGTAGGTGTGTGAGGCCGTGGCGATACCGGCGGCGTGCCGGCAAATAGACCGACGGCCATCAGCCCCGATAATTAGTTGCGTGGTAAGGGTTTGACCTTCCGCAAGAGTAAGAGATGCGCGGTCCGCATCTACCGCAATATCCTGCGCGCCAGCGCTTTCGATCACCGTCAATCCGTGGCCAAACCCGGCCGCAGCCTGTCTGAGCGCAGCAACAAGGGCCTGTTGAGGCACGTTGTAGCCAAACAGGTCATGGCCAATTTCGGATGCCTGGAAAACGACCTCAGGTGCTCGCAGCAGCGCGCCCGTATCATCAATCAGCCTGATGGCATTCAATGGCGCGCTTGCAGGCTCACAGGCCGTCCAGGCGCCGATGTTCGACAATAGTGTCAAGGAATTTTTAAAGAGCGCCGCAGTCCGTGTGTCGGCGCCGGCAGCGGCGGGATTGTGGGGCGCGGCGATAAGAGCGACGCGTAGGTCGGATTGGGCAACAGCGAGAGCGGCGGCGAGCCCTGTCGGGCCTGCACCGACGATGATGGCGTCGTAATCGGAAGAATTTCGCATTGCTTTAAATGGACTTTTTGTGCATGCGCCGGTTCTTGGTCGAGCCGAGCTATATTTCAGCGAGCAGGTCGTTTGGAGATGTTCAGATCTTATGCACATGGTCTCGCAGAAAGGACAAGGTGGCTCTGCGGCCCGTATTGCGGAGGTTGTACGCAAATCAGCTGGTGGAATTGGTGATAGTAGCAGATGCTATTTATTGTGGCGTTACTGCCACGAATCACAGCTGATTCGGGTCACACGGTCGAATGAGGTTTACGGGCGATCCGGCATTGGGATACCACTTGTGAAGCCAAGCCGAGGCTGGGACGTAAAATTCCCGCTGAGATGAGAAGGGACTTGGCACAGAGTCAATTCGCGGTGCCCAGTCTAACGGCTTGAGTGCCACAAGTGTTAGTAAACGGAGATGTTCAGTTATGATCGGGGGACTCTTCAAGACCACCAGCACGCTAGCGCTTGCGGCTGTTGCTGGTCTTATGGTGAGCGGCGTATCCGCTAAGGCTGCAGACCTTGGTGGCGATTGCTGCGCAGACCTTGAGGAGCGCGTTGCAGAACTTGAAGCAACGACGGCTCGTAAGGGCAACCGCAAGGTAAGCCTGGAAGTCTATGGCCAGGTGACGACCGCTGTGATGTGGTGGGACGATGGCTACGAAGACAACGTTTACGTTGTCGATCCGCAGACGTCGAACACGCGCTTCGGCTTCAGAGGTTCTGCTCGTGTTACCCCGGATATTTCCGCTGGTTACCAGATCGAGCTGGCTTGGCAGCAAGCTGACGCCACGAAGGTGCGCGAAGACAACGACGAGGGCGAGGATATGCCCGAGTTCCGTCAGGCGCACTGGTACATCAAGAGCGAGACCTGGGGTAAAGTTCGCGTCGGTTTTGCCGACACGGCAAACTCGGGCATCGCAGAAATCGACCTGTCGAACGCCAGCGTTGCTGACGGTATGTCGTCCTCGCAGGCTGGCTCGGCCATCATGCAGAACGACATGGGCGGCCCGGCATTCGGCAACTACGAGTTCAACCGCGCCAACGTCGTTCGCTACGACACGCCGACCTTTGGTGGTTTCGTGGTGTCTGCGGCCTGGGGTGAAGATGACCTTTGGGACGTTGCTGTCCGCTACGCCGGTGAGTGGGGTGGCTTCAAGATTGCTGCAGGTATCGCCTACGGTGAGAACACAGACCGCAACAACGGCGCTGGCCCTTCGGATGATCCGGCTGTTGAAGTGCTGAACGGTGGTTTGTCCATCATGCACTCGCCAACGGGTCTCTTCGTTACGGGTTCGGCCGGTACGCGTGATGCCGATGACTTCGCCGATGAAGAGCACTTCTGGTTCGTGAGCGGCGGTATCGAGCAGAAGTGGAACTCGCTCGGCAAGACCACGCTGTTCGGTATGGGCGGCGAGCAGGAGGATCGGCTTGATCGCACGGCGACCTTCTGGGGTCTCGGTGTTGTTCAGAAGATCGATGCTGCGGCTATGGATCTCTTCGTCAGCTACCGTCACTACGAACTGGATGGCGGTACAGTTGGCCTGTTCGGTCCTGAAGATCAGTTCGACACCGTTGTCGGTGGCGCACGCATCAAGTTCTGATCGATCTCACGATTGGCAGATTACGGAAAGGGTCGCTTCGGCGGCCCTTTTTGTTTTTTGAAGTCTGAAGGGGCGCAGCAGGTTGGCTTGTTCAGGCTGGATGCCCTCACAAACCGCGAAGTAGAGCCCCAATTATTGTGGATAAGACTTGCTGAGCGACCGTGGGCTATAGGCGCAACTCAGTTGCTGGTGCGTGCCAAGGCGTCTTGCATCAGCTGTGCGTCTGTGTCTGCTCATTGCTGTATCGATGATTGATAAGTGACGATTTGAGTAGTGTGAGCCGTTGCATTTAACGATCAGGATTCGCATGGAAATTCTGCGGAGATCGCTTCCGAAAGAGAGACTGATCGGTGACACTACTCTGTAGTAATCAGGCAACATCCCTCAGATGGGCTGTTCATAAAGAGCGATGTTTACGGTTCTTTAGGCCTCATTTCGGACTATCATTGCAGGCCATTAACACGGTGGCAGTTTGGCCACTCATGTGTGCCTATGGCTTGTTGCATCTGCGGATATGTTTGAAACCGGGGTGCTAAGAGCGTAGCGTCAAGTCGCTGACACGAATCGTCAGCAGTTTCGCCAGAGAATGGCGATTATGGCGTGCAGTTCATCGACGCGTGTCGTGCGTCGAGACGCGGGTGCAAGGGCTTTGCAAGTCGGCCGCAGTGCGGTTCCCGCGGTTTTGTTCCTGTAGCGTTTGTAAGCTTTCAGAGTTCGGTTGAGTTTCGGGGTTGGTCAATGCTGTGCATCTTTGCGCGCAGTCTGCCCCCTGCCCGAGCCGTTATGGGGTGTGCGCGTCGCGTGTGCTCCGTTGTCAGTGCGAATTCACGATACGACATTCAAGACTGTTGGGGGACACCAATGAAACTGATGACTGGCGTTGCGATGTTCGCCCTCATGGCGGCATATGCGACGAATGCTTCGGCCGCCGACCTTGGTGGCGATTGCTGCGCAGACCTTGAGGAGCGCGTTGCGGAGCTCGAGGCAACGACGGCTCGTAAGGGCAACCGCAAGGTAAGCCTGGAGGTTTATGGCCAAGTCACGACCGCTGTCATGTGGTGGGATGATGGCTTTGAGGACAACGTCTACGTCGTTGATCCGCAGACCTCTAACACCCGTTTTGGGTTCCGCGGTAAAGCGGCGATCAATTCCGACCTGGAAGCCGGTTATAACATCGAGCTGGCTTGGCAGACTGCTGACGCTACGAAGGTGCGCGAAGACAACGACGAGGGCGAGGACGTCCCCGAGTTCCGTCAGGCGCACTGGTACATCAAGAGCAATACCTGGGGTAAAGTTCGCGTCGGTTTCGCCGACACGGCGAACTCGGGTATCGCGGAAATCGACTTGTCGAACGCCAGCGTTGCTGACGGTATGTCGTCCTCGCAGGCTGGTCACGACATAATATTCCTCGATATGGGTGGTCCGAACCTCGATAACTTCGAGTTCAACCGTAGGAATGTCGTTCGTTACGACACGCCAACATACGCCGGCTTTGTGTTGTCGGCTGCTTGGGGTGAAGACGACATGTGGGACGTCGCTCTGCGCTATGCCGGTGAGCTCCGCGGCTTCAAGATTGCCGCAGGTATCGCCTACGGTGAGAACACGGATACCAGCAACGGCGGCAGTGGTGTCGCGGACCCGGTTATCGAAGTCGTAAACGGTGGCTTGTCGATCATGCATATGCCGACGGGCTTGTTTGTAACGACGTCTGCCGGTCAACGGGACCGCGATAATTGGGACACGGAAGAGTGGTTCTGGTTCGTGAGCAGCGGTCTTGAACGTAAATGGTTCACGATCGGTGCTACAACGCTGTTCGGCATGGGCGGCGAGTACGAAGATGATGACGAGGCCACAGCTCACTATTGGGGTCTGGGTGCTGTCCAGAAGATCGATGCGGCGGCGATGGATCTTTACATCAGCTACCGCCACTACGAGCTAGACGGTGGTGTGAATGGTCTCGCTGATCCTAACCAAGACACGTTCGACACCGTTGTCGGTGGCGCACGCATCAAGTTCTGATCGATCTCATAAGATCTGATAGCAGAGGGGCCGCTCTAAAACGGCCCCTTTTTTCTGCCTTTTCGTTGACACGCGTTGGTCACGATTTGTGGTGGCATTATGCAGGTTTAGGCAACAAAAAGGCTTTCTGGCTCAATATCGATTGTTGTGGTCAGCTGGTCACATGGCATCAGGAACACAGGCATTTCAAGAAACGTTCACTGGGGCTTAACTACGATGGAAACATGCTTGTGTTTCGCGGGACTGGCACTCATGTTCACTCCAGTGCCGGAGTCCGTGCATTGCGGGGTTTGATGAATACTATGAAATGGGTAAAGACTCTGGGGGCCGGGGTGATGTTGGTTGGACTTGCCAGCCTGCCCGCGTTCGCCTTCCAGGAACAGCAAGGTGGCAGCGCTTCTACGCCGCCTCCTGCAGCTGCTGCGCCCTCCGCACCGGCTGCAGACGTGGCTCCGCCCGCTGCTGATTTTTCTGCTCCTAACGCAGCCAGTGAGGCGGATCGTGGTACCGAAGTCAGCATTCCTGGCCTCGGTAAGCTCGGCGTGTTGCCCAAGATGGATTTTGGTTTGGAGTTGCTCTACGGAGCGAATGGGCAGCAGGACAAGATGGAGAATGATCCAGGACCAGAAACGGATGACTTACGCATTCGCGGGTCGGTCAAGCACCGTTTCTGAATCGCGTAGATCTTTTTGGATCTGAATGTTCTGGGGCGCTTTTGCGCCCCTTTGCTTTTACGAAATCGATGATCAGCCTTGCTGATTCCTGAGTTCAGGGCAGGCGGCAAAATGGGCGCTATTGCACATGGCTAAGCGTTATGTCGGTTTGGCGAGCTTGGACGGACCGGAATGCGAAACGGGCCGGTACAAAAGTACCGGCCCGTCAATAGCGGGGCACGGTGATACCTAGAGCCCGTTTCCTCGTCTCACTGTGCCTCGGGGGAAGCAGGAGCCGAGAAGGTTTGCAAAGGTATCGCCCTGTGACCAGCTGCAAATCTTAGTCGCGCGTCACGCTGAGGATCTTGAAATCCTTGTCCAGCTTGAAGTCGTATTGACCATCTTTGCACTTTGCATCGTCAACTTCGAAAACGCCGGTTCCTTCGGATTCTTTTTCGTATTCACCGCCACTGCAGCCCCAAGCTGAGATAGTCTCTTTGATCTTGGCGGCTTCGGCATCGCTTGGTTTTTCGTCGGCGAAAGCCAGGGAGCTGCCGAGAGTCAACGCGGCGAAAGCCACGACAAAGCGCTTCATTATACATACCTCCTCTAATTTAACTGCATCGAACGGAGCGAACACTTCGTACAACGCAGATGCACTACGCATTTATGACGTGTTCGTTCCGTTCCTAAAATGCGGCCCATTGCCCGTATGTTTTCGGGAAATATTCCCCCATTAATTCGGGAAAATATCCCTAGCGCATTTGAATCCCAGAATTCTGGACTTTATCCCTTTACATTGAATATTGCGCGTTGCGTTTCGCCCGTTGTGTTTGGGATCTTCAAGTAAAAAGATCCGGGGCGAATTGTGACGAAGCTAATGACCGCTTCGCCTTCTCCGTCAAATTCTAATGATGATACGCCGAGAGGGCGGACTTCGATATCGTTGATGACGATTTCGTTGATCCAGATGTTGCGGAAAAACTCAGGTCCTTCAATGGCTAGCTCCTGAGATCCATCCGCCTTGATCGTGAGTTTGTAGTATTTTCCAGATTCGAGTTCGTAGGGCTTATCAGCGAGTGGCTTTCCGGCTGAGAGGGTAATCGGATCTAAACGAACCGCCTTGCCGAGCAATCCCGATTGTGCGCTTGCCTCATTGCCAAAAGCCACAGCCGTCAAAACCAATGCGGCGACGGCGGCTAGAACTTGAAGTCGCATATATTACACCCTTCCCTAGCGCGTTCTGTATTGGGCCGTAAGTCTTCAATTGTGCACTTTAGTTTACGGCCGTTGCGAAATAACGTTCCGGTTATAACCCGTAACGTCTGGCAAACAATATGGGGAACGCATTCTAATACGCCATAGCAATTCACCCCGAAGTTTCTTCCTATGTTGGTGTCCGGAGTAGAGCGGCAACGGATGAGAGGGGGAAGCGCTGTGCGTGCTGCGAGATGCGGGCCGAGCCAGATTTACGGCGTGGATTCACGTGAAACCTTAGACTGTCGAAAGCTGATCGCATTTGTGCATTGGACTGCGACCGCATGAGTGCTCTGGTGGTGAACAATAGGTCCGTGCAGGATCACCGCTCCGTGAGCTAATGGAGTGGAAGTCTCGGTTTTTTCAAAGAAATTATGGAACCTTTAGAGAGGGGCGGCGTTCAGCCGTCATCGTCGTTGCGCTCTTGGTAGAGAAAGCGAGCATGCAACATCCGCCATCGACCCGAGATCCTCGTCCCCACCATGACCCCGTGCCGTTTGTTTCGTCGCGGCGTGCATTGCTGACGGGGCTCCCAGCTTTGGCATTGGGTGCCGGAGTGGCATTTACGGCTGAGGCCGAGATGTCCACCGGTCAACGATCAGATCCCCGTGCGCCAGAGTATCGGGAAACTCCTCATATCCGGACGTTTTACGCGCTCGCCCGACGATAATCCTGCCTTGCCGCGCAACGGCATAAACGTGCAGGAGCCGAATAGATGCTCAAGAAGAAGCGTTCCGGTGAAGCCGGGACTGCAGTTCTGTCGGATTTCGCCAGAACGAGCGGCATGTCGCGGCGTCATTTCTTAGAGGCGTCAGGATTTGCATCAGCCGCGTTTGTGGGCGCAGCCACGCTGAAGACGCGTCGAGTTCGCGCGCAGCCTCGTCCGGCTCCCACCTCTCCCACTGACATCCAGTTTAAGAAGACAATCTGTCCCTTCTGCGCGGTGGGTTGTTCCATCTGGGCGGAAGTCCAAAACGGGGTGTGGATTGGGCAGGAGCCTGCCTTCGAGAGTCCTATCAACCTTGGAACGCATTGTGCGAAAGGCGCGGCGACGCGCGAACTCGCTATCGGCGATCGCCGGCTTAAGTATCCGATGAAGCTCGAAGGTGGGAAGTGGAAGAGAATTCCCTGGGACGTCGCAATCGACGAGGTCGGCGATAAGATTCTCAAGGTGCGCGACGCCAAAGGACCTGACAGCGTTTATTGGCTCGGTTCGGCCAAGTTCTCTAACGAGATGGCATATCTGCACCGGAAGTTTGCGGCGTTCTGGGGCACGAACAATACGGATCACCAAGCGCGTATCTGTCACTCGACCACCGTTGCCGGTGTGGCCAACACGTATGGCTACGGGGCGATGACGAATACGTTCAACGACATGCATAATTCCAAGTCGATCTTTTTGCTTGGAGCTAATCCGGCGGAAGCGCACCCGGTCGCCATGCAACATGTGCTGCGTGCGAGAGAGAACGGATGCAAGTTCATCGTTGTTGATCCCCGCTTTACGCGGACCGCAGCCCATGCCGACGAATACGTGCGATTGAGGCCCGGAAGCGATGTTGCCTTCATGTGGGGTGTGTTGTGGTACATCCTCGCGAATGGTTGGGAGGACAAGGATTACATAAATCAGCGGGTGTTCCGCTTCGAAGATGTCCGTAAGGAAGTGAAAAACTATCCGCCGGACGTTGTTGCCAACATCACCGGCGTTCCGCCCGTTCAGATTGAGCGTGTGGCGAAATTGATTTCGGAGAACCGACCTGGCGCTCTCATCTGGTGCATGGGGCTGACGCAGTCGACCATCGGCAACAACAAGGTGCGGGCGGCCTCCATCATCCAGCTCGCGCTTGGAAACATCGGGAAGCCTGGTGGCGGTGCCAATATTTTCCGCGGCCACGACAACGTGCAAGGCGCCACAGACCTCGGTGTTACCTGTGACAGCCTCCCAGCATACTACGGACTTAGCGAAGGAGCTTGGAAGCACTGGGCACGTGTGTGGGGTGTCGATTATGAGTGGCTCAAGGGGCGGTTTGCTTCCAAAGATCTGATGGAACGCAAAGGCATGCCGGTGTCCCGCTGGTTCGATGGTGTTCTCGAAGATGCCAAGAACATCGATCAGCCGAACACGATCGGCGCCATGATCTACTGGGGGCATGCGCCGAATTCGCAAACGCGCGGGCCAGATCTCAAAAAGGGAATGGAGAAACTCGACCTGCTGGTCATCATTGACCCGGTGCCGACGAGTTCAGCCGTTATCGGCGACCGGCAGGACGGGGTGTACCTATTGCCGGCGGGCTCTACGATGGAGACGTCAGGCTCGGTCACGAATTCGAACCGATCCCTGCAGTGGCGGGAGCAGGTTATAGCACCGATGTTCGAGGCCAAGAGCGATTACGAGATTGCTTATCTGCTCGCTCAGAAATTCGGCTTCGCCGACAAGATGTTCAACCAGGTTGAAGTGAAGGACAACGCGCCGGTTGCGGAGGATCTCCTTCGCGAATTGACGCGCGGATGCTGGACGATCGGTTACACCGGGCAAAGCCCGGAGCGACTGAAAGTGCACATGGCGAACCAAAGCCTGTTTGATCCAACGACGTTGCTCGGCATGAGCGGGCCCGTGAAGGGTGAGTACTACGGGCTCCCGTGGCCCTGTTGGGGAACGCCGGAGATGAAGCATCCCGGTACGCCGCTGCTCTACGATCTTACCAAGACTGTGGCGCAGGGTGGCCTTCCGTTCCGCGCGGCGTGGGGTGTTGAGCATGAGGGCGTAAACCTGCTTGCCGAGAACTCTTATCCCGAAGGTTCTCCTATCAAGGATGGATATCCGGAAATTACCGTCGCGGTGCTCGATAAGTTGGGCTTCGTGGATCAATTGACGCCGCGCGAAAATTTCATCATCGCGGCGATTGCGTTGGGTGATTATCACCCGCGCCTTCTTAAGATAACGGACGATGAAGCCGCGCAGCTCATGAAAGAGGGGGGGGGTGGTGCGGCGATGCCACCGAGTGCCAACGATGCAGAAGGTGCAGCCAAAGCGCAGCAACTCGGTTTGCGTGCGTTCGCGCCGAACGCGCGGGCGGCCATTGAAGGGTATCTTGCGCATCATCCGAACAAGACCAACGGTGCATCGAAGCAGGGCGATGGCGGTTCGCAGTCGAGTAGTGGCGAAACGGCGGCGCGCGACCAAGGCATGGTCGAGCCCGATACGGACGTGATCGAAAAAATCCTGAAGATCAACTGGAAGACGGACCTCTCGGGTGGCGTTCAGCGCGTAGCGGTGGCCAATGGCTTGGCGCCTTTCGGTAACGGCAAGGCGCGTGCGCTGGTTTGGAACTTCCCGGATGGCATTCCTGTCCATCGGGAGCCTCTCTACACCGTGCGGCGCGATCTCCTGCCCCGTTACAAGACCTATGAAGACCGTAAAGATTTCCGTTTGCCGACGCTCTACTGGTCGATCCAGAAGAACGACGTTTCAAAAGACTTTCCAATGATCCTGACCTCCGGACGTCTCGTTGAGTTTGAGGGCGGAGGCGATGAAACGCGGGCGAATATCTGGTTGGCGGAATTTCAGCAGCGGATGTTTGCGGAAATCAATCCCGAGGATGCTACTGCGCTCGGCATCCAAGACGGCTCGATGATCTGGATTGCTACGCCTGAGAAAGCACGTGTGCGCGTGACGGCCCAGGTTACGAAGCGCATCGGAAAGGGGGCGGTGTTTATGCCGTTTCACTTCGCCGGCATGTGGCAGGGCGAGGACCGATCCGACCGCTATCCCGAAGGCACAGTGCCTTACGTTATCGGTGAGGCCGCCAATACAGCAACGACATACGGCTACGACGTGGTGACCTTCATGCAGGAGACGAAGGCAACGATCTGCCGCGTCGAAAAAGCGTGAGAGACCGATCGGAGGTTAGTAAATCATGGCACGGATGAAGTTCCTATGTGACTCCGATCGCTGCATCGAGTGCAACGCGTGCTCCACCGTTTGCAAGAACGAACATGGGGTGCCGTGGGGCATACTTCGGCGTCGGGTCGTGACGATCAACGATGGTGGGCCGGGTGAAAAATCTATAGCTACGTCCTGCATGCATTGCACGGATGCGCCTTGCATCGCGGTGTGTCCGGTCAACTGCATTTATCAAACCGACATCGGCATCGTGCTGCACAACAAGGATATCTGCATCGGGTGTGGGTATTGCTTCTACGCGTGTCCGTTCGGTGCGCCGCAGTATCCGCAGGCGTCGAATTTCGGTTCCCGCGGCAAGATGGACAAATGCACGTATTGCGCGGGCGGTCCTGAAAAGCCGGGTTCGGAAGCGGAATACAAGAAGTATGGGCGTAACCGCATCGCCGAAGGAAAATTGCCCCTTTGCGCTGAGGTTTGTTCGACGCGCGCGCTGTTGGCTGGCGACGGAGATATCGTCTCGCAAATTTATAGAGAGCGTATCGTCAGGCGCGGTTATGGCGCCGGTGCTTGGGGCTGGTCTACGGCCTATTACAGTTCACAAGCAGTACAAGGATAAGGAGGCAGGTGATGTCTGCGTATCGCGTTGCCGGTGGTCTCGCTGCAGCTTTATTGGCGGCCTTGTTGATATGGATGGCGACGTATGCCGCAGCGCCCAAGCCCATGGTGCTGCCGAGTGTCCAGATCGGGGGCGAACCTGGTGAACGAACCGTCTGGGTCGATCGTTCGAAACTGCTGTCCGACCGGAATGCGGCAGAGACGCTACCAGCGGTTGCTCGTCCGCAAGAGGATGTCGTGGCCGGTGGTACCCAGGCTGGCGGTTCGGTGTCCAATCCAAAGCAAATTGTGCAGAGCTGGAAGCTGGATAAAGCGGACAGCCAGATCCTGATTACTCCGGAGAAGCGCACTGGAACAACGTCACTTCCTTATCGCAATACGAACCTGCTGGAGCAGCCGCAGGGTCGCGACTGGCGGAGAGCCCGGAACGGTACGGTCGTCTATACGGGCGGTTGGTTGATCCTTGGAGTTTCCTTGGCACTGGCGCTTTTTCTATTCGCACGCGGGCGTATTCGTATTGCGGAAGGCCGGAGCAGCGGCACGGTCGAGAGGTTCAATCAGGTTGAACGTGCCAATCATTGGATGACGGCGACGGCGTTTGTTGTGCTGGCTCTTACGGGGCTCGTCGTTCTTTACGGAAAACCGCTTCTGCTTCCGTTCATAAGTCCATCAGCATTTCATGAGGTGGCTTCGATCAGTGCGTGGCTCCACATGGCGGCGTCGGTAGCGTTTGCCATTGGTGTGGTGGCGATGGCCTGGCTTTGGTTGCGGGAGAATTTGCCATCACGTCTTGATGTGGAGTGGCTCAAAGAGGGTGGCGGTTTTCTTTCTGACGGTCGTCACAATCCGCCAGCGCGTAAATTCAATGCGGGTCAGAAGATTGTCTTTTGGGGTGTTACGCTTGGTGGGCTGGCGGCGCTTATTTCCGGTGTCACGCTGATGTTTCCGTTTGCGTGGCTCGGCTTTGATGGGATGCAGTGGGCTCAGCTTGCTCATGCCGTTATCGCGCTACTGATGATCGCTCTGATCATCGGCCACATATACATCGGCACCGTCGGTATGGAAGGCGCGATCGATGCGATGTGGTCAGGGCGCGTCGATCGCAATTGGGCGAAAGAGCACCACAGTCTTTGGTATCGCGATATCAGTGGCAACTGGCGCGACCCGGACGGGACTGGGACCGAGCAAACGTCTTCCACGCATCACCACCACCCAAAGGCTGCCGAGTAAGAAGAATTTCGCAACACAATAATGAGGTTTGCCAACATGAAGACATTCCTGACCGGGCTGGCCATCACCGTGCTCATCGGGTCGCTGGCGTGGGTAGCGTTGGACCGGACACACATTTCTGTGGTGCAGGGAGCACTGTGGCATGGAGACACCCGATTGGGTCCACATCACGGATAACGGCTTGCCAAACGGGCGTCAGGGGAACTTCGTTGGTGCCGACATCGTTGGCCTCTTCAGGAGGTATAACGATGGATTCGATTTCACCGTTCAAGCTAGCGGTTTGCGTTTTGTTACTGGGATTGAGTGTAACAACGTCGGCCTTTGCAGACACGCCACCTCCGCCGGCGAATGCGGGGACGTTGACTTGCACGATTCCAGCAGATGCAGAAGCGCAGCGAAAGTTGCCTGAAGGGGCGACGGCTCTTTCATGTGATTACGAAGCCCTTAGTGGGCCTGGCGGGCGCTTTGACGGTGTCATCAAGCGGATCAGCAGCGACAAGGAGGCTGAACCGAAGGTTATCCTGTCCTGGGCGGTGCTGGCTCCTACGCCGGACGTTGAGCTCAAGGATCTGGAAGGACAGTATATGGGGACGTTGAATTCTACATCTTCGTCGCCCGATGGTACGGCCGCTGGCTTGCGTGGAGGCGCTAACGACACGATCGAATTGCGTCCCGTGAGTGATCCGCTCTCACCTTCTTCGGAGCCCGCAATCTCCGTTTTGGAGTTGGCGCTTCATTCCATAAAGGCGTAGCACTGATCGTTGAACCAACTGTACCCGTGCGGAAATGACTTGGAACAGACCTTCGGCGCCAACGTTTTCCTCCGATATGGCCGATCAACGGCCGCTATAAAGGAGGATATCATGAGAAGGGAAGTTTTAGGCCTCGCTGCTATCGCTGTGTTTGCGTCCTCGCCGTTGCTTGCCGGCAATAGTGCGCAGCTATCATCTGAGCGAGGCGGTCAGCTTGCTCAAAGTCAAACTGGCGGTTCGAGCGGTAAGGCTCAGGAAGATGTGCACGCCCCGACAAATCGCGTCGGTGAGAGCGTCCCAACGATGAAGGCTGAGCCTAAGGCTGACACTCAGCAGAGTGGGTCTTCTACGCACAAAAAGGACGAAACCCAACACGCGCCGACAAACCGTGTGGGCGAAGCTGTGCCGGACATGAAATCGGATAAGACAAAATAACTCCCTGCCTGGAGGGCGCAGCGGTTCGCGAGACGTTCACTCGGTTATCGAGTGTGCGTCTCAGCCATTCTTTTCCGAACTATTCAAGAACGCGATGTAGCTCTGGTTTTCATAGTGATCGAGCTGCAGCGTTCCTATGAGCTGCCGCAGCGCGTTAGGGTCAGTCGATTCTAACGCGATACTACATAGAGAATGACCGTCAGCGTCGAGGCTCACGTATTCTGCATTGCAAGCTCCGAGGGACCATTTCACTCGATCCTTGTTGAGTTCGATGAGGGCCAACGGAGGGCAATGAGCTTGTACAAGTTCGATGAGTGCATGGGCCGAGAAACGTGTGCCTGCCTTGAGCGAAACAGAAAGGCCGAGTGGAGCAAAGAGGTGCTCTTCGACTTGATCTGCCGTGACGGGGAGTGGTGCAACGAAGCGATATCGCCAGCGTTCGAGGCAATCTAGCTGGCCGAACCGCTCTTTGACCTCTAACCGGTCCTCGCGCAGCTTGATGCTGATATGATCGTAGTTGTGCCGGACGATATAGGTCTGTGCACCCTGATCGCGCTCCGGTTTTTTTGCGCCGGGCAACGCACGTAGGCGTTCTATCAGATTGGCACCGTTGGTCGTGAAGATGCGAAACTCGTATCGGGCCGGTGAGACTGCGCTCGTTGTTTCGTTCATCTGCAACTCTCGATCAGCTTTCGGCGTCGCCTCTCACTTACGGAACGGATTGAGACGACCTTTGGTTTTGTTGTTGCCGCGTCTTTACAATGACAAGCACTGGGAAGCGAGTGGACCTGTTCGACATATCAGTGGTTTCACGGACACATGTGCCGGAACTGGAGATCACAATGCGGTTGCTGCTTGCTGCAGGGCTTGGCGGAGTGATCGGAATTGATCGTGAGCTGAAGGACAGGCCGGCCGGTTTGCGAACGCATATGATGGTCTCGCTGGCGGCGGCGCTCTTTACCATCATCACTTTCGAGATTTTCTATCAAGTTCGCGGAGAGTTTCCGAGCGGGAACGTTGATCCGATCCGTATCATCGAGGCGGTGACGGCCGGCGTCGCTTTTCTGGCCGCCGGCTCGATCATCGTCAGTGGTCGGAAAATTCAGGGGCTGACGACTGGCGCGGGGATGTGGCTTGCTGGTGCCATCGGGTTAGCTTGCGGTGGCGGATATTACTACGTTGCCATCGTCGCGGTCGTCATATCCATCGTGATTTTGGCATTCGTTAAGCGGCTGGAAGATCGAATTTTTCCGCCCGAGCCGCCGTTAGATCCTAAGAACAATGACGAGGCCTGAGATTGCTCCGCGAGGGTGTTTCAAGGACGCCCCGTGGCGGAACCTCACTCGTTTAGAGGCGTTTTACCCATTCGCCTGCCATGACTGGACTCTGCGCAAAGAGGAGGAATGATCATGAATAGAGAATCCCAAAGCGGGCCAGTTCTGACGACGAACGAGGCGCGTCAGGCGAAGAGAACCGGACTGATTTGGGTCCTTGCTATCTCGTTGCTGCTCGCATTGGCAGTGGGATTTGGTATCGGCGTCTATTGGCCGGGCGTTTTTGCTGGGTAATTCACGAAGGATGTCTCGTATGGGCGAACGGCTGAAGATTGACCGGGAAGCCGCCAAGGCGGAACCTGAATCTCAATTTCAGACTCCTGATGATCTCATGGCGTCAGAAGGTTTGACGCGTGGTGAGAAGATTGCCGCGTTGAAGCGCTGGGCTTTTCTCGTCAACCGGCGGCTTGCTTCCGGCGATGAAGGAATGCCCGTTTCAGGCGCGCAGGAGGCGGCTGACGCTGAACTGTTGCGCAAGATCGAAAGTTCTCGCAGCGCGTTGATTGCGGGTGATGTCCCGGAAGAAGAGACCTAATCAATCTGCTGTCACATTCGCGCCTTGCCCCTACAGGGCGCGCAGAGCCACGATGCCGCTTTCGGTGAGCTTCACGGCTCTGCCTCTTTCGATCTCAATGAATGATTTTTCTTTGAGCTTATCGAGAGCTTCGTGGATTTCGGCGTCATCGATGGTGAGCGTGGGATCGGCGATGGCACCAATCATACGGCGAAAGCTCGTGTAGTCGCCGCGGTCGTTGCCGCTCTTCTCGATCGCTTTCAGGATTTCAATTTCACTTGATGTGAGGTCCATTTAGGTCCTCCTCATTGTGCTGGCCCAGGGAAGACGAGGCGTTGTGCATCATGCGGGACGCATCTGCTGCCTTTGCAACTCCGGGTGCGAGCTCACGACCTGATTACGCTCCACGTTTCGATTTGTGCGGTCCATCGCGGACGCTGTGGAGTGCGTGAACTGAAACGCCCCCTCAGCTTCACCGGTTCCGATGGCATGATGCAGAGCGCCCCCACAAAAAAGTTGCCCGCGGCGAAGGGGAGCGACGCCGCGGGCCATGGGAGCTGGTGCAAGCAGGGGGAGGGGGAGGGGGGGAAACTTGCGACCGTGGCTCCAACTTACCCATCCCAATGCATCAGTTCGGCATGCGGTTCCGTGGGGGTTCGAATTTTTTTCGTTCGCTTTCGACTTTTTGGGTCCGAACCAAAGAACGGCCCGGTCACAGGTGAATGCTTGTGCAACATTGATGCGGAACTGGGCGCGCGCCGGGCCAGTTTTTAAGGAAGCCGCCGCTGAGGATTGCCTTGGCGGGATCCTAATTAACTGGAAGGGTTTGTGACATGCCAGCGCAATCAAAAGCCCAGCAGATGGCCGCAGGAGCCGCGCTAGCGGCCAAGCGCGGCGAGGCCAAGGTGTCAGAGCTTAAGGGCGCATCGCGGGAGATGTACGACTCCATGACGGAGAAGGAACTGGAGGAGTTCGCCTCCACTAAGCGCAAGGGCCTCCCGGAAAAGAAAAGCGAATGAATAATAATACTCGCCCACGTTGCATTTCTGAGGTTTTCGCAGCTTGAAGTCAGTTCTATTCGGCACAGAACAGCCTGCGAGATGAGGTGTCCTGTGAAGGTGGTGTCGTATCGCGCTGGTTTTCTTATTCTATATCATTTATCTGAGATGAGTTCTGAGAAAATATTATTGAAATACTTCTAGCTTGGAACCGTCGGCTCGACTTTTCAGGTAGCTGACCCGCCATTTCACGGGAAGCTCTGCCATTGGGCATGTTTAATATCTTTGGCGTTTTTATTGGGATGCCAGCGTCTTAATAGTATTGTTGTGATGCAAATTTTACCGACAGGCTTCTGCTGCTGTTTTTTTACTCGTAGCTATCAAGAAAAACTTGTGACTGGCTGGGGATGTGCTAACGATCGATTGTGTGTAGAGCGTTTCAGTCAGGTGAATTTATGGGGAGCCAAAACCTGGCATCCATCAGCGGCGAGCCGATGCAATTTACCGCGCGTGTGCTCGTCGTGGAGGATGAGCCGATCGTCGGGATGGATATTGAATCCATCCTTGCTGCGGTTGGCTTTCAGGTTATCGGGCCGGCTGCGTCGGTGTCGGAAGCTTTGGAATTGATTGGAACGCAGGACGTCGATTGCGCTTTGATTGATTACTTGCTGACAGACGGCGATGCGCATGACGTCGTCGAACGGCTCATGGAAAATGCGGTCCCCTTTGCATTTGTCACTGGCCTCAGTCGAGATGCGCTTCCCAAGGCATATTGCGATGTTCCAACAGTCGGGAAGCCCTTTGTCGCCGCAGACCTGCTGAATTGTGTGCAGACCATGTACCTAAAGGCGCAGGTCGCCTAACAACCTCGCGGATACAATTCGGCTGTGTGAGGCCAGGCCACCGCGTCGTCAGGATTCTATTTTTCTTCCCGTGCTGACACGCCAGAGCTCATAGGATGAGAGCAGCAGGACAATTGCGCCGATGATGATGGCGTTCGCTGTGCCCATCGGGTGGATGAATTCCAGGACGAACGGAGAGACGATCAGCCATGCTCCGATGAGAATCGTTGCCCACTCTTCCCACGGCCGGAATGCCGAGAGCGTCACCACTTCCGCAAAGATCAAAAGGAATCCGACGATGACGGCATTGCGTAGCGCCGGTGAGTCATCGGAGTAGTGCAGTGTCCACGGTGAGAGCAACAGCCAGAAGCCGAGAATCCAACTGACCCAATCCTGCCAATGCTTCGGAACGTGGAACGATGCGGGCATCTTGACCTCCAAATGAGCAAACCTCTGACATCTGAGATAGGAGCGATGGAGAGGATACCCAAACATAACGCCCGTTAGCGGAACTCGGGTCCATGGGCCCAGAGGGTTAGTGAATAGCGGGCGTTATGGGTCACGGGCGTCACCCTGTGCAGGACAAAGCTCGGAAGGAGCATAGCCGTTCCGCATGCCCGCGAGGCGCGCCGCACGTTTCCGTCGGCATTAGTCTCAAGATCTCCGCCCGTATAGCTGTCGTCCTCACTCAGTTGCGTGACGATTGTCAGCTTGCGGTGACGGGCGAACTGGCCGTCGCCGATGTCGATGTGCCAGTCGAAGAAGGCTTCCGTCTCGGCGCCGTAATAGGCGACCTGCATCCGTTCGGAGAATTCCTCAAGCCCGAACTTGAAGTGATGCCTGTTGGCTTCCGAAACGGTGTCGAGCAACCGTCGGAAGACCCACTCATCTTTGTCGGTATCATCCAGCCATGTGATGCGGGCGCGGCGCGTATTGTCTTGCCGGGCTCCGTCGATCAGGCGCGCGTCGGCATAGGCTTTTTCATCGGTGGTGGAGATAATCTTTTTACATTCGTCGGGAGAAAATACGTTGGCAACTTCGATCGGCAAAAGCATGGAGCGGTGTGCCTAGCTAAGGGATGATGGGATCAATAAGACCCATCAAGTGGGTTGGCCCGATGCATCCTGCAATGGATGCGAGCCTCCCTTTATCGGCATACGGCTCCTCAGGATAGGTTGTGTGGTGCGCGGCGGACGCAGGAGAAGGCCAGCACGGCGCTGAGGCACATCAGGCTTGAAACAACGAGTGTCCCCGCCCCATAGGCTTCGATGAGCAACCCGAACGCCAGCGGAGCGGCCGCTTGGCCGATGCGTGTTGGCGCATTGATCAGGCCGACGCGGTAGCCGTAGTTGTCCGGTCCAAAGACTGCGAGGGGCACCGTGCCGCGGGCAATCGTGAGGATGCCGTTGCCGGCGCCGTGCAGAAATGTGAAGGGCAGCGCGAGGGCTCCGCCTCCGATGGCGACCAATCCCGCCCCTATCGGGTGAAGCATCATCGCGATGCGCGCACTGATCAGGGGATTGTACTGGCTGAAGATCGCGGCTTCGGCCAACCGGGCGATGACCTGAGCCGGGCCGATGAGGGAGGCTGCGATGAGCGCTTGTGATGCCGTTGCGCCCGCGGCTTCGAGCAGACGCGGCAGGTGTGCGGCCATGCCTGCCGAAACCATCCACCCGACAGCGAAGGCGAACCCGAGCAGCATCATCGTACGGTCGATGGGGACGTGCGGCTTTGCGGCGTGCGTCTCCGTCTTCACTTCGTGTCGCGGTGTTTTTGGTATGGCGAGCAGATTGAGGGGCAAACCGATGCAGATCTGCGCTGCCGCCCAGGCGAGGCACGTCCAGCGCCAGCCGATGGCATCAACGCCCCAGGCGGAGAGCGGCCAACCGACGGTGCTTGCCAGTCCGCCGAGAAGCGTAATGCCGGTGATGGCGCGGCGTGCGGACAGACCGTAGATGCGGCTGAGTGTGGCAAAGGCGGCGTCATAGAGCCCGAGGCCCATGCCGATCCCGAGCAAAAGCCATCCTGCCCACAACGTGATGGGGTCATAGGCACAGGCAAGGGTGACGAGCGCGGCGGCGTAGACAAGGTTGGAGCCGGCCAGGACGCCCCGTCCCCCTATCAAATCTATGGTGCGGCCGACCTTGGGCCCGACGAGGCCGGAGACGAGAAGCGCCACGGAGAAAGCGGCGAAGACCATCGTTGAGCTAATATTCAAGCTCTTGGCCATCGGGTCGCCGAGGATGGCGATAAGGTAATAGCTTGACGCCCAGGCGAGCATTTGGGCGAAGCCGAGCGCGACAGTGATACCGACCCGGGATTTTTGAGAAGCGTCAGTCACGTGATTGTCCTTGGTCGCCCTGATCGACAGCGACCGGCGTCCTGAGAATGGAGGGACGGCATTGCCGGCGCGACGCTGTGTTCGGCCCGCCGTGTCGGGTTGCCTAAGGCTTTAGGACGGGCGGCTGTGCCGTCGCGTTTCATGGGCCATGGCTGTGCGTTGCTCTGACGAAGAGTCAATGATACGTCCGGAACTGTCGAAATAAGGCGGGTTGCCGCTGGGTGTCGTTCCTTGTTTTTCCCCTCCGTTGAACGGGAACGACGCAGTGCAGCAATTAATCATAGCAAAGAGTGTGGCTGCCCCTGAAGGCAAAACGTCTCATACTTAGGATGATGCCGTGACGCAGGACGATCGGACTTTTCCCGCACTGAACGCGGAACATCTGCATCCGCTCGATGTCGAGCGGCTCTTTCCGCTTAAGCGCTCGACGCATCCGCCGCGCATTCTCATGCTTTACGGATCGTTGCGAGAGCGCTCCTACAGCCGCTTTGCGACGTTGGAGGCGGCGCGGATTCTGGAGCGGCTTGGTGCGGAGGTCCGCATCTTTCACGCCAACGGTTTGCCGTTGCCGGACGATACGCCGACGTCGCATGAGAAGGTGCAGGAGCTTATGGATCTGATGATCTGGTCCGAAGGGCAGGTCTGGTGTTCGCCCGAGCGTCATGGCTCGATGAGCGGCACCATGAAAACGCAGATCGATTGGATTCCGCTCTCGAAAGGCGCGGTGCGTCCGACGCAGGGCAAGACGCTTGCAGTGATGCAGGTGTGCGGCGGCTCACAGTCATTCAACGCCGTCAATCAGATGCGTGTGTTGGGCCGCTGGATGCGGATGCTGACGATCCCCAATCAATCTTCTGTCGCGCGTGCGTTCAACGAGTTCGATGACGCGGGCCGCATGCGTCCCTCCGCCTACTACAACCGCATCGTCGATGTGATGGAAGAACTGGTGAAGTTCACGCTGCTGACGCGCGATGTGTCCGCCTACCTCACCGACCGTTACAGCGAGCGCGTCGAGAGCGCGGAAGCTCTCTCAGCGCGGGTCAATCAGGATAAGATTTGAGGGGGCAGTGCGCTTGTTTCTGGTGGGCTGCGAGCAAAGAGCGTGTCGACGAAATGGTGTCGCGGAACAGAGCAAGACGGTTGAAAACACTTCTTGCCATGTTGATTTTTTTCACCTACATGTAGGTTGGAAAAATCAACATGGATTGCTCGACATGATGATAGAAGCCAAGGTGTGGCGGGAGCCGTGGGATGTGGATCGGCGGCTTGCAGAGATGGATTTGAGTCGCGCCGAGCTTTTGGAAGTGCGCAACATCGCGCGTGCGTCGGCGGCTAACGCTACGCCGTTCCATCCCACTAATGCTGCTGGTACCTTCGCTTATCAGGATGGCTCGTGGGCACTACGAGATCGCCATGTTGGAGAGCGGTGGTCAGTAGACCGTTCTAATGGCGTTGAAGCAATCAAGAATGAAAGGCTCGGGCTTAGAGTAATATTCTCAAATGTTGACGTAGCTTGTGATGATGAACTCAAGCCAAAGCCACGATCGCCCAAGGGTGCAGGAGCTGAACGTGCGTGTATGGGGAACCTATTCGGATCTGACCTGCCTGAATTTGCTCCTGCTCAGTCGAAAAGCATCGCTACTTATTATCTTATGGTTGATGAGCGCGGGGCGGTGGAATTGACGAGACCCGTGGTAAAGGGCAGAACATTTAGCGCTTATGTCGAGCGCATCTATATTTCTGATGGAAACGACATGGTTACCGACATTTTCTCGCTAGATGACGGAGATCGTGCGGACGATTTTGATCCGCAAGTTGCTCGAAAATAGCGGGTAACGACATGTTTAACGGTAAAAGACTCGGCCTCGCCCGAAAACGGCGGCGGCTGACAGCAAAGGGACTCGCCGAATTAACTAGCCTTTCCGCCATGACAATTACGAGGCTAGAGAAGGGCGAAAACCAACCGGATATCAATACTGTATCGCGGCTTGCAGTAGCGCTCGGCTTCCCAGACGAGTTCTTCTTTGCAGATGACCCAGAGGATCTCAATACCGACGCGGTCAGTTTTCGGAGCTTGTCGAAGATGGGCGCGAAAGAACGTGATGCCGCAATCGCTGCTGGGTCTCTCGGGCTGCAATTAAGTGATTGGGTAGAGACGCGTTTTTCTCTACCGACGCCAAATCTCCTTGACCTAAGCTATGAGACAAATCCGGAGGCAGCGGCTCGTTCTCTCCGACAATATTGGGGGCTTGGTGAGAAGTCTGTAGGGAACATGATCGGGTTGCTTGAGACGCACGGCGTGCGCGTGTTTTCTTTATCCGAAAATACTAAAACGGTAGATGCCTTCTCATTCTGGCGGGATGATCGTCCATATATTTTCCTGAACAATTTTAAGACCGCCGAACGGAGCATTTTTGACTCCGCTCATGAGCTTGGGCACCTTGTTTTGCACAGACATGGCGGTCCGCGAGATCAGTCGCGTGCTGCTGAGCGTGAGGCTAATGCTTTTGCTTCCGCCTTTCTTATGCCTGCCAATGATGTGCGCGCAAGGATGCCTAGATTCATAGACGTGAAGGTCGTCATCAAGGCGAAGACCAGATGGCGCGTATCTGCGGTGGCGATGGCTCATCGGTTGCATTCCTTGGGGCTGCTTTCGGAGTGGCGGTATAAGTCAATCTGTATTGAACTCGGGAAGAGAGGATATAGGACCGGTGAGCCCGATGGGATTGAACGGGAAACGTCGATTGTATGGAAGAAAGTGCTTTCGCAGTTATGGAACGAGCGCACTTCCAAGAATGAGATTGCGCGGGCGCTTCACATTCCTTTGGATGAATTGGAAGGACTTGTCTGGGGCTTGGCGGGCGCAGCCCCTCCCGCGCGTCCGCCGCAAACACGGCGACTGAATATTGTGTAGTGAACCTAGCTCGTCACGCATTAGGAGTATGAACGGAACCTAGTTATTCGGGCTTCCTGCCAAAGCCCCCACCACCAAGATCTTCCCTTCCGTACAAGATCGTGAGAATGCTGAGGGTTCGCGAAGACGGACAAGGCTGAAGCACGGGGTGGATTGCTAAAGGTGGCGCAGGGGAACAAATTTCAATCCATCGCGGTTCTGGTCGTTGCTGAAATTCTGACATTGAGCCTCTGGTTCATCTCCGCGGCGGTGCTGCCGGAGATGGTGGCGGAAAGTCAGATGTCGCCCGTGCGCCAGGCGCTTCTTTCCAGCGCTGTGCAAGCCGGGTTTGTCGTCGGCGCGCTGATATCGGCGTTCCTCGGGCTGGCGGACCGGTTCGATCCGCGCCGCGTCTTCATGGTGTGTGCGGTCACAGCCGGATTGGCCAACGCCGTTCTGCTCCTGGCTCCTATCGGCGGCGTGCTGGCGATCTCCATGAGGTTCGTGACCGGCGCGCTGCTGGCGGGGGCTTATCCCGTCGGCATGAAGATCGCGGCTGGGTGGGGCACGAAAGATCGCGGGCTGCTGATCGGTCTTCTCGTCGGCGCGGTAACGCTAGGGTCGGCTTCACCGCATCTGGCCTCGCTGCTCGGCGGCGCGGACTGGCGGACGGCGGTGAGTATCACATCCGTTGCAGCTATCCTCGGCGGGTTTCTCGTTCTCGCAAGCGGTCTTGGGCCGTATCACGCCCGGGCCAAGCGCTTCGACATCAACTGCATCAAGGTCGCCTGGACGGACCGGCGCATCCGGCTCGCTTATGGCGGCTATCTCGGCCACATGTGGGAGCTTTACGCCATGTGGGCGTGGATCGGCGTGGTGGCGGCGACGTCCTATAGCGCGACGATGCCGAACAACGAGGCGGTGGAGTTTGCCAAGCTCACGGCGTTTCTCGCGATCGGGCTCGGCGGTGTGGCGTGTGTGATCGGCGGGCTCTTTGCGGACAAGATCGGTAAGCCAGAAGTCACGATCATCGCGATGGTGGTGAGTGGGGCGTGCGCTGTCGGGACCGCGCTGACGTTCGGTGGTCCGGCGTGGCTGACGTTCGTTCTGATCCTGCTGTGGGGTATCAGCATCGTGCCGGATTCTCCGCAATTCTCCGCGATTGTGGCGGATACGGCGGTGGCGGAGAACGCGGGCAGCCTCATGACGCTGCAGACGGCGCTGGGTTTCGCCTTAACCATCCTCACCGTGCAGCTGGCGCCCTTACTGGCGGAGACGACCGGCTGGCCCGTCGTTCTTATCATTCTGGGGCTGGGGCCGGTGTTCGGCGTCTTCTCGATGTCGCGATTACGCCAGCTTACGGGCCGCAAGCGGACGCCGTCTCCGGCAAAAACATGAGTGTGATCAGGGGCGAATGGAACGAAGTTCATCCGGCGCGGTTCTCAAAACGTACATTGACCCCCCATGTATGATTTTGAGGTTCCCCAATGGCAGAAATGGTTGCAATTGGTTTTGATAACCCGCAGGAAGCCGATCAAGTTCTGACCGACCTCCGCCGGATGCAAAAAGAGTATCTGGTTGATCTTGAAGACGCCGTTGTTGTGATTAGACAGCCCGACGGCAAGATACAGCTCAAGCAAAGTGTGAATATGGTCCGCATGGGCGCGGCGACCGGCGGATTGACCGGCGCGCTCTGGGGCACGCTGGTCGGGCTGTTGTTCCTCAACCCGCTCGCAGGTTTCGCGATTGGCGGGCTCGCGGGTGCCGGCGGCGGTGCTCTGTCGGGCACGCTCGTCGACTACGGTATCGACGACAAGTTCATCGAATCTCTGGCGCAAACGCTCCCCAACGACAGCTCCGCGCTGTTCGTTCTGGTGCGGAAAGCGCAACCTGAGAAAGTCTTGGCCGAACTCTCGAAGTTCCCCGGCCGCGTGCTGCGCTCGTCGCTGTCACCGGAGCAGGAGGCACGGCTGCAGGAGGCGCTGTCGAAACACACGGCGGCCAACGATGCAGCGGCCGCACCTCAATCCAAGGCATCGTAAGCGCAGGCGGGAGAGAGGCCTGTCGCTCCTCTCCCGCTGATCCCCGTTAGGTCAATTCCAGCAACGCTTTTTGCATCGCCGGCAGAATGCCCGGCTCGTTGACGTCGTGGCCCGCGCCATCGACGAGTTCGAGCTTGGCATGCGGCCAGCGCTGGGCGAGGGCGTAGGCTGCCGAGGGCGGGCACAACAAATCGTAGCGGCCTTGCACGATGGTTCCGGGGATGCGTGCGAGCGCGTGCGCGTTGGTGAGTAACTGGCCGTCCTGCAGGAAGAAGTCGCTGGCGATGTAGTGGGCTTCCATCAGCGGTGTTGGCGGCAGGCGCGCTTTTTTATCGAAGCTCGTTGGAAGTTTGGCATTGCGCGGCGCAAGCTGCGACAGCGCGCGTTCGTAGGCGTTCCACATGTGCGCGGCGGGGGCGTAGACGGCCGGATCGGGATTGTTGAGCCGGGCAAGATAGGCTTTGAGCGGATCGTCGCGCTCCCGCTTATCCAGGAACGCGACGAAGGCGTCGTAGAGTTCGGGGCGAAAGCGTTTTGGGCCTTCGATGAACGCCCATTCGACCTCGGCACGCGTTCCCAGGAAGATGGCGCGCAGCACCATGCCCGCGACGCGCTTCGGGTGGGCTTCGGCATAGGCGAGCGCGAGGGTCGAGCCCCACGAGCCGCCGACCACAAGCCACTTCTCGATCCGGAAGTGTGTGCGGATGCGCTCGATGTCATCGATGAGGTGCGCTGTCGTGTTAGCGTTGCGCGCGAGGTAGGGATGGCTGCGGCCTGCGCCGCGCTGATCGAACAGGATGGCGCGGTGGCGTTCGGGATCGAACACGTTGCGGCTCGTGTGCTGGGCGCCGCTGCCCGGCCCGCCGTGCAGGAACAGGGCGGGGACTCCGTCGCGGTTGCCTACCTCCTCGACGTAGAGCCAATGCCCGTCGCCGACATCCAGCATGATCGCGTCATAGGGACGGATCTGCGCGGGGCGGATCTCGGGTTTCTTTTCTGCGGCTTCAGTCATAAGGGGCGTGCGGCCTCGCGGTTCAGTTGATGTCATCCGCGCAGACTGCACGACTTCGCGCCGGTGCTCCAGTGCTGCCGGCGTTCGCTTAAAACGTTCAGAGCAGGCTCTCGTTCATTCCGCCGCGAGTTGCTCGGGCGAAAAGTGTCCGCACCAGTCTTCGGCCGCCACAACCGGCCATAAGCCGTGGCCGAGCGGATCGGGCTGGTTCACCGGCGGGTTGAAGCGGCATAGACCGTGTTCGTCCTGGGCGGTCGCGTCGTTGAGTTTGTGGTCGTCATAAAAGCGGCAGCTCTCGCAAGCGGCTGTGTGTGAATTGGGCATGGTTTACTCCATCGATGGTCAGTCTTTGGCGTATGCAACTTTGAAATGCGCGGAAGCCGCACTTGGTTTCGTGCGGCCGGCGGCGCAGGGGCTTGCCTTGACCAGATGGCGGTGTGTCGGGCGGTATGGTTCGCAGCTCACGCGCTGGGGAAATTCGCGGCTTCGATCTTGTTGCCGTCGGGATCGTAGACGAACGCGGCGAAGTAGGGCGTCATCGCGGCTTGGCGCGGGCCCGGTGCTCCAGCGCTGATGCAGCCTTCCGCGAGTGCGATATCGAAAAAGGCGCGCACGGCGTCTTCGGTCGGTGCGCGCAGGCAGATGTGGAAGCCGGTATCGGCGGGCACGCCAACGAGGGTGGGCCGTTGATTGAGCCAGAGTTCGGGATAGCGCTTGCCGAAGCCGATAGCCGTTTCGCGGGTGACGAGCCGCGTCAGCCCGAGTGGGGCGAGCATGCCTTCATAGACTTTGCCGCTGAGCTCCAAGTCGCGCACGGCCACCGAGACATGATCGATCATTGCGCCGCCTTTCTTGAGTGATGTGGCACGTGGTTTCCCATAAACACTGTCGGCCGCTCACGAACTTTCTTTGCGCCGGATTGGAGGCATTTGGCATGCCAGATTGCGAGCCCTCGCAATCAGATGTGCGAGCGCGTCGAAATTTGGTCAGCGAGCCTGAGTATGTCATAGAACGCGCAGGCGAGGCTTGGTCCTCGCCCGAAGATCGATTCAATGGGGGATACAAAATTGATGCGATATCTTGCGATGACTCTCTCGACGATCCTCGTGACGGGTTTAATGGGATCATCTGCCTTCGCGCAGTACCCGGAGCCGGACACCACCCCGGCACAGACACAAGAGCAGGCGCCGGCTGCGGCTCCGTCTGAACCGGCTGCAGCACCTGCGGAAGAACCCGCTCCGACCGAACCAGCCGAGAAGGCTGCGGAGCCTGCCGCCACGCCATCAGAGCCGGCTGCTGCCCCGGCAGAAGAGGCGGCTCCGAGCGAACCTGCTGAGAAGGCAGAGGACCCTGCGGCAACGCCGTCTGAACCGGCTCCAGCCGAGGCGCCGGCTGAAAAGGCCGAGACACCTCCTGCGGCTCCGGCCCTTACGGCGTCGGATGTCGACGGTCTGAACGTCGTTGACTCTGCAGGGAAGGAACTCGGCAGGGTTGTCGGTGTGAACGAGGCCGATGGTAAGGTTTCCAGCGTGGAGGTTGAGACCTCTGGCATTCTGGGCTCGGGCTTCTTCGCGACGACCTACGTTCTGCCGATCGACAAGATCAGCAAGGACGGCGACAAGCTGACCGCCTCCGTCACGAGCAAAGAGGCCGAGCAGTTCAAGAAGAAGTAGGATCCGAACCCCGCGTATCGGGCCTAACGACGAGCGAGGACGCACCGGTTGCAGACATGCGCCGGTGCGTTTTTGTGTTTGGCGCTAGCGCGTGCGCGGCGACTGCCTCGTGCGGAGAGGGTACGCGCATGCGTTCACGCACCCACTACCGTCATCCCGGCATTTATTGCCGGGATCCAACCCTCGGCTGGGGTGTCCGTTGCGCGGTTTTGCTTCACCCGTCGCGTCGGCAACCGCTGATCCTTGGATCCCGGGGACAAGCCCCGGGATGACGGATGAGATGTTTTTCTCGGGTCTTGCCAGCCACGAACGCTTGCGTTCACTGCATACGCTTCACGCCCTCAACACCCACCACGGTCATCCCGGCATTCATTGCCGGGATCCAACTCTCGGCTGGGGTGTTCGTTGCGAGGTCGTGCTTCACCCCTCGCGTCGGCACTGAACCTTGGAGCCCCGGGATGACGGTTGAGGTGAAGCTAAAGCTTCCTGAGCGGCGCGACACCCGGCAACGAAGGATAAAGATCAATCCAATTCGGATTGTCTCGCTCGATGAGGTTCAGCTTCCAATCGCGCGGCCATTCCTTCAGCGTCTTTTCGCGCTGGATCGCCTGCTGCACATTGGGGAGTTCCTCAAACCACACGAGGCGATGAATGGCATACCGTCGCGTGAACACCGAGCCGGTTCCGTCGCGATGCTCTTCCACGCGCCGGACCAAACCGTTCGTCATGCCGATGTACAGAGTTCCGCGTGGACTGCTGGCGAGAATGTAAACCCAAAATCGGCGCATGCGGATCTCCTGCATCATCGGAGTATGCCGTGCCCTGGCTATCTTTCAACGCCCGCCACCGTCATCCCGGCATTTGCTTGCCCCGGCATTCATTGCCGGGGTTGCCGGGATCTAACGTGCCGTTGGGGAGACCGTTGCCCGGTTCTGCTACCCCCTTCGCGCTGGGAATCGCTGAACCTTGGATCCCGGGGACAAGCCCCGGGATGACAGGTGGAGTTGTTTGCAAGGACTCCCTCCGCCACGAACGACGGCCTTGTCGGCTCAGGCGTCACGCCCTCCACATGCGCGACCGTCAGCCTGTCATCTTAGCCTTTGGTTGCCAGCCTCCGCACGTCCCCCACTCTTCAACCGTCATCCCGGCATTCATTGCCGGGATCTAACTCTCCGCTGGGGAACCCGTTGCGAGGTCGTGCTTCGCTCTTTGCGGCGGCGATTGCCGAACCTTAGATCACGGGGACAAGCCCCGGGATGACAGGTGGATTTATTTAGGGGGAACCCCCTCCACCACGATTGACTGCCTTCGCTGCTCAGGCGTCACGCCCTCCACTCCGCGACCGTCAGCCAGTCATCCTAGCCTTTGTTCATCAGTCTCCGCACGTCCCACACTCATCAACCGTCATTCCGGCATTTATTGCCGGGATCTAAGGTGCAGTTTTGATAATCGTGTGGGTTCAGTAATCAGGTCTCGGCGAGTGCTGCGGCTTTGGCGTGTGGCCATCGCCATAATGGTTGAATTCCATTTTTGTTTGATGCTCACCTAGCGTTACCGCGTAAACCCGATTAACAGCATAAGATGTATTTTCCCAAACTCTGGCGGGTTGGAGATACCGCTGAATGATTGCCAGTTCTGCATCAAGCCCATCTCCTTGATGTAATGCGATATCCCTTTTTTCGAGTGAGTCAAAAAACTCTTGATCAGATATTTCTGCAGATATGGTGAGTCCATTCCAGTTGAACTGCCACTTTCTTTTGCTTCTTTTGAGAACGGCTTTTATTATAATCAGATTGACTCGCTTTATGATGGTTCTCGTTTGTGGCGGAGGAGTCGGAAGTATGGAGCGATCGACGGTTTCCATTAATCTAGGTGAGGGTATGAATGGATAATTTAGTCTGTGTTCAACATAATCGAATTTATGTCTAGGGATCTTCACGGTCGGCGGCTTGTTCCCATCACCTATCACCGCAATAGATTCTACAGCATGGTCTTTCTTAAGCGCTTGGATGGAGCGTTTGACACCGTCAGCGACTTTCACGTTGGCGTCTACTTCTTGCTTCATATCGTAGGTATCTTTTGAAATAGTTATGTCGCAATTGTCTCCTTTTATCCTTACGCGGTTTCCGCGGATGTCGACTAGACACGGCTCTTCTGTAAGCTTGTCGTAGAGGTAGTTGCTTAGAAGAGCTACGACGATATCCTTGCTGAGTGGTGCAAGCGCCACGCCTCCCAAAAGCCCAATTGCCAAGGCCGCTTTCTTTAGTTTTAAGTTAATTGTTATGCTGCCGGGGGATACGCTGCCGACGTAAACTTCTAGTGCATACTCTGGATTAACTAACTTATTTATTTCTTTTATCGCCTTTGTGAGCCCTAAGGTGGATTCACTTAGAGTATCGACGGAAATAAAGCCAGGGGGTCCATCAAGACGGAGCGCGAAACCATTATCGCTGAACCGTCGAAAATCAATTTTGTCCATTCTTGGGGTCCTGGGTCATAAGCTTCAATTCTACGGAGCTTGCCTGAAATTTCTAATAGTGGTGGGTGGTTGCTAATTTTAAGGGTGGTATTTCCGCGAAGCTTCTGAAGCCTTGAGTGAATATTTATTTTTACTCACCCATCCACCCCACTCGGATCTCTCCCCTGCACGGCATCGATCAGGCAGAACACCGCGTAGCAGGCGGTCAATAACGTCACGACGCCGAGGCCGATGAATTGCCAACTGGGGAAGGGGAAGGTCATGGTGACGACGGCTTCGCCGATGGTGATGGCGGTCACGACGATGAAGATCAGGAAGGCTTTGGCGCGCAGGCTGAAGAGCGCGAGGAAGATCAAGACGCCGAAGGCGCCGAAGCCGAGCCCCAGTTCGCGGTGGTAGGGCACGTCCTCCCGCAGTTCCGGGGGACCGATAAAGCAGAGGACGGCGCCGGCGAGTGTGCCCACCGCGACGATCGCAAGTTTGATTTTGTCGGACAACGACAGATCGGGTCCCATGATATCTCCCCCTATCCTGGACGACCGAACCGTCAGTGTGCCCTCAAATGTGTCCCTTCTGCAATCCAGCTTAGGCGTCGAAGACCGGCGTAAACGCTAGCGTTTTTGTCGAAAACTTGGAGCCTGACGTCAGCGCGCAACGCTCTATCGCCTGCGCAAACTTACCCCCGTGCCGCGGAAGTGCTTTTATCCTGCGTGCAACCGCGTTTCCGAGGGGTGCCGTCCGGAGGCTGACCTGAAGGCAGGCGCGGGGGAGCAAGTCGTTCAAAACAACGGGGCTTAGCCAAGCCCTGTGAACTGCGGGCCGGCCGGGCGGACGTGATGCCTCTGACGGTGCCACCCGCATGCATCACCACCTGGGTCCCTTGCGTCGGCCGTGGCCGCCCGCCGCAACGTCCAGGGGAAACCGGATCGGTGGCCTTGTCCGATCATGTTCGGATCGGTAGCTCGCGGGGCGGCGTCAAGGCCGTACCAAACATAATCTCGCGGCTTTGACGCCGCTCCGCACCCCTCGGAATTTCGCGAGGGCTTCACCTCCGCCATCACCTCGGCGCCGTCCGGCGCGCGGGGCAATTCGGGGTGGGCCGGCGCACGTCGCACCGGCCATGTCCGTCGCTTCAGAGCTTGACCCCGCGCAGGCGCGCGGCGTTGGCGATGACGCTCACCGATGAGAGCGACATGGCGGCGGCCGCGATCATCGGTGACAACAGGATGCCGAACGCGGGATAAAGGATGCCCGCCGCGATGGGCACGCCCAGCGCGTTATAAATGAACGCGAAGAACAGGTTCTGCCGGATGTTGCTCATGACCGCTTCCGACAGGCGTCGGGCGCGGACGATGCCGTTGAGGTCGCCCTTGAGGAGTGTGATGCCCGCGCTTTCCATGGCGACGTCGGTGCCGGTGCCCATGGCGATGCCGACATCGGCGGCGGCGAGAGCGGGCGCATCGTTCACGCCGTCTCCGGCCATGGCGACCACGCGGCCCGAACTCTTATGCCGTGCGACGACGGCGCTTTTCTGGTCGGGCAGCACTTCGGCTTCCACTTCGTCGATGCCGAGTTGCCGGGCGACAGCCTTTGCCGTCGTCCAATTGTCTCCGGTCAGCATGACGACGTGAATGCCTTCGTCCTGCAGGGCCTTCAGGGCTTCCGGCGTCGATGCCTTCACGGGGTCGGCTATGGCGAAGATGGCGGCGGGCTGGCCATCGACACCCATGAAGATGGCGGTCGCTCCATCCTGGCGCAGGCGGTCGGCTTCTGTGCTGAGCGGACCAACGTCGATGCCTTGCTCGGACAAGAACGCGCTGTTGCCCAGGACGATCCGTCGTCCTTCGACAGTGCCCAGGGCGCCTTTGCCCGTCGGCGAGTCGAAACCGGTAACCGATGCCGTTGGCATCCCCCTATCTTCAGCTGCGCGTACAATGGCGTTCGCCAGAGGATGCTCGCTGGCCCGTTCGACACTGGCGGCAAGACGGAGGGCTTCGGGTTCCGTCAAGCCTTGGGAGGGTATGATGGCGGTGACGGCGGGTTTGCCCTCGGTGAGGGTGCCGGTTTTGTCGACGACGAGGGTGTCGACCTTCTCCATGCGCTCCAGTGCTTCGGCATTCTTGATCAAGACGCCGGCGTGGGCGCCGCGGCCGACGCCGACCATGATGGACATGGGCGTGGCGAGGCCCAGTGCACACGGGCACGCGATGATGAGAACGGAGACGGCAGCTAGGAGGCCGAAGGAAAAACGCGGCTCAGGCCCCCAGATCGCCCACGCGGCGAAGGCTACGATGGCCGCGAGGATGACGGCGGGCACGAACCAGCCCGAGACCTGGTCGGCGAGACGCTGGATTGGCGCGCGGCTGCGCTGGGCTTCGGCGACGAGTTGGACGATCTGCGACAGCATCGTGTCGCGTCCGACTTTTTGAGCCTCTATGACGAGGCCGCCGGATTGGTTCATCGTGCCGCCAATCGCTTGGCTGCCAGCTTCCTTCGTGACGGGCATCGATTCGCCGGTCACCATGGATTCATCGACGGCGCTACGGCCTTCTATCACCTCGCCATCAACCGGGACTTTTTCGCCCGGTCGGACGCGGAGATGGTCGCCGACCTGGATGTCATCGAGTTGGACTTCTTCCTCTGTACCATCGCTCTGGATGCGTCGCGCGGTCTTGGGTGCGAGATCGAGGAGGGCACGGATGGCGCCACTCGTGCTTTCGCGTGCCCGCAACTCGAGGACCTGACCAAGCAGGACGAGAACCGTGATCACCGCGGCAGCTTCAAAATAGACCGCCACGGAGCCATCGGCAGCACGGAAGGCCGGCGGAAATATACCCGGGGTGAGCGTGGCGAGCATACTATAGACCCACGCCGTTCCCGTTCCGATGGCGATCAGGGTGAACATGTTGAGATTGCGGGTGACGAGCGATTGCCATCCGCGTTCAAAGAAGGGCCAGCCCGCCCAGAGGACGACCGGGGTCGCCAGGAACATCTGAATCCAGTTGGATGTCTGCTGGTCGAAGAAGTGCCAGCCTACAAGGTGGCTGCCCATTTCCAAGATGAAGACAGGGAGAGTGAGGGCTAGCCCGATCCAGAAGCGGCGGGTCATGTCGATCAGTTCGGGATTGGGTTCCGAGTCGAGGCTGACCAATTCGGGCTCCAGGGCCATGCCGCATATGGGGCATGAGCCGGGGCCGACTTGCCGGATCTCAGGGTGCATGGGGCACGTGTAGATCGCGCCTTCGGGGACGGGTTCCTCAACGCGGTCGCCGAGGTAGCGCTCCGGATCGGTAAGGAATTTGCTCCGGCAGCCCGCGGCGCAGAAATAGTAGGTGCGGCCTCGATAGTCGGCGCGGTGCTTTGCGGTATGCGGATCGACATCCATGCCGCAGACGGGGTCTTTGACTGTGGTGCCAGCGGCCGGTGTGGTTTCAGCGCCGGCGTCGTGGCGGTGGTCGTGGCCTGAGCAGCAGCTTCCATGGCTCTTGTGGTCTTCGGATTTCGGCCCTTGTGGTGGATGGCTCATGGTGTCCTCGGATTTGGAATTTTAAACCCCTGGGGGGTATAGTCGTTGACACTTATACCCGGTAGGGGTATGCGTCAAGCATGGAACCCGAAACGGCGTCGACGTGCCTTAAACGTCTGAGCAAAATCGAAGGCCAGGTCCGCGGCATCTCCAGGATGGTTGAGGAGGACCGCTACTGCATCGACATCATCACGCAGATCGCGGCCGCCCGCGCGGCCCTTCGGCGTGTCGAAGAGGCGGTTCTCAAAGATCACGTGAGCCATTGCGTCGAGCATGCGATTACGAGTGGCGATGCGGACGAGCAGCGGACGAAGGTGGCTGAGTTGATGGAAGTGCTCGCCCGGACAAATCGGTGAACGCCCGAAGCTGAGACTCGTTGCATCTGAGGCCGAGGATGTGGGGCTTGCCCCCGAACTGCCGGATTTTGTGGTTTGAGTTGTTACTGACCGTTGGTGAGATGAAGTTCATGTTGACGGTGGATCTGACAAGCTTGTGTGCTTGACTGATCGGGAGAATTGCTGCTCATGTCCGCGTATGCGAGGGCTATTGCTACGACTGTTGACCATACTGATGATTGCTGTCACCTGCGTAGGTGGCGGTAGGCATGTTGCTGCGATCACAGATGCTCACACGGTGCCCTTGGAACTCGCCCACGCGACTGTTTATGTGGGTGAAGTTTGCGGTGCTCACGATTGCGACGAACACGGGGCCGATCATTACGGTTGCCCGCATGCCCACGTAAATTGTTGCGGTACTTTGGCACTAGCGGCAATCGAGACACCGTTCACATTTGAGGCCCAAGGCCGCACGTCGCCTTTTGATCTGGGATCGGCTGTACCGTTGAGGCAACCATCTTACTTGCCCCAGCGCCCCCCCAGTTTCGCCGCGTGATCCGCGGCGGCACGGCGTCTTTCCGTGTCGCTTGGTATGATCGGCGCGGCTTCTTTACGCTCAAATTAATGACGCTCGACATGTTGGGTATGGCGGAATCGCCTGCCCCTTCTGCGCGAGCGTTACGCGGGCAAGAGCCGGTGCCGAACTTAAAGCGAATAAAAGGTTCGACGCATGCATTGGCTCTTTGCCGTCATTCTATGGGCGTTTACGCTCGCGCACCCCGTTCTTGCGGGGCCCGGACATGATCACGGACACGATCATGGTGCTCAATCTGAGATTGCCGCTCCTGAAATCCCTCGGCTTCAGAGCTCCAGTTCCGATCTTGAGCTGGTGGCAACAGCGGAAGGTCATACGCTTACGATCTATCTAGACCGGTTCGCGACCAATGAGCCTGTAGAAGGCGCAACGATCGAGGTTTCCGGTGATAGTATCCCTACGGTTACGGCGTCCCCGGTTGGGGAGGGTGTCTATGAGATTGAGGGTGAGTGGCTCGACCATCCTGGGACGTACGCACTGATCTTTATGGTGAGCGCGGGCGACACCATGGATTTATTGAATGGCACGCTCGATATCCTTGGTCCTGAAGCGCCAAAACAGGATGCTGCAAATTCCTGGTCCGATCTTTTGGCTCAGCCTATGGTGTGGGCGATCGGCGGTCTCGCAGCCTTGTTTGGTTTCTTCTTTTCCTTCGCGTTTCGTCCTGCGCGGTTGCCGGGTGAACCTGCGGCCAGTGCTGTTCCTCACTCCGATACAGTCGCGAAGCAGGGTAGCAAGGCGGCGGCCGCTGTGTTGGTGGCTATCGTTAGCGTGTTGGCCCAGGCGTCCGATGTGCACGCGGGGCCGGGCCATGATCACGGAGAGCCCGCGGCGACACCCACGGGAGGGAACGCGCCTCGTAAGCTTCCGGACGGAACAGTCTTCGTTCCGAAAAATTCGCAACGGCTATTGCGTGTGCGGACGACAGTCACCGAGATCACAGACGCAGCGGAAGGCCGCGAATTAATCGGCGTGGTCATCTCAGAACCTTCTGCTTCCGGACATGTTCAGGCGCCGATGGATGGGCAGATCGAACTCACGGACCGAGGGATTGCCTTTGTCGGCCAGCGCGTCGGGCGAGGCGAGGTTCTGGCGATGCTTTCGCCAACGATCCCAGTGGCGGACCGGGGATCGCTGCAGCAATTGACTGCCGAGGTCGAAGGCAAACTGCGCATTGCAGAGCAAAAACTGGCACGCCTGACGCGGATCGCCGGCGTCGTTGCACAAAGGGAAATTGAAGATACCCAAACGGAGCTTGAAGCATTGCGCGAACAACAACGCGTGCTGGCTCCGAAATCAGCCGAGAAGCTGAAGTTGACAGCGCCGGTGGCTGGCGTAATTTCAATTGCAAACGTCAAGGCCGGACAAGTCGTTAGTGCACGCGATACGCTTTTTGAAATCGTGGATCCGCAACGGCTTTGGGTCGAAGCGATCGGTATTGGCGGCCATGACGAGATGAAAATTCAGGCGGCTTACGCGATTGATGCCGAAGGCCACAGTATCGCGCTTTCATATGTTGGCCGATCACCGACACTTCGTCAGCAATCGCTGCCAATCCTCTTCAAAGTTGAAGACACGCATGAGGCTCTGACTATTGGTTCGACACTTAGGGTCATCATGCAAGGCGAGAAGGAAGCACGTGGGATTGTGCTTCCGCAGGCCGCGGTTGTTCGCGCGCTCAATGGTATGGCTCAGGTCTGGGTCAAGGTTGCTCCGGAAAAGTTCGAGCCAATAACCGTGACAACTATTGCGCTCGATGGTTCGCGAGTTCTGGTTTCAAAGGGGCTCGACGCGGAGAGTCGTGTTGTCGTGGAAGGCTCCGAACTTATCAATCAGATCCGTTAGGGTGACCCAGAGATGTTTAATGCCATCGTGCGCGGTAGCCTCGCGAACCGGTTGTTTGTGTTGGTCGCCGGCGTCGTCATCATGCTCTACGGCTTGATGACACTTAGACAACTTCCTGTCGATGTTTTCCCTGATCTCAACCGGCCTACCGTCACGCTGATGGCGGAATCCGAGGGCTTGGCGCCAGAAGAAGTTGAACTCCTCGTCACGTTTCCAATTGAGACGGCGATGAACGGAATGCCCGGTGTTACGCGTGTGCGCTCGGTATCCGGCGTTGGTTTGTCAGTCGTCTACATTGAATTTGACTGGTCGACGGAGATCTATCGTGCGCGACAGCAAGTCTCTGAGCGACTGCAATTGGTTCGCGAACAATTGCCGAGCAACATCACGGCGCAAATGGGCCCCATCTCGTCGGTGATGGGCGAAATAATGCTGATCGCCATGTCGAGTACGACGGCTGATCCGATGACGCTTCGCGAGCTTGCAGACTTTACGGTGCGTCCGCAACTTCTCACGGTTCCTGGAGTATCTCAGGTCATCCCCATTGGGGGGGAGGTGCGCCAATATCGGGTTATTCCGGACCCCCGGCGTATGGCGGCGGTTGATATCAGCTTTGAGGCTATCGAGAAGGCGATTCAACAGTTTGGCGGTAACACGGGTGGCGGCTTTGTTGACCTCAAGGCACGTGAATTTTTGATTCGGAATATTGGCCGGACCACGAAGATCGAAGATCTCCAGGATTTGGTGGTGGCTTACCGCGATGGCCGTGTGATCTCGCTTAGTCAGGTGGCAAAGGTCGATTTCGCGGCGCGTACTAAGCGCGGCGATGCCGGGTTCAATGCAAAGCCCGCAGTAATCCTGGCAGTCCAAAAGCAACCGGCGGCCGATACGGTCACGATCACTCGTGGCATCGAAGAAATGCTGCCTGAACTCCAGCGCGTGATGCCCGAAGGCGTGCGTGTGACCGATGTGCAATTCCGTCAAGCAACGTTCATCGAGACTTCGATCAAGAATGTGATGACGGTGTTGGTTGAAGCGCTCGTGGTCGTGGCGATCGTGTTGTTTGCATTTTTGGTGAACTGGCAAACGACGTTCATTTCTCTGGTGGCTATTCCGCTCTCGGTGCTGACGAGCGTCATTGTCTTTCAGATCATGGGCCTTTCCATCAATACGATGACGCTAGGTGGCTTGGCGATTGCCATCGGTGCTTTGGTCGACGACGCGGTTGTTGATGTTGAAAACATCTATCGGCGTCTTGGATTACACCGTGCCTCCGGAGGGCGCGACCAACGTAGTATCCAGGAGGTGGTGGCAGAGGCTTCGATTGAGGTGCGATCAGGCATTCTCTACGCCACCGCAATCATCGTGCTGGTGTTCATTCCTCTGTTCGCTTTGTCGGGCATCGAAGGGCGTTTGTTTACCCCGCTGGGTATCGCATTCATCGTGTCGATCGTAGCGAGCTTGATCGTCTCGATGACTGTTACCCCGGTGTTGTCGTACTGGATACTTCCGCGGATGCGGCACCTTGGCGAGCGCGAGAGCCCGTTAGTGCATGTTCTTAAGCGCTGGCAGAAGCGAGGGCTTGAGTGGTGCTTTGATCGCCCCACTTTCGTACTGGGTATCCCAGCTGTTGCGGTATTGGCGGCGATTTTCGCAGGGTCGCTACTCCCGCGCGCCTTCTTGCCAGCATTTAACGAAGGTACGGTCCTGGTCAGCGTTACACTGCAACCTGGAATCAGTCTGGCGGAGTCTGACCGTATTGGCCGTTTGGCCGAAAAGATTGTGACGCAGGTGCCAGAAGTGCATTCCGTGGGCCGACGCACGGGGCGAGCCGAGCTCGATGAGCATGCGGAAGGCGTCCACACGAGTGAGTTGGATGTCGATCTGAGGCAATCCGATCGTAGCCGTGAAGAGGTTCTCGCTGACATTCGCAGTCGCTTGTCGGTGCTTCCCGCCAGCATCACGGTGGGACAGCCGATCGCGCACCGTCTTGACCACATGCTTTCTGGGGTGCGGGCGCAGATCGCGCTTAAGATTTACGGTGATGATTACGACACGCTTCGTAGTCTAGCGACGGATCTGGAAAAAAGGCTTGAGAGTATACCGGGCATCGTCGATCTCCAGACAGAAAAGCAGGTGCGTATTCCGCAGCTGCAGGTGCGCGTCGATTATGAGAAGGCAAAGCGCTATGGTCTCAATCCGAGTGTAATTACGGAAGCGCTGGAAACTCTCTCAAATGGCCGCGTCGTTTCACAGATTATCGATCAGTCAAAGCGGTTCGATGTCGTCTTACGTCTGAGCGACGAAGACCGCAGTACGCGCGCGCTGGGTGAAATGCTGATCGAAAGCCCCGCTGGTCGTATTCCTCTGAACGCGGTTGCGGAAGTTCTCGAGACGGATGGGCCCAATCAGGTTCTGCGGGAAAACGGTCGCCGACGAATCGCGGTACTCGCCAATACTGATGGTTCCGACATGGCCAAAATCGTGGAGGATATTCGTGCCGAGGTTGCGAGGTCAGATTTCCCGCAGGGCTATTTCACTAGCCTAGAAGGGCAGTTTCAAGCGCAGGAAGAAGCATCGCGGCTTATCGCAGCCCTGTCGATGTTATCGCTGCTCATGATCTTCGTCGTGCTCTATTCTCGTTATCGTTCCGGGGTGTTGGCTCTGATCATTATGGGCAACGTGCCGCTTGCGTTCATTGGCAGTGTGGCTGCGTTGTGGATTGCCGGGCAGCCATTCTCGGTTGCGAGCGCGATTGGATTTATCACCCTTGCCGGCATCGCGACGCGGAACGGCATTTTGAAGATCAGCCACTACATCAATCTCGTGCTGTTCGAAGGGGAGCAGTTCGGGCGGAAGATGGTGATCCGCGGAACGCTAGAGCGATTGACGCCAGTCCTTATGACGGCCTTTGCCGCGGGTATTGCGCTTGTGCCTTTGATGATTGGTGCAGGCGAGCCTGGGAAAGAGATACTCAATCCCGTGGCAGTGACGATTTTTGGGGGGCTGATCTCAGCCACGCTCCTCGACGCTTTCCTCACGCCGGTGCTGTTTCTGCGGTTTGGGCAAAAAGCCCTGGAACGGTTGATGGTCAATGAGGACACGCTGGTTCACGCCGAAGCCTTCTAAACCTAGAGAAAACGGAGGAATATATGGTCAAGCAACTCTTGGCAGTGCTCGCTCTCGCCGTCATCACGGTCGCGCCGCTGCAGGCTCATGAGGACGAGCACCATAAGAGCAAGCACGGAGGAGTGATGGTTGAGAGTGGCCACCATCACCTTGAAGTCGTCGCCAAAGATGGAACGCTAGAAATTCATGTCATTGGCGAGGATGGCAAGCCGGAGGATGTTACCGGAGCCAAAGCGAAGGCGACTATCTTGTCAGATGGCAAGAAGGTTGATGTTCCGCTCTCTTCGGCATCAGATGGTGTGCTGAAAGGGGCCGGTGCGTTCAAAGCGTCTAAAGGCGCCACTATCATCGTGACGCTAGCAATGGATGGCCACAAACCGGAGCAGGCACGCGTCAAGCTCGATTAGGTTGATGGGGGCGGTGGCGTGCGTCGCCGCTTCTCACCTCAGCAAAGAGTTCTACTGGCTCTTGGATTTCGAAAGTGCGCTAAACACAGCCGAAACCAAATCAAGTAGTAATTGTACTGTTGAGTAACGTGGCCGTGACAGAAAGAGGGCGTGGGTAGTGCCGCTGAGCGGTGTTCAGCCCCGGGAGGAGCACATCGATAACGGTGCCGGCGGCTAGGTCTGCCTTTCTCATCATTGTTGGCAATTGCACGCCATGGTTCCACCCGTGATCGCTCGATGAGCTGATGCGGGCAGCCTGATCCGTTGGTTGGGGCGCAGATGCGGAATTGTGTCGGAATTTGGGTGGTGACTCACGCTGCGACTTTTTGGAGCGCGGGATAGGGAACCGTTGGCTCCGAGCGCACTTATGGGCCAAATTTGCGCACCGTGTCGCGTTATGATGTGCCTAAAGCGGTGCTGAGTGATATATAGCGCGGATGCTTGGGGAGCCCACGGGTTTGCATGCGAGAGACAATTTCCAAACTAAGCGATCTTCTTGACCGGCGCGAAAAGTGGCAGGCGTTGCTATTGCTTGTGCTGATGCTCGCTTTGGGATTGGTCGAAATGGTGGGGGTTGCGTCAATCCTCCCGTTGATCGCAGTTCTTTCGGATCCGAGCATTATTCAAACGAACCCCTATCTTCGCTGGGCGTATGAGGCGCTCGGGTTTTCTAGCGTAAACAGCTTTCTTATCGTCCTCGCTGCGTTGGTTTTTCTCGTCATTGTCGTGCGCACGGGGGTCACTGCTGTTACGAGTTATGGAGTGCTGCGCTACGCACAAATGCGGAGCCATGCCCTGAGCGTGAAGTTACTCACGTCTTACCTTCGCCGTCCCTACGCGTGGTTTCTGAACCGCCATAGCGCGGACATGGGCAAGTCGGTGCTCTCTGAGGTCGAACAGGTTGTCAACGAAAGCTTGATGCCGTGTTTGCAGCTCGTATCCCGGCTCATCATTACCCTTTTCATAACCGGCTTGGTCGTGGTTATCGAACCTGTCGTTGCTATTGGCGTGCTGGTTGGCGTCTCGTTGGCTTACGGTCTCGTGTTCCTGGCGGTTAGTACGTATCTACGCCGTCTGGGGAAGGAACGCGTGGCGGCTAACCGTGCACGGTATCAGATCGCGCAGGAAGTGTTGGGGGGCGTCAAGGAAGTTAAGATCGGAGGGCTTGAGCCGGGCTACGTGCGCCGCTTTTCAAAGGCGTCGCAGCATTTCGCACGTCTTAGAAGCCGTTTTCAGCTGGTGCGTGAAGTTCCGCGACATCTGTTGGAGTTGGTGGCAATCGGTGGTGTTCTTGTTGTCATTCTCGTGCTGCTCTTTCGCGCTGATGGCAACCTCAAGACTGCATTGCCAATTATCGCGCTTTATGCCTTTGCGGGATTGCGACTTTTGCCGGCTGTTCAGACGATCTATCAGAGCTTGGTGGCATTGCGTTTTGGCGGCCCTGCGTTGGATGCACTACACCGAGAGCTTTGCGAGGCTGATGGTCAAGCATCGGATTGGACTAATGTGGTTCCGCTGCCTTTGCGAAGCCAGATCGAGCTTGATCATGTAGACTTTTCCTATCCACAGGCCGGGCGACCTGCGCTCAGGGACGTTTCGCTCAGAATACCCGTTCACACGTCTGTCGGGATTGTTGGAGAGACGGGGGCTGGGAAGTCGACGCTCGTTGATATCATCCTCGGTCTGCTTGAACCGCAAAATGGGCGATTGCGCGTGGATGACGTACCTATCGAGCGTTCGAACGTGAGGGCATGGCAGCGCTCCGTGGGTTATGTGCCACAGCATATATTCTTGGCGGACGAGAGCATTGCGGCCAATATCGCCTTTGGGGTTCCACTTGATAAAATTGATCAATCGGCCGTCGAGCGCGCAGCGCGGATGGCGAAATTGCATGATTTTGTCATGAGCGAGTTGCCGCACGGGTATGCGACCGAGGTTGGTGAAAGAGGGGTACGTCTTTCAGGTGGACAGCGCCAGCGTGTCGGAATCGCGCGCGCCTTGTATCACGATCCGGACGTGTTGGTTTTGGATGAGGCGACAAGTGCGCTTGATAATAGGACTGAGAAAGCAGTCATGGACGCCGTAAACAATCTGGCTCATCGCAAGACCATCATCATGATCGCCCACCGGCTGACGACTGTCAGTGGGTGCGACGCGATCTTTATGGTGGAGAGGGGAGCTGTGAGGGTTGCCGGTCAAGGGGAACTGGGTGAACTAGGGAATGCGGCCCGGGTCTTGGGAGCGACGTAAAGAGATACTGGCAAGATAGATGTTTAAAGCACTGCCACTCGATCCAGTGGTTACCATGGCAAAGCACCTTAGCGGGCGGAGCATCGTGCTATCGTACCCGAAGTGCGGTCGCACCTGGCTTTTGAATGTGTTCATGAACTACTGGTGGCGTTGCGATCAGCAAGCGGACAATCCGCTGCCGTTTGTACTGAGCACCCAGAGTGAGCCTGCAAGACGCTTTGCTCGTTCTACAGGGATTAATTTCACACATGGCGGTAAGCTGGGCGCGATGAGGGCCGGTGCGCGGCCCTCTATAAGGGCGACTGACCTTCGAGCCCTAAAAACAACTCTGCTGGTTCGAAACCCTGTCAGCGTTATTGTCAGCTACTATCACCATCTTCGTCGCCCTTCGAAATCCGTTAAATTTGACGGAGGATTTGCGGATTTTGCACTTGGGCCTTGGGGTGCGGAGGCACTCGCTCGATACTACAACGATGTTATGCCGCCACTGCTGCGCAACCCGAGAGCTCAAGTGGTGCGTTACGAGCAGTTGCATTCTGCTTCATCCGGCCGTGAGGAAGCCTTCGAGACATTGCTTTCGCATCATTTTGGAAAGATTGATGTTTCGGCGCTTCTCTGGGCAATAAAATCCTGCGAGCCAGACCAACTTCGTTCCAGATCAAGAGAAACTGGCCCGTCGCGAGTTCGAAAGGCGAAGATTGTTCCGGATGACGAGATGTTGACCGATGACCTTGCCCAGAGAGTGCATTGGATCATGAACTCGTCCCTAAAAGCAGAAGTGTTTTCTGTCGTATATCCGGAAGGGTGCAATTACCTTTGACGTTAATCTACGAGGGCACGGCGCAAGCGAGTTATGAAGACGGGGCACGTCGAACGTGAAAATTATTCTACACATCGGCCAGTCAAAGACCGGGACGTCGGCGATTCAAGATTTTCTGACGCGCCATCGAAAGCAATTAGCAGAAAGAGGAATTCTCTATCCTTCGCCCCGTGTCCACGGACTCCCCATCGATTTCGGGAATCATAATCCCTTAGCGGACTCTCTGGCTGGTGTTGTTCGGTATCCCTATCTGACGGCCGACGAGTATTTCTCTCAATTTTTTGCTAGCGCCAGGCGAATAAACGCGAAGATGATGATAATTAGCGCCGAGCATTTTTTTGGAGGGCAGCCACGTCCGTGGAATGTTTCGTCTGAAGCTGAGTATTTTTTAAGATATAGACAGAAAGTCGAATCTCTTTGTCGTCATTTGAAGGGGCATGAAGTCTCAATAGTTGTTTATTTGCGTCCTCAGGTCGATTGGATTTCTTCGAATATTTCACAGACGATTGCCGTTGGTGGTGTGGTCCATCAAAGCAACATATTTGTTGACGATCGGTCTTACTATGAAAAGTACAAATTTTTACTAAAGTATTGCGATAAGTTGGATATTTGGTCGGACGTTTGTCAGCCGAGGCAATTTGCTGTTGTTCCCTATGTTCGAAACAAGTTGTTTGAGAATAGCAGCGTTTCTGACTTCCTTTTTAGGTGTGGCCTGAGCGATATGTTCCGTGACATGCGTGTTTCAGAGGTGTCGGCAAATGAATCATTGTCTCGTGAGTATCTTGAGATAAAAAAAGATCTTAATTCTATTCCTCGGAGTCACTCTGAGGCGAGGGCGATCGTTCATTGCCTGAAGAAATTATCAAGGCGGAGTAATCTGGGTACAACCTACCGGCTTGATCCAGAGGTGGTGGTGGATTTGGAAAGCTACGTAGCGGAGGATAACCTTCGACTATCTCGGACTTACTTAAATGGACAAGAGTTGTTTGTGGCGAAGGCTGCTTATCGCGGCGGTGAGTTGAAGCCGTTGGGGGATGCGACACTGGCTAGAGCTAGGTCAGCATTTGACAGAGAGTACCGTCGCCCAAGTACTCGGCTGCTCGCATTTCGACATACGATCCTTGAATTTTTGCGGAAGCGCGTACCGCCTGCGCATGCAGCCCTCCATCAAGTAAAAAGGTTTAGACGTCGTTTGATGGGCAAGCGTGTCTCGGCACGTTCTTCATAATCATTTGAAATAGCGAATTGTTATGACCGATAAAATCCATCGAGTGCCACGTTTGTGGTCAAATAGGGAATTGCGGAAGTTTGCTCCCATTTTTAAAGGAATGAGTATCGTTAATGTAAGCGCGTGGCGTGATGAGGACAAAGAGGGAGGTACCTATCGCAACTATTTTTCGGGTGCCTCAGAGTATAGTGTCACGAATTTCGACGCCGACAAGCGCGGGTTCCAAGGGGGCGATGGTGAGATTTTTCTAAATCTAGAAAAATCTCTTCCAAGCGAATTGCAATCCCGATTTGATGTTGTTTTTAATCATACAACTTTAGAGCACGTTTACGAATTTCGCACGGCGTTTCGAAATCTGTGCGATATGTCTAAGGATGTGGTCATAGTGGTGGTTCCGTTTCTGCAGCAAATGCATGCAGACTACGGGGATTACTGGCGTTTCACACCGCAAGCGTTGCACCGCATGTTCGAAGACGAGGGCTTTGAGGTCGCTCATCTTTCGTTCAACAACGATTTTCAGTCTTCAGTTTACGTGTTTTGCATAGCAACCAAGAATCCTGATCAGTGGCGTTCTCATTTTTCATTCAGTCCAAACTACGCGGACGCTTCGTTTTCGCATCTGCCGGAGCCTTTTGCAGGGAGTAACGCTGTCCACTCTAATTGGAGGACTGCTCTACAAGGCTGGTTGATCAGCCGCAGGGCTAAGCGGGCGCGATAAGCTGTGTCGGATTTTCCCCTTATCACAATTGGTATCACTTGCCATAACGCGGCCGAAACGATCGCGCGGGCGGCGAAAAGCGCGTTGGCACAGAATTGGCCTAACGTCGAGGTTATCATCGTGGACGACTGCTCCACGGACGGATCGTGGCAAATTCTAGAGGCGTTGGCGCAAGGTGAATCTAATATCAAAGTACTGAGGCACGAGGCTAACAAAGGCTATCCGGGCGCGCTAAATACGATCGTCAATGCAGCGCGCGGCGAATTCGTCGCCATTTTTGATGATGACGACGACAACGCTCCTGACCGGCTCAAGGCCCAGTATGAGCGGATTATAGCTTATGAACACGAGCAGGGTGCAAAGCTCGTCTTTTGCTATTCTAACCGCAACGTCGTAAAAAGCGGGCAAACTGCTCCAGATCATGTGGCGCTGGCTATCGGACGCCGCCCGCCGGAACCTTATGGATACTTAGTTGCCGATTTTATACTCGATATTTCTACAACGAGCGATTATTGTTGGGGTATGTTTGGAAGTTGTACGCTAATGGCGCGACGATGTTCGTTTTTAAGGGTTGGCCCGTTTGACCAAAAGTTCCGACGATGCGCAGAATGGGATATGGCTGTGCGTGCAGCCTTTATAGGTGCGCATTTTATTGCCGTCGATCGCCCTCTGATTACCCAATACAAAACAAAAAGCGCAGATAAATCTGGGTCAGTACCACTTAAGTATTCTCTAATGCTACGTGAGAAAAACCGGGATTATCTTACTAGACGCGGGCTCTATTTTTCATCGCGCGCACTTGCACGCTCAAACTTCCATGGAAGCAAGGGGAGAATGTGGATGAGCCGGGCTTATCGAGTTTGGGCTATTTTACTTGGCCCGTCTCTTTTCTGGAAAATAACGAGTGCCGGTCGCCTGAAGATCTGACCCGTGCAATGGCCAGCGTAAGTTGATGCCAGTGCACCTTGGTGTCTAAATTTGGATTTGCTATAGCCCAGATGAAGTATCTTGTTCATATCGGTTACCCAAAAGCTGCAAGCACATGGCTGCAGACACATCTTTTCTCTGGGACAATTCCCTCAATGCGTCCTTTGCTTGCCAGCGGGAAAAAGAACCGCTCCTACGTGAAGTCCGGCGGCGGAATGTTTTACGATCACGATGATTTTGGGTGTTTTCTGAATGTGTTTAATTTTAATGCGGTCGATGTCCGAAAAAAGATAAAATCGTTAACCGATCCGGCCGCGCAGGTGACGGTGTTATCCAATGAAGGTTGGTGTGGGCACCCGTTTGCCGGGGGGGTTACGGGAAAGGCTTTTTCAGATCGAATTTACGCAGTGCTGCCTGAGGCAACGATACTGATAATTGTGCGTAATCAGTTGGATATGATCGTGTCGGCCTATCTTCACTTTTTGACGCAGGAGGGGGGGAATCTTACGCTCGACGAATTTATTCGTCCTGTAAAATGGTTTCACCGCCCATCTTTTACGCTTAGCCATTTGAATTACATGAATGTCATCAGATATTATGACGAATTATTCGGTCGCGATCGTGTTGTGGTTGTGCCGTTCGAGCTTATTACTAAATCCACAGAATCTTTTGTTGAGCCCATTTTTGCGGCGTTAGATCTAACGGCTCCTGAGAGCTTTTCGTCTCGGCCGGAGAATGCTCGAAATGTCAGTCATGCTATTGCAATCAGTCTAATGCCGAGACTCAATTCAGGTCATCCAGCCGTGCAGGCGGCATTTGAGAGCGGAGGGAAGCTTTTGTCCGGGCGCTTTGTTAAGCGCCGTAAAGTGGAAATGATTCGCTTTCTTGATGGCGTTCTTGGCGAATACTATAAGGAGGATAATAGAAAATTACAAGAAAGAACTGGGTACGACTTGGAATCATTAAAATACGTAGTTTAGTATGCTATTATTTCCGTTGTGTGTGGCCTGTGTTGAGCGCAATGTGGTAAGGTTGTTCTTATTGGGCAGAGATTGCATTTTTTCTCGATAGCTGTTTTCTCATTCCGTTTTTAGATAGTGTGTATCCGTACTTCTTCAGGGTATTTGAGGTGAGGCTGGTTGCGGTGTACCAGGAGAGGAAATTTACCTGTTCCAGGTATTTGGTGTTGGGTTTTATTTCTGAGGCGCTGAATCGCATGTTGTTTCCGGAGATGTTGTGATGTTCTCGGGTTGAGAACTGTATTTGCTGCGGATTAAACTTTTCTCCGCAAAATTCCATTATTTTTCTTAATTCGTTCTCCGGATTTGCGACGAAATCTTCGTATCGTATGCGCAGCAGCCGGTGCGGGTGTTTGCGCATAATTTCCGCGATTTTGTCTTGAATAAAATTCCAGCCGCGCACATGGTTTATGTAATTTCCCGTTTTTTTTGTATAAACTCAAAGCTACGGCGCGTGGGTCCCTTATAAGATGGATAACATGAACGTCGAGACCGGGCGTGGATAATAAGGTTTCAAGGCGAGGGATTGATTTTGTGCTTTCGGCATAGATTGATCGATTGGTAGCTGAAAGAATATCAGAAATAGCGTCTTTCGTCAGTGATGGCTCTTTCGGAGTCAGGAGATCTTCGGGAGTGCTGATGCCGCGACTGGACCAAAGTTTGAGGATTTTACTCCAGTAAGCGCAATCGGAAAAATTTCGGCCGCATGTGCATGGTAGAGACGTATCGTGTCCGAAAAGCAAGTTAAGAGATTTTTTTGTTACCTCTCCGACACTCTCTACATTGGGGTGCGATCCAATGACCATGTCCAGTAGCGTTGACCCGCTATGGCCACGGCCCGCGATATAAATAACTTTTTGTGACATTGGGCCCCCTTTTGCTTCGCTTAGCATATTGGGGACGGTTGCGTATATCAATGCGGTGCGATGAACATCCAACGGTCTCATCAAGCGCTTTCCAGCGAGAGAATAGGCCGCTCGGGGACACTAGCGTATGGTAGAAGTACGTCCGTAAAGCTTTGCGCTGTCACTTTCATGCGCATGAGGGTGCTCACGAACGTGATGATGGATTGCGATGTCTCGCCGTTGCTACTTTCTGTGTGGCACTGCAGTCCTAGCCGGCGAGCCCATACTTCCTGCCACTTCTGCCTTCGATAAACATCAGTAAATCGTTGGATTGATGTTGTTTTTGTGCTTTTTGAACGAAGCGGAAAACGTCATGGTCATAGGGGAGGGGGATGGTCGTTGCGCTCTACTTCTATGGGCTGAGCAATGCCGGTGGGGCGGAGCGGATGATTTGCCAGCTTGCCAATGCGCTGGATTTGCGCGGTTTCACAGTCCACCTCGTGTCGTGGGACGCTGAGGGGGCGCAGACGTTTTATCCACTTCGGTCCAGTGTTAGTTGGCATCGCCTTGGATTTCGCCCAGGAGCGAGGGACAAATTGCGCCGGACGCGGGCCCTCGCGTCCGTGTTGCGCAAAGCCGGTGCGCGGGCGCTGGTTGGTTTCGTGATGAGTGGCGACAAAACCGTTTACGCTGCGGCTAAGTTATCCGGTGTGCGGCTGATCGCGGCCGAGCGTAACAGTCCTTCGATGTATCGGCTGCGCTACAGTGCATTGCAACGGCGGATCAGCTTCGCGTCCCTGCGTTTGTGTGATCGCATTGCGGTTCAATTCAAAGACTACATGGCCGGTTATCCCGCCAGTTTGCGTCGTCGCATGGAGGTGATCGGTAATCCGGTCGGATCTGCTGACACTTTGGCGCGTCCTGGTGTGTCAAGTGCAGATGGACGTTACACGCTGTTGGCGGCAGGCCGGCTTGATCCTTTGCAGAAACGCTTCGATCATCTCGTGCAAGCGTTTGCTGCGATCGCCGAGCGGCATCGTGATTGGGACTTACGCATTGTCGGAGGCGGGCCGCAGGAGGACGAACTCCGGAAGCTGATCAGGGAACACAGCTTGCAGGACCGCGTGAAGTTGGAAGCGACCACGCTCGATATCTTTCAGGCTTATTCTGAAGCGCACCTGTTCGCTATTCCATCGTTGTGGGAGGGGTTCCCGAACGTTTTGGCAGAGGCCATGAGCCATGGACTGCCGGCCGTCGGATATCGCGGTGCTGATGGCGTCGCTCAGCTCATAGAAGACGGTGCTTCCGGTTGGCTGGCAGAAGGGCTCCACGACCCGCAAATGCTGGCTGTGGAGCTTTCGCGCGCCATGGGGGACGCCAGTGAGCGGGTGCGTCGCGGTAGCAAGGCAGGCCTTGCTATGGCCGCTTATTCGCCAGAAATTCAGTATGACAGGTGGGAGAACCTGATCCGGACGTGTCTGGATGGGGAGAGAGTATGACGCAGCAGCCCTTGGTGACATGTGGCGTTACGGCTTTTAACGCTGCCGAGACGATTGAGCGGGCCTTGATGTCGGTCCTGGCGCAGACGTGGCGGCCGCTGGAGGTTGTCGTCGTCGATGACGCGTCTGACGATGATACGGTGCATGTCCTTGAAAACTTTGCGAAGGTCCATCCAGAAGTGCGGGTGTTCCGGCTCGAAGAAAACGGCGGTGTTGCTGTCGCGCGTAACCGTATCCTCGCTGAGGCCCGTGGGGAATTTGTTGCGTTCTTCGATGACGATGACGAAAGCCTTCCGGAGCGTTTAGCAATTCAGATTGAGCGCATCGTCGATTACGAACGTGATTTTGCTGATGGTGCGCCCGTCATTTGTCATGCCGCTCGGCGCGTTCTTTATCCCGATGGCACGGAAAAAATCGCAGGCACGATGGGAGAGGTAGAGGGCGCTTTAGCTCCCTCCGGTAAGCCTGTCGCCCATCGTATCTTGATGGGTACGCCGCTAAAGAATGGGTATGGTGCTTGCGCAACCTGTAGCCAGTGCGCGCGGCTCTCCACATATCGTCATATTGGGGGGTTCGATCCGGTTTTGCGGAGGAGTGAGGATACGGATTTTAATGTGCGTTTGGCGCTGAGTGGGGGGCATTTCGTCGGTGTCGCACGGCCGCTTATTGAGCAAACGATGACGGCGACGTCAGATAAGTCTCTTGCGGCAGAATATGAGAACTTGCTTCGGATTATTGAAAAGCATCGGCAAGTGATCGAAGAGCAGGGCCAATATGAATTCTGCCGGTCCTGGATGTCTGCCAAGCAGGCTTGGCTCGAACGACGTTATTTGACGTTTGGCTGGGCTATGTCTTGGCTAGCTCTTACGCGTCCGGTGCTTACGAGCCAGCGGTTTATGCAGGCCGTTCCGCACGTTGGTCTCAATGTGGCGTTTCGCCAATTTCATAGCGCGCGGCACCCGCAATGACGGCGGCAGTTCACGACGACGGCTTGGTGACGATCGGGCTGACTTGCTACAATGCGGCGGATACGATCGAGCGGGCCCTGACGAGTGCTTTCGTGCAGGATTGGCCCAATGTCGAAATCCTGATTGTTGATGATGCTTCGACAGACAATTCCGCCGAAGTTGTTGCGCGTGTGATCGATGGCAGGCCAAATGCGCGTCTTATCCGTCATGAGACGAATGCGGGGCCGGCGGCAGCCCGGAACACGTTGCTCAGTGCGGCGAAGGGCTCGTTCTTGGTTTTTTTTGACGATGATGACGAAGCACTTCCAGAGCGTGTTCGGCAACAAATTGATTATCTGCGGGATTATGAGCAGCGAACAGGTGCTTCACTTGTAGCCTGCTATGCATCCGGCAAGCGGCGATACTCCAGTGGATATGAAATGCAGCTGGCTGCCATTGGTTCGCGCGGGGATGTTGCACCTCATGGGCGAGGTGTTGCTGACTACTTACTGCTTTACCGGAAAGAAACTGGTTGGTTTTTTGGAACCGGCACACCCTCGTGTTCGCTGCTGGCTCGGCGTAGCACGTTTGAAGCAGTTGGCGGTTTTGATGCAGGTTTACGCCGCGTTGAAGACGTCGATTTTGCGGTGCGGCTGGCGTTGAAGGGCGGGCATTTCATTGGCACGGCAGAGCCTTTGTTTGTGCAGCATTCCACTAGCGCGCAAGATAAGTCGCCGGAGCGGAACCTTGAATCAGAGCTGATGCTGGTGGGAAAGCACCGGCCGTATCTAGAGTCCATCGGTCGGTATCATTACGCGGCGAACTGGCCGAAGCTTCGCTATTGGCATTTCAAGCGTCGGTACGGGAGATTTATCGTTCAGTTTTTGAATGTGCTTCTTCGTCATCCCCTCACGGCTTCCCGTCATCTTCTTTCAACGGGGCCGCGACGTTTGCTTCATGAATACCGTATCAAGCGAGGGGGATAAACGTGCGGTTATTGTTTGCCGCGCGCGCCATTGACCGGATGGCCGGTGGTGTCGAGCGCATGATCATTACGATCATGAATGCGATGGTTGCCCGTGGACACGACGTAGAATTGATCACGTGGGACGTTGAAGGAGCAAAGGCCTTCTACGCGATGGATCCCCGGATTGTCTGGCATCGACTGAACATCGGCGATCCCATGGTCAAGGCTGATTTGTCCATGGTTGTTAAAAGGGCCACCACCGTGCGTGCTCTTTTAAGCAAGCGGCGGCCAGACGTTATTGTCGCGTTCCAAGACGGGCCTTTTCGCGCCTTGTGGTCCTATTGCATAGGACTTGGAATTCCCGTGATTGCTGCTGAGCGAAATGCGCCTACGCGTTTTGAGCACACCCGGCAAGGAGCAAGACGAAGTTTCATCGTATTCAATGCGTTTCGTTTTGCAAAATCAGTTGTTGTTCAATGCGAAGGGTATCGTCACGGTTATCCGTCTTATCTGCATAAACATATCGTCACGATTCCCAATCCTGTGCCTCCTGCAGTGCTTAGGGCTCAACCTGAGTGTGCTGATAAAGCAGGTCGATATCGGGTGCTCTCGGTTGGACGGTTGAGCTATCAGAAAAACCCTGAATGTCTGATTGATGCGTTTGGGCAGGTTGCCGACGGGTTCCCTAAATGGGATTTGGTTATTCTAGGTGATGGTGAGCTGCGCGAGAAACTGGAAGACAAAATTGCGGCCTTAAGTCTATCAGATCGCATTCTCTTGCCCGGGACCGTGTCGGATCCCAATCCACACTATGCAAACGCCCACCTTTTTTGTCTCGCTTCACGCTGGGAAGGATTTCCCAATGCGCTGGCGGAAGCACAAGCTCATGGTCTTCCTGCTATCGGGTTTGCAGATTGCGCAGGCACGAACGAACTTATTGATACTAAAAAAAATGGGCTGTTGGCTCAGGGAAATGGAGATTGTGCCAGCTTGGCTTCGGCGCTTGCCACGCTGATGAGAGATCCTTCGTTGCGGTCCAGGATGGGTTCTTCGGCGCGTGATTTGACAGAGACTTTTGCGCCGGATGGCATCATGGACCGTTGGGAGAGTTTGTTTGCGAGGAGTGCTAAGCGCCAATGAAGCTCTTCGCTATCAAAGGATTGGATAGGCCCGGTGGTGGAGCAGAGCGCGTGCTCGTCGACGTCGCAAACGGCTTGACGGCCCGCGGGCACAACGTTGGTATCATCTCATATGATCGTCCCTCTCAGGGCTCGTTCTATGAGCTTGATCCCCGTATCGAATGGGTGCGACTGGGGCTCGGACGTATCGATGAACCCTCTACGATGGGAGAAACTCTGGCGCGTATTAGAGCTCTCCGACGTACGATTCTGTCGCTTGATCCGGCAGTTGTGGTTGGTTTTTTACACAGCATGTTTGTCCCGCTTGGTGTTTCGCTTGTTGGCACGCGTATCCCGTTGATTGCGAGTGAGCACAGCGCACCAGCCCACTATGATACGCGGCCGATGCAGCGCGTCTTGGTGCAATTCACGCCATGGTTGGCCCGGCAGATGACAGTGGTCTCCGATCAGATTCTTTCTCAGTATTCTGAGAAGGACCGTCGACACATCACGGTTATTCCCAACCCTGTACAGCTGAATATTACGGCGCGTGCTGACGTTGTTGGGGAGGCGAGCAAGCGCAAAATTCTGCTGTCTGTGGGACGATTGGTTCCGCAGAAAGATCACCGCACTTTGATCGCGGCGTTTGCGAAGATTGCGTCGGATGTGCCTGACTGGGATCTGCGCATTGTTGGCGAGGGCGAGCTACGCTCGGATCTGGAAAAGCAGATCCATGAACTGAATTTGGGCCAGCGCGTACAATTGCCTGGGGCTACTGACAAGATTTATGTCGAGTATGAGAATGCGCAGTTGTTTGCGCTTTCGTCGCTTTATGAAAGCTTGGGACTTGTCGTGATCGAGGCTCTGGCTCACGGATTGCCATCCGTGGGTTTTGCTGATTGTCCCGGTGTTAATGACCTCATCAAGCCTGGCCTCAACGGTGCGTTGGTTTCGGGGAAAGACAGAGTTGGTGCGTTCGCGGAGGTTCTGCGTTCGCTCATGCAAGATAGCGATACACGTGTTCGTTTGGTCGCGCCGTCAACGGCAGTTCCTGAGGAATGCGACATTGAGCGTGTGGTGGATCGGTGGGAAGTGCTGCTCGAAAAATATGGCCGCCGATGAGTGAGCTTCCGGATGTAGCCGATGTCAATTAAGCAGCGACGCTTTCCGTTCTGTTGCGCCCGTTGTTTTTAGCGCGGTAGAGGCCGGTATCGGCTTGCTTCATCAGTTTGTCGATGTCGACACAGGAAACCGTTGATGAGTGAACGAGGCCGGCGCTCATCGTAACTTTGAACAGCCTCGCATCGTGTGTGATGACAGTTTTTTCTACCGCTCGGCGTATGCGCTCCGTCGCCTCTAAGGCCGCACGTGGTGATATGTCCGGCAGTATGACGGCGAATTCTTCTCCACCTATGCGCGCTACAAAATCCGTGGGACGAAGATTCTTTGTGCAGATTTCAGCGCATGTGCGTAGAGCCGCGTCGCCTGCTGCATGACCGTATTGATCATTGATGCGTTTAAAGTAGTCGATGTCAAAAAATATCACGGCGAGATTTGTGCTGGCTCCACTGTCCAGATGTTCCTGCAGTCTTGCTTCGAATGCACGGCGATTATGGATGCCGGTTAGCGGGTCTCGTAGTGCGGCATCACGTAGTTCCCTTGTGCTGCGTTCATAAGCGATTGAAAGGGCAAAGGCGCCGCTCGCCGTAGTGTGAAACAAGGCTACGAAGAGGTGGATCTGGAGCCAAGCGTCCTGCGGGAGGTAGCTCGTTAGGCCATTGCTTGTCAGAATGCCCTGACCGACACGTGCGGAGAACGATACTGCGATCAAGCCGTAAGCCAGCATAAGTCCGTAGCGTGATGGCAAGCCATCACCTCTATCACGCCAGAATTCGTAGGCGATCACGATAGTTTGGATGGCAAGGATGATATTTACGGCGATGTAGGTGGTGCGATATGCGAATATTGCCGGTAACGCAAACAAACCCAACGTCAGAACCGTAGGCACGATAATCACTGCAAGGGGGCTTGGACGGCCGCTAAACTGGCGTGCGGCCTGCCAACGTAGACCGTACCCCAGAACAAGCAGACAGTTGGCCAATATCATCGGCAGGAGCGATTGCCCGCCGAGTGCGATCATGAATAGAATTACGGCGAGGGCGAGCGTCATGTTGGCGGAACTCCAGGAGCTCCAGTAGACTTCTTGAGGGTGGCTTTCCCACGCTGCGAGGAACGCAAACGCAGTTACGATCAGAATGACCGCGTTGGCTCCAAACAATGTGAACGGATCCGCATCCATTTTCTTCGAATCTTATCTTTCGTCTCTGAGCAGCGGCGTCAATTGGGGGAAGAGATCACGAGTTTCTAATATTTCTTTGAGGTTGAGAACGGCTTCGAGCCCACCTCCTACAAAGCGGCAGGACGTCGGTACTTTCGACTAGCCTGGTCTGAAACGGATCATGGCCCTGCGCTTTGCAAAAGGCCGCGACAGCCTGTTTCTCGACGTCCATGAGATTGGGGAAGATAGATCGGTGTTTCCCGGCCTCTGCCAACCGATCCTCGGAGATCAATAGACTGATGCTGGGCGAGTAGGCCCGTCCGCCATTCGCGCAGTTGCAGCGAGTTCGCGCTTTGCCCGGATCGCAGACATTGCGCATTGGCTGTATATTCGTGGAAGTGGAAAGCGCCGAGAAAGGCCGCCACATTATAGAGTAGTGGCGGGCCGAAGCCGACGAAACAGAGAACTACACCTACGCTATACCCCTCCAAAATGAAACCTGAAAATCACATTTAACTACTTGAAGCAATGAGGATTTTTATCCTGCGATTCGTACAAATCCTCATCCACCATGCGGAGCGTCGGTTGGCGACAGGCAGCCTATGGCGCTCTGCCGCGCCCCCATCACTCCGCAGGCGCAACAGCGCCGGAATCCATCGGGAGACTGCAGCCAGCATGCGGTTCCGATCTCATGAGGCCGAAGCCACAGTCCGCTGCACTCACGCCGATCATCCGGGGGGTGACAGACGGCCCCGTTTACGTCGCCGTCATTCCGAGGGTCGATCCAGACTGCTCGAGGCGGCGACTCCGGCGGCGTTCATCCTGTCGAGCACGATAGTGGCAAGCGTATGAGGGTCGTGAGTGCCGCTGTCGAGAACCAGGGTGCCATCCGGCAGACGCTCCCGTGCCGACAGGCAGCGTTCCATCTGCGTCAGGCGCCACTGGCGTATCTCGCGATTGCGGGCAGGATCGGGGTGCATCACCTGCCGCTCGATGCGGTCGCGCAAAAGATCGGCGTCGAGATCGAGAAACACATGGAGCAGCTGATCGCCGATGCGCCGGGCGCCACCCAATAGCTCATCCAGATAGTCCGGCCGGACCACTGTCATCGGCACGACAATGTCCTGCGGGTAATGTCTGCGAAGCTCCGCCAGCGCGGCGATAGTCAGGGCTCTCCAGAGAGGCAGATCCTGATAGTCACCGCTGGCCGCAGGCGGGACCGTCGCCTTCACGACAAAGCCGATCTCCTCGGGGTCGAACATCAGCAGGTCCGGTTTCCGCAGGCGGAGCCGGTCGGCAAGCGTGGTCTTTCCAGCTCCGAAAGGTCCGTTCAGCCAGAGGATCATGGCGTGCCTCCGCTCTCACCGCCTGCCTCGCCATTCCCGGGACCACGAGAAATACTGACGCCTCCCGGCAGCCGCCGGGCGGGCACGGCTGGTTGGTGGCCAAAGCGCTGCTCCAGGTAGGTCACGCCGAACGCGACGATCTCGCGGGCCTCGAACAGATGGCAATGCGCCTCTGCCACCCGGCCTTCGCGATGGCGGCCCAGGTCCACATAGGCCTTGGCGATCGTTTCGACCGCATCGGGTTGGCCTTCAATGGCAAAGCAGTCGAGGATGCCATTGCTGTCGAAGTCCTCGACTTTCACCCACACAGTCCCGCCGTCCGGGCCACGCAGCGGCATCTCATAGGTCACCCGACGCTTGCCGGGAATGTCCGCGATCGCCTCGGCATAGTGCAGGACAGTGACCGCATCGAGCGGAGCGCCCAGCAGCAGGACTCTGCCACCGAGATGAACAAAACGCTCCAAGGGCGAACCGCGCCCCAGAGCCTGACCCAGCGGATGCTGCTTGGTCAGTTCCCGCGCACGGGCGCCGAGCGCAACCATGGAGGCGTCGGGATGTGCGCTGCGCTGCGCACCGGGAGTGTCGGCGAGGACCTGGTTGAGCAGGCCGAAGCCGCGGTAGGTGCCGGCCGTGTCCGGATCGAAAGCGGGCCACGCGCGGCGCTTCTCCTCGTTGAGGTGCGCGCCGTTCAGGGTCTCTTCGTAAGGGGAGCGGTCCCACGAGGCATAACCCATCAGGGTGCCTGTCGGGCCCACAGCCTCAAGCAGCGCAGCGACGAGACCTGCCGCCCCTCCCTCGACAGGACCCAGTGCCTTCAGCGACGCATGCACCATCAACAGGTCGCCGGGCCGGACGCCCATCCGGTGAAGGTCAGCGATGACCGAGGCTCTGCTCTTCATGTTTCAGCCTGCATTCCCCAAGTGGCGTGTCGTTTGAGGTGAAGATCGCCTGTATCCGAGCGCTAGACAAGGATTTTCTGCCGCAAGCGGCACCTGCGGTCGCGCAGACTGCTGGATCTGGACGGATCAGACCGCGAAGCCGCTGTTTCCTTGCCCAGGGGCGGCGTTTTTCAGCGCAGCGGACAGATCTGTCCAGCCGCTTTCGTTCAGTTTGAGCGTGGATCGCGATCATGCGCATAGCGGTGGCGCTCGCAATCGGCGGATAGCGGCGAGGATGGCGCGTACCATCGTGCCGGTGACAGCGACCTCGGCCAGCTGGAAGGTGATGGTGCGGGCGTGACGGACCACACGTGCCCCGATCTTGATCAGCTTCAGTTGCAGGCTGGTCAACGACCAGTCGGCCATGGCCTCGGGCAGCTCGATGCAGTGCAAGAAGGTGGCCAGGTTGTACGCCAGGGCGTGCAGTTGCAGCCGCACCTCATTGTCGCGGAACTTCCGGCACGACAGCCGCGTCCAGCGAAAGGCGTATTTGCCCTCTTTGATGTGCTGCTCGGCGGTGCCGCGCTGGTTGTAGAACCGCACCACCCAGTCCGGCTCCATCGGCAGGTTGGTGACGATGAAGCCGACACGCGGGAACAGTTCGCCCGGATGCCATTCGATCTTGGCGATCACCCGGCGTTCCTTGTCCCAGGACGCCGCCTGATACTCGAATTCCTCGAAGAACCGCTTGACCTTGGTCAGTGACGGCCGCCCGACAGGGCGCGTTAGCCGATGCGCGATCTTGTCCTTGAGGACCGCGTTTGCGGGCAGCCGGATGGCGTAGAAGAACCGCGCTTCTTCCAATCGCTCATAGATCGCCGGGATCGCGTAGGCAGCATCGGCCCGGAAGAACCTGCCACCAAGGTCGCGCTCCGCGTAGCGCGCAATGACGGGGTCGAGAACATCACGCCAGCCATCGGCGCTGTGGACGTTGCCATGGCGCAGGGCGCAGCGTTCCAGCATCCCGAACTGGTTGAACAGAAAGTTGGGGTGATAGCAGCTACAGTCGAAATGGCCATTCCAGGCGGACCCTTCCTGGTCGCCATGGGTCGGGCTGACCGAGCTGTCCATGTCCAGAACGATGTACTTCAGCCCGTTACGGTCATGGAACCGGTCGATCCATTGCCCGTTCAGGTCGGCCAGCGCGGCACGGTTCCCGGCCAGAGCCAGCGTCTCGGTCTCGAACCGTCCCATCTGCGATGCCGAGGCCGCTTGTGCATCGACCGCTCTGCCGCCGACAACTTGGCGCATGACCGGATCGCAGGCGAGACGGTTGGCGTCGTTGACATCCTCGTATCCGGCCAGCCGCCCAAAGACTGATTGCCGGAACAGGCCGTCGAGCCGATGGACCGTGTTCTTGCCAGAGCGAGTATCGCGCAGCGCCGCTGACGCCAAATCGGACAACCCGAGCGCGTCATCAAGCTCGCGCATCACCAGAAGGCCGCCGTCGGAACTGAGCTGCGTGCCGCGAAATTCCAGCCGCACGCGAGGGTCGAAATCCACCCGATCTGCCCGTTGCAAGCCCGCACCCTCTGGGTGATCCATGAAACGCGCCCCTCGCAGCCTTCAACACCATGTTTTATATAGGAAATATAATGGTCAGGACAGCGAAATCAGCGCCTTACTTGGGAAATGTGGGACAAAAACCTCTGTAGATGATCATGCAGCGTCAATGTCAGATTTGAGAGTCCCGAACAGTGCCTGAAGTTCGACGAGGGCTTCGGGATCGTCCATCAGCATTTTTCGCACGGAGTTTTCGTACTGGGTTCTCCCTTGAAAACCGAGCTTGATTGCGATCTCGCGAAGGGCCGGCGTCTCACGCACAGGATATTTCGCGATTATCATGCTGAGATCGCCATCGTCGCATGCTTGTGTTAGGCGCGCGACCTCTTCCGCAACAACTGTTGGTACATCAATCGTAATCTCAATCGGCTGCGCTTCCGCGATATCTGAGCGCTTCGGCAGTTTGCTCATCAACTGCTGCCGAACAGACGCTTCTATCACCCGCTCAGAGAGACGTTGAATGTGTGATCGAACAGCGTTGATCGCCGCAACCTTAGCCTGCTCAAGCAATTGGTTCGTATCTGCCCCTGTCATCTCGTTTTGACGAGCCGCAAGGCGTTCAAGAACCAAGGTGTTATAATAAATGGACTCAACAGCGAAGACAGATACCGCGTAAACACCTTTTGCTTTTAGTTCGGCAATTGTCTCTTCCGGTCGACGGTCGTTATCTACAATTCCAAACGCTCTCAGCCAGTGCAGTTCATGCGCGTCCCTGATGCTGGATACTGCATGCTCAACATCGCGGCAGGTGGACTTGGGGATCACCGACACCTGAGGAAATAGAAGACTATAGAGAGGCAGGTCTAAGCTGGCTTCGGTGCCTTCGATGAAGAGCAGCTTTCGGCGGTTGCCGAGAACGTCCTGCTTCAACTGATCATCAATCTCACCGTCCGCGTCCAGCAGGTCGGCATCCCAATTCACGACATTCGACTCTCGGTACGTGCAGCCACGGATCAGGAGTGTTCTAGCTTCGCGATTATCTAGAGGAAGCATCACATCGTGCGTGGAGATGACAAACGCGCAATCTACCCGTTTTGAGAAAAGTAGTGTTAGCAGCGGTGATATGATTGACCGATGCAGGTGCCGCTCTGGTTCATCAATGAATAGGATTGATCCAGGCTTGCACGTTAGGACGTTTGCTGCGATCAGAAGCGCGTTTCGCTCCCCATCCGAGAGTTCGGATATACTATATTTCGTTCCCCCGTTTCGTGATGCCATGACCTGTTCGGATTCTTGAACGGATATCTCCACAGGGATGTTCGAGAGGCGGAGAAGTTCATTTATGATCTTGATGGGGGCGTCTTTCTTCGACAGCGCCAACGCAAGATCCATATCCTTGTCGTCTACAGCTCCCGCTATTGAACGCGCCCTTACATTTTCAGCGTCAATTAGGTCATATATTGCGACGCTCGCTCTCTGTGCAGAATAGTCATCCTTCCAGCGCGAATGTGGGTTCGCATCATCATTTAAAATATACGTCTCTGTATTCTTCTTTTCATGCGCTGAAAGGGTTAGAGCATTTGATTGAAACCAAGTCTGGCGATGCGCTGAAATTCGTCGGCCATTTTTCCGATGTTGAGAGTAGAATTGTTGGAGTAAACTGGATTTACCTGTGCCATTCGCTCCAAGCACATATAATGCCTGCCCAACGTCGACACTGAAGTTAATTGCTTCCCCAAGCGGCAAAGGCACAGAAAAATCGAACGCCATCTTGCAACACCCCCAGCTTCAAATCGCTACCATCTAGGATAGCTCTCGACAAACTTATCCATCGATTTTCATCTAGTGTCCGAGGATGGTCTGCATCTTGCTTTGCAACGTAGCAGCTAGAGCACCGCGCCCTTCGGCATTGTTAAGGTAACGGACATGGCGAAGGTGCCGCAGATCGAACGGAATGTCGTGCTCGCTCTGCGTGATGAGAATCACCTCACGCCCAAGCGTGTGCGCAATGCCCGCCTCATAGAACACGTTTGGGTTTCTGCCGGTGCAGTCGCATACGACGACGCGCGAACGGTCGATGAGGGAGACCACGTCCTGAATGATTGCCGGGTTCTCCCAAATGTCGTCCGCCCGCCTGCAACGAAGGCCAGCATTGCCAGCGCCAAGTTGGATGGCAGCATAAACATCATTGAAGCCCGCATCGAACGGCATCATCACTGATGCTAAGGCAGGCTCGATGTTTTCATGTTCGGGGATTTGAAACACGGCCGGGCGCTGGCGGCGGGGGCGCACGTTGCGGAGTAAGAATCTATAGAGGTCAACGTCCTTCACCGCCCAGTGATTTCGTGAAAACTCGAATTCGTGGGGCATGTGCAACTCTGCACGGTTCGCGTGAATCATGCTGTTCTGAAGCGGTGGCACCTCCGCGTCGAAGCCGACTTCAAGAGACACATCCCTGCCGACAATGCGCGCACGGTTGATCTGACCGATATAAGCGGTTTCGTCGGTCGTGCCTTCTTCGCAGAACAAGCACGGCAAAGCGGTGAGACGATCTAGAAGAGGGTTGCCGCCTTCGCGAAACTGCTCGGTGATGTGGTCATCCGTGTATTCAAACATCCGCCCCATAGGGACGGTGACTCTGCCCGAGGGCCAATCGACGTTGAACATCAAGAGATTAAACATTGCTCCCCCAAGCAATTTGGAATGGGCCTAGGCTCAGGACTCATAGCCAAAAGAGCACTGTAGCGGCGAGGGCTATGGCGGAGAGGAAGACGTTCGGGCACCGATCATAACGCGTGGCAACGCGTCGCCAGTCTTTCAGACGACCGAACATGATTTCGATGCGGTTGCGTCGTTTGTATCTGCGCTTGTCATACCGGATGGGCTCGGTGCGGGTTTTACGTCCGGGGATGCAAGGTGTGATCCCCTTGGCTTCCAAGGCGTCCCTGAACCAATCCGCGTCATAGCCCCTATCGCCCAGCAGCCACTGGGCTCGGGGTAGACTATCCAGAAGAGCCGCCGCGCCGGTGTAGTCGCTGACCTGACCAGCCGTCACAAACAGGCTAATGGGGCGTCCATTCGCATCGGTGACGGCGTGCAGCTTGGTATTCATCCCGCCTTTGGTCCGTCCGATCAGTCGCCCGAGGCCCCCTTTTTTACCCGCAGGCTCGAAGCCGTACGGTGCGCCTTTAGATAGGTGGCATCGATCATGACGGTCCGGCGCTCGGCCTGTGCGCCAGACAGGCCCTCCATCATCCGAACGAAGACGCCAGCCTCGCTCCACCGCTTCCAGCGATTGTAGAGCGTCTTGTGAGGCCCGTAGGCTGGCGGCGCATCGCGCCAGCGCAGGCCGTTGCGGTTGACGAAGATGATCCCGCTCAACACCCGTCTATCATCCACCCGAGGTTTGCCGTGGCTCTTAGGGAAATAGGGCTCCAGCCGAGCCATCTGCTCGTCCGTCAGCCAATAAAGATCGCTCATAATCCAGACTCCTCAGGAGCCTGAATCAGATCGCACGCCGCAATTCAATGGGTCCTGAGCCTAG